>NZ_JBIBUK010000007.1:203556-325391 GCF_043079345.1 Streptomyces sp. NPDC015220 | reverse complement strand
CCGCTCGCGTTCGACCTGGAGCGGCAGCGGTTCGCTCGCGGTGACCAGCTCCCGCAGCGGGTACCGCGCGAGCACCGCGTCCACCTCCGGCGTCAACGCCGCCGCCAGCCGGGAGGCGGCCGGCCGGCTGTCGTCCCGCAGGGCCGCGACGGCCGCCAGGAGGGTGTCGCGGCCTCCGTCGTCGGGCACCCCGGCGGCGGCCCGCTCGTACAACCGGGCGCCCTCCTCCAGCACCAGCCCGGTGTCCAGCCCCGCCGGGATCTTGATCCGGGCGTGGTGGCGCCAGGTGGTGACCGGATCCCCCCAGGCCTCCACCGTGTACGTCCAGCGGCCGGGCTCGCCCGCGGTCACGGTGGCGCCCCAGCGGTCGGTGCCGGGCGCCAGTTCGCGCATCGGCGTCCAGGGGCCCGTCCGGCCCCGGGGGTCGCGCAGGACGACGTTGGCCGCCACCGCGTCGTGGCCCTCGCGGAACACGGTGGCCGAGATCTCGAACGACTCGCCGGTCACCGCCTTGGCGGGCCGGCGGCCGTGCTGGACGACCGGCCGGACGTCGAGGACGGGCATCCGGCCGACGGCGGTGGTGTCACCCGCGCCGGTCCGCTGCGCGGAGGTGTCCGCGGCCGGGTGGTCCGGTGGGCCGGCGTCGCGGGGACGCCTGCCGCTGGTGCTGCTGGTCGGGGGTGCTGCCGAGTGGTGCGTGGCGGGCATGACCGCTCCTGTCCGCGTCAACGAGGGTGTGGGCGGATGTGTGTGGGGAGGTGGGTCCTGCGGGGTCCGTGCGGGTCCTGCGGGTCTGCTTGGATCTGCCTCGATGTGCCGGGAGGTGCCTGGGTTTCCGTACGGGGTCTGCCTGTCGGGTGTACCGGGGGAGCCTTCCCACCCTGTTCGGGTGAGCATTCCGGCACTTTGTTAACTACTCACGCGTATGTCTACACACAAGACCGGCCGCGTCCGGACACGGGCCGAACCGGCTCCGGTGCTCGGCCATCACACCCCCTGTACCTGCGGGAATCCGTTCGACACGCAGATCCCCGCCGCCGAAGGGCGCCGGAGACCTGGCCGGATGCCTCACCCAGCAAGGCGCGTACCCCGGACGCCGCGCCCCACGCCCGGGCGGCCGAAGCCGTGGGAATGGCCGGTTCCCGGCGCGCCGGGACAAGCCGTTCGGGGCGCCGGCCGGGGGATCGGCGGCGGTGGCCCCAGCGGCGCCCGCACCGGGACCGGTACGGTTTTGAGTGACGGGGCGCACAGTGCCGTGCGTCCTTCCAGCGAAGCGCAAGGTGCCGTGCGTCCTTCGAACGGAGCGCACCGCGCCGTGCGTCCATCAGCGAACGCGCCGAGGTGGAATGTGAAGGCGATCCGTCGGTTCACCGTCCGTCCCGTTCTCCCCGAGCCCCTACGACCGCTCAGCGAGCTGGCCCGCAATCTGCGCTGGTCCTGGCACGCCGAGACGCGTGATCTGTTCCAGTCCGTCGACCCGGAGCGCTGGGCCTCCTCGGGCGGCGACCCGGTACGGCTGCTCGGCAGCGTGCGACCGGCGCGGCTGGCCGAGCTGGCCGGGGACCGCCGCTTCCTGCGCCGGCTGACCGCGGCCGCCGACGACCTGCACGACTACGTGACCGGCGACCGCTGGTACCAGGGCCGGCCCGAGGGGCGGCCGGCCGCGATCGCCTACTTCTCGCCCGAGTTCGGCATCACCGCCGCCCTGCCGCAGTACTCCGGCGGGCTCGGCATCCTCGCCGGCGACCATCTGAAGTCGGCCAGCGACCTCGGTGTGCCGCTGATCGGCGTGGGGCTGCTGTACCGGCACGGTTACTTCCGCCAGACGCTGTCCCGGGACGGCTGGCAGCAGGAGCACTACCCGGTCCTGGACCCCAACGAGCTGCCCGTCACCCAGCTCCGGGAGGCCGACGGCAGCCCCGCGCGGGTCTCCCTCGCGCTGCCCCGAGGCGCGTCGCTGCACGCCCGGGTCTGGCTGGCCCAGGTCGGCCGGATCCCGCTGCTGCTGCTGGACTCCGACGTCGAGGAGAACGATCCCGGCGAGCGCGGGGTGACCGACCGGCTCTACGGCGGCGGCAGCGAGCACCGGCTGCTGCAGGAGATGCTGCTGGGCATAGGAGGGGTGCGCGCGGTGCGGACGTACTGCCGGCTCACCGGGCACCCCGGGCCGGAGGTGTTCCACACCAACGAGGGACACGCGGGCTTCCTCGGGGTGGAGCGGATCGCGGAGCTGTGCGAGGGCGGGCTGGACTTCGACGCGGCCCTGGAGGCGGTGCGCGCGGGGACGGTGTTCACCACCCACACGCCCGTGCCGGCCGGCATCGACCGCTTCGACCGGGAACTGGTCGCCCGCCACTTCGGGCCGGAGGCCGAGCTGCCCGGCATCGATGTCGAGCGGATCCTCCGGCTGGGCACGGAGACCTATCCGGGCGGCGAGCCGAACCTGTTCAACATGGCCGTGATGGGACTGCGGCTCGCACAGCGCGCCAACGGCGTGTCGCTTCTGCACGGACGGGTCAGCCGGGAGATGTTCTCCGGGCTGTGGCCGGGATTCGACCCGGACGAGGTGCCGATCACCTCGGTGACCAACGGCGTCCACGCCCCGACCTGGGTGGCCCCGGAGGTGTTCCGGCTCGGCGCCCGGCAGATCGGGGCGCAGCGCACCGAGGACGCCCTGTCCGTGGGCGGCTCCGACCGCTGGGACGCGGTCGCCGACATCCCCGACGAGGACGTGTGGGAGCTGCGCCGTGACCTGCGCGAGCAGCTGGTGGTCGAGGTGCGCCGACGGCTGCGGGCGTCCTGGCGGCAGCGCGGCGCGGGCACGGCGGAGCTGGGCTGGATCGACGGCGTGTTCGACCCCGAGGTGCTGACCATCGGCTTCGCCCGCCGGGTCCCTTCCTACAAGCGTCTGACGCTGATGCTGCGCGACCGGGACCGGCTGATGGACCTGCTGCTGCACCCGGAGCGGCCGATCCAGATCGTCGTCGCGGGCAAGGCGCACCCGGCGGACGACGGCGGCAAGCGGCTCATCCAGGAACTGGTCCGCTTCGCCGACGACCCGCGGGTACGGCACCGGATCGTCTTCCTGCCCGACTACGGCATGGCGATGGCGCAGAAGCTGTACCACGGCTGCGACGTGTGGCTGAACAACCCGCTGCGGCCCCTGGAGGCGTGCGGCACCTCCGGGATGAAGGCCGCCCTCAACGGCTGCCTCAACCTGTCCGTGCTGGACGGCTGGTGGGACGAGTGGTACCAGCCCGACTTCGGCTGGGCGGTGCCCACCGCCGACGGGGCGGGCACCGATCCCGACCACCGTGACGACGTGGAGGCCGCCGCCCTGTACGACCTGCTGGAGCAGCGGGTCGCGCCCCGCTTCTACGAGCGCGGCCGGGCCGGGCTGCCCGACCGCTGGATCGAGATGGTCCGCCGGACCCTGACCCTGCTGGGTCCGAAGGTGCTGGCGGGTCGCATGGTCCGCGAGTACGTCGACCGGCTCTACACCCCCGCAGCCCACGCCCACCGCGCCCTGGGCCCGGACGCGGCGCGTGAGCTGGCGCGGTGGAAGGCACGGGTGCGGGCTGCCTGGCACGAGGTGAGCGTCGACCACGTGGAGGCCTCCGACGCGGCGGCCACGGCCGAGCTCGGCGGCACGCTCGGCCTGCGCGTGCGGGTCGGGCTGGGCAGTCTCGGTCCGGACGACATCGAGGTGCAGGCCGTCTCCGGCCGGGTCGACGAGGAGGACCGCATCGAGGACGCCACCGTGGTGCCGCTGAAGCCCGCGGGCGCCCCCGACCCCGACGGCCGCTGGGTCTACGAGGGACCGCTCTCCCTGGACCGCAACGGCCCCTACGGGTACACGGTCCGCATCCTCCCCGCCCACCGCATGCTCGCCTCGGGCGCGGAACTCGGCCTGATGACGGTGCCGTCGCAGGAGGCGGTGGAGGGGGACGGGGTGCTGCTGCGCTGACCACCGGTTCCGGCCCGGCGGCCGGCCGTGCCGGTCAGTCCTCCGCGACCGCGGCGCACAGCCTGCGCAGCACCGTCCCGCAGCGGCGGGCGTAGGCGTGCTGGAGGCCGCGCGTCGCGGGGCCGCCGGCGCGGGCGTACCACTTGGCGGGGCGGCTGAAGGCGGCCACGGTCAGCCAGACCGTGCCGTCGCCGGTGCGGTCGACGACGAAGGACTCCTCGCCGGTCTCAGGGTGGCCCCGCAGGGTGCCGTAGGCCCAGCCGGCCCGGCGCGGCTCCTCGGCCGTCCAGACGATCCGGCAGGGGGCCTTGACGAGCCCCGCCAGGGAGACGGTGACGTCGACGCCGGGGGCCGCGCGGTCGGCGGCGGCGTCGATGCCCACGCCCATGGCGCGGTGCATCTCCCAGGTGAGGACCGCCTCGGCGGCCCGGCGGAAGACCGCCTGGCCCTCGCCGATGCGGGTGCGCACCAGCATCGGGTGGAAGCCGGGCGGGCAGAAGGCCGGATCGTCGCGCGTCGCGCCGACCGGCTCGTAGGTGAAGGGCGCCGGGGACATGGGTCCCAAGCGTAGGGCGGCACCCGGGGAGGTCCGCTCCCCGGGTGCCGCCGTTCGTCGGTCGGTGGTCAGCTGACGTTGACCGCGGTCCAGGCCGCCGCGACCGCCTTGTACTCGGCGCTGGTCGAGCCGTACAGCGCCGAGGCCGCGTTCAGGGTCGCCGTGCGGGCGGCCTTGTAGTTGGTCGTGGACGTCATGTACGTGGTGAGCGCCTTGTACCAGATCTGCAGTGCCTTGGCGCGGCCGATGCCGGTGACCGCGGAGCCGTTGTACGTCGGCGAGTTGTAGCTCACGCCGTTGATCGTCTTCGCGCCGCTGCCCTCGCTCAGCAGGTAGAAGAAGTGGTTGGCGACGCCGGACGAGTAGTGCACGTCCTTGTTGCCCACGGTGGAGGACCAGTAGTCGGCGGAGGCGCCGTCCTTGCTGGGCTTGTCCATGTAGCGCAGCGGCGTGCCGTTGCCGTTGATGTTGATCTTCTCGCCGATCAGGTAGTCACCCGGGTCGGAGGCGTTGTTGGCGTAGAACTCCACGCCGGTGCCGAAGATGTCGGAGGTGGCCTCGTTCAGGCCGCCGGACTCGCCCGAGTAGTTCAGGCCCGCGGTGTTGGAGGTGACGCCGTGGCTCATCTCGTGGCCGGCGACGTCCAGCGCGGTCAGCGGGTGGGTGTTGCCCGAGCCGTCGCCGTAGGTCATGCAGAAGCAGCTGTCGTCCCAGAACGCGTTGACGTAGCCGGTGCCGTAGTGGACGCGGGAGTAGGCGCCCACGCCGTTGTTCTTGATGCCGTTGCGCCCGAAGGTGCTCTTGTAGAAGTCCCAGGTCTCCTGCGCGCCGTAGGCGGCGTCCGCGGCCGCCGTCTGGTCCGTGCTGGAGCTGGAGGCGGCGCCGGTGCCCCACACGTCGGTGCTGTTGGTGAACAGGGTCCCCGTGCCGGACGTCTTGCGGGCCAGGTTGTACGTCTTGTGGCCGCCGCGCGTGGTGTCGTAGAGCTGGTACGTCGAGCCCGACAGCGTGGTGGAGAGGGTGACGGTGCCCGAGTACAGGGTCTTGCCGGTGCCGGTCTCGATGCCCTGGTACTCGTAGAGCTTCTTGCCGGTGGCCGCGTCGGTGATGACGTGCAGCTCGTTGGGGGTGCCGTCGTCCTGGAGGCCGCCGACGACCGTCTCGTAGGCGAGGACCGGCGTGCCGTTGCCCGCCCAGACGACCTTGCGCGGGGCCCGGTCGGCGGTGGTCTGGGCCGAACCGGCGTCCTTGGCCAGGCCCAGCGCCTGCTTCTCGGCCTTGGCCGGGGCGACCTTCGGCGTGAGCGAGGCCACCTTGATGGTCGCCTTCGTCGCCTTGGTGACCCCCTCGGCCTTGCCGGCCTTGGAGGTGTGGACGATCAGGTCGCCGCCGAGGACCGGCAGACCGGCGTAGGTGCGCTCGTAGCGGGTGTGAACGGTGCCGTCGACGTCCCGGACGACGTCTCTGACGACCAGCTTCTCCTTGGCGCCGAGGCCTATCTGCTGTGCCGTCTCCGCGGCGCCGGCCTGCGCCTGCTGAAGGAGGGAGGTGCGGGCCGCCGCGGAGAGGGTGGTGGGGGCGGCGGCGAGGGAGCGGCCGGCGTCGGCCGAGGCACTGGTGGTCAGACCGGTGCTGAGGAGGGCTCCGGCGGCGACGGCGGTGGCGACGGCCAGAGTGGTGCGCTTGTGACGCGCGTAGCGGGGAGTCACACGAGCTCCTTATGTGGGGGAGTCCGTCCGGCGTGGGGTTGCCGACCCGGAGTGGATGTCAGGTTGCTGTGCGGCGGGTGCAGGAAGAGTGGCACTGAGGACGCGTACATGTCATGACCCCGAAGTGATGTTGGCTGAAAAAAGACATCCGGATGAATGTTTCGGGGGTGTGAACGGGCGCCGCTCCGGGAGCTCCACCTCCGGAGCGGCGCCCTGACCTGGGGTCAGCGCGGCCTACCGGACGCCCTTTACGGGAAGGTCAGTTTCCAGCCATCGATGTAGCCCGTGTCCTGCGGGCCCTGGTCCTGGACGCGCAGCTTCCAGGTCCCGTTGGCCGCCGAGGCGGACGCGTTGACCGTGTAGGTCTTGTGCACGTCCGGCGTCGGGTCGTAGCCGCTGCTCTTCAGCCGGTACGTCGACCCGTTCGGGGCGACCAGGTCGATCTGCAGGTCGCCGCTCCAGGTGTGCACGATGTCGACCGTGACCTGGAGGTTGGAGGGCGCGTTGCCGCTCCGGCCGGAGACCGTGATGGACGAGGTGACCGCCGAGCCGTAGTCCGGGATCTGCACGTCCGAGGTGTTCTCGAACGTGGAGCCGCCGCCGCCCGGGTCGCCGCCGCCGGAGCGCGAGCCGACCGCCACGGCCGCCCACGCGTCCTGCACCGCCTTGTACTCGGCGCTGGTGGTGCCGTACAGCTCGCCCGCCGCCGCCAGCGTGCCGGTGCGGGCGCTCGCGTAGTTGGTGGTGGAGGTGAACTTGGTGGTCAGCGCCCGGTACCAGATCTGCAGCGCCTTGTCCCGGCCGATGCCGGTGACCGGAAGCCCGTCGGCCGTCGGCGAGTTGTAGCTGACGCCGTTGATGACCTTGGCTCCGCTGCCCTCGCTCAGCAGGTAGAAGAAGTGGTTGGCGACGCCGGAGGAGTAGTGCACGTCCTTGCTGCCCACGCCCGAGGACCAGGAGTCGGCGGAGGCGCCGTCCTTGCTGGGCTTGTCCATGTAGCGCAGCGGGGTGCCGTCGCCGTTGATGTCGATCTTCTCGCCGATCAGGTAGTCGCCGGCGTCCGTGCTGTTGTTGGCGTAGAACTCCACGCCGGTGCCGAAGATGTCGGAGGTGGCCTCGTTCAGGCCGCCGGACTCGCCCGAGTAGTTCAGGCCCGCGGTGTTGGAGGTGACGCCGTGGCTCATCTCGTGGCCGGCCACGTCCAGCGAGGTCAGCGGGTCGTTGTTCCCGGTGCCGTCGCCGTAGGTCATGCAGAAGCAGCTGTCGTCCCAGAACGCGTTCACGTACGCGTTGCCGTAGTGGACGCGGGAGTAGGCGGCCTGGCCGTTGTTCTTGATGCCGTTGCGCCCGAAGGTGTTCTTGTAGAAGTCCCAGGTGACCGCGGCGCCGTAGTGCGCGTCGGCGGCCGCGGTGGCGGAGTTCGACGTGGTGCCGTTGCCCCAGGTGTCGCTGGACTGGCTGAACAGCGTGCCGGTGCCGGAGGTGCCGCGGTTGAGGTTGTACGTCTTGTGGCCGCCGCGCGCGCCGTCGTTCAGCGTGTACGTCGAGCCCGACTGGGTCGTCGTCAGCGTCACCTGGCCGCTGTACTGGGTGTTGCCGACACCGGTCTCGATGCCCTGGTAGCGGAACAGCTCCTTGCCCGTGCTCGCGTCCGTGACGACGTGCAGCCGGTTGGGTGTCCCGTCGTCCTGGAAGCCGCCGACCACCGTCTCGTACGCCAGCACCGGCGTGCCGCTCGCGGCCCAGATCACCTCGCGCGAGGACGGGGCGGCCGCCGCGTCGCTGCCGCCCAGGGTCCTGGCGCGCTGCACGGCCTGCTTCTCCGCGGTCGCCTTCGACACGCGCGGGGTGAGACTGGCGACCTTCACGGCCGCGCCCGTCGCCTTCACGACCCGCTGCGTCGTGCCCGACTTCGAGGTGTCGACGACCAGGTCGCCGCCGAGGACCGGCAGGCCGGCGTAGGTGCGCTCGTAGCGGGTGTGGAGGGCGCCGTCGGCGTCCTTGACGACGTCCTTGACGACCAGCTTCTCCTGCGCGCCGAGGCCGAGGTCCTCGGCGGTGCGCGACTTGGCCGAGTCGGCGTCGCGGATCAGCTCGGCGCGCTGGGAGGGGGTGAGCTTCACGGCGACGTGCGCCGGGTCGAGCCTGCCGGCATGCGGCGCCTGCGTGGGCGCGGCGCTCGCGGCGCCCGACTGGACGGCCGTGGCGATCAGCGCGGCGACACCGGCCAGGGCGACACCCGCTGCCCGCCGGTGAGTTGTGTGGGAGGTGCGTCTGCGAGAGCTGCTGCTACTCAACACTGACTCCTTCTGCGTGGCCACGGGTCGCGCGGCCAAGGGGGAGAACCGGACGGGGGGTGAGCCGTCCGGGCAGAACCGCGGAAGAACGCGGAACGAGGTGCGAAGTGCGTGAGGTGCGTGGAACGCGGGCGGAGCACAGCCGCGGAACCGTGGGGGGTCCTGTGGGCCGACTGTGAACGGCCGAAGGGAAGAGTGGCAGGAGAACGCGGACCTTGTCAGGGGCGCGTCATCAACTTGGCTGGAAATCGTTCGTTGTCCGGATGTTCATGTTCGGTATACGAACCGGATGGGCGGGACGCCCGGACGCCCCGCCCGCGGCGGACATCGCGACGTCCTGGACCGCGCCGGATCCGCGGCGGTCGGCGACCCGGGGAACCGCGTCGGGGCCCGCGGGCCCCGGCACGGCGAACGGCGGCCTCAGGCGTCGTGGTCCGCCCACACGTAGCCGTGCGGCAGGAGGTCGGCCACGGCGGCTCTGCGGACGCCGTCGGGCGTCGGCACCAGGACGTGGATGCCCGGGTGGTGGTCGAGGAGGACCTGCCGGTCGCGTCCGCACGGCGCGAGCACGCCACGACCCCGGTCCCCGACGGCGACGATGACCGACAGCTCCCGGGCGCCCGCGGCGCGGGCGTGCCCCAGCGCCACGAGCTCCGCGCAGGGGCCGCCGGTGAAGTGGTACAGGTTGATGCCGCCGAACGTCCGGCCCAGCACGTCCCGGACGGCGGCGCCGACGGTGTGCACCTCCCCGTCGCCGTTGGCCTCCACGATGCGCCGAGCGTGCTCGACCAGCCGCAGGTCCTCTTCCGTCGGCGGGTGCAGGGTGATCTTCATGCCCGGCACCCTACGGTCGCGCGGGGCGGCGGTGGGCGCCCCGGCCCGCCGCACACCGGCTCCGGCCGGCCGGACCACGCCCCCGTACCCCCGTCGGTCACGGGAGTACGGGGGCGTCGGAGCCCGGCCGTGCTCAGCCGAGGTGGGTGTGGAGCACCGCGAACAGCCCCCGGACGCGGCTGCCGTCCGGTGCGTCCCAGGCGCCGGCGACGTGGCCGGCCGCGGCCTGCGGGGGAACGGGCTGACCACCGCGCAGGACCCGGTGCACGCGCAGGGCCGCGCCGCCGTCAGGGCCGGTCAGTTCGGTGCTCTCCTCGGTGTCGGTGGCCGTGGTGGGGCCGGCGGGGAGCGGGGCCGTGCCCGTGTGCGAGCGGGTGACCTCCTCGTCCGGGGTGTCGCTCGTGCTCTGCGCCTGGGCCTGCGTCCGGCCCTCGATCAGGGCGTGCAACTGGGCGACGAGGACGGGGTCCTGGCAGCCGTCGTAGACCCAGCGCGGTCCCAGTACGCCGTGCTCCGTGGTGCCGATCAGAGCGTCCTGCGCCCCGTCGAGCGGGGCGCCGCGGTAGGTGAGCGGCACCAGGTAGGCGGCCGGGCGGGCGCCGGAGGCGTCGTGGACGACCATGAACTCGATCCCGACCTCGCCCGCGGGGTCGTCCAGCCGGAAACCGCCCGACTTCGACAGCCGCGGTTCGTCCCCGCCGCCCTGGTACCACCGTCGGGAGGGCAGCCAGGAGGTCAGCAGCTCCAGCTTGGTCGGCTTGAGGGTGGTGTCGTGGATGACGGCCATGCCGAGACTCTCTTCCGTTGACGTCGGTGTCGGTGCGGACGTGCGCCCACACACCTTCGCATTCCCCGGCGGACGCCGGCGCCGCCGCCACCGGCCGCCGGATCTCCGTCACCGGCCCGCCGGGGCCGTCCGCTCCCGGCGGCCGGGCGCCGCGGGCCCTCGTGCGGGTCGGTCACCGCCTCCCCGGGTCCCGGCGTCCGGTTCAGGCCAGGCTGTCGCGCCAGGCGCGGTGCAGCTCGGCGAAACGGCCCCGGCCGGCGATGAGTTCACGGGGCCGTCCGTCCTCCGCGATCCGGCCGTGCTCCATCACCAGCACCCGGTCGGCGATCTCCACGGTGGACAGCCGGTGGGCGATCACCACCGCCGTACGGCCCCGCAGGATCGTCGCCATCGCGCGCTGCACGGCCTGTTCGCCGGGGATGTCGAGCGAGCTGGTCGCCTCGTCGAGGATCAGCACCGCCGGATCGGCCAGCAACGCCCTCGCGAAAGCCACCAGTTGACGCTGGCCCGCCGAGATGCGGCCGCCCCGCTTGCGTACGTCGGTGTCGTAGCCGTCGGGCAGCGCGCTGATGAAGTCGTGGGCGCCGATCGCCTTCGCGGCGGCCTCGATCTCCTCGCGGGTCGCCTCCGGGCGGCCGATGGCGATGTTGTCGGCGACCGTGCCGGAGAACAGGAACGCCTCCTGCGTCACCATGACGACCCCGCGCCGCAGTTCGGGCGTGGCGAGATCGCGCAGGTCCACGCCGTCCAGCAGCACCCGCCCCGTGGACGGGTCGTAGAAGCGGGCCAGCAGCTTGGCCAGGGTCGACTTCCCGGCGCCCGTGGAGCCGACCACCGCGACGGTCTGCCCGGCGGGGACGGTCAGGTCGAAGCGGGGCAGCACCTCACCGCCGGTGCGGTAGCCGAAGCCGACCGCCTCGAACACCACCTCGCGGCCCGGCAGTTCGGAGGCGAGCGGCGGGAGCGGCCGGGGCTCCGTCGGCTCCGGGACCGAGGGCGCCTGGGCCAGCAGCCCCGCGATCTTCTCCAGGGAGGCGGCGGCCGACTGGTAGGAGTTGAGGAACATCCCGAGACGGTCGATCGGGTCGTACAGGCGGCGCAGGTACAGCACCGCCGCCGCCAGCACGCCCAGCTCCAGCGAGCCGTCCGTCACCCGGTGGGCGCCCCACAGCACCATCGCGGCGACCGCCGTGTTGGCCACCAGCCGGGAGCCGACCACATAGCGGGCCATCTCCAGCAGCGCGTCGCCGTTGGTGCGTTCGTGGCGGCGGTTGAGGACGGCGAAGTCGGCGTCGTTGGCGGCCTCGCGGCGAAAGGCCCGCACCGGCCGGATGCCGTTCATCGTCTCCACGAACTTCACGATCACCGCGGCGATCGCCGTGGACCGTTCCCGGTACACCCGCCCCGCGCGCCGCTGGTAGAGCCGCACCAGCAGGTACAGCGGCACGAACGACGCGACAGCGACGGCGCCGAGCCCCGCATCCAGCCACAGCAGCATCGCGGAGATGGAGAGGAAGGAGAGCAGGACCGTGATCAGTTCCTGCAGGCCCTCGTCCAGCAGTTCGCGCAGCGACTCCACGTCCGTGGTGGAACGGGAGATGAGCCGGCCGGAGGTGTAGCGCTCGTGGAAGTCGACGCTGAGCGCCTGGGCGTGGCGGAAGATACGGCCGCGCAGATCCAGCAGCACGTCCTGGTTGACCCGGGCCGCGCCGGCGATGAACGCCCACTGCAGCCCGCCGGAGGCGAGGGCGCACAGCAGATAGCCGACGGCCACCGCGACCAGCGGCCCGTGGTCGTGGGCGCGGAACGCCGGGACGGCCGTGTCGATCGCGTACGCCACCAGCAGCGGGCCCGCCTGGACGGCCGCCTGCTGGAGCAGCAGCACGAGCGTGGTCCCGGCGACGCGGGCCTTCATGGGGGCCAGCAGCGAGCGGAGCAGGGCGGCGGTCGCGCCGGGGGGAGTGGGCAGCACGTCCCGGTCGAAGGGGTCGCCGGCGTCCCCGGGGCGCGGCGGGTCCGCCTCGTCCTCGGCCACGGGGACGGATGTGGTGGGGGCCGTCATCGGTCCTCGTCCTCCTCTTCCTCTCGCGCCTGGCCGCCCGACATCAGACGGGCGTACTCGGCGTTCGTGCGCAGCAGTTCGTGATGGGTGCCGACGGCGGCGATCCGGCCGCCGGAGAGCAGGGCGACGCGGTCGGCCAGCAGCACCGTGGAGGGGCGGTGCGCCACGATCAGGGCGGTGGTGTCGGCCAGTACCCGGCGCAGCGCGGCCTCCACGGCGGCCTCCGTGTGCACGTCCAGGGCGGACAGCGGGTCGTCCAGGACCAGGAAACGGGGCCGGCCGACGATCGCGCGGGCCAGTGCAAGGCGCTGCCGCTGGCCGCCGGACAGACTGAGGCCCTGCTCGCCGACCTGGGTGTCGGTGCCCTGTGGGAGCGTGTGCGCGAAGTCGGCCTGGGCCACGGCGAGCGCGCGGTCCAGCTCGGCGGTGCCCGCCGTGCCGTCCGCGCCCATGAGAACGTTGTCGCCGACGCTGGCGGAGAAGAGGGTGGGCTCCTCGAAGGCCACGGCGACGAGGGCGCGCAGGGCCTCCCGGTCCATCGTGGTGATGTCCTCGCCGTCGAGGGTGATGCGGCCCCCGGTCACCTCGTGCAGGCGGGGGACGAGCGCGGTGAGGGTCGTCTTCCCGCTGCCCGTCGCACCGACCAGGGCCAGGGACTCGCCGGGGCGGACGTGCAGGTCGACGTCGTCCAGGAGGGGCGGGGAGTCGGGGGCGGCGTCGGGGTAGCGGAAGCGGACGTGCTCGAACCTCAGCCCGCCCGCACGGCCGGCGCCGGCGCCGGGCCGGGGACGGGCGTGCGGGGCGGCGGGACCGGGCGCCGCCGTATCCGCGTGGCTCTCCGGCCGCGCGTCCATCACCTCGAAGTACCGCTCCGTCGCGGTCGCCGCCTCCTGGCTCATCGCCAGCAGGAAACCGATCGACTCCACCGGCCAGCGCAGCGCGAGCGCGGTGGACAGGAAGGCGACCAGGGTGCCCGCCGACAGGGCGCCGTCCGCGACCCGCACCGCGCCCACCACCAGCGTCGCCCCGATGGCCACCTCCGGCAGGGCCACGATGACCGCCCAGATCGTCGCCAGCAGCCGGGCCTTGCGCAGCTCCGTGCCGCGCAGGGTGCCCGCCAGCTCGCGGAACGCGCGGGCCTGACTGCGGTGCCGGCCGAACCCCTTGATGACGCGGACGCCGAGCACGCTCTCCTCGACCACCGTCGTCAGGTCCCCGACCTGGTCCTGCGCGAGCCGCGCCGCGTGCGCGTACCGCTTCTCGAAGAACGCGCTCAGGGCGACCAGCGGCAGGGCGGGCGCCAGCATCACCAGCCCGAGCGTCCAGTCCTGGAGCAGCATGATGACGACACCCACCAGGATCGTCACGCCGTTGACCAGCAGGAAGGTCAGGGGGAAGGCGAGGAACTGGCGCAGCAGCATCAGATCGGTCGTGCCCCGGGAGAGCAACTGGCCCGACGCCCAGCGGTCGTGGAAGGCGACCGGCAGCCGCTGGAGGTGCCGGTAGAGACCGGCCCGCAGCTCCGCCTCGACGTGCGACAGCGGCCGGGCCACCAGCCACCGCCGCAGTCCGAACAGCAGCGCCTCGGCCACGCCGAGCAGCAGCAGGTACAGCGCGCCGAGCCACACGCCGCGCGTGTCCCGGTCGGCGACCGGCCCGTCCACCAGCCATTTCAGGACGAGCGGGATCACCAGACCCACGCAGGAGGCGACGATCGCGACGAACGCGGCGACGGACAGCCGGGCGCGCACCGGCCGGACGTACGGCCACAGCCGCAGCAGCGTGCGGACGGCGGAACGCCCCGGGCGGGACGCGGCGGGGCCCGTCGGCCCCGTGTCGTCGGGACGGGTTTCGGTGGCGGCAGGTGTCGTGGGCATCACCGGTGAGCCTACGGATCGGCGTCGGCGTCGCCCACCGAGTTTCGGCCGGACCGGGCTCCATCACCGGCCCTACGACCTGCGTCTTCGTCCGTCCGGGGGACGGCGTTCACCGCCCGGCTCGCAGGGGCCCGCCGTCGCACGTCCGTCCGCGCCGCGACGCCCGGCGGGCTCCCCGAGCGGGGCCCCACCGCCGCACCGGGCGAAAGCCCGGGCGGCCCGGCATCCGTGGGGCGGCCCGCCGCCGCGGGCGGTGGCTGACGACCGGGGCGTCCTCGGTCAGTCCGCGACCTTCAGCAGCAGCACCGAGCGGGCCGGCACGGTGACGGCCGAGCCCGCCGGGTGGCTCACCCGCGGGGGCCCGGTCTGGTCCTCCAGCGAGGTGTCCACCACCACCTCGTACCGCCGCGCCCAAGGCGGCCCCGGCAGGACGAAGCCCACCGGGCGGTCCCCGGCGTGCAGGACGGCCAGGAAGCTGTCGTCGAGGACCGGGGCGCCCCGCTCGTCGCGCCCCGGGATGTCCCGGCCGGAGAGGTACATGCCGAGGGTGGCCGCCGGGGCGTACCAGTCCCCTTCCGTCATCTCCGCGCCGCGCGGGGTGAACCAGGCCAGGTCCCGCAGTCCCTCGGCCGAGTGGGACCGCCCGGAGAAGAACGCCCGGCGGCGCAGCACCGGGTGGCGGTGGCGCAGGGCGATCAGCCGGGAGGCCAGCTCGCACAGGGCACGCCAGCCGGGGTCCTCCAGCAGGGACCAGTCCAGCCAGCCGATCTCGTTGTCCTGGCAGTAGGCGTTGTTGTTGCCGCGCTGGGTGCGGCCCAGCTCGTCGCCCGCGACCAGCATCGGCACGCCGGTGGACAGCAGCAGCGTGGTCAGCAGGTTGCGCAGCTGCCTGCGGCGCAGCGCCCGTATCCCCTCGTCGTCGCTCTCGCCCTCCGCCCCGCAGTTCCAGGAACGGTTGTCGTCCGTGCCGTCCCGGTTGCCCTCGCCGTTGGCCTCGTTGTGCTTGCGGTCGTAACTCACCAGGTCCCGGAGGGTGAAACCGTCGTGCGCCGTGACGAAGTTGACGGAGGCGTAGGGGCGCCGGCCGCCCCAGGCGTACAGGTCGCTGGAACCGGACAGCCGGTAGCCCATCTCCCGCACGTCCGGCAGGGCATGGCGCCAGAAGTCCCGCACGGTGTCGCGGTAGCGGTCGTTCCACTCGGCCCACAGCGGCGGGAAGGCGCCCACCTGGTATCCGCCCGCGCCCACGTCCCACGGTTCGGCGATCAGCTTGACCCGGCGCAGCACCGGGTCCTGCGCGATCACGGCGAGGAACGGCGAGAGCATGTCGACGTCGTGCATGGAGCGGGCCAGCGCGGCGGCCAGGTCGAAGCGGAAGCCGTCCACGCCCATCTCGGTCACCCAGTAGCGCAGCGAGTCGGTGATCAGGCGCAGCACGTGGGGCTGGACCACGTGCAGGGTGTTGCCGCAGCCGGTGTAGTCCGCGTACCGGCGCGCGTCCGGTTGCAGCCGGTAGTAGCGCTGGTTGTCGATGCCCTTCAGGGACAGCGTCGGGCCGTACTCGTTCGCCTCGGCGGTGTGGTTGTAGACCACGTCGAGGACGACCTCGATGCCGGCCGCGTGCAGCGCGCGCACCATCCGCTTGAACTCGCCGACCTGCTGGCCGGCGGTGCCGGAGGCCGCGTACCCGGCGTGCGGGGCGAAGTAGCCGATCGAGTTGTAGCCCCAGTGGTTGCGCAGGCCGCGGCGGAGCAGGTGGTCCTCGTGGGCGAACTGGTGCACCGGCAGCAGCTCCACCGCCGTCACGCCCAGCCGTACCAGGTGCTCGATCGCCGCCGGGTGCGCGAGTCCGGCGTACGTCCCGCGCAGTTCCTCGGGGACGCCGGGGTGCAGCCTGGTGAAGCCGCGCACGTGCAGTTCGTAGATGACCGAGTCGGCCCACGGGGTCTTGGGACGGCGGTCGTCGGACCAGTCGTCCCCGTCGTGGACGACGACTCCCTTGGGCACGTGGGGCGCGGAGTCGCGGTCGTCGCGCACGGTGTCGGCGACGTGCTGGTCCGGCCAGTCCCGCACGTGCCCGTAGACCTGGGGCGGCAACCGGAACGCGCCGTCCACCGCGCGCGCGTACGGGTCGAGCAGCAGTTTCGCCGGGTTCCAGCGGGCGCCGGTCCACGGGTCCCAGCGGCCGTGCACCCGGTAGCCGTAGCGCTGCCCGGGCATCACACCGGGGACGAAGCCGTGCCAGATCTCGTGCGTCAGCTCGGTGAGCCGGGCGCGGGTCTCCTTGCCGGCCTCGTCGAACAGGCACAGCTCGACGGCCTCCGCGCCGCCCGCCCACAGCGCGAAGTTGGTGCCCGCCACCCCGTCCGGGCCGACGCGGAAGCGCGCGCCCAGCGGCGTGGAGGCGCCCGGCCACACGGGTGCGGTGGGTGGCGGCGCCCCCCGCCGCACACCGGCCCCGCCGACGGCGGGAACGACCCGGGCCGCGGCCGGCAGCGCCTGGGCGGCGACCCGGCCGCCGGCGGCGCGCCCGTTTCCGGCGGCCTGCCCGCTTCCGGGGGTGGGCCCGTCGCCGGGGGTGGGCCCGCTGCCGGGGGTGAGTCCGTCGCCGGGCGCGCCTTTGTCGCCGGCGGTCCGCTCGGCTTTAGCGGCGCGCCCGTTCCCCGCGGCGCGTCCGTCGCCGCCCGCGCCTCCGCCGGCGCCTCCGCCGGTGTTTCCGTCGGTGGTGACGCCTCCCTCGACGGCGGGTCCCCCCTCGGTGGCGTGCCCGTCCGCGGTGTGCCCGTCCGGGGTGGCGGGCCCGTCCGCCACCGCCTCCTGCTCGGCTGCGCTCGACACCTGGTCGGCCCCTTTTTTCGGCTGTTGCGGCTCGTTCGGCTCCGGCCCGCTCCTGCGGCTTCCTCCCGGGCGCGGCCCCCCGGCGCGTGGTCCTCCCCACTGTTCTGCCCAGAGGTCGGGTCGCACTCACGTTTCCCGGGAGCGGGCCGGTCGTTGGGCAGCCCGTGAGGCACGTACAACGGCGCGCACGGCGCGCGAGGGCCGTGATGGCCGCCGTACTGACATGGGCAGGACTGCTGGCCGGGGCCGCCGGCTGCACCTCGGGCGACCCGGACGCCCTCGGCCGGGCCTTCGGCAAGCCCCCGGCGCCCGAGGACGTCATCCGCGTCGTGCCGGGCGACGGCAGCAAGGACGTCCGCCCGGATGCGAAGCTGCGGGTGCGGGTGGCCGACGGGCGCCTGGAGTCCGTCCGGGTCGTCAAGGCGCAGGACGCGCAGGACGCCCCGGTGACCGGGCGCCTCTCCCGCGACGGTCGCGACTGGCGGCCCGACGACGACCGGCTCGCCCTCGCCGCCAAGTACACCGTCGACGCGGTCGCCGTCGACGGGGACGGACACCGCTCCGCCCGGCACACCACCTTCACCACCTACGTCCCCGACGAGCGTTTCATCGGCTACGTCACGCCGGAGAACCGCGCGGTCGTCGGCACCGGAATGATCGTCTCCCTGTCCTTCAGCCGCGAGATCGCCGACCGGGCCGCCGTGGAGCGCGCCGTCCGCGTCACCGCCCGACCGCCCGTGGAGATCCGCCCGCACTGGTTCGGCAGGAGCCGCCTCGACTTCCGCCCCCGGGAGTACTGGAGGCCCGGCACCCGGGTCACCGTCGACCTGCGTCTCCGGGACGTCCAGGGGGCGCCCGGGCTCTACGGGCTGCAGTACAAGACCTTCTCCTTCACCGTGGGCCGCAGCCAGGTCTCCCGGGTCGACGCGGCCGCGCACACCATGCAGGTGCGCCGCGAGGGCGAGCTGCTGGCCACCGTCCCCATCACGGCCGGGGCGGCCAGGAGCAGCACGTACAACGGGAAGATGGTGGTGATGGAGATGCTCGAGGTCACCCGCATGAACAGCCGCACGGTCGGCTTCGGCGGCGAGTACGACATCTCCGACGTCCCGCACGCCATGCGGCTCACCGACTCCGGGACCTTCGTGCACGGCAACTACTGGTCGGTCCCGGACACGTTCGGGCGCACCAACGTCAGCCACGGCTGTGTGGGACTGAAGGACGTCAAGGGCGGCGGATCCGGGACCCCGGCGGGCTGGTTCTTCGACCGCAGCCTCGTCGGCGACGTGGTGGAAGTCGTCAACAGCAACGACCGGACCGTCTCGGCGGACAACGGACTCGGCGGGTGGAACATGGGCTGGAAGGACTGGACGGCGGGCAGTGCGGTCAAGTGATGGGCCGGGGGCACGGGTCGGGGGCCGGCGGCCGTGCGGAAGCGGTTTCCAGCGGCTGTCGAAGTTGGGACGGAACAGTGACATTCGGCTGACAACTCGCCCCTGACCTTGTGGTTACTATGCGCCAGTGCGCGCGGGACGCGCTGGGGCATGGGTCTGACCGGCCCGGGGAGGGGACGAACTTGAACGTGCGGCCGATATCGGGGGCGTCGGTTGACGCGCGGGTACGCGGGGGACGAGCGGGGACCAGGGGGCGCAGGGGGCTGCTCGCGCTGGTCTCCGGCGCGCTCGTCCTCGCCGTCACCGCGTGCGGGGGAGGCGGCTCGGACTCCGGGTCCGGCCAGAGCAAGGGCAAGGACGCCGGCACGACCGAGAGCAAGCAGTCGCAGGCGGTCGTCAGCATCGCGCCCAAGGACGGCGCGACGTCCGTCGACACCAGCGGCGCCCTCAAGGTCGCCGCGAGCGGGGGCACGCTCACCCAGGTCGTCGTCAAGGACGCCAAGGGCACCGAGATATCCGGGAAGATATCCGGCGGCGGCGCCTCCTGGACGCCGTCCACCCACCTGGCGGCCTCGACCAAGTACACCGTCCACGCGGTCGCCAAGGACTCCGCCGGCCGCCAGGCCGCCGAGGACTCCAGCTTCACCACGCTGACGCCGCGGAACACCTTCGTCGGCAGCTTCACCCCCGAGGACGGCTCCACGGTCGGCGTCGGAATGCCGTTCTCCGTCAACTTCACCCGGGGCATCACGCGCCCCGGCGCCGTCGAGAAGGCCATCCGGATCAAGACCGAGCCGGCCGTCGAGGTCGAGGGCCACTGGTTCGGCAACGACCGCCTCGACTTCCGGCCCGAGCACTACTGGAAGGCCGGCACCAAGGTCACCGTCAAGCTCGACCTCGACGGCGTCGAGGGCCGCCCGGGCGTCTACGGCAAGCAGTCCAAGACGGTCTCCTTCACCATCGGCCGCAACCAGGTGTCCGTCGTGGACGCGAGCAAGCACACGATGAAGGTGACGCAGGACGGGAAGGTCGTCCGGACCATCCCCGTCACCACCGGCAAGCCCGGCTACGACACCTGGAACGGCCGGATGGTCATCAGCGAGAAGCTCACGGTGACCCGGATGAACGGCGAGACGGTCGGCTACGGCGGCGAGTACGACATCAAGGACGTGCCGCACGCCATGCGCCTGACCACCTCCGGCACCTTCATCCACGGCAACTACTGGGGCGGCGGCGCCTTCGGCAACTTCAACGCCAGCCACGGCTGCGTCGGCCTGCGCGACGTGCGCGGCGGCTACGACAGCGGCGTGCCGGCCGCCTGGTTCTTCAACCACTCGCTGATCGGCGACGTGGTGGAGGTGCAGAACTCCCAGGACAAGACCGTCGCCCCGGACAACGGGCTCAACGGCTGGAACATGTCCTGGAGCGAGTGGAAGGCGTGAGCGCCCCCGCGCTCCTCCCGCGGCGGACGGCGGGCCCCGCCCGACGGACCGCCGCCCCCCTCCTGACGGGGCGCGGCCGGCCTGAGCGGCCCTTCTCCTGACGGGCGCGGCCGACGCGCGACGGACCGGCCCGGTGTGACAGACCGCACCGGGCCGGTTGCCGTTAATGGTGGTTAACCTGCTTCCCATGACCGTAACTCTGGAAGTCGCCGGGGGCGTCGGCACGCTGCGCCTGGACCGCCCGCCCATGAACGCGCTCGACGTCGCCACGCAGGACCGGCTCAGGGAACTCGCCGAGGAGGCCACCCGCCGCGAGGACGTGCGCGCCGTGGTGATCTACGGCGGCGAGAAGGTGTTCGCGGCCGGCGCGGACATCAAGGAGATGCAGGTGATGGACCACGCGGCGATGGTCCTGCGCGCCCGCGCCCTCCAGGACTCCTTCACCGCCGTGGCCCGCATCCCCAAGCCGGTGGTCGCCGCGGTCACCGGCTACGCGCTCGGCGGCGGCTGTGAGCTCGCGCTCTGCGCCGACTACCGGATCGCCGGGGAGAACGCCAAGCTGGGCCAGCCGGAGATCCTGCTCGGCCTGATCCCCGGCGCGGGCGGCACGCAGCGGCTGTCCCGGCTGATCGGCCCCTCCAAGGCCAAGGACCTCATCTTCACCGGCCGTCAGGTCAAGGCCGACGAGGCCCTCGCGCTGGGCCTGGTGGACCGGGTGGTGCCGGCCGCCGAGGTGTACGAGGCGGCGCACGCCTGGGCGGCGAGGCTCGCCCAGGGCCCGGCGATCGCGCTGCGCGCCGCCAAGGAGGCGGTCGACACCGGCCTGGAGACCGACATCGAGACCGGCCTCGCCGTCGAGCGGAACTGGTTCGCGGGGCTGTTCGCCACGGAGGACCGCGAGCGCGGCATGCGCAGCTTCGTGGAGGAGGGCCCGGGGAAGGCGAAGTTCCTCTGAGCCCCGACCGGCGCCCCAGAACCCGGATCGGCGCCCGGGAACCCGGATCGGCGCCCGGGAACCCGGATCGGCGCCCGGGAACCCGGATCGGCGCCCGGGAACCCGGATCGGCGCCCGGGAACCCGGACCGGCGCCCGGGAACCCGGACCGGTCCGTCCTCCCGTGACCCGGCGGTCACCCCTCGGGTCACGCGAGGTTGACCGGCAGTCCGGTCGCGTGTCGCTCGTTGGGGCGGTTCGCGGAGGCCGGGCGGCCCCGGGGCCGTGCCGCCTCAGGGGAACCGGACCCCGCCTCGGCCCGGGCCGTTCCGGCAGGCCGGCCCGGCCGCCACGGCGGTTGAAGTGCCACCGGCACATGCCCGCCCGATCCGGCGCACCGGGGGCGCCCGGGGGGCGCATTCCACCGGAACGGCAACGGGGGTCGTTCCGGGCGGCCATGATGGGGGGCATGGCGGGGCTGGAGGGCATGAGACAGCCGCGGGGGCAGGAGCATGCCGCCGCGGCGCGCTGGTCGCCCGCGGTCGAGGACGAACGGGGGCTGGCCGCCCTGGAGTCGTACGGCAACCCCACGGAGGCGGAGGTTCCGCTGCCGTCCCGTCCCGAGTCCGCGGCCACCGCCCGCCGGCTCGTCCAGGTCGTCGTCCTGCGCCACTGGGGCCTCAGCCCGAAACTGACGGAGGACGCGGTCCTGCTCGTCTCCGAACTCGTGGGCAACGCCGTGCGGCACACCGGCGCCCGCGTGTTCGGCCTGCGGATGCGCCGTCGCCGGGGCTGGATCCGGGTCGAGGTCCGCGACCCCTCCCGCGGGCTGCCCTGCCTGATGCCGGTGCAGGAGCTGGACGTCAGCGGCCGGGGCCTGTTCCTGGTGGACGAGCTGGCCGACCGCTGGGGCGTGGACCTGCTGCCGCGGGGCAAGACGACGTGGTTCGAGATGCGGGTGGCGGAGCGCTGACCCGGCGGACCCGGTCAGGCCGCCGAAGCCGGCGGTCCCGGCTCCCGCCCGACCGACGCCCACCCGGCGACCGTACGAGTGAATCGCCCGTTTTCTTACCGTACGCCTCTTAAATGGTGCGGGTGACCACCACCGACCGCCGCGGCGTGCTGCGGGCCGGAGCCGGGCTCGTCGCCGGGGGCGCGCTCGCCGCCGGGTGTTCGGCCACCGGTGCCGCCCCGCACGTCACCACGTCCGACGCCTCGCCCTCCGGCGCCCCCGGCACCGCGACCGCCCGCTCCGCCACCCCGTCAACCGCCCCCGTCCCGCGGCCCTTCCCGAACCAGCCCGCGCAGATCACCCACGGTCCGCGCGACAAGCCCCGCGTCGCCCTCACCTTCCACGGGCAGGGCGATCCGGTCCTCGCCCGCGCCCTGCTCACCGCGGCCGAGCGGCACGGCGCCCGTCTCACCGTGCTCGCCGTCGGCACCTGGCTGGAGCAGTATCCGCAGATGGCCCGCCGGATCCTCGACGGTGGACACGACCTCGGCAACCACACCCGGCGTCATCTGGCCGTCAACGCCATGTCCGAGGCCGACGCCCGCGCGGAGATCACCGGCTGCGCGGACCGCATCAAGGGGCTCACCGGCTCGATCGGAACCTGGTTCCGGCCCTCGCGCGCCCCGACCGCCTCGCCGCTGGTCCAACGGCTGGCCCGGGACGCCGGATACCCCCACGTGCTCTCCTACGACGTCGACTCCCTCGACCACACCCGGCCCGGCGCCGCCGCCGTCACCCGCAAGGTCATGGCGGAGGTCCGGGGCGGCTCCGTGGTGAGCCTGCACTTCGGGTACCCCGACACGGTCTCCGCCCTCCCCGACGTACTCGACGAACTCGCCCACCGCGGCCTGCGCGCGGTCACCACCACGGAGCTGCTGAGCTGATGCACCCCACCCCCCTCTCCCGCCTCACCCGGGCCCTGATCGCCGGCGCCGCCTGCGCCGCGCTGGCCGCGCTCTCCGCCTGCAGCGGTGCGGACCCCGGACACCGCAACGACGAAGCGCTCGGCAGCAAGGCGCCCGCGGAGCCCCGGCCCCAGCGGCAGCAGGCCGACGGCCTGGCCGGCATGCCGCCCGTCCTGGACCCCAAGGACGTCTACGCCGCCGACCGCCCCGGCAAACTGTCCCCGGTGGTCAAGGACTTCCCCTCCCGGATCTACGTCCCCAACACCAACTCCAACACCGTCACGGTCATCGACCCCAAGACGTACAAGGTCATCGAGACCATCCCGGTCGGCCGCCAGCCCCAGCACGTCGTGCCGTCCTGGGACCTGAAGACGCTGTGGGTCAACAACGACCTCGGCAACTCGCTGACCCCCATCGACCCGAGGACCGGCAAGGCGGGCGACCCCGTCGACGTGCACGACCCGTACAACCTCTACTTCACGCCCGACGGCAAGTACGCCGTCGTCATGGCGTCCAAGGACCGCCAGCTCGTCTTCCGCGACGCGCACACCATGGACCGGGTGAAGACCGTCCCCGTCACCTGCGCCGGCGTCAACCACGCAGACTTCTCCATGGACGGCCGCTACTTCATCGTCTCCTGCGAGTTCAGCGGTGAGCTGCTCAAGGTCGACACCGCGAGGATGAAGGTCGTCGGCCAGCAGAAGCTCGACTTCCACGGCGCCATGCCGCAGGACGTGAAGATGTCACCCGACGGCAAGAGGTTCTACGTCGCCGACATGGTGGCCGACGGGCTGTGGATCCTGGACGGCGACAGGTTCGGGAAGCCGGAGTTCCTCCACACCGGCAAGGGCGCCCACGGTCTGTACGTCAGCCGCGACTCCCGCGAGATGTACGTCTCCAACCGGGGCGAGGGCACCATCTCCGTCTTCGACTTCCCGAGCGGGAAGCTCACCAAGAAGTGGCGGCTGCCACAGGGCGGCAGCCCCGACATGGGCGGCGTCTCCGCCGACGGCAAGGTGCTCTGGCTGTCCGGGCGCTACAACTCCGAGGTGTACGCCATCGACACCCGCACCGGCCGACAGCTCGCCCGCGTCAAGGTCGGCAGCGGCCCGCACGGCCTCGCGGTCTACCCGCAGCCCGGCCGCTACTCGCTCGGCCACACGGGCATCTTCCGCTGACAACCCGGTAGCCGGACACGCCTGCGAACGGGTGACGGTCCGTCCCCCGCCGCCGCGGTACGGGGATCGTGCTGCGCATGATCACCACTCGTCCGCGGCGGCGGGCCGCCGCCGCCGTCCTGTCCCTCTCCGCCGTCCTCGCGACCACGGCCGCCACCGCCCCCACGACCACCGCCACCGCCCCCACGACCACCGCCGCCGCGCGCCCCGCGGCCACGGCGGCCGCGCGGGCCGCCGCGCCCGCCTGCCCCCGGTACGACGACCGGATCAAGGCGGCGGCCGACCGGCGCGTCGACATCGGCCGCATCACGCCCGCCCCGGCCTGGCGCACGACCTGCGGCACCCTGTGGCGCAACGACAACCGCGCCCCGCGGACCGTCTTCGAGGAGGGCTTCCACCCCCGTGACGTGCTGACCGGCCAGTACGACATCGAGAAGTACGTCCTGGTCAACCAGGTGTCGCCGTACGTCTCGACGACCTACGACCACGACCTCTTCAAGACCTGGAAGTCGAAGTACAACTACTACGTCGACGCCCCCGGCGGCATCGACGTCAACCGGACGATCGGCGACACCCACAAATGGGCCGACCAGGTCGAGGTCGCCTTCCCCGGCGGGATCGCCCGGCGGTACATCGTCGGCGCCTGCCCCGTCGACAAGGCCACGAAGACCGAGATCATGGGCGAGTGCGAGAGCAATCCGCACTACGAGCCGTGGCACTGAGCCCGTCGGCCCACGGGCCGCGGCCCCGGACCCGGCCGCCGACGGCGCCCGCGCCCCACGGGCGCCGTCCGGGCCGTCCGGCTTGAGTCTCCAGCCGCTGGAAGGCGCAGACTCGCCGACGTGAGCGAAACAGACGGCATCCGACCCCTCACCATAGGCGAGCTGGCCCGGGCCACCGGACTGACCGTGCGGACCATCCGCTACTGGTCGGACGAGGGCGCCCTGCCCCCGGTGGCCCGCTCCACCGGGGGCTACCGCCTCTACGACGCCGCCTCGGTGGCCCGCCTGGAACTGATCCGCACCCTGCGCGAGCTGGGCCTCGGCCTGGCGGACGTGCGCCGGGTGCTGGCGGGTGAGCGGACGGTCGCGGAGGTGGCCGCCGCGCACGTGGCCGCCCTCGACGCGCGCATCGCCTCGCTGAAGGTGACCCGTGCGGTGCTGTCGACCGTGGCACGACGCGGCTCGAACGCGGAGGAGACGACCCTGATGAACAAACTGGCACGGCTGTCGGCGGCCGAACGCGGACGGATCATCGAGGACTTCACGGAGGAGATCTTCGAGGGACTCGACACGGCCGACCCCGACATCCGCACCCGGCTGCGGTTCGCGACGGCGGACCTGCCGGCCGACCCCACACCGGCGCAGGTGGACGCCTGGGTGGAGCTCGCCGAGCTGATCCAGGACCCCGGGTTCCGCGCCCTGATGCGCCGGATGATCGAGTTCAACGCGGCCGACCGGGACCCCGACGCCCCGGCGGGCACCTCGCTGTGGTTCATGAGCCGCCTGGTGCAGCTCGCCGGCGAGGCGCTGCGGCAGGGCGTCGCCCCCGGGACATCCGAGGCCGAGGAGATCCTGCGCGGGCTGCTCGGCGACGCCGACCGGGCCGCCGTACTGGAGCGCCTGACCGCCGCGGCGAGCGAACAGGTCGCCCGTTACCGGCGGTTGGCGGCCGTTCTGAACGGCCTGGAGGCCCAGCCGGCGTACGACGAGGAGTTCTCGTGGGTGGTCGCCGCACTGAGGTCCGGCGTGGGCCGTTAATCTGACCTGCGTCACTACGACAGCAAGACAGATCGAACGCGACACAAAGGGGCGGACCGGTGGCGGACATCGAGGAAGCACGCAAGCAGTTCCAGCGGATCGATGCGGACGGCGACGGGTTCATCACCGCCGCCGAGTTCAAGTCCGCCCTGGCCCAGGGCGGTGACTGGAACGTCACCGACACGGTGGCCGAGGCGATCATCAAGCAACGGGACCTCAACGGTGACAAGGTCCTGTCCTTCGACGAGTTCTGGGCCTACCTGAACAAGTGACGCGGGCGGGGGCGCCGGGCCGTCGCGGCCGGGCGTCCCCGTCATGCGGTGCGGGCGGCCCCGCTCACCCCAGGGCCCTGTTCACCGCGGCCGGCACGGCCCGCACGGAGGCCGCCGTCGCCGACGCGTCCCGGCGGCCCGCCCCCACGCCGTGGCGCCGTTCACCCGGCGCTCGGCGTACAAGGTCGTCCCGTCGCGGCCGGGGTGCTCGCCGAAGTCCAGCACCTCCACCCGGAGCCCGGCGCCCGCGAGGGCGTCGACGAAGGCGGCGCGGCGGTCGGCGCCCGTGCCCTCGTGGTCGTCGGTGCGGTCGCAGGCCGAAGCGTGCGGACGGGACGGTGAGGCCCGGACGGGTCCCGCCGGACCGACCACGCGTGCGGTGGCACCGGGCCGTCCTCGGCCGGGTACGCGGCCCGGAACGGCTCGTACGGCTCCTTCGGCGTCACCCGTTCGGTCGGGACCCGGAATAGGCCGCACGGGCCGGGGGTTGCAGGTGGACCGCAAGGAATGCGCAGGACACCGACACCGACCTCCGGGAAGAGCGAGGCGAGCTGACATGAAGATCGGCATCATCGGCGCGGGCAACATCGGCGGCAACCTCACCCGGCGGCTCACCGCCCTCGGGCACGACGTGTCCGTCGCGAACTCCCGCGGCCCCGAGACCCTCTCCGAGCTGGCGCAGGAGACCGGCGCACGTCCCGTCCGCGCCGAGGAGGCGGCCCGCGGCGCCGAGGCGGTCGTGGTCACCGTCCCGCTGAGGGCGGTTCCGGACCTGCCGTCCGGACTGCTGACCGGCGCCGCCGACGGCGTGGTGGTGATCGACACCGGCAACTACTACCCGCAGCGGGACGGCAGGATCGCGGCCATCGAGGACGACGGCCTCACCGAGAGCCGCTGGACCGAACAGCACATCGGCCACCCCGTGATCAAGGCGTTCAACGGCACCTACGCCCAGGACATCCTGGACCGCCACCGTCCGGCCGGCGACCCGGACCGGATGGCCCTGCCGGTGGCGGGCGACGACCCGGCGGCCAAGGCGAAGGTCCGGGCACTGATCGAGGAGCTCGGCTTCGACACGGTGGACTCCGGCGGCATCGACGACTCCTGGCGCCAGCAGCCCGGCACCCCGGTCTACGGCCTCCGGGCCGGCGTCGACGCGGTCACCAAGGCGCTGGGGGAGGCGTCCCCGGAGCGCCCGGCGGACTTCCGGGGCTGACCCGGGCGGCCGTTCCCGGCGCGGACCGACGGGTCCGGCCTGGACCGGTGGCCCCCGGCGGACCGGTGGTCCTGGGTACGGACTGCTGTACCCGGCTTTGACAGGCAGATCCGGACTGGACCGGTGGCCCCGGCTCGGACCTGCGCCGGCTCGGACCTGCGCCGGCTCGGACCTGCGCCGGCTCGGACCGGCGGCCCGGAACGGACCTGCGCCGGCTCGGACCGGCGACTCCGGAACGGACCGCCGCACCCGGCCGGGACCGCCGCACCCGGCCGGGACCGCCGCACCTGCCTCGAACCGCCGGAAGCGCGGGCCCCGCCAGGCGCACCCCGGACGGGCGGGCTCAGACGGTCTTCAGCGGCCGGTGCGGTCCTGCGGGGAGTTCGACGCCCACCGGGTCACCGGGGCGCACCGGGCCGCCGGTGACGACGATGCCCATGATCCCGGCCTTGAGCCGCACCCGGCCGTCCTCGTCCCGCCCGACGACCTGTTTCATCAGGCCCTTGCCCAACCCGTCGATCTGCGCGCACGGGTTGCGCAGGCCGGTGACCTCGACGACGGCCTGGTGCCCGAGCCTCAGCAGCGTGCCCGTGGGCAGATCGAGCAGGTCGATCCCGCGCGTGGTGACGTTCTCCCCGAGCTGTCCGGCCGCGACCTCGAACCCGGCTCGGCGCACCTCGTCGAACAACTCCTCGTGGATGAGGTGGACCTGCCGCAGATTCGGCTGGGAGGGATCCTTCTCCATCCGGAACCGGTGCTTGACCGTCACCCCGGCGTGCACGTCCCCCTCCACCCCGAGCCCGGCGAGCAGGGTGATGCCCTCCCGGTTCGGCTTGCTGAAGGAGTACGTGCCGCTGCTGCTGACCGCAGTGATCTCGCCGCCCATGCCGACCAGCCTAAGGGGTGGCCCATTTCCGCAGGTCGGCGAGAGTGCCGAAGTTCGCCACATTGGTGTCGTGCGGCTCGTCGGTGTACTGGTGGAAGCGCCACTTGGCCTTGATGCGGGGGTGGCCCGCGCTGACGTAGTCGGCGATCCACAGTCCGTCGCCCGCGTAGGAGGTGGTGTCGATGGTCAGCCAGAAGTGGCGGTTGGTGTAGAGGAGCACCCGGTTGTGCGGCCGCAGCTCCTTCACCTTGCGGATGAAGCGGTCCTTCTCCGCGTTGGAGGCGTGCGTGCCCTCGCCGGTGGTCTCCCAGTCCACGGCGAGGAGGTCGCCCTTCCTCTCGGGGGCGTGGGAGAGGAAGTACTCGGCCTGGGCCGTGATGTCGCCGGGCCACAGGAAGTGGTAGAAACCGACGACCAGTCCGGCGTCGCGGCCGTGCTTGGTCTGGGCGCCGAGCCTGGAGTTGACGTACGAACGGCCCTCGGTCGCCTTGACGAAGACGAAGGACAGGCCGTGCGTGCCGTAGGCGGCGGACTGGTAGGCGCTCACGTCGATGCCGTGCAGCATGCAAACTCCCTGAGAGTGCCGTGGGGGGGAGAGGAGTCGTCGGTTGAGTTCTGCCCCGTCTCCCGTCCGGACGATCCCTTCAGGGTGTTCGAACATCAGCTCCGGCCGGGCCGGCGGGCCCGGGACCGGCACCGGCTCCGCCGGCCCGGCCGGTGGTGTCTCCTCGCCGCTCAGCGGCGGCCTCCGGTGCGGGCGAGCGCGTACCGGAGGCCGGAGCGGCCGAAGCCGGACGAGCCGCGCGGGCGTCCGCGGCGGCGTCCCGCGCCGCCGCGGCCACCGGTCGGGTGCGAGCCGGCGCCCGGCGCTCCGGCGGGCGCCGCCGGAGCGCCGGGCCGCTCAGGAGTGGCGGTGGTAGGCCTTGTTGGAGATGCGCCAGCCGTCATTGACGCGGACCAGCAGGAAGATGTCGGTGAAGGTGTCCGCGCCGTGCCAGAGCGTCATGGTCGCGGTCGCGACGGTGCCGTGCACGTCGACGGAGTCGATGCGGCGGGAGCGGGTCGCCTCGTCGGCGGCCGGCCGGCCCTGGAAGAGGGTGCAGTACTCCTCCAGCGGCCAGGAGACGAAGACGCCGTCCCGGATGCCCTCGATGTGGGCGGTGGGCAGGAAGGCGTCGCGGAAGTGGGCGGGGTCGCCGGTGGCGTGACCGCGGATGTAGGCGCGCAGCGGTTCGAGCACGGCGTCCTCCACGGCGGGGGCCGTGGCGGCCGCGGCGATGTCGGCCTCGGGACCGGCCGGGGCGTCGGCCAGCTCGCCCGCGCTGCGCAGGGGGGTGTTCGACGCGGCGGCCAGCAGCGCCATGTCCTTGGCCAGCGCACCGATGGTGAACTGCGCCGGGGCGGCGGCCGACTGCCCGGCGAGCAGGTCCCGCTTGCGGGCCACGAGCCCGCCGAGCTGGCCGAGTTCGAGGACGTCGAGCACCTGGTCGCGGGGCAGGCCCAGCGCGTCGGCCTGCCGCAGTGAGTCGCGCAGCGCGAGGACGGCGCCCGCGAGGCTGTTGTTGGCGATCAGCTTGAGCGCGGCGGCGGTCCCGGCGTCGCCGACGGGACGCACCGTGCCGAGCGCCTCCAGAACGGGCCGGACCCGCTCCAGCGTGTCCTGCTCGGCGGCGGCGAGGATCCGCAGCGCGCCGGCGGCCACGGCCGGCACGGAGCCGAGCACGGGCGCGTGGACGTAGGCCGCGCCGAACCGCTGCGCCAGCTCCGACGCTTCGGCGGGCGCGACGGTGCTGGTGTTCAGCACGATGGCGTCCGGGCGCAGCGAGTCGCGGACCTCGTCGAGGACCTCCCGGCAGGCCGGGCCGTCGAACAGCGCCAGGAGCACGAGGTCGGCCTTGGCCACGGCGTCCTGCGGTGCGTCGGCCGTCTCGACGGCGTCTGCCGTGCGCCCGGAGCGGGTCCAGCCGACGACGTCCCAGCCGTGGCCGGTGAGTCGGGTCGCCACTGCCTGGCCCATGCGTCCCAGTCCGAGGACGGCGATCGTGTGCGGTGCGGTCATGCGTCCCAGGGTGGTGCACCGTGATGACTGCGGCAAGTGCGGTTTCCGCAGGGGAGCTCTGCGGGAAACGCATACCGGATGGGCATACTGGGCGGATGGACCTGACGGTGTGGCGGACGTTCGTGACGGTGTGCCGGCTCGGGTCGCTGTCCGCGGCGGCCACCGAGCTCCACCACACGCAGTCGGCGGTCTCCCGGCAGATCGCCGGGCTGGAACAGCAGCTCGGTGTGGCCCTGGTGGAGCGCCATGCCCGCGGGGTGCGGCCGACCCGGGCCGGCGAGGTGTTCCGGCACTACGCCCTGGCCACGCTCAACGAGGCCGACCGCGCCGTTCGCGCCGTACGGGACGTCCGCGACGGGGAGTCCGACCGGCCGCTGGCCGTCGGCGCGACACCCTCGCTGGCCGCGGGGATCGTCCCCCAGGCCATCCGGGGCCTGCTGGAGGAGGCCGGGGCCATCCGGTGGAGCCTGCTGCCCGGCCTGAGCGCACAACTGCACAACCGCGTGATCGACGGCGTCCTGGACATCGCCGTCGTCACCGACGCGCCGCCCGGGCTGCCCCACGACCCACGGGTCGAACGGCGGTTCCTCGGGCTGGACGACATGGTCGTCGCACTGCCCCTCGGCCATCCGCGGGCCGGGTGCGGACCGGTGCACATGCGGGCGCTGGCCGACCAGACCTGGGTCGAGGACAACGACGGCTCGGCGGCGCTGCTGCGCCAGCACGCCGCGCGCTCCGGGGTCGGCGCCCGCATCGACCTCGCCGCGGCCGATCTGCTCGGCAAGCTGGCCCTGGTCGCGACCGGCCACGCCATCGCGCTGATCCCCGGGGTGCTGACGTGCGCGCTGCGCACCGACGTCACCACGGTCGCCCTCGTCGACCCTCCGACGCGCGGCATCTACACGATCACACCGCGTCGCGACCCCCACCCGTGCGCGGCGCCCCTGCTCGACCGGCTCGCGACCGCCTTCGCCTCGGTCCACCCCGCCCGGGCCGCCGGCCGGCCGGGCGGGGAGGGCGCCCGGCCGCGGCCGAGCCGAGCCGGCACCGTGACCTGACCGGAGGGGCCGCCCGCGGCGCCGGGGCTCGTGGGGTGCGCGGCCGTCGCGGTCGGAGCGGGCCGTTCGGGCGGGCGGGGGCGAGGCGGGTCGGCCCGCCCGGCGCGGGCCGCCTCGTGCCGGGGCGGCGCCGGCGAGGGAACGGCCGCCGCGCGAGGGCCGTGCGCTCCGCGGTCGCGGTGGCCGGAGGGGTCACCTGACCGGAAAGCCGGGATCGCCGGACCGCCGGTTCCCCGGCGGCACACGGGACGTTCCGGCGGCGGGCCGTCCACCGCGCACGGCGAATCGGGAGATTCGGGAAACGGGTCCGGACCGGCGCGGACTTATTGAGTGAAGGCGTGGAGCCGCCGGGCAGTGGTAAACCTACTGCTCGAACTGCCGGACTCGGCCGACCGCTTAAAACGCCGACCCGCTTATTTCAAGTTGTCGTCCGTGCACGAACGTGCACCCGCGATGCACAAACATGAGGCCGCTGGATCTGGCCCCGACCGCCACGCGCGATGCATCGTTCCTGAGTGCTGCCCGGTGGCCGCGCGCGAAACCGCCGGGTCTGAATTCGCGTGCGATGCCCGATAGGTGCGGCATAGGTGCCTATCTCGACATGGCAGGGAGTGAGCGGGGCATGATGGCGGTCGGACGGGTCCAAGATCTTGTTGCCGAATGGGTGAAACGCCGGCCGGAGAGTTGCGCGGTACGCGTTCCAGTCACCGGGGAATCACTTTCCTACCGAGAACTGTGGGATGTTTCGCAGCGGCTGGCCGACGATCTCGTCGCCGCCGGAACACGTCCCGGGGACGCCGTTCCCGTCGCGGTGGACAGATCGCTCGAACTCGTCCCGGCGTTCCTCGGCATCCTGCTCGCGGGCGCCGCCTACGTGCCGCTCGACGCGATGGCCCCGGAAGTCCGCCTGCGGGGCATCCTCGACGAGATCGGCACCGATCTGGTCGTCACCTACGGACCCGACTCGCGCCGTGAGCGCTGGGCGAACCTGCCGGACGGCCCCCGCCTCGTCCCGGTGCCCACCTCCGCCCCGCGGGGCGGAGCCGTCCCGGAGCCGGGCCCCGGCGACGCGGAGGCGCCCGCCTACATCACGTACACCTCCGGGTCGACGGGCCGGCCGAAGGGCGTGATCGTTCCGCACCGGGGCGTGCTCCGGCTGGTGCGCGAGCCGGTCTTCTGCGCCATCCGACCCGGCGACCAGGTGGCCAACACCTGCAACCCCGCCTTCGACGTCACCACCTTCGAGATCTGGAACACCCTCACCGCCGGCGCGACGCTCGTCGTGCTGCCCTCGGTGGTCACCGACCTGTCGCTCGAGGAGTGGGCGCGGATGGTGCGCTCGGAGGGCATCGACACGATGTTCCTCACCACCTCGCTGTTCCACACCGTCGCACGGGAACGGCCCGAGGCGTTCGGCGAACTGCGCACGCTGATCACCGCGGGCGAGCAGTTGGAGCTGGGCATGGTGCGCGACGTCCTGGCGGCGCGGGCGCCCGGGCGCCTGGTGAACGCCTACGGCCCGACCGAGGCCACCACCTTCGCCTCCTACTTCGACTGCACGCTCCAGAGCCTGGCCGGCCGCGACCGGGTGCCGATCGGACGCCCGATCCAGGAGACCACGCTGCGTGTCGTCGCGGACGACCTGACCGAGGTGCCCCGGGGCGCGGTCGGCGAGTTGTGCATCGGCGGCCCGGGGGTCGCCCTCGGATACCTCGGCCGCCCCGAGCTGACCGCCGAACGGTTCGTCACCGACGGCGCCACCGGCGAGACGCACTACCGGTCCGGCGACCTGTGCCGGGTGCTGGCGGACGGCACGATCGAGTACCTGGGTCGCGCCGACCGGCAGGTGAAGCTGCGCGGCTTCCGGGTCGAGCTGCCGGAGGTGGAGCGCGCCGCGGTGGCCACCGCGCTGGTGAGCGCCGCGTTCGTGGAGAAGGTGGGCGAAGGGCCGTCGGCGATGCTGGTCGGATTCGCCCTGCCGTCCACCACGGGACCGACCGAGCCTGAGGACCTGGGCAAGGCGGTCGGCGCCGCGCTCGCCGACCGGCTGCCGTCCTACATGATCCCGGCCCGCTGGATCGTGCTGGAGCGGCTCCCGGTGGGCTCCACGGGCAAGGTCGACCGCGCCGCACTGCTGCGGCTGGTGGACGCCGATCCCGCCGCCGGCACCGGCCCCGTGTCCGCGCCGGCCCCCGAGCCGGACGGCGGCGACGCGCTGGTGGACGAGCTGGCCGGGTTCTGGCGAGAGGTGCTGGGCGCCGACGAGGTCGGCGCGGGCGACAACTTCCTGGAACTGGGCGGCGACTCGGTGCGCGCCATGCAGCTCGTCTCCCGGATCGGCCGGAGGTACGACGTGCAGGTGGAGCCGGGCACCGTGCTGCTGCTCGACTCGCTCGCCGAACTGGCCGAGCACGTGCGCCAGTTGCGGCCGGTGACCGCATGACCGCCGAACTGCGGCGGCGCGGGGAGCGGACCGCGCCCGCGTCGGCCGGCCAGGAACGGCTCTGGCTGATCGAGACGACCTCCCAGGGCAGCGCCACCTACAACGTGCCGGTGTTCCTCGCCTGGAACGAGCGCATCGACCTGGCGGCGCTCCGGACGGCGCTGAAGGACGTGGTCGAGCGGCACGAGGTACTGCGGACCGCCTACGAGCTGCGTGACGGGCGGCTCCTCCAGCTCGTCCGGGAGCCGCAGGCGCCGCCCGTCGAGGTCCTCGACGCGGACTCGGTGCGCCAGGCCCGCGACGAGGCCGCGCGGCGCGGGCGCGAACCCTTCGACCTGGCCGGCGGCACGGTGCTGCGCTGTGTCGTCTGGCGCGGGATGCCCGGCGGGGACGCCCTGCTGCTGGCGGTGCACCACATCGCGGTGGACGGCTGGTCGCTCGAACCGCTCCTGGACGACCTCGCCGCCGCCTACGACGCGGCGCTGGCGGGGAAGCGGCCGACGGCCGGCGAACTGCCCGTCCAGTACACGGACTACGCCGTCTGGGACCATGCCGCGGCCGAGAGCCCCGACATCCAGCGGCAGCTGGAGGAACGGGCCGGTCAACTGCTGGAACTCTCCGACGAACTCGTTCTCGACGGGTGCAGCCGCAGGCCCGCCGCGGACGAGGGGAGCCGACCGGGCCGGCAGCGGCACTTCCCGGTGCCCGCCGCGGTGTCGGCGAAGGTGGGAGAACTCGCCCTGTCGCTGCGGGCGACGCCGTTCGTGCTGTGGTACGCCGCCGTCCAGGCCGCGCTGTACCGCTGGTCGGGGCGGCGCGAGTTCCTGGTGGGCGCGGTGACCGCCAACCGCAACCACCCCGAGCTGGAGCGGCTGGTCGGGTTCTTCGTCAACACCGTCCCGCTGCGCTGCGCGGTGGACCCCGGCTGGTCGTTCGCCGAGCTGTGCCGCAAGTCCCGGCCCGAGGCGTACCGTTCGCTCAGCCACCAGAAGCTCCCCTTCGACCGGCTCACCACCGCGGTGAACGCGGCCCGCGGCGCCGGCCGGTCGGCGCTGGTCGGCGTCGGCTTCGTGCACCAGGCCCCGCCCACCGGGCACGCCCGCTGGGCGCCGCCGGAGGAGCTGTCCACCGACACCGCCAAGTTCGACCTGATGGTGATCGTCAACGAGGTCGGGCCCGAGCTGACCGTCACCGTCGAGTACGACACCGACCGCTACTCCGACGAGGTCTGCGACCGCCTCGGAAACACCCTGGTGGAGCTGGTCACGGCCGCCGTCGAGGACCCGGACCGGCCGCTGGACGAGTTCCTGGGCGAGCCGCCGGCCGTCCAGGGGGCCACCTCCGCTCCCGTCGCTCCCCGAAAGCGCGAGGACGCCCCGCTCACGGACGAGCAGAGGCGGGCGGCGGAACTGTTCGTCGCCGTGCTGGGCGAGGGCAGCCGCTACGCCGCCGTCCGGTCCGCGGACGAGCTGACCGCCGGCACCGACTTCTTCGTCCTCGGCGGCCACTCGCTGCTGGCGGTCACCATGCTGGCGGAGGCCGAGCGGCGGTACGGCGTCGAACTGTCGCCCAGGATCTTCCTGGCCGACCCCACGGTCGCCGGACTCGCGGACGCGCTGGCGGCGGCCCGGGCCACCGGCGGCGCCCCGGCGGTGGTGACCGGCGACGGCCCGTACCCCGCGAGCTCCGCGCAGCAGCGCTTCTGGATGCTGGACCGGATGGCGTGGCTGCGTCCGGCCTACCTCTCGCCGACCCTGGTCGAGACGGCCGGCGGGATCGACCGCGAGGCGCTGCGACGCGCCGTGGACTCGGTACTCGGACGGCACCCGGCGCTGCGGTCGCGGTTCGTGCTCGACCGCAAGGAACAGCGCGTCACCTACCGCACGGACGGGCCGCCCGCCGTCACCACGGTCACCGAGTCGCCGGCCGACCTGCGCGGGCACCTGGCCGAGCTGTGCACCACACCGTTCGACCTGGCCGGACAGGCGCCGGTCCGGGCCGACATCGTCTGCCCGGACGACGGCCGGACACTGCTGGCCCTGGTCCCCCACCACATCGTGGTGGACGGCTGGTCGGCGCAGGTCCTCCTCGACCAGATCGCGACCGCCTACCGGCAGGACGGCGAACTGGCCGAGCCGGTCCACCCGGCGGCGGTCGCCGAGCCGGTCGACACCGACCGCGTCGGGTCCGTCGTCGAACGCCTGCGGGGCGCCCCCATCGACCCGCCGCTGCCGCTGGACCGGCCCCGGCCGGCGCTCCAGTCCACCGAGGCGGCCGCCGTCAGCGCGCTGCTCGGGGAGGAGGACCACCGGCGGCTGCGCAAGGTCGCCGTGGGGGAGCTGGGCTGCAGCACCTTCGTGATCGCGGCCACGCTCATGGGCGCGGCACTCGCGCGCGGCGGCGCCGGCCGCGACTTCCTGCTCGCCTTCCCCTGGTCGGGGCGCGACTCCACCGGCGCGACCGACGCGGTGGGCATGTTCGTCAACACCCTGGTGGTCAGGGTGAACCTGACGGGCGAGCCCACCTGGCGCGAGCTCCTGGTCCGGGTGCGCGACGACGCCAAGGCGGCCTACCGGGACGCGGCGGCCCCCTACGACCCGGTCGTCGCGGCGCTGCACCCGGGACGGGACCTCGGCCGCCCGCCGCTCACCCCCCTCTACGTGACCTCGATGGCGGAGCCGGCCCTGCCCGCGCCCTTCGCCCGCCACCTGGCGCCCGACCCGTTGCACATCAAGTACGAGCTCGAGCTGACAGCCGTCGAACGCGGCGACGACCTCGAGCTGGAGCTGGCCTACGCGACCGCGCTGTTCGACGAAGGCACGGCGCGCGGCCTGCTGGACGCCATGGTCGCCGCGGCGGCAGACCTCTCCGGCGATCCCGACGCACAGCCATGACGAAACCCAGCAAGGAGAGACAAGTGGACGATCGACTCCTCGACCGCGTGCGCGACGCCTGGGCCCTGGTCCTCGGCACCGAAGACCCGGCGGCCGTCCCGCTGGACACCAACTTCCTGGAGGCGGGCGGCTCCTCGCTGCTGCTGATCATGCTCTGGGAGGAACTGTCCGAGCAGACCGACCGCGACCTGCGCGTCTCGGATCTCTTCGAGCACTCCACGGTGCGCGCGCAGGCCGCGCTGCTGGCCGGCGAGACGCCGGAGCCCGTCGTCGCGGAGGCGGGCCCCCAGGGCCCGGGGCGGGGCGACCTGCTCGGGCTGCGGGGTGCGGGCCGATGACCCGCCCCACCGACATAGCGGTCGTCGGCGTCGGGCTGCGCTACCCCGACGCCGCCACGCCCCAGCAGTTCTGGCGCAACATCGAGCAGGGCTCGGTCGCCATGCGCGAACTGACCGAGGAACAGCTCGCCGACGCCGCCCTGCCCGCCCAGATCCTCGACGCCCCGGGTTTCGTGCGGATGGGCACCACGCTGCCGGGCGTCACCGACTGGGCCGCCGACTTCTTCAACTACACGCCCAAGGAGGCCGAGACCATCGATCCGCAGCAGCGGATCTTCATGGAGGCCGCCTGGGAGGCGCTGGAGGCCGCCGGGCATCCGCCCCGGGACGGCGGACCGCGGACCGGCGTGTTCGCGGCCAGCTACGCCGGGCACTACTCGGCGGCCGTGTTCACCGACAAGGCGCGCCGGCGCGGGCTGCGCGCGGCCATCGACGACCTCGACCTGACCGTGGGCGGCCAGCCGGACTTCCTGACCTCCCGCACCGCCTACAAGCTCGGCCTGCGCGGGCCCGCCGTCAGCATCCAGACCGGCTGCTCGGCCTCGCTGTACGCGCTGCACTACGCGACGCTCAGCCTGCTGTCGGGCGAGGTCGACATCGCGCTGGCCGGCGGAGCGACCGTCATCGAGCCGTTCCTCGGCTACCTGCACGCGCCGGGCGGGGTGCTGTCGGAGGACGGGTACTGCCGCTCCTACGACGCCTCCTCCACCGGAACCGTCTACAGCTCCGGCATCGGCGTGGTGGCGCTGCGGCGGCTGTCGGACGCCCTGGCCGACGGAGACCCCGTCCTGGCCGTCGTGCGCGGCAGCGCGGTGGGCAACGACGGCGGCGACCGGCTCGGGTACGTCGCGCCGAGCCCCGTCGGGGTGTCGGACGTCATCGGCTCCGCGCTGCGGGTGTCCGACGTCCCGGCCGAGTCGTTCGTCTACGTCGAGGGGCACGGCACGGGTACGGCGGTGGGCGACGAGATCGAGCTGATCGCGCTGCGCCGCGCGTTCCGGTCGTTCACCCGGGAGAGCGGGTACTGCGCGCTCGGCTCGACCATGACCAACATCGGGCACAGCGGCCCGGCGGCCGGGATCGCCGGGTTCATCAAGGCGGTCAACATCGCGCGGACGGGCGTGCTGCCGCCGCACCCCATGTTCGACAAGCCGCGCACGCCCGACGTGATGGCCGACAGCCCGTTCTACGTGACGACGCAGGCCATGCCGAGCACCGGAGCCGACCGGCACGTGCTGGTCAACTCCATGGGCGTCGGCGGGACGAACGCCGCGGTGGTCCTGGGCGCGCCCCCCGCCCCGACCCGGGCCGCGGCCCCCGGGCGGCCGACCGTCCGGCTGACCGTCTCGGCGCGGACCCGTTCCGAGCTGGACGAGCAGTGCCGCCGCCTGGCCGACGCGTTGGAGACCCGCGACCTGCCCGCGGCCGACGTGGCGCACACACTGCGCGTCGGGCGCGCCGACTTCACCGAGCGGCGGGTCGTCACCGCCGCCCCGGACAAGCTCGCCGCCGCCCTGCGTCTTCCCCGGCCGCCCGCCGTCCGCACCCAGCGGGCCGAGTCGGGCCGTGCCGTCGTGGTGCCCGCCGACGCGCCCGAGTCGCTGCTGGCGGCCCTGCCCGGACGCTCCGGCGCCGCCGCCGGGGCGTACGAGATCACCCTGACCGGCGCCGGCGACGACGCGGTGGAGGAGGCGCTGACCGCCGCCTGGCTGAACGGCGTCGAGGTCGACTGGGAGGCATTCTCCGGCGGCGCCGGGCGGCGCGTGGAACTGCCCACCTACCCGTTCACGCGCAAGCGCCACTGGCTGCTCGACCGCATCGACGTCCTGCGCCCGGACACCCCCGCCGCCCCCGTGGAGGCGACGCCGGGGGCCGGCTCGGGCGACCCGCTGGAGAGCGAGCTCACCGAGATCTGGCAGGAACTCTTCGGGGCGGAGAACGTCGGCCTCGACGACGAGTTCGGCGCACTGGGCGGCACCTCGCTGATGTCGGTCCAGATGGCGCTGGAGGTCCAGCAGCGCTACGGCGTGCTGGTCAACCTCCACCGGGCCGGCGGCAGCAGGGCGACGATCCGCAAGCTCACCACCATCGTCCGCGGCCTGATGGAGGGCTCCGGCATCCAGGCGGACGGCGTGGACGCCGCCGACGGCGACGGAGCCCTGATCGACCAGGACCTCCAGCTCCCGCTCGGCGAACTGGCCGCCGAGGAGGCGCCCGGCACCGACGTGCTGCTGACCGGTGCGACCGGCTACCTCGGCGCGTTCCTGCTGGCCGACCTGGTGCGCCACTCCGACGCACGGGTCTACTGCGTGGTGCGGGCGGAGGACGAGGCGACCGGGCTGGAGCGGCTGCGCGCGAACGCCGTGAAGTTCGGCCTGCCGGAACCCGATCCCGAGCGCGTGCACGTGGTGCCGGCCGATCTGAAGGACATCGGGCTGGCCTGCCGCCTCTACCGGGACGGCGAACTGGCCAGGCGGATCGGGCACATCATCCACTGCGCCGCCCAGGTCGTCTTCACCGAGCCCTACCGGGTGCTGCGCGACAGCAACGTGCTGCCCCTGGTGGACCTGCTCAAGTGGGCCCGCTCCAAGGGCATACGCGACTTCAGCTACGTCTCGACGCTCGCCGCGGCCGCACCGCCGGACGAGAACTCCACCACGCTGCTGGAGACCCGCGAGCAGCCGCTCAACCCGATGCTCGGCGGCTACGGCGTCAGCAAGTGGGTGGGCGAGCGGCTGCTGGAGCGCGCCGACGAGGACGGCATGCGGTGCCGGGTCTTCCGGCCGGGCATGATCATGGCCTCCTCCGAGAGCGGCGCCTGCAACGACCGCGACCTCATCTGGTTCGTGCTCGCGGCCGGCCTGGCGGTGGGCGCGCACCCGCTGGACGACCAGGCGATCCCGGTCTCGCCGGTGAACGTGCTGTCGCGCGGCCTGGTCGAGCACGCGCTGTCGCCGGCCTCGGCCGGGCGGGCCTTCCACCTGGTGCACGAGAAGTCGATCAGCCTGCCCGGGATGTTCGAGCTGCTCGGCGAGGTGGGCCGGCCCACCCGCCCGATGCCGCTGCCCGAGTGGCAGAAGCTGGTCGGTGACGAGGCGATCAAGCGCGGCAACCAGGTCATGTCCACCACCGCGCTGTGGGAGCAGGAGGACGCCTTCCACCTGGACGAGGACGGCGTCCAGGCCCGCAACTGGCGGACCTGGCTGCGCCGCAACCGGATCGACCCCGCCGTCACGGGTGAGCAGCTCCTGGCGGGGCTGCGCTACCTCACCGGGCGGTTGCCCGAGATCGCCGAACTGCTGCCCGACCTGGTTGAGAAGACGGAGGAGCGATGACCACCACGACCCAGCACCGACTCGCCGTGCTCGGCGCCGGAAGCATGGGCACCGGGATCGCCACGCTCGCGACCGGCCGGGGCATCCCGGTCGTGCTCGTCGACGTGTCGGCCGAGGCGCTGGCCAAGGCCGAGCAGGCGGTGCCGACCCAGCGGCGGCTCGCCCAGATGATGGGCTCGCTGCCCCGCGACGTCGAGCCCGGCACCCTGACGGCCACCACCTCCATCGCCGACGTCGCCGGCTGCACGGCGGTCGTGGAGGCGGTGACCGAGCACGCCGAGACCAAGGCGAAGGTGCTCGCCGAGGCCCACCAGGCCGCGCCGGACGCCGTGCTCATCTCCAACACCTCGGCGATCCCGATCGACGAGCAGGCCGACGCGGTGGCCCAGCCGGCGCTGCTGCTGGGCGTGCACTTCATGAACCCGCCGTACCTCATCAGCACCGCCGAGGTCATCAGGGGGCCGCGCACCGCCCAGGACACCATGGCGGGCGCGGGCGCGCTCCTGGACGAGCTGGGCATCACCCAGGTGGTGGTCGGCGACGGCCCCGGCTTCGTCATCAACCGGATCCTGCAGCGCTCGATCAACGAGGCGTCCCGCATCGTCGCCGAGGGCATCGCCACGCCGGAGGCGGTGGACGCCGCCTTCCAGGGCTGCCTCGGCCACACCACCGGCCCGCTGGCGACCGCCGACCTGATCGGCCTGGACAACGTCGTGGACACGCTGCGGGTGCTGCACGAGCGGACCGGCGACGCCGGATACCAGCCGAGCGAACTGCTGCTCGCCAAGGTCGAGGCGGGCGACTTCGGCCGCAAGACCGGCCGCGGCTTCTACGACTACACCACCACTGGAAGGTGATCATGGACACCACGGCCACACCGCTGACCGACGAGGCGATCCGCGCGAACCTCACCGAGTTCCTGGCGGCGCGCACCAAGCAGCAGGTCACCCACGACCTCGACCTGTTCGCCACCGGACTGGTCTCCTCGCTGTTCGCGATGGAGCTGCTGACGCACATCGAGGGCGCCTTCGGACTCACCGTGCCGCCGCAGGAGCTGAAGCTGGACTCCTTCCGCACGCTGGACGCCATGACCGCGCTCGTCCTGAGGATCACCGGTGACTGACGCGTCCGAGTGGGTGGGCGAGCTGATCGGCGACCGGGCCGGCGCCTGGGACCTGAGCGGCGAGCTGCCCCGCGACCTGGTGCGCGAGCTGGGCGTCAAGGGCCTGCTGTGCGCCCAGGTGCCCACGGAGTACGGCGGGGCCGGGTGGAGCAGCCTGGAGAACGGCGAGTTCACCGCGTCCGTCGGCAGCCGCTGCTCGTCCCTGCGCAGTCTGATGACCTCGCAGGGCATGGCCGCCTGGGCGGTGCAGCGCTTCGGCGACACCGACCAGAAGGTGGAACACCTGTCGGCGCTGACGTCGGGCTCGGTCGCCGGGGTCGCCTTCAGCGAGGTGGGCGCCGGCAGCGACCTGTCGGCCATGCGGACCCGGATCGAGGAGGACGGCGACGACGTCCTCGTCACCGGTTCGAAGGTGTGGGTCACCGGGGCCGGCTACGCCGACCGGCTGGTGGTCTTCGGCCGGTACGGCGACGGCGCGGCGGCGTTGGTGGTGCCCACCGACGCCCCCGGCGTCACCGTCGCCCGGGTCCCCGATCCGCTCGGCTGCCGCGCCGCCGGGCACTCCGACGTGACGCTGGACGCGGTGCGGCTGCCCCGTCGGCACCTGCTCGGCGGTGCGGGCCTGCCGCTGGACTGGCTGGTCACCTCGGTCCTGACCTACGGGCGGCTCTCGGTGGCCTGGGGCTGTGTGGGCATGCTGCGCTGCTGCCTGACCGAGACCGCCGGGCACGCCTCGCGCCGCGAGCAGTTCGGCAGCCCCCTGGCCGAGCACCAGCTCGTCGCCGGGCACCTGGCCGATCTGCTGACGGCCGAGAACACCGCCACACGGTGCTGCGAGCACGCCAGCCGGTGCTGGGACGAGGGCAGCTCCGAGCTGCCGACCGCCGCGGTCGTCGCCAAGCAGGTGGCCGCCGAGGGCGCGGCCCGGGGCGGGGCCACGGCGGTGCAGGTGCTCGGCTCGGCGGGCAGCCGCGACGGAAGCCCGGTGGCCCGGGTGTACCGGGACGCCAAGCTCATGGAGATCATCGAGGGGAGCAGTGAGATATGCCGGCTGCTGCTGGCGCGCCACGCGGTGGCGGTGTGGGCGTGAGCGCGGACACGACCATCGGCCTGGGCCGCACCCGTGTCCTGCTGCCGGACGTGCGGGTGCCGGTCAAGGAGCTGCCCGAGTTCGGCCAGCTCGGCCACGAGGAGGCCGAGTTCGTCGCCACGAGCGGCATCGAGACGGTCGGTGTGTTCGAGGACCGGACCTCGGGCGAGCTGGCCGCGCAGGTCACCCGCGAACTGCACGAGGAGGTGGCGGGCGAGGGCGGCCCGGACGCCGACGTCCTGCTGCTCGTCGGTCCGCGCGCGCCCGACGTGCTGCTCGGCTCGGACGCCTGCCGGGTGCAGAAGGACGCCGGCCTCGCCTCGGCGTTCGCGTTCACCGTGGACGGGGTCGGCTGTGTGGGGTCCAGCGCCGCCTGGGCGCTCGGCCGCGACCTGCTGCTGGCCGACCCCTCCCGGCGCAGCGTGACCATCGCGCACGCCAGCCGCCCCACCGGCGTCGACCGGGTCCGGTTCCCGGTCACGATCATCGGCGACGGCGCGTACGCCACCACACTGGTCCGCGGCGGCCGTCCGGTGCTGCGCGCGCACCGGATGGAGACCGACGGCTCGTTCCACGACCTGTTCGGCGTCGACTACAAGCAGGTGCCCTGGTACGAGTGGCGCGAGGAGTGCGCCTCGCCCGACCGTTACCGGTTCGAGCTGGCCATGCACAGCAGGCAGCGGATCGCGCGGCTGGTGGACGAGACGCTGGCCGACGCGGGCATCACCCGCGCCGACGTGGCGGTCACGCTGATGCAGAACGTCACCGCCGGGGCCTTCACCTTCTACGAGACGCTGCTCGGCCTGCCGATCCACCAGGTCTGCCGCGACCAGCTGTCCGGGCTGGGCCACCTCGGCGCGATGGACGTGGTGCTCAATCTCGACCAGCTGCTGGCCACCGGCGAGCTCGCCGAGGGCGACCACGTGCTGGTGCTCAACAACAGTCCGGTCGCCGCGTGGGCGGTGACCCTGTGGGAGGTGTGATGAAGACCGTCAAATGCCTCGTATGGGATCTCGACAACACGCTGTGGCAGGGGACCGTCCTGGAGGACGGCCGGGTCACGCTCGACCCGCGCGTCCGCGAGGTGGTGGCCGAGCTGGACAGGCGCGGCATCCTCCAGTCGGTCGCCAGCAAGAACGACCACGACCTGGCCTGGAAGTGGCTGGAGGAGCTGGGGGTCGCCGAGTACTTCATCCTCCCGGAGATCGGCTGGCACCCCAAGTCGCAGTCGGTGCGCCGGATCGCCGACAAGCTCAACTTCGCCGACTCGGTGATGGCGTTCGTCGACGACCTGCCGGTGGAGCGCGCCGAGGTCGCCCACCACCTGCCCGAGGTGCGCTGCTACGACGCGGCCCAGGTCCTGGACCTGCCGGCGCTGCCGGAGTTCAACCCGGCGACCGTCACCGACGAGTCGAGGCAGCGGCGGCTGATCTACCGCTCGGGCTTCGAACGCGAGGCGGCGCGGGAGGGGTTCGAGGGACCCGACGAGGACTTCCTGCGCACCCTCGACCTGGAGCTGGTGGTGCGCCGCGCGAGCGAGACCGACCTGGCCCGGGTGGAGGAACTGACCCTGCGCACCAGCCAGATGAACGCCACCGGCGTGCACTACTCGGACGAGACGCTGCGCGGCCTGCTCACCGACCCCGACCACGACGTGCTCGTGGCGAGCATGAGGGACCGGTTCGGGTCGCACGGTTCGGTCGGCATCATCCTGCTCGAACGGCACCCCTCGGTGTGGCGTCTGAAGCTGCTGGCCACCTCGTGCCGGGTCGTCTCCTTCGGCGCCGGCTCGGTGCTGCTGCGCTGGCTCATGAGCCAGGCCGCGCTCGCGGGCGCCCACCTGGCCGGCGACTTCCGGCGCACCGACCGCAACCGGATGATGGAGGTCGCCTACCGCTTCGCCGGCCTGACCGACCAGCGGTGCGACTGCCTGGCCGAGCTGTCCGTCGACCCGGGGACCCCGGAGATCCAGGTGCTCCACGTCGAGCCCGAGGTCTTCGAACCGCCCACGACCATGCGTCTGATCGTTCCGGATCTGCAGGAGGCACGATGACGGAGCACGGAACGATGTACGAGTGGTTCGCGGCCTCCGCCGCGCGGTACCCCGGTCACAGCGCCGTGGAGGCGGGCGGGACCACGCTGACCTACCGCGAACTGCGCGAGTGCGCGGACGCGGTGGCCGAGCGCATCCTGCGGACCACCGGCGAGCCGCCGCGCCGGGTCGCGCTGCTGGCCGCGCGCGGCATCACCGCCTTCGCCGGCTACCTGGCCGCGCTGCGGCTGGGCGCGACGGTCGTCCCGCTCAACCCCGGCTACCCCGCCGAGCGCAACCGGCGAAGCCGGTCCCTGGCGCGGCCGGACGTGCTGATCGCCGACGCCGCCGGAGCGGCGCAGCTCACCGACGAGGACACCGGACCCATCCTGCGGTTCACCGACGAGGAGGTCGCGGGGCTGCGGGGCGGGGCCGGACTGCCGCCGCTCACCGCATCGCCGGACGACGTCGCCTACATCCTGTTCACCTCCGGCTCGACCGGCCGCCCCAAGGGCGTGCCGATCCGGCACCGCAACGTGACGCCCTTCCTGGCGCACAACGTCACCCGGTTCGAGGTCGGCCCCGGCTGCCGCATGTCGCACACCTTCGACCTGACCTTCGACCCGTCGGTGTACGACCTGTTCGTCACCTGGTCCGGGGGCGCGACGCTGGTGGTGCCCGGCGGACAGGACATGCTCACACCGGTCGACTACCTCGAACGCAACCGCATCACGCACTGGTTCTCGGTGCCGTCGGTGGTGTCGGTCGCCGCCGAGCTGGGCAACCTCCCGGCCGGCGGCGCGAGTTCGCTGCGGCACAGCGTGTTCATCGGCGAGCAGCTCACCGCCGAGCAGGCCAGGGCCTGGCACGCGGTGGCCCCGCGGGCCAAGGTCACCAACGTGTACGGGCCGACCGAACTCACCATCCAGTGCACCGAGTACTCGCTGCCCGACGACCCCGCCGCCTGGCCGGCCACCTCCAACGGGACCATCCCCATCGGCGACGTCTACGGCTTCCTCGAATTCCTGGTGCTCGACGAGGAGGGCAAGCCCGCCAAGGAAGGGGAGCTCTTCGTCCGGGGCCCGCAGCGGTTCGACGGCTACCTCGACCCGTCCGACAACGAGAACCGCTTCATCGGCTTCGGCGGGGGCCGCTCGCTCCCGGCGGTCGGGGACCTGACGGCCGACCACTACTACCGCACCGGTGACCGCGTCCGGTACGAGCACGGCACCCTGGTCCACCTCGGCCGGACCGACAACCAGGTCAAGGTGCGCGGCTACCGGATCGAGCTGGGCGAGATCGAGGCCGCGCTGCGCAAGCACCCGGAGATCGGGCAGGCCGTCGTGGTCGCGGTCCGCGAGGGCGACGAGACGCGTCTCTTCGGCTGCTACACCGGTTCCCCGCTCGAACGGGCCGAGCTGCTGCGCTGGTTGCGCAAGCGCGTGCCCGTCCACTCGGTCCCGCGGCGGATGCATCACGTGGACTCCCTCCCGCTCAACGCCAATGGGAAGATCGACCGCGGCAGAGTGCGGGAACTGGTGGCCGAGCGCGAGCGTGCCGTTCCGACGTCGCACTGAGAGGCAACAGCTCGATCAGGAAGCAGAGCACACATGTCATTCCTCCGTGGGTTACTCCGGGACACCATCCCCCCGGCCGGCATCATCCGGCTGCTCAGCCTGAGCAACCTCGCCAAGACCGCCGGACACGGCATCCTGATGGCGGTCAGCGTCCTGTACTTCACCCGGACGGTGCACATCTCCGCCGACCGGGTAGGCCTGGCGCTGAGCCTGGGCGCGGCCATCGGGATGCTCGGCAGCATCCCGGCGGGCCATCTCGCCGACCGGTTCGGGCCGCGCGCGGTCACCATCGTCTGCCTGTTCCTGCTCGGCGTGTTCGCCGCCGGGTACGCGCTGGTGACCGGGTTCGCCGGGCTGGTCGTCGCGGTCAGTCTGGCGCTGATGGCCGAGAGCGCCACGGACGCGGCACGGGGTGCGCTGGTCGCGGGGCTGATACCGCCGGACGAACGGGTCCGCACGTTCTCCTACATGCGGTCGGTGGCCAACATCGGCATCGCCGCCGGAGCCATGGCGGGCGGCGTCGCGCTCTACTTCGACACCAAGGCCATCTACCTCGGTGTGCTCGTCCTCGGCGGAGTGCTCTTCCTGATCTCGGGCGCCGCCTACTTCGCCGTGCCGGCGGTTCCGGCGACGGCGCACAAGGGAGGGTCGCGCACGGCGGTGCTGCGCGACCGCCCGTACGTGGTGCTGGCGCTGCTCAACACGGTGCTGGTCATGCACATCTCGATCCTCACCGTCGCGCTGCCCATCTGGATCACCACCCGGACCTCCAGCCCGACCTGGACCTACTCGCTGGCGCTGATCGTCAACACCGCGATGGTGGTGCTGCTCCAGGTCCGGGTGAGCAAGGGCAGCGAGAAGGCGGCGGGCGGCGGACGGGCGTTCCGCCGTACCGGGCTGGCGCTGGCGGCGTGCTGCGCGCTGTTCGCGCTGGCGCAGGGCAGGCCGGCCTGGCTGGCACTGCTGCTGCTGGCCGCCGGGGTGATGGCGCACACGCTCGGCGAGATGCTGCAGGGCGCCGGGCAGTGGTCGGTGTCGTTCTCGCTCGCCCCCGAGCACGCGCAGGGACAGTACCAGGGACTGTTCGCCATGTCCGTGCAGCTCGGCACCGTCGCGACCCCGGCCCTGGTGACCTTCCTGCTGACACACTTCGCCTGGGCGGGCTGGGTGCTGCTGGCCGTTCCGCTGGCCCTGGCCGGACTGGCCGCGCCGCCCGCCGTCCGCTGGGCCGAGGCGACCAGGGACCGGATCGCCGTGCAGCAGGCGGTCCCCGAAACGACAAGCTAGGAGCCAAGCGTGGACTTCAGCCTGTTCTACTTCGCCAACGACAGCAACGAGAACGAGACGGACCGCTACCAACTGCTGTTGGAGGGCGCGAAGTTCGCCGACCGGAACGGTTTCTCGGCGGTATGGACCCCGGAACGGCACTTCCATCCGTTCGGCGGCCTCTATCCCAACCCGGCGGTGACCGGCGCCGCGGTGGCCGCGGTGACCGAGCGGATCGAGATCAGGGCGGGCAGTGTGGTGTCCCCGCTGCACCACCCGCTGCGGATCGCCGAGGAGTGGTCCGTGGTGGACAACATCTCCGGGGGCCGCGCCGGAATCTCGTTCGCCTCGGGCTGGAACGCGGCCGACTTCGTGCTCGCCCCCGGCAACTACGAGGACCGCCGAACGCTCGTCCGCGAGCACGTGGAGCAGGTCCGCGCCCTCTGGCGCGGCGAGACGATGTCGTTGACGGACGGCGTCGGAACACAGCGGGACGTCGCCGTCTATCCGCGCCCGGTACGGCAGCGGCTCCCGGTGTGGGTGACCAGCGCCGGCAGTGTCGAGACGTTCCGCGCCGCCGGACGGCTGGGCGCGGGAGTCCTCACCCACCTGCTCGGCCAGGAGCCGGACGAACTGGCCGGGAAGATCACCGCCTACCGGGAGGCGCTGGCCGAACGGCCCGGACACGACGGCTGGAACGGGCACGTCGCCCTGATGGTGCACACCTTCGTGGGCGACGACGAGGCGGAGGTGAAGGAACTGGTGCGCGCACCGCTCTCGGACTACCTGCGCAGCTCGCTCGGGCTGCTGCTGGGCGCGCGCTACGACGGCGCGCGGATGGTCGACCCGAAGAAGCTGTCCGCGGCCGACACCGAGTTCATCGTCGGCCGCGCGTTCGACCGCTACTTCGAGACCGGCGGTCTGCTCGGGACCGTGGACAAGGCGGCGCGGACCGCCGCGGACTTCGCCGCGCTCGGCGTGGACGAGGCGGCCTGCCTGATCGACTTCGGGCTGCCGACCAAGGCGGTGCTGGCCGGGCTGGACCCGCTGGACGAGGTCAGGAAGCGGATCGCCGCGGGATCGGCGGAGGGCCGGTGATGGCGAGCGGCATCGTCGATCTCGCGTACGTGCTGCCGAGCGGGACGGCCCGGGTGGAGGACCTGTCCCGGTCCTCGGGCCTGCCGGCGGACCAGATCCAGCGGATCACCGTCACCCCCGAATGGCCCGTGCTCGCCCCGGGCGAGCAGCCGTGGGACCTGGCCATCCGGGCGGCCCGCACGGTGCTGGACCGGACGGGAGTCGCCCCGGCCTCGATCGGCAAGGTGATCTACGCCGGATCGGGCGAGTGGGAGCCCGCGTTCTGGTCGCCCGCGGCCAAGGCGGCGGACGCCCTGGACATCCGCGCGGCGCACTGCCTGGAGGTGGTCAACTTCTGCAACTCCGCCTCGCCGGCCCTGCAGCTGGCCGCCGACGAGACGGCGCTGAACCGCAGCGAGTACGTGCTCGTCCTGCTGGGGGACCGGCTCAGCCAACTGGTCGACCACGAGGACCCCGAGTCCAAGGCGCTGTTCAACTTCGCCGACGCGGCGGCCGCGGTGCTGGTGGGGAGCCGGCGCAGCGAGTTCGAGATCCTGCACACGGCGCTGCGCACGGACGCCTCCTGGGTCGACTACTACTCCGCCGACCGCGAGGACTTCGTGACCCTGGTGCGCCGGCGGGGACGCCGCTCCGGCCTGCGCCAGGCGTACCTGAAGAACCTCGCCGAGCTGGTCGACGTGACGCTCGGCTCGCTGGGCCGGAGCCGGGCCGACGTCGCCCGGCTGCTGATCAACCAGACCGACCGGACGATGCACGAGGAACTCCTCGACGACCTGGGCATCGCGCGGGAACGCAGCGTCTTCAACTACCACCGCTACGCGCACCAGGGCCCCGCGGACACCTTCATCGCCCTCGCCGACCTGAAGGCCGAGGGACGGCTGGACCCGGGCGACCTGATCCTCCTCTGCACGAGCGGGGTCGGGTTCAGCTGGGGCGTCACGGCGCTGGAGTACCGGCCGCACTCGGACTGACGGATCGCGGCGGAGCCCGCCGGTCACCGATGCGCCCGGAGCGGGGCGCGGTGCCGCCGGCGCCGGACGGCCGTACCGTCCGGCTCCGCACCGCTTCCGGCACGCTGACGCCCGTTCCGCCGGCCGCGGCGGGAACGGCAGGAAGGAGATCACGGTGTCGCCCCTCCAGGGCACCATCCCCCTCGGACACGGCGCCCGGGTGCCCTGCCCGCGCGGTCCCCGGTGAACGGCGGGGCCTTCGGGGCCGGGGTGAAGGACCTGCGGCGATGGCCGGCGTCCGCGCCCGGGGCGGCCCCGGGGCGGCCGGGGCCGGGAAATGCTCCGTTCACCCTCGTGTTCCTGCACCACGCCGGGGGTTCGGCCACGGCCTTCGCCCCGTTCGCGCGGTGGCTTCCCCCTCAGTGGAACGTGCTGTCCGTCGACCTCCCCGGCCGGCTGATGGCCAGGGGGGAGCGGCCGTGCCGCACCTCCGTGGAGGCCGTCGACTTCCTGGTCCCCCGGCTGCGGCCCCTTCTCACCGGCCCCTACGCGGTGTTCGGGCACAGCATGGGGGCGCTGATCGCCTTCGAGACGGCCCGGGAACTGTCACGGACGGGCGTGCCGCCGGTCTGGGTGGGGCTCTCCGGGGCCTCCGCCCCGGGGCACTCGCCCGACCGGGGCCGGCGCCACCTGTGGTCGCGCGAACAGCTGACCGCCTTCATGCGGAAGGCGGGCGGCACCCCGGAGTCGGTCTTCGGGATGCCGGACGTCCTGGACCGGATGATGCGGGTGCTGCGTGGCGACCTCGCGATCGTGGACACCTACCGCAAGCACCCCGGCCCGCCCCTGCACGTTCCGGTCTCGGTGTTCTTCGGGCGTCAGGACCCGGTGGTCCCGCCGCGGACGACCGCTTTCTGGAGCGAGCACACGACGGCGGCGACCAGGACCCATGCCTGGCCGGGCGGCCACTTCTACTTGTTCGACCAGTTGGAAGCCGTAGGCGCCGCCATCCAGCGGGAGGTCGCCGCCGTCTGCCTCGCGGCCCGGTGAGCCCGCGCGGTCGCCGTCGGCGCGCGCCCCGGTCCGTGCCGGGCACCGGCACGGACCCGGTCCGCGCCGACCGGGGCGATCGCGCGATCAGCCCGGGGTGCGGACGGCCAGGGCGGCGGCGAAGCCGTCGGGCGCGGCGACGTCGGTGACGCTCCAGCCCTCGGGCGCGGGTGCGGGATGCTCCCCGGTGCCGAGGTAGTCGCGTGACAGGTCGTCGGACAGGCCGGTGCCCAGGCCTTTGAGGTAGGCCTCCTTGCGCGTCCAGACCCGGGCGAACGCCAGCGGACTGTCGGTGTCGTCCAGGGCCCGCAGTTCGGCGGCCTCCCGCGGGTGCAGCATCCGCGTCACGTCGGCGACGGTCCGCGGCCCCGGCAGCCGTTCGATGTCCGCGCCGACCGGTGTGGACGACAGTGCCAGCAGCACCATCGGGCCGCTGTGGGAGAGGGAGAAGTGCACGGCGCCGCCGGTGACGGAGGGACGGCCGTGCGGCCCGCCGCACCCCGGGCAGGGATCGCGCTCCAGGCGCAGTGCCCGGGGCTCCCGCCCCACGGCCGCCGCCACCAGCTGACGCAGCGCCACATGAGCGAGCACGTAGGCGAGCCGGGCCTCCTCGTCGCGGAAGGCGGCCGCACGCTCGAGCTCGGCGTCGTCCAGCACGGTGCGCGCGAGCCGGGTGGCCCGGTGCCCTTCCCGGCCGGCGTCGGCCACCCACACCGAGGGCGTCCGGGGCCGGGCCGGCGGACTGGCCGGCGAGAAGAGGCTCGGGACTGTCAGGACGGGCGAGGTCGGCACCCGTACAGCATAGGCAGCGGACCGAGGCGGCCGGCCGGTTCCTCGTGGGCGCCCGTCCTGGTCTGTGGTGTCCGGCACTTCACGCGCGGGGCCGTCGATGCCGGCCGGGTCCTTCCGTGCATATATGCAAGCGCGGGTCCTGTCAAAGAGCCGGCCGCGCGGAGGGTCCGGATCACTCGGCCGCCGGGCGCCCGGACCGCTTTCGATTCGTCCCCGCGAGCTGTGTCGCATCGGGGCGGATGCCGGACCCATGGGTATTTCGACAGGGCCGCATTCGTCTCGCTCCGGGCAAAACGCTCGCCTGTGTGAACTCGTCGATATTGGCCGGATCATTACTGTGCGGCGACCGGTTCGTCGCGATGTAAGGACGAGAAGAAGGTGGTCACGTCCATCTTCGTGACATCACCCGTTCAACCTGGGCCGAGAAGTGGGGTCTTTCCGTAAGCGGCGCTGTCCGATAACGTGATCTAGCTCGTCAGTTCAGCTCTTCGAGTTCGCCTTAGCCGCTCCTTGACAACCCGCCAGGAGGATCGTGTGGAACTTGAGTTGATCGACTGCTCGCCTTGGTATGCGGTGTTCGCAATGACGGGTGTCAGTCCCGATGACGGGATCTGTGCATTGTTCGCGCGGAAAGGTGCCGGCTGTCGGGGCGGGAGCGCCGTAATGGCGGGTGCGCTCGGCGGCGGCCGGGTCGGCTCGAGCGTCTCACCGGGGGTGTGACGTGGCGCATCTGTACCACCTCTTCGTCGAGGGGGCCGGACCGGACGCCCGACCGACCGCCCGCGACGACGCCCCGACCTGGATGAGGCGCGCCCAACGCCTGGAGCGGGAACAGCGGGCCGGTGCGCGGCCGGCGGACACGGAGGACGTGTCCGCCTCGGACGGGTGACACCGCCCGGTTCCCGGCAGCCGGCGCCGTGCGGGCATCGCGGCCCGCCCACGGCACGTCCGGCGAGAGCCTCCGACCTGGACGGACCGCGGACCGTCACCCTTGCCGCGCGCTGAGGACATGCCTCCTCCTGGAGGAGCGGTAGCCGACGGCGCGTGGCGCGTCCGGCGGCGTTCCGGCGCCCCGGGTCACCGCGTGGCTCCGGCCGTCGTGCACGCGCCGCCGCTCCTGACCGCGTCCGGCTGCCCGACGGACGCCCCCCGTGGCCGTCGGCCGCCCGGGGCGCCGCCTCGGAGGGGCGCGCCGGAGGGGGCGTGACCCGAACGCTCGCGTGCGCCTCCGTCGACCGGCCGCCGCCGGCCGCCGGAAGACCGGCGGTGAGGTCCGCGACGGTGTCGTGGCGGACCCGTGCCGCACCCCGACCGCCGGATGTGGGCCCCACACCCGGTCGCCCGTACTGACCACCGATCCACCACGACCGAAGGTGGCGGCCGTGTCGCCGCCGCCTGGCTGAGCCATGGCCGCGGGCCGGTCTCCGGCCGCGCCGGCGCCGTGAGAATTCGGACCGCCCGCCGTACCCACGCCACGAACCACAGCAACTGTGATTTCAAGCGAAGGATCAGCGACCGTCATGTGCAAGGAACAACTTCTCGACTTGCCGGGAGCCGCACCTCTCTCTGGGGCACTGAAGCACCGCCTGCAATCCGCACGTCAAGCGTTCATCGCGGTGGCCGACGACGAGGAGACCTGGTTCGACACGATCCGGCAATCGCTGTGCGGCAACGCGAGTGCCGCCGGCACTCCGCCGCGGGTCCTCGTTCTGTGCGATCGCATTCCGCGGAGAGCAGCCTCCTCGTGCCAGGCGCCCCCACCGAGCAGTATGCAGATATGCGTCGTGGACGAAGTTCCCGCGCAATTCGCCGTGTTCGACCGGGAGGTCGCGTTCAGTCTGGTCGGCAGCGTGCCGGTCGAAGCGACGGACGCCGCCGCGGTGGAGTCGCTGGCGAAATGTTTCGAGTCGCTGTGGCGGCGCGGTCGGTTACTGACCGGGGCGCCCGATCCGGGTATCGGCGCATCCGCGTGGTCCGACGACGTGCAACTCGCCATAATGAGACGACTGGTGAACGGTGACACGGAGGACAAGATCGGCCGCTGTCTCGGGATGAGCCGCCGCACCGTCGCCGCGCACGTCGCGAGAATCTCCCGGCGACTGGGCAGTACCAGCCGCACCCAACTCGGATACCTCATCGCCAAAGGCAACCTGCTGGACCCGTTCGACCTCGCCGACTGAGCGACTTCTCCGCACATCCCGGCATTACTGGATCACAGGCGGATTCGCTTCGGTGCTGCCACAGGGGCACGGCCCGCGCTACGGTGCCCCTGTGGCTCGGAGGGATTCGGTTCGGCCGGTCGTTCCCGGCCCGTCGGAGCCGATGCCACCAAAAGCTCCTCCCGCACATCGCCGGAATTCCGGCGCCGGTGCGCTTTTCCGGAGAGGTCCTGATTTCGCGCCGTTCAGTAGATGTGCTGGTCGCCGACGAGAGCGCCGCACCAGTCCATGCCGAGATAGGCGGCCGACTTGCTGAGCATGTCGATCATGGGCCTGGTGTCGTCGGGATCCCGGCCTTCGGTGAGGGTGCACACGGACCAGAGCCGTTTGCCGCTCATGCGAGCCCGGAAGTCCACACCGTCCAGGTCCAGCCAGCGCCCCCAGTAGTCGAGGTAGAGCTTGGCCGACGCGGAGACGCTGTACCAGTAGAGCGGCGACACGATGACCAGGTCGCTCGCTTCCAGCGTCGCCCCCAGCAGCAGCGACTCGTTCTCGCTCGTGACCGTGCCGGTCCCCTCCTCCCGGCCGCGGCCGTCCACGAAGTCCGGCAGCGCGTGGTCGGCCAGCCGGAGCCACCGCTGGGCGGCGGCGGGCGGGAGGTCCTCGGCGAACTTCCGCGCCAGCCTCTCGGTTCGGCTGCCGGGGCGGTGGCTGGCCAGGACGAACAGGAAACCGCGGGTGCCGGCCTGCGTGGTCACCGGATCCCCGCCTGCCGCAGGGCGGCCGTGTGCAGCTCGGTCCCGTAGTCGATCGCGCCGCCGAGCTTGGCGTAACGGCGCTTGGTGCGGCCGGCCGTCCGGGACAGGACGGTGATGCTGTTCTGCATCAGCTTGTGCGACTCCAGGAGGTTCAGCACCTCCAGCTCGCCGGGGTGCTTGCGCTGGTACTCGGCGATGTAGCGCAGCACCGCCTCGCCCTCGGGGTAGGACATGAGGTAGTGCATGACCACCACCCCGCCGTCGGGGTTGACCAGGTCCATCAGGTGGTCGAAGAAGTACAGGCACTCCCAGGCGTCCACCCAGGCGAAGTCGATCGGCCGGAAGTCGGCGGGCAGATGGTCGGCCAGCTCCTTCATGTCGGCGTTCACCACCGTGACCGAGTCGTCGAGGTTCAGCTCCTCGAGTACCTCGGTCACCCGTTTGGCGGAGGAGTCCGGGTCCTGGAGGTTGTCGACGACCGCCAGGCGCGGCTGGTACGGCTCGGTATGGGCGGCGGGCGTGACCAGCGGAGGGTCGGCGAGCAGCCAGTCGTTGTCGAGCTGTTCGGCGTCGGCCAGGTGGCGGCGGGTCTTCTCGGCGAGGGCCGCCGCCTCGGCCCGGGCGCCCTCCCTGAGGTCGGCCAGCTCCGCCGCCAGGAACGGGGTCGTGTAGCCCATGCCGACCTCGAGCACCCGGCGCGGCCTGATCAGCCGCACCAGATTGGCCAGGAGCGGCGCCACCACTTCCGTCCCCATCTCCGGTACGCGCAACTGCGCGGCGGCTGCCTGGAAATCGGCCTGGAATATCCGTGGAATCGTCATGTTGTTCCTCACCTCAGCGGGCATCGGAAACCACCGCGATGTCGACTGTCCGCGCGTCCGCCACGACCAGTGGGGCCGAGCGCTCGGGGGGCCGGTTCCACACCGCGGCAGCGTGTTCTGCCGCGGCCGGATGCCCGGTCATGATCGCGCCCATCCGGCCGAGCCCGATGAATGCGAGCTTCGTCATGGAGCGAGATCCTTGCAGCCGCCTTATTGCGGGCGCAACGGACTGCCGCCGACACAAACGTGCGAGTTTTCTCGGCTTGCGAGAGGCCTCGGCGCGCCGCCCGGCGGGAATTCCGGAAGTGCGCGGGCGGCAGCGCCCGCGCTCTCGTACCGCGTCGGATCCCGGCGATCCGGATGCCGGAGCCGCGCAGGACCCGTAGGACCTCCGGGTCCGAGGTCCACCTGGTGACCGGGACCGGTGAGGCCGGCGCGGTGGCGGCCGGCGGGGACGTGTCCGGTCTCCCGGGGAGGTCCCACCGCCTCACGCCGCGTCGGCGAAGCAGGCCCCGACAGCGCCGTATGACAGGAAAGCGCCGGTCAGAGCCTGATTCGCTAGCACTCGATGATGTTCACCGCGAGCCCGCCCCGGGCCGTCTCCTTGTACTTGACCGACATGTCGGCGCCGGTGTCCTTCATGGTCTTGATGACCTTGTCCAGGGAGACCATGTGGGAGCCGTCGCCGCGCAGGGCCATGCGGGCGGCGGTGACGGCCTTGACGGCGGCCATGCCGTTGCGCTCGATGCACGGGATCTGGACGAGGCCGCCGACGGGGTCGCAGGTGAGGCCGAGGTTGTGCTCCATGCCGATCTCGGCGGCGTTCTCGACCTGTTCGGGCGTCCCGCCCATCACCTCGGCCAGCGCGCCGGCCGCCATCGAGCAGGCGGAGCCGACCTCGCCCTGGCAGCCGACCTCGGCCCCGGAGATGGAGGCGTTCTCCTTGAACAGCATGCCGATCGCGCCGGCGGCGAGCAGGAAGCGGACCACGCCGTCCTCGTCCGCGCCGGGGATGAAGTCGAGGTAGTAGTGCAGGACGGCGGGGATGATCCCGGCCGCACCGTTGGTCGGAGCGGTGACCACCCGGCCGCCGGCCGCGTTCTCCTCGTTCACCGCCATGGCGTAGAGCGTGATCCACTCCATCGCGCGGGCCGCGGCGTCGCCCTCGGCGCGCAGCTGGCGCGCGGTGACCGCGGCGCGGCGGCGCACCCTCAGCCCGCCCGGCAGGATGCCCTCACGGGTCATGCCGCGCCCCACGCAGGACCGCATCACCCGCCAGATCTCCAGCAGGCCCTCGCGGATCTCCTCCTCGGTGCGCCAGGCCCGCTCGTTCTCCAGCATCAGCGAGGAGATCGACAGGCCGGTCTCCCTGGTCAGGCGGAGCAGCTCGTCACCGGTGCGGAAGGGGTACTTCAGGACGGTGTCGTCGAGCTTGATGCGGTCGGCGCCCACCGCCTCCTCGTCCACGACGAAGCCGCCGCCGACCGAGTAGTACGTCTTGGTCAGCAGCTCGGCCCCGGAGGCGTCGTACGCCCACAGGGACATGCCGTTGGCGTGGTAGGGCAGGGCCTTGCGGCGGTGCAGGACCATGTCGTCGTCGAACGAGAACGCGATCTCGTGCTCGCCGAGGAGACTCAGACGGCCCGAGGTCTTGATCCGCTCCACCCGCTCGTCCGCCGTCTCCACGTCCACCGTGCGCGGCGAGTCGCCCTCCAGACCGAGCAGCACCGCCTTCGGGGTGCCGTGGCCGTGGCCCGTCGCGCCGAGGGAGCCGTACAGCTCCGCGCGCAGCGACACGGTCCGCTCCAGCAGGCCCTCGTTGCGCAGCCTGCGGGCGAACATGCGCGCGGCGCGCATCGGGCCGACGGTGTGGGAGCTGGACGGGCCGATGCCGATCGAGAACAGGTCGAAGACCGAGATGGCCACGGGGACTCCTCAATGCGGGGGGTGGTGCCGGGGGTGGTGGCGGGACGGGGCGCCGCGTACGCGGTGGTGACCGGTGTGCGTGGCGCCCCGGTGGGGACGGCCCGCCGGCCGGTGACCGGCGGGATCGTGACTTACTTGTCGAGACCCGGGTACAGCGGGTGCTTGTCGGCCAGGGCCGTCACCCGGGCCTTCAGCGCCTGCGCGTCGTACGAGGGCTTCAGCGCCTCGACGATCACGTCCGCGACCTCGGCGAAGTCCTCGGCGGTGAAGCCGCGGGTCGCCAGGGCCGGGGTGCCGATCCTGAGGCCCGAGGTGACCATCGGCGGGCGCGGGTCGTTCGGGACCGCGTTGCGGTTGACCGTGATCCCGACCTCGTGGAGGCGGTCCTCGGCCTGCTGACCGTCCAGCTCCGAGTTCCGCAGGTCCACCAGGACCAGGTGCACGTCGGTGCCGCCGGTCAGCACGTCCACGCCGGCCGCCTTGGCGTCCTCGCGCACCAGGCGCTCGGCCAGGATGCGGGCGCCCTCCAGGGTACGACGCTGGCGCTCCTCGAAGTCCTCGCTCGCCGCGACCTTGAAGGCCACCGCCTTGGCGGCGATCACGTGCTCCAGCGGACCGCCCTGCTGACCGGGGAAGACCGCGGAGTTGATCTTCTTCGCCAGCTCGGCCGTGGACAGGATCACACCGCCGCGCGGGCCGCCCAGCGTCTTGTGGGTGGTGGTGGTGACCACGTGGGCGTGCGGCACCGGGTTCGGGTGCAGGCCCGCCGCGACCAGACCGGCGAAGTGCGCCATGTCGACCATCAGGTACGCGCCGACCTCGTCCGCGATCCGGCGGAACTCGGCGAAGTCCAGCTGCCGCGGGTACGCCGACCAGCCGGCCACGATCAGCTTCGGCCTGGACTCCTTGGCCAGCCTCTCCACCTCGGCCATGTCGACCAGGCCGTCCCCGCCCACGTGGTAGGCGACGACGTCGTAGAGCTTGCCGGAGAAGTTGATCTTCATGCCGTGGGTCAGGTGCCCGCCGTGCGCGAGGTTCAGGCCCATGATCGTGTCACCGGGCTTGAGCAGGGCGAACATCGCGGCGGCGTTCGCCTGGGCGCCCGAGTGCGGCTGCACGTTGGCGTGCTCGGCGCCGAACAGCTCCTTGACGCGGTCGATCGCGATCTGCTCGACCACGTCGACGTGCTCGCAACCGCCGTAGTAGCGGCGGCCCGGGTAGCCCTCGGCGTACTTGTTGGTCAGGACCGAGCCCTGCGCCTCCATCACCGCGACCGGAGCGAAGTTCTCCGAGGCGATCATCTCCAGCGTGGACTGCTGGCGGCGCAGCTCGGCGTCGACCGCGGCGGCCACGTCCGGGTCGAGCTCGTGCAGGGGGGTGTTCAGGACAGTCATCGGCTCGTCCGTTCCTCAGCCGGCGTTCTGGGCGGAGTACTCGTCGGCGGTCATCAGGTCGGCCGGCTCCTCGGCCAGCCGCACCTTGAACAGCCAGCCGCCCTCGAAGGGCGCGGAGTTGACCAGCGACGGGTCGTCCACCACGTCCTGGTTGGCCTCGGTGACCTCACCGCTGACCGGGGAGTACAGGTCGGACACCGACTTGGTCGACTCCAGCTCTCCGCAGGTCTCGCCCGCGGTCACCGTGTCGCCGACCGCCGGGAGCTGGGCGAAGACGACGTCACCGAGCGCGTTGGCCGCGAACTCCGTGATGCCGACCGTGGCGACGCCGTCCTCGACGGGCGACAGCCACTCGTGCTCCTTGCTGTAACGCAGCTGCTGGGGATTGTTCATGGCCTGAATTCTCCTGTACGCGAGGGAGTGCTGATGAATGAGGGAGTGCGGAAGACATGCGTGACCAGGGGCGATGTGCCCCAGGTCACGCACGGCCGGTCACGACGACGCCGCTGGTGCCGCCGGAGGACGTCCCGGTGTCACTTCTGCCGCTTGTAGAAGGGCAGTGCCACGACCTCGAACGGTTCGTGGCTGCCCCGGATGTCCACGCCGACACCCGTGGTGCCCGGGGCGGCGTGCGCGGCGTCGACGTAGGCCATGGCGATCGGCCGGCCCAGGGTGGGGGAGGGGGCGCCGGAGGTGACCTCGCCGATCACCTCGCCGCCGGCGACCACCGCGTACCCCGCGCGCGGGACGCGACGGCCCTCGGCGACCAGGCCGACCAGGACCCGAGGGGGGTTCTGCGACGCGCGGGCGGCGGCACGCTCCAGCGCCTCGCGCCCGACGAAGTCGCCCTCCTTCTCGAACTTGACCACCCGGCCGAGCCCCGCGTCGAACGGCGTCAGCGCGGTCGTCAGCTCGTGCCCGTACAGCGGCATGCCGGCCTCCAGCCGCAGCGTGTCACGGCAGGACAGCCCGCAGGGCACCAGCCCGGCGTCCGCTCCGGCGTCGGTCAGCGCCTGCCACAGCTTCTCGGCGTCGGCCGGGGCGACGAACAGCTCGAAGCCGTCCTCGCCGGTGTAGCCGGTGCGCGCGATCAGCGCCGGGACGCCGGCGACCGTGCCGGGCAGGCCCGCGTAGTACTTCAGGCCGTCCAGGTCGGCGTCGGTGAGGGACTTCAGGATGCCGGGGGACTCGGGGCCCTGCACGGCGATCAGGGCGTACTCGTCGCGGTCGTCGCGCACCTCGGCGTCGAAGCCCGCCGCCCGCCCGGTCAGCGCGTCGAGCACCACCTCGGCGTTGGAGGCGTTGGCGACGACCAGGTACTCGGTCTCGGCCAGCCGGTAGACGATCAGGTCGTCCAGGATGCCCCCGTCCTCCCGGCAGATCATGGTGTACCGGGCCCGGCCGACGCCGACCGAGGCGATGTTGCCGACCAGGGCGTGGTTCAGCAGCGCCGCGGCCTGCGGGCCGGTGACCGTGATCTCGCCCATGTGGGAGAGGTCGAACAGACCGGCCCGGGTGCGCACGGCCAGGTGCTCGTCGCGCTCGGAGCCGTAGCGCAGCGGCATGTCCCAGCCGGCGAAGTCGGTCATCGTCGCCCCGAGCGAGCGGTGCAGCGCGTCGAGCGCGGTGTGACGCAGCGGATGGGAGGCGGAACTGCTCATCGGTCGGTCTCCAAGGCGATGGGCCCCCGCTCGAACGCAGCCGGGCGCGGGGGAGGGCGAGGACGGAACTCGTGTCCTCCCCATCTGTCATCGGAACCTGAGAGGTTCGCCATGACCGCCGTCGCACGGACGGATCACGGCTTGCACCTTGGGTGGAGCCACTGCGGCAGCGGCCCGCTTTTCAGATGTGCCTCGCCCGCGCGGTAACGGGGCCTGAGAGATTCAAGGGAGGGACTTGCTCCTTCGGCGTCCGGGCAGACGTACTGCCGGGAACTCTCCCGCGCGGATTCAAGCGGCCGGTATGCAGTTGGCGCGCCCATCATTGCACGGCTCGCCGTGTCCCGGCAGGGCGGATCTGTAACCGGCCTGTGGCAGAACGCGTACGGAAACGGGAGGCGCCCCGCATTACCTTCTCTTTACACTCGAAGGGGAGGTGAACCGTCACCACCCAGGGGAGGACGATGACGGTGAACAGGACCGCACCGGCGTACGCGACGACCCGTGCCCCGGCTCTGCCCGGGCGGCCCGCGGCCCGGGCCCGTGAACACGCGGACCGGCACCACGCGCCCGTCGTCCGCGACCTGCGCGAGCGGGCCGGCCGCGCCCCGCACGCGCTGCTCTTCGGCCCGCACGACCTGGTCGTGGTCACCGGCCTGCCCGGCAGCGGCAAGTCGACCCTGATGCGCCGCACGGTGCGCGGCGTCCGGATCGACTCCCAGGACACCCGCGAGCGCTGGGACGCCCGCCTGGCGCCCCGCCTGCCCTACGCCCTCTACCGGCCCCTGGTCCGCCTCGCCCACTACGCCGCCCTGCGCCGCGCCCTGCGCTCGGGCGAGCCGGTCGTGGTCCACGACTGCGGCACCCAGAGCTGGGTCCGCACCTGGCTGGCCCGTGCCGCCCGCCGGCGTGGCGGCACCCTCCACCTGATCCTGCTCGACGTCACCGCCGGCACCGCGCTCTCCGGTCAGCGCCACCGCGGTCGCGGTGTCTCCCGCTACGCCTTCCTGCGCCATCGCCGCAGCGCCGGCCGCCTGCTGCGCGCCGTGGAGGAGGGCGCCCTGCCCGAGGGCTGCGGCTCGGCGGTCCTGCTGGACCGCGAGGCGGCGGCCGGCCTGCGCCGGATCGCCTTCACCGCCGGCTGACCACCCGTCGGCACCGGACCCCGACCACCGGCGGGGCCGGTGCCCGTACCGGCGGCCCCTGATCACCCGCGCCGGCGGGCCGGAGAAGGCCGCACCCGCCGACCGGAGAAGGCCGCACCGTGGACGGTGGCAACTCCCGCCGGCCGGACGGCGAGGAGCACGCCGTGGAGCCGTCCGCCGGGCCGGACGGGGTTCACCGGCCTGCCCCGGGCCGGCACCCGTTAGCCTTTCGGTCACAGCAGTGGTTCCCAGCAGGCGGTAGGCAGATGGACTTCCCGGCGGACTTCTCCGCGGACATTCCGGGGGACTTCCCGGCACAGGCGCACCCCCAGCCGCACGGCGGCTGGCCCGGCAACGAGCTGGAGGAGGTGCTCTCCGCGTCCCTCGGCGTACCGACGGCCGGCGGCCGGATCGTCGAGGTGCTGGGCCGCAGCTTCCTGTGGGTGCCGCTGCCCAACGGCGGCGGCCCGAACAGCGGTCCGCTGGACTTGCCGACCCTGGAGATCGAGGGACAGGCGTACGTCCCGGTCTTCAGCTCCGAGGAGCAGCTCCGTCAGGTCGCCGGCCCCCACATGCCGTACACCATCGCGCCCGCCGTCGAGTTCGCCCGCGGACTGCCGCCGCAGGTCGGCGTCGTGGTCAACCCGGACGGTGTCGTCGGCATCCCGCTGCCCCCGCAGGCCGTGGCCGAACTGTGCCGGGCGGGCCGCACCGAGCTGGACGGCCCGGCGAGCGGCGGCCGGGTACGGCTCTACGAGCCCGACTGGCAGGACGACCCGGTCGACTTCCTCGCCGCCGCCTGTGCCGAGTTCGCCGAGACGGGCGTCGTGCTCACGGCGCGCCGCTGCCTGGCCGCCGTCGAGACGGCCGACCCGGTCATGTTCGTCGGCGTCGAGCTCTCCCAGTGGGACGGCGACCTGCGCGCCCGCCCCCTGGAGGCACTCGGCCGCGCCCTGGCCAGGGTGCCGGTCGGCTGGCCGGTCAACCTGGTCCTCATGGACGTGGCCCAGGACCCTGTGGTCGACTGGCTGAGGGAAAAGGTCAGGCCGTTCTACCAGTACGGTCACTGAGGGCTTCCCGGCGGCGCGGAGCGGCTCCGGCGCACGCCCCCGCCGCGGGCAGCGGACCGGCCGCGACCGTCCCGCGGCGGCGGGACGACGAGAGGGAACGATCGCGCAGGCGGCCTTAAGCTGGACTCACGGCTCGGTCGGAACCTTTGGTGTATGGAGGGGCGTAGAAGTGAGCGCCAGCGCGAGCGGCACCGCGGCCGGGCAGGTGGAGCAGATGCTGCGCCAGGTGACGCCCGGACGCTACGACGCCTACGAGGCGCTGCTCCGCGCGCTCGCGACCCCTTCCTCCGGCCAGGTCTGGATGCTGCTGTGGCACGGCCAGGCCGGCGCCCCGGACGCCCAGTACGGCCACATGGAGGTCGACGGCCACGGCTACGCGCCCTGCGTGACCTCCGCCCAGGAACTCTCGGCGAGCGGCTGGACGCGGTCGTACGAGGTGGTCGACGGCCTCGACGTCGCCCGCACCCTCTACCCCGACCACTACGGCCTCTGGCTGAATCCGCACGCGCCGGGCGGTGGCGTCGGCGTCCCCTGGCTCGACCTGCGCCGCATCGCGGCCGGCCTGGACCGCCAGCCCGCCGGCCCGCTGCGGCTGTCCGAACCGGCCGTGGAGATCCCGCAGTTCTACGCCCTGCTCACGCAGAACGCCCACCGCACCCCGGCCCTGCGCTCGCTGCGCCGCGCCTGGGTGCAGCCCGCGTTCGGCGCGCCGTACCTCGCCATCGGCCTGGAGGTGTACGACACCTCGCCGCCGGCCGTCGACTCGGTCCGATCGATGATGCAGCGGTCCATCGGCGCCGTACCGGACGGGCTGCCGGTGTCGACCGTCGCGATGTCCGACGCCTTCGACCCGGTCGCGATGTGGCTGCGCGCCAACTCCCGCCCGTTCTACGACCGTGAGGCGCACGCCGGTCCCGCCCAGGGACCGGCCGGCGGCTACGGCTACCCGCCGGTCGGCGCCGGGTACTGAACGGCCCGCCGGACGTGTCCGCATTCCGGCTCCCCTGAGCGCCCCGGCACGGCGGGGACTCTTCTGCGCGCGTAGATTGCCGCCGGTTGGCCCTGAACCGCACCGAATCGCCGAAGTGTCCCAACTGCCCGGCGTCCGGGAGGTGTTACCCAGTGTTCGGATAACGGAATCCTCCGCAGTGCATCACGGTTGCGCATACTTTCACCGTCAGATCTGGCGGGTGATCACGGCGAGGTTGAAGACTCGCGACTCAGACATGAGGTCGAGGGCCTCGTGGTCGAGCGCGAGCCGGCGAATCCGCCTGGCACCAAGGCCGCACCATCCGTGGCCGGCGCACGGCAACCAAGTACCAAACCGCCGCACACAGCGGCAGGCGCAGGCCGGTCACCACCGGCGAGAGGGGTCGGGTCATAGTGACCGCACCGATCGAGACCACCGGGGCGGCAGCCGAGGCGCAGCCTGAGGCTGCGCTCGCCGGCGCCGGTGAGGGGCGGATCGAGGGTCGTTCCCTTGGGCAGATCGCCTGGTCCCGGTTCAAGAAGGACAAGGCCGCCGTCACCGGTGGCGTCATCGTGATCCTGCTGATCGTCCTGGCGATCGCCTCGCGTCCCGTCCAGGCCATGTTCGGCCTCGACCCCAACGCCTTCAACCAGGACCTCATCGACCCCAACACCTCGCTGCCCAAGTCGGGTTGGGGCGGCATGAGCCTGGACCACCCGCTGGGCGTGGACCCCAAGTTCGGCCGCGACATCGCCACCCGCGTCCTCGAAGGCTCCTGGGTCTCGCTGGTGGTGGCCTTCGGCGCGACCATCCTGTCCAACGTGATCGGCGCCATCATGGGCGTCGTCGCCGGCTACTACGGCGGCCGGGTCGACTCGATCATCAGCCGCCTGATGGACACCTTCCTCGCCTTCCCCCTCCTGCTCTTCGCGATCGCCATCTCCGCCACCCTCCAGGGCGGCGCGTTCGGCCTCAACGGACTGCCGCTGCACCTGAGCGTGCTGATCTTCGTGATCGGCTTCTTCAACTGGCCCTATCTGGGACGCATCGTCCGGGGCCAGACGCTCGCGCTGCGCGAGCGCGAGTTCGTGGACGCCGCCCGGGGCATGGGCGCCAAGGGGCCGTACATCCTGTTCCGGGAACTGATGCCCAACCTGGTCGGCCCGATCATCGTCTACTCGACGCTGCTCATCCCGACCAACATCCTCTTCGAGGCGTCCCTCAGCTTCCTCGGCGTCGGCATCCAGCCCCCGCAGGCGTCCTGGGGAGGCATGCTCCGGGAGGCCGTCACCTACTACAAGGTCGATCCCCAGTTCCTGATCGTGCCCGGCCTCGCCATCTTCATCACCGTCCTCGCGTTCAACCTGCTCGGCGACGGTCTCCGCGACGCTCTCGACCCGCGCAGCCGCTGACGCCTGCTCACTGAGAGCCCATCAAGTTTCCGATCTATGGGAGGGAAGCAGACCATCATGCGAAGGTCAGCGCTGGCCGCGATCGCGGCCATCGGCTCCGTCAGCCTGCTACTGGCAGGCTGCAGCAAGGCCGACGACAACAAGGACGGCGGCAAGCCGAAGGCGGCCGGCGCCAACGCGGCGACCAAGGGTGTCGTCAACGCGTCCGAGACCAAGGGCGGCACGGTCGTCTACGAGATGTCGGACGTCCCGGACTCGTTCGACCCGGGCAACACGTACTACGCGTACATGTACAACCTCAGCCGGCTGTGGGCGCGTCCGCTGATGACGTTCCAGCCCGGCCCCGGCACCCAGGGCAACACCCTGGTCCCCGACCTCGCCGCCGGCAAGGGCGTGCCGAGCGACGGCGGCAAGACCTGGACGTACAAGCTGCGTGCGGGCCTGAAGTACCAGGACGGGACGCCGATCACCTCGAAGGACGTCAAGTACGCCGTCGAGCGGTCCAACTTCGCGCGTGACGTGCTCTCGCTCGGTCCGAACTACTTCCAGCAGTTCCTGCTGGACCCGGACCACTACAAGGGCCCGTACAAGGACAAGAGCGCCAAGGGCCTGTCCTCGATCCAGACGCCCGACGACACCACGATCGTCTTCCACCTGAACCGCGCCTTCCAGGAGTTCGACTACCTCGTCGCCGCTCCGCAGACGGCCCCGGTGCCCCAGGCCAAGGACGACGGCGTCGACTACGTCAAGCACATCGTGTCCTCCGGCTCCTACCAGTTCCAGAGCTACGAGGAGGGCCAGAAGGCCGTCCTGGTCCGCAACAAGAACTGGGACCCGAAGACCGACCCGCTGCGCAAGCAGTACCCGGACAAGATCGTCGTAAACCTGAAGGTCAACGCCGAGACCATCGACCAGGACCTCCAGTCCGGCAAGGCCACGGCGGAGCTGACCGGCATCGGCGTCGGGGCCTCCACCCAGGCCGACCTGCTCGGCTCCCCGGACGGCAAGGCCAGCACCGACAACACCTTCGGCGGCCGCCTCGTCTACGCCGCGGTGAACACCAAGGTCAAGCCGTTCGACAACGTCGCGTGCCGCAAGGCCGTCCAGTACGCCATCGACAAGGTCTCCGTGCAGACCGCGATGGGCGGACCGGTCCGCGGTGAGATCGCCTCCACCGTCGTGCCGCCGGACATCACCGGCTACGAGAAGGCCGACCAGTACGCGACCGCGGACAGCAAGGGCGACGTGGCCAAGGCCAAGGAGCAGCTGAAGGCCTGCGGTCACACCACGATCAACACCAACATCTCGGCCCGCTCCGACCGCCAGCAGGAGGTCGACGCGGCCACGGCGATCATCAGCTCGCTGAAGAAGGTCGGCATCAACGCCACCCTCAAGCAGTACCCGCAGGGCAAGTACTTCACCGACTACGCGGGTGTGCCGAAGTTCACCGAGAAGCAGAACATCGGCATCATGATGATGCAGTGGGGCGCCGACTGGCCCTCCGGCTACGGCTTCCTGCAGCAGATCCTGAACAGCAAGGCCATCAGCCAGTCCGGCAACACGAACCTGTCGCAGTTCGCGAACAAGGCCGTCGACGCCAAGCTGGCCCAGGCGATCGCCAACCCGGACGTGGCCGCGCGCAACAAGCTGTACGCCGAGATCGACAAGACCACCATGGACCAGGCGGTCATCGTCCCGCTGACCTACTTCAAGGTCCTGCTCTACCGCTCGCCCTACGCCACCAACGTGGCGTCGTCGGCGGCCTGGAGCGGTCAGTACGACTACCTCAACCTCGGCACCACGAAGAAGTAGCAGCCCCGGAAGGCAGGTGAAGGCATTGACGCCCGCGGGTTTCGCCACCCGCGGGCGTCAGCGCCGGCCCCCGTGATCTCGTACATCCTCCGCCGGACGTTCGCGGCAGTGATCCTGCTGCTGGTCGTCTCCGCGGTCACCTTCGCCATCTTCTTCCTGCTGCCGCGGATAGTCGGTCAGACCGCAGACCAACTGGCGCAGCAGTACATAGGCAAGAGCCCGTCGAAGGCCGACATCCTCGCGGTGAAGCGCAACCTCGGACTGGACCAGCCGGTCTACGTCCAGTACTGGCACTTCATCAAGGGGATCGTGGCCGGCGCCGACTACAACATCGGCCCCACCACGGTGCACTGCGATGCGCCGTGCTTCGGCTACTCCTTCAAGACCCACGAGGCGGTCTGGCCGCAGCTCACCTCCCGCATGCCGGTGACCATCTCGCTGGCGTCCGGCGCCGCGGTGCTGTGGCTGCTGTCGGGCGTGGCGGTCGGCGTCGTCTCCGCGCTCAAGCCGCGCTCGTTCTTCGACCGCGCCTTCATGGGCGTCGCGCTCACCGGTGTCTCGCTGCCCATGTTCTTCACGGGCAACCTGGCGATCCTGCTCTTCGTCTTCAAGTGGCCGATCTTCGGACGCGACTACATCCCGTTCACCCAGAACCCCGAGCAGTGGGCCAACACCCTCTTCCCGGCCTGGTGCTCCCTCGCGCTGCTGTACTCCGCCGTCTACGCCCGGCTCACCCGCTCGGGCATGCTGGAGACGATGAACGAGGACTTCATCCGCACGGCCCGCGCCAAGGGCCTGCGGGAGCGCAAGGTCGTCGTCCGGCACGGACTGCGGGCCGCCCTCACCCCGATCATCACCGTCTTCGGCATGGACATCGGCCTGCTGCTCGGCGGCGCGGTGATCACCGAGACCGTCTTCTCGCTGGACGGCGTCGGCGCCTACGCGGTGAAGGGCATCACCGACAACGACCTGCCCAAGATCCTCGGCGTGACCCTGCTCGCCGCCTTCTTCGTCGTCATCGCAAATCTCCTGGTGGACGTGCTCTACGCGGCCGCCGACCCGCGGGTGAGGCTCTCGTGACCGAACTCTCCAAGACCGCCGCCGCCGAGAGCGAGCCGGCCGCCACCACTGCGGAGGCCCCCAAGGCCTTCCTCGAGGTCCGCGACCTCAAGGTGCACTTCCCGACCGACGACGGCCTGGTCAAGTCCGTCGACGGGCTCAGCTTCAAGCTGGAGAAGGGCAAGACCCTCAGCGTCGTCGGCGAGTCGGGCTCCGGCAAGTCGGTCACCTCGCTGGCGATCATGGGCCTGCACCGGCTCGGCGCGCGCGGCAAGAACGTGCGGATGTCCGGCGAGATCTGGCTGGACGGCAAGGAACTGGTCTCCGCCGCCCCGGACGAGGTGCGCAAGCTGCGCGGCCGCGAGATGGCGATGATCTTCCAGGACCCGCTGTCCGCGATGCACCCGTACTACACGGTGGGCAACCAGATCGTCGAGGCCTACCGGGTCCACCACGGCGTCACCAAGAAGGAGGCCCGGGCCCGGGCCGTCGAGATGCTCGACCGGGTCGGCATCCCCGAGCCGGCCAAGCGCGCCGACTCCTACCCGCACGAGTTCTCCGGCGGTATGCGCCAGCGCGCGATGATCGCGATGGCGCTGGTGAACAACCCCGAGCTGCTGATCGCGGACGAGCCGACCACCGCCCTCGACGTGACCGTCCAGGCGCAGATCCTGGACCTGATCCGGGACCTGCAGAAGGAGTTCGGCTCCGCGGTCATCCTCATCACCCACGACCTCGGCGTCGTCGCCGAGATCGCCGACGAGGTACTGGTGATGTACGGCGGCCGGTGCGTGGAGCGCGGCCCGGTGGACGAGATCTTCGAGCGGCCCCAGCACCCCTACACCTGGGGTCTGCTCGGCTCCATGCCGCGTGTGGACCGCGAGACCTCCGACCGGCTCATCCCGGTCAAGGGGCAGCCGCCGAGCCTCATCAACGTCCCCTCGGGCTGTGCCTTCCACCCCCGCTGCCCCTACGCGGACGTCCCCAAGGGGAACGTCACCCGGACGGTGCGCCCCGAGCTGCAGCAGGTCGACGGCGGCCACTGGTCCGCCTGCCACCTCTCGCCGGAGGACCGTACGCGGATCTGGACCGAAGAGATTGCGCCGAAGCTGTGAGTGAGACGAAGAAGACGGATGCCGCGGACGAGGTCACGGTGCCCGGGCAGGCGTCGGCTCCCGAGGACCGCGAGGTACTGCTCAAGGTCACGGGCCTGACCAAGCACTTCCCCATCAAGAAGGGGATCCTGCAGCGCCAGGTCGCCGCGGTGAAGGCGGTCGACGGCATCGACTTCGAGGTGCGCCGGGGCGAGACCCTCGGCGTGGTCGGCGAGTCGGGCTGCGGCAAGTCCACCATGGGCCGCGTCGTCACCCGTCTGCAGGACCCGACCGACGGCACGATCGAGTTCGAGGGCCGGGACATCACCCGGCTGAGCACCGGACAGATGCGCCCGCTGCGGCGGGACATCCAGATGATCTTCCAGGACCCGTACGGCTCCCTCAACCCCCGCCACACCATCGGCTCGATCGTCTCCGCGCCCTTCCGGCTGCAGGGCGTGGAGCCCGAGGGCGGGGTGAAGAAGGAGGTCCAGCGGCTGCTGGAGCTGGTCGGCCTGAGCCCCGAGCACTACAACCGCTACCCGCACGAGTTCTCCGGCGGCCAGCGCCAGCGTATCGGCATCGCCCGCGCGCTCGCGCTCAAGCCGAAGCTGGTGGTGGCCGACGAGCCGGTGTCCGCGCTGGACGTGTCCATCCAGGCCCAGGTGGTCAACCTGATGGACGACCTCCAGGAGGAGCTGGGTCTGACCTATGTGATCATCGCCCACGACCTGTCCGTCGTCCGGCACGTCTCGGACCGGATCGCGGTGATGTACCTCGGCAAGATCGTCGAGCTCGCCGACCGCACCTCGCTGTACGAGGCGCCGATGCACCCGTACACCAAGGCGCTGATGTCGGCCGTGCCGGTCCCCGACCCCAAGCGCCGGGGCGCCAAGAGCGAGCGCATCCTGCTCCGCGGCGACGTGCCCTCGCCGCTCGCCCCGCCGAGCGGCTGCCGCTTCCACACCCGGTGCTGGAAGGCGACGCAGATCTGCGCGACGACCGAGCCGCCGCTCAAGGAGCTGAGGCCCGGTCAGCGGGTGGCCTGCCACCACCCGGAGAACTTCGCGGACCAGGCTCCCCAGGACACGGTGCTGCTCTCGGCCGCGAAGGAGGCGGCGGAGCTGGTGGCCGACGAGGTCCTGGCGGAGTCCGCCAAGACCTCGGCGGCGGTGGCGGCGTCCGACGTGGTCGCCCAGGCGCAGGCGGAGGCCGACGCGTCGCCCTCGGCCGACGCCGAGGAGGCGCCGGCCTCCGAGGAGAAGGCGCCGGCCTCCGACGACAAGAAGTCGGCCTCCGAGGAGAAGGCGCCGGCCTCCGACGACAAGAAGTCGGCCGACGCGGAGAAGAAGCCGGCCGCTGAGGAGAAGAAGCCGGCCGACACGGAGAAGGCGGCCGTCGCCGACGAGAAGCCGGCCGACACGGAGAAGCCGGCCTCCGAGGAGAAGGCGCCGGCCTCCGACGACAAGAAGTCGGCCGACGCGGAGAAGAAGCCGGCCGCTGAGGAGAAGAAGCCGGCCGCCGCGAAGGACGCGGACGCCGATCGCGGCGACGGTGACGACGCCGGCGACCGGGACGGCGACGGCGACCGCGGCGAGGACGCCGGCCGGAGCGGTGACGGCTCCGACGACGACAGCGGCGACGACGGTCAGGAGTCGAGCGACGACTGAGGCATGACGAGTTGGCAAAGTCATGCTCATGACTGAACGGGAGAGCGCAGAGTCGTTCCCGTCCGTGCGATCCACCGATCGACGCACGCGCGAAGGGATGACCTCATGGCACTCTCCCGTTCGGCACGTCTGGGAACCGTCGTCACCGCGGCGCTCTCCTTCCTGACCGTCGCCGCATCCTCGGCCCCCACCCACGGTGCCCCAGGCATCGGCGACACCTACTTCCCACAGGCGGGCAACGGCGGCTTCGACGCCCGCCACTACGCCCTCGACATCGCCTACGACCCGGCCAGCGGCCGTCTGGACGGCCGTACGACGCTCACCGCACGCGCCACCGAGAACCTGGCCTCCTTCGACCTGGACCTGCAAAAACTGGAGGTCACCCGCGTCGAGGTGGACGGCAGACGGGCCCGGTTCACCCGGGACGGCGACGAACTGCGCATCACCCCGTCCGCGACCCTGCGCAAGAACCGCACCTTCCGGGTCGCCGTCACCTACGGCGGCGTCCCCGAGCCGCTGAGCGGCCCCATCGTCTTCGGCTCGAAGTACGGCTGGATGAAGACCGAGGACGGCGTCTTCGTCGCCTGCGAGCCCAACGCCGCCTCCACCTGGTTCCCCTCCAGCGACCACCCGTCCGACAAGGCCGCCTACGACATCACCATCAAGGCGCCCAAGGGCCTGACCGGTGTCTCCAACGGCCGGCTGGTGTCGACGTACGACAGGGGCGGCTCGACGTACACGCACTGGCGCGAGAGCCGGCCCATGGCCACCTACCTGGCGACCGCCACCATCGGCAGGTTCGACGTGCGCACCGGGCGGACGCCCGCCGGCACGCCCATCTACGTCGCCGTCGACCCGAAGCTGAAGAACAGCAACAGCGTCGACGTGTACGCCGTCACCGCCGAGGCCACCGACTATTGGTCGCGGGTCTTCGGGCCGTACCCGTTCGAGGAGACCGGCGCGATCGTCGACGACATGCCGGAGGCCGGGTTCTCGCTGGAGGTGCAGAGCAAGCCGGCGTACTCGGCGGTGCGCAGCGAGTCGACCATCGTGCACGAGCTGGCCCACCAGTGGTTCGGCGACTCGGTGTCGGTGGAGCGCTGGAAGGACATCTGGCTCAACGAGGGCTTCGCCACCTACGCCCAGTGGCTGTGGGCCGAGCACCGGGGCACCCGCTCGGCGCACGACTCCTTCCTCGCCGGCTACAACTCCGTCCCGGCCGGCAGCTCCTTCTGGCAGATCAAGGTCGCCGACCCGCAGCGCGACACCATGTTCGCCTCCGCGGTCTACCAGCGCGGCGCGATGACCCTCCAGGCACTGCGCGAGCGCATCGGCGACAAGGCGTTCTTCGAGCTGCTGCCGGCCTGGACGAAGCTGCACCGCTACGGCAACGCGAACACCTCCGACTTCGTCCGCCTCGCCGAGCGGGTCTCCGGGCAGCGGCTGGACGACCTGTTCCAGAAGTGGCTGTTCACCACGGGCAAACCGGCCCTGTAGGCATCCTCGCCCTTGCGCCGCAAGGGCGGCGCCGCGCCCTGAGTAAGAATGTGGCGTGCTTCAGCAACTGTTCAGCCCCTCCGTCCAGCACACGGTGGACGTCGTCGGCATCTTCGTGTTCGCCATCTCCGGCGCGCTGCTGGCCGTCCGCAAGAACTTCGACGTCTTCGGCATCGCCGTGCTCGCCGAGGTCACCGCGCTGGGCGGGGGGCTGTTCCGTGACATCGTCATCGGCGCCGTGCCCCCGGCCGCCTTCACCGACCTGGGATACTTCCTCACCCCGCTGCTCGCCACCCTCGTGGTCTTCTTCCTCCACCCCCACGTGGAGCGCATCCAGCGGGCGGTCTACGTCTTCGACGCGGCCGGCCTCGGCCTGTTCTGCGTCTCCGGGACGACGAAGGCGTACGCCTACGGCCTCAGCCTCACCTCGTCGGCGACCCTGGGCCTGGCCACCGCCGTGGGCGGCGGTGTGCTGCGGGACGTGCTCGCCAACGAGGTGCCCTCGCTGCTGCGGTGGGACCGCGACCTGTACGCGGTCCCGGCCATCGTCGGCGCCACGATGGTGGTGCTGTTCATCCACTACGACGTGCTGACACCGGTGACCACCGGGCTCGCGGTGGTCACCGCCTTCGTGCTCCGCCTGCTCGCGATGCGGTACCACTGGCGAGCTCCGCGGGCGTGGAACCGGCGTTCGACCGTCCGGGAGGAGTAGGGGAGGCGGGCCGGGTGCGCGCGGGCCCCTTCCCGGTCAGCTCCTCGGTCAGCCAGCCGAACGCCGCGGGCACCTGCGGCCGCCACAGCGCCAGGGTGTGCCCGCCCGCGCTGCGCGGCAGGAAGACCACGCGCACGGTGGTCGGGGCCTTGGCGATCCGCTCCAGCGCCACCCCGGCCTCGTAGCCGTCGCCGGCCTCGCCGGAGAGGTAGAGGCCGATGCGCGGCGGTGTGCGGTACCCGCGCAGCAGGACGTACGGGTTGTTCGCCCGGCGCAGCGCCAGGCTCTGGTTGGCCAGCGAGTTGCGCTGGCCGATCGGGTCGTTGTAGCCGGACATGCTCACCGCGGCGCGGTAGCGGTCGGGGTGGGCGACGGCGAGCTTGGTCGCGCAGTGGGCGCCGGCCGAGTAACCGGCGGCCGCCCAGCCGTCCGGCGCGGCCTCGGCGCGGAAGTTGTCCGTGACCATCTTCGGCACGTCGATGCTCAGCCAGGTGTCGGCGTTGACGGTGCCGGGGACGTTGGCGCAGCCGGTGTCGATCCGGGCGACCAGGTTGGTGCGCGGGGCGACCAGGATGAAGGGGGCGACCCGGCCGCTGAGCATCAGCGGCCGAAGCTGCTCGTGCACGTGCAGCGACCCGAACCAGGCCTTCGCCGAGCCCGGGTAGCCGGACAGCAGCTCGACCACGGGGAACTTCCTGGTCCGGTAGGCGGGGTCGTCGTACTGCGGCGGCAGCCAGACGTAGACCTCGGCGTCGACGCCCGAGACCCGGCCCTTGAGCTGGGTGACCCTGACCCCGCCGGCCGCGTGCATCCGGGGGCCGTCGGCCCGGGTGAACTCCTGCCGCACCCTGGGCAGCTTCCGGTAGGCGATGCCTCCGGTGCCGTCGGCGCCCAGGTCCGCGGCCCGCTGCACATGGTTGCCCGTGCCGATCAGGTCCGCCCAGTTGTCGTACAGGTTGTTGGCGTTGTTCACCAGGACGAAGACCAGGGTGACGGCCGTGGTCTGGGCGAACAGGAGCATCAGCGCCCGGAGCGCGGCACGCACCGCCCTGGGGCCCTTCAGTCGCGTCCACAGGACGAACGGGAGGACCAGCGCGGCCACGGCCAGCGCGACGACGGTGTACAGGAACGGAGTCCCGGTGAGGCTCATGTCCCCATAGAGGGGCATTGAGGGCCCGGGGTTACGCACGAGTGCGGACACTTACCGAGAAATTGCCCGGGACTCACCCGGAGGACGGTGTGCGCTCACACCGGCGCCGCGTCCAAAGCTACCGCTTAGTAGTTTCCTGTTGTAACGTTCACCCATGTCAGAAGCAGCTTCCGCCGCGGTCGCGCGGGCCACGATCGGTGACAGCGAGTTCGACCGGGACACCGCGGTCGTCCGGCGCACCCCCGGCGTCTACGACATCGACCTCTCCGCCGGCTGGACGATCATCAACGCCGTCAACGGCGGCTATCTGCTGGCCGTCCTCGGCCGCGCGCTCGCGGACGCCCTGCCGCACCCGGACCCGTTCACGATCTCGGCGCACTACCTGACCGCGTCCCGGCCCGGGCCTGCCGTCGTGCGCACCGACCTCGTCCGCGCCGGCCGCACCCTGTCCACCGGGCAGGCCTCCCTCTTCCAGTACGACGACGACGGCGAGGAGGTGGAACGCATCCGCGTCCTGGCCTCCTACGGCGACCTGGCCGGCCTGCCCGACGACGTCCGCACCACGGCCGAGCCGCCCGCGATCCCGCCGATCGAGCAGTGCTTCGGCGCCGAGGACGGTCCCGCCCCCGTCCCGGGCAGCTCCGCCATCGCCGACCGGCTGATGCTCAAGCTGGACCCGGCCACCCTCGGCTGGGCGCTCGGCTCGCCCTCCGGGAAGGGCGAGATGCGGGCCTGGTTCGGGCTCGCCGACGGCCGCGACGCCGACCCGCTCTCCCTGCTGCTCGCGGTGGACGCGCTGCCCCCGACCGCCTTCGAGCTCGGTCTGCGGGGCTGGGTGCCGACCGTCGAGCTGACCGTGCACGTCCGCTGCCGCCCGGCCCCGGGACCGCTGCGCGTGTCCATCACCACCCGCAACCTCGCCGGCGGCTTCCTGGAGGAGGACGCCGAGGTGTGGGACAGCGCCGACCGGCTGGTGGCGCAGTCCCGCCAGCTCGCGCGCGTCAGGCTCGACCGGGACTGAGCGCGTCGCGGCGGCCCGGGCCCGTCGGGACTCTCCTCCGTTTCCTCTCCGCGAGGTCCGCGCCTGCCCGGTCCCCCCGGCCGGGCGGAGCCGGTGACGCCGCCCCGCGGGCGCTCGGGGAACCGCCCGGGGCCGGTCGCGCCCGCCGCGGGGCTCGAACGGTGCGGCGGGCGCGACGGGAGTGCGGGCCCGAGCCGTCAGTCCCGCCAGTGCCGGCGGCCGACGCTGATCAGTCGTAGCTGCCGGGCCGCGAGCCGGGTGACGTGCTCGCGTTCGGCCGCCCGGGCGGCGGGCGTCTCCAGGAAGAGCGAGGCGGTGACCAGCATCTGGTCGACGTAGAGGTGGGCGAGCATGAGCAGGTCGTCCTCGCTCCAGCCGGTGGACTGCGAGTCCTTGGCCAGCTCGTCCTTCACCTCCCGGCCGAACCGGGACAGTTGCTCCCGGATCGCCTCCCGCACCGGCTGGACCCCGCCGTGGCGCTCCCGGGCGATGAACCGGACGTGGGCGGGGTGCGCGTCCACATGACGGGCGATCAGCTCGACGGCGCGCGTGATGCGTTCCTCCGTGTCGTCCCCTGCGGACACCGTCGTCCGGATCATCGGGTGCAGGCTGCCCAGCGCCTCCTCGACCAGGGCCACGCCGAGGTCCGCCGTGGAGCGGAAGTGCCGGTAGAAGGCGGTCGGGGCGATGCCGACCGCGCGCGTGACCTCGCGCAGACCCAGGCTGCTCAGGCTCTGCTCCGCCAGCAGGGCCAGCGCCGCGTCCAGGAGGGCCTGCCGGGTCTTCAGCTTCTGGGCCTGCCGGACGCCGGGGGTGTGACTCATGCCATGCAGTTAACAACTGTTCTCCGGAATTTCCAAGCAGTGGGCCGCGCTAGACTGGGTAGTCAGTGAACAACTGTTACTACAAGCGCGTTCACCGGAACGTCACGGCGGCCCCCGGATGCCGCCGGAAGAACGCTGGAGGGGGATCCGATCCCATGCTGTTCCTCGTCGCCGCACTGCTGCTGTTCGGCGTGACCCTGGGCGCCGTGGCCCACGCGCCGCTCGGCCTCAGCGCCGTCGCCGCCGTCGTGATCGGTGCCTGGCTGGCGGTCTTCGCGCTCCGCGAGCGCCACGCCCGCCGGCGCGGCACGTCCCACTGACGCCGCGCCCCGCCGACGCCCAGTCCGTCCGACCGTCGGGAGCACCCACCATGCTGCACCTCACCGCACCGGCCACGCGCCGCACCGTCGCACGCGACACCGAAGGCATGGCCGTCGCGTCCTTCATCCTCGGCCTGCTCGGCCTGCTCGTCCTCAACCTGGTCCTCGGCCCCATCGCCATCGTGCTGGCCTCGGTGGCCCTGTGGCGCGGCACGCCCCGCCGGGGCCGCGCCCTGCTCGGACTCGCCCTGGGCGCCGCCGACCTCGTCGTCCTCCTGGCCTTCATGCAGGCCGACCACACGGTGTCCTGGAGTTTCTAGGCCGTCGCGGGGCTCGCGGTCACGGGGTGTCGAGCGCGGAGCCCGGCCCCGCGGGCCGCGGGCGACTCGGCGCGACCTTGGCCCGGGGGCCCGGGAAGGCGCCCCGTAGAATCGGCCTCACCATGGCTTACCTCGACCACGCCGCGACCACCCCCATGCTTCCGGAGGCGGCAGAGGCGCTGACCGCCGCGCTGGCCGTCACCGGCAACGCCTCCTCCCTGCACGCGTCCGGCCGCCGGGCCCGCCGCACGGTCGAGGAGTCCCGCGAGACCCTCGCCGAGGCCCTCGGCGCACGCCCCAGCGAGGTCGTCTTCACCTCCGGCGGCACCGAGGCCGACAACCTCGCGGTCAAGGGCCTGTACTGGGCCCGCCGCGCCGCCGATCCGGCCCGCACCCGCGTCCTGGCCAGCCCCGTGGAGCACCACGCCGTCCTCGACGCCGTTCACTGGCTCGGCGAGCACGAGGGCGCCACCGTGGAGTACCTCCCGGTCGACCCCTACGGCCGGGTCCACCCCGAGGCCCTGCGCGAGGCCATCGCCCGCGACCCCGACGACGTCGCCCTCGCCACCGTCATGTGGGCGAACAACGAGATCGGCACCGTTCTGCCGGTCCGTGAACTGGCCGACGTGGCCGCCGAGTTCGGCGTACCGCTGCACGCCGACGCGGTACAGGCGTTCGGTCAGGTCCCGATCGACTTCGCCGCCTCCGGCCTCGCGGCGATGACGGTCTCCGGCCACAAGATCGGCGGCCCCTACGGCATCGGCGCCCTGATCCTCGGCCGTGAGCACAGCCCCGTGCCCGTCCTGCACGGCGGCGGCCAGGAGCGCCACGTCCGCTCCGGCACCCTCGACGTCCCCGCGATCGCCTCCTTCGCCGTGGCCGGCCGGCTCGCCGCCGAGCAGCGCGAGTGGTTCGCCCGCGAGATCGGCGCCCTGCGGGACCAGTTGATCGACGCCGTCCGCGCGGCGGTCCCCGACGCGATCCTCGGCGGCGACCCCGCACCCGGGGGACGGCTTCCGGCCAACGCCCACTTCACCTTCCCCGGCTGCGAGGGCGACTCCCTGCTGCTCCTGCTGGACGCCCAGGGCATCGAGTGCTCCACCGGCTCCGCCTGCACCGCCGGCGTCGCCCAGCCCAGCCATGTCCTCCTCGCCACCGGCACCGACCCCGACCTGGCCCGCGGCACCCTGCGCTTCTCCCTCGGCCACACCTCCACCGAGGCGGACGTGGAAGCGGTCGCCAAGGCCATCGGCCCGGCGGTGGAACGCGCCAGGGCGGCGGGACTGACGTGAGGCGCGCCTGACGCCGGCCCGACGGACACCGCGGGCCGCCGCGGTCAGGGACCCGAGGGCTCCCTGGGGTCGGAGGGCTTCCCGGCTCCCGAGGGCGCTCCGGGGACGGAGGGCGTCCCGGAACCCGAGGGCGCCTCGGAGTCGGCCGCCGCCTCCCGCACCAGCCGCAGGTAGCGGGCCCAGTCCCAGTGCGGTCCGGGATCCGTGTGGTCCGCGCCCGGCACCTCCACGTGGCCGATGATGTGCTCGCGGTCGAGGGGTATGCCGTAGCGCCGGCAGATCCCCGCCGTCAGCCGCGCCGAGCCGGCGTACATGGCGGCCGTGAAGGACGACGCGTCGGCCACGAAGCCCTCGTGCTCTATGCCGACGCTCCGCTCGTTGTACCGGCGGTTGCCCGCGTGGAAGGCCACGTCCAGCTCGCGGATCATCTGCGTCACCCGCCCGTCCCGGTCGACTATGTAATGCGCGGCGGCGCCGTGCCCCGGGTCCTGGAACGCCTTCACCGCGCTCGCGTAGCCGCCCTGCGTGACGTGGACGACCACACGGTCGACCGGGTAGTCGTCCGGGCGGTCCGCCCGCCGGTAGTTGGCCTGGGACGCCGCCACCCACCGGGCGCCGCGGAAGTCCACCGCGCCCGCGACCCGCGGCCGCTGCGCGCCGGGCAGCTTCCACCACAGCCGGCCCAGCGCGTCGTGGCCCACCGCGATCCCGCCCGCGACCACCGCGGCCCCGCCCACGAGCAGGGCGCGCCGCCGCACGCTCCGGTCCGGGCCGCCCCCGGCGCTGCTGTTCTCCCCCATGCGATCTGCAACGGATATCCGGCCGCCGGCGTTCCCGCGCCCCCGTACCCTGGAGGGGCTATGACTGACACCCCGCAGCGCCCCCGCCCCCTCCGCGTCCTCGCCGCCATGTCGGGCGGCGTCGACTCCGCCGTCGCCGCCGCGCGCGCCGCGGAAGCCGGCCACGACGTCACCGGCGTCCACCTCGCGCTCTCCGCGAACCCGCAGTCCTTCCGCACGGGCGCGCGGGGCTGTTGCACCATCGAGGACTCGCGCGACGCCCGCCGCGCCGCGGACGTGATCGGCATCCCGTTCTACGTCTGGGACCTCGCCGACCGCTTCCGCGAGGACGTCGTGGAGGACTTCGTCGCCGAGTACGAGGCCGGCCGCACCCCCAACCCGTGCCTGCGCTGCAACGAGAAGATCAAGTTCGCCGCGCTGCTGGACAAGGCCCTGGCCCTCGGCTTCGACGCGGTGTGCACCGGCCACTACGCCAAGGTGATCGTGAACGAGGACGGCGCCCGCGAGCTGCACCGCGCCTCCGACATGGCCAAGGACCAGTCCTACGTCCTCGGTGTCCTGGACGACAGGCAGCTCGCGCACGCGATGTTCCCGCTCGGCGACACGGTCACCACCAAGGACGAGATCCGCGCGGAGGCCGAGCGGCGCGGCCTGGCCGTCGCCAAGAAGCCCGACTCGCACGACATCTGCTTCATCGCCGACGGCGACACCCAGGGCTTCCTCGCGAGCCGCCTGGGCAAGGCGGAGGGCGACATCGTCGACGAGTCCGGCGCGGTCGTCGGCACCCACGAGGGCGCGTACGGCTTCACCGTCGGACAGCGCAAGGGCCTGCGCATCGGCACCCCGGCCCCCGACGGCAAGCCCCGCTACGTCCTGGACATCTCCCCGGTCACCAACACCGTCACGGTCGGCCCCGCCGCCGCCCTGGACGTCGAGGCCCTCACCGCGATCAAGCCCCGCTGGTGCGGCGCCGCCCCCACCGGCCCCGGCACCTACACCGCCCAGCTGCGCGCCCACGGCGGCGAGAGCGAGGTCACCGCGGAGCTCGTCGACGGCGAACTGCGGGTCACCTTCACCGAGCCGGTCCGCGGCGTCGCCCCCGGCCAGGCCGTCGTCCTGTACGACGGCACCCGGGTGGTGGGGTCGGCGACGATCGCCGCGACCACGCGCGCGACCGCCGGGGCGGCCTGACCCGCCGGGAGCACGGGGCCCCGGCTACGCCCCGAAGAACTCCGCCAGCGCCGGCGCCAGTACGTCCGGGTCCACCATGTGGGTCTGACCGGCCAGACAGCGGTACGCGCCGTCCGGGACCGCCTCGGCCGTCGCCCGGGCGGCCTCCCGCAGGGCGGCGGGACTCCCGCCGCCGGCCAGGGACAGCACCGGTGCGGTGATCCGGGCCAGCCGGTCGCGGGGGAGCAGACCGTCGGCCATCACCGCGTCGTCGTGGGCCAGGGTCGGCGCGATCGCCTCCATGTCGGGCCACATGGGGGAGTTGCGGGCGTTGGCGATCATCTCCGGCGCCAGGCCGGTCAGGGACAGGAACAGGGCCACCGCGTCACCGCGCCGGCCCTCGGCGAGCGCCTCCGTCAGCCGCGCGGTGTACTCGGCGCGCTCCCCGGCGTCCTCGCCGGACAGCGCGAACGGCGGCTCGTAGACCGCCACCCGCGTCACCGGCAGGCCGCTCGCCGCCGCCTGAAGGGCGAGCGCGCCGCCCGACGAGATGCCGTACAGCGCCGCGCTGCCGCCCGCCGCGTCGAGGATCGCCGCGAGGTCCTCCACCTCGCGGGCCACCGCGTAGGGCGCCGTGTCGCCGCTCTCGCGACGTCCCCGGCGGTCGGGGACGAGGACGTCGAAGCGGTCCGCGAGGCGGGCCGCCAGCGGCGCCATCGTCGCACCCGTCGACATCGCCCCGCTCACGAGGACGACCGCGGGGCCGTGTCCGGTGCGTCGGTACGCGATGGGTGTGCCGTCGCGTGAGGTGACCATCTTCTCCATGCCACAGCAGACTGCCACGCCGGACCCGGCTCATCGCGGAGGCACCGGACGATCAGGTCGTCGTACCCCCTCCTTTCACACCCGGCGCGCCGGCATCACTTCCCCTCACACCACTTCCACCTCGTAGAAGCACAGGTGGTCCTTGATCGCCGCCACGTCCGGCTTCGGGTCGGGGTACGCCCACACCAGGTCCGGCGCGTCCGGCAGCGACCAGTAGGAGGCGTCGCCCTTGAAGGGGCAGTGCGTGTGCGTGTCGGAGGGGGTCAGCAGGTCGAGGCGTACGTCGTTGGGCGGCAGGTAGTAGCGCGGCGGACAGCCGGTCTCGCGCAGCACCAGGGGGCGGTCGCTCTCCGCCAGTACCTGGCCGCCGTGCACCACGCGCACGTGCTCGCCGCTCCGCTCGATGGTGATCGTGTGTCCTTGGGCCATACCGGTACAGCACCCGCGCGCGCCGGGTTCTTCCCGGGTTCGGTCCGAGGCCCGTCCGCGCGCCGCGTACCGTTGAGGCCATGAACATCTGCGTCTTCCTGTCCGCCGCCGACCTCGCCGACCGCTACACGGGCCCCGCCCGGGACTTCGCCCGCCTGCTCGGCAAGGGCGGCCACACCCTGGTCTGGGGCGGGTCCGACAGCGGGCTGATGAAGGTGGTCGCGGACGGCGTGCAGGAGGCGGGCGGCCGGCTCGTCGGCGTGTCGGTCGACTTCCTGTCGGCCAAGGCGCGGCCCGGCGTCGACGACATGGTGATCGCGCCGAACCTCGCCGAGCGCAAGAGGCTGCTGCTGGAGAAGGCCGACGCCGTGGTGATCATGGTCGGCGGCACCGGGACCCTCGACGAGGCCACCGAGATCCTGGAGCTGAAGAAGCACGGCCGGACCGAGAAGCCGGTGGTCCTGCTGAACACCGCGGGCTTCTACGACGGCCTGCGCGAGCAGTTCCGCCGCATGGAGGAGGAGGGGTTCCTGCCCCGGCCGCTCGCCGAGCTGGTGTACTTCGCCGAGGAGCCGACGGCCGCGCTCGCGTACCTGGAGGAGTCGCTGGGCGAGCGCTGACCCGGTGGTGCGAGCATGGCGGGCATGGCTACACATGTGATCACCGGAGCCGGTTCCGGCATCGGCGCGGCCGTCGCCCGCCGTCTGCACGCGCGCGGCGACGAACTCGTGCTGCACGCGCGCGACGCGGGCCGGGCCAAGGAGCTGGCGGCACAGTTCCCCGGCGCGCGCACACTGGTCGGCGACCTGGCCGACCCGGACCGGCTGAGCTGGGCGTTCTCCCACCAGTCGCTGCCCGACCGGGTGGACTCCCTGCTGCACGTCGCGGGTGTGGTCGACCTCGGCCCGGTCGGCGAGCTGACCCCGAAGACCTGGCGTCACCAGCTCGACGTCAACCTCATCGCCCCGGCGGAGCTGACCCGCCACTTCCTGCCCCAGCTGCGCGCCGCGCGTGGCCACGTGCTCTTCGTCAACTCGGGCGCCGGCCTCGACGCGAGCCCCGACTGGTCCGCGTACGCGGCCTCCAAGCACGGCCTCAAGGCGCTGGCCGACGCCCTGCGCCAGGAGGAGCACGGCAACGGGGTCCGGGTGACCTCCGTCTACCCGGGCCGCACCGCCAGCCCCATGCAGGCCAAGGTCCACCAGCAGGAGGGCAAGCGGTACGACCCGGAGAAGTGGATCGACCCGGAGTCGGTGGCGACCACCATCCTGATGGCCCTCGACCTGCCGCGCGACGCGGAGGTCAACGACCTGACGGTCCGGCCGGGGCGCTGATCGCCCGGAGCCGTTCCGTAGGCTTCCCGCGTGAGCGAAAACAGCCAGTTCCAGTACGGCGCCGCCACCGGGATCGGGTCGATGCCCGGTGGGGACGCCCGGGAGGCCGCCAAGACCGTCACCGGGACGTTCGAGGACTTCCCCTTCCTTCCCGAGCTGCCCGCCCGGGGGCCCGGCGCCGACATGATCGGCCGCACCGCCGGGATGCTCGTCGAGCTGTACGCGCGCGTGGAGCCCAGCGGATGGCGGATCGGCGACCGGCCCGGACGGGACACCCGGCGGGCCCGGTCCTGGCTGGGGGAGGACCTCGACGCCCTGGAGGAGTTCACCCAGGGGCACCAGGGGCCGCTGAAGGTGCAGGCCGTCGGCCCCTGGACACTCGCCGCCAACCTGGAGCTGAGGAACGGCGAGGCCGTCCTCTCCGACCCCGGCGCCTGCCGGGACCTCGCCGCCTCGCTCGCCGAGGGACTGCGGCTGCACCTCGCCGAGGTGCGGCGGCGCGTGCCCGACGCCGAGCTCGTCCTCCAGGTCGACGAACCCTCCCTGACCGCGGTCCTGCGCGGGCAGGTGAGGACGGCCAGCGGCTACCGCACCCACCGAGCCGTCGACCGGCAGGTGGTCGAGGCCACCCTCCGGGACGTGCTCGGGGCGCACGCCCCAGGCCCCGTCGTGGTCCACTCCTGCGCGCCGGACGTGCCCTTCGCGCTGCTGCGCCGGGCGGGCGCGGCGGCGGTCTCCTTCGACTTCTCGCTGCTCACGGAGCGCGACGACGAAGCGATCGGAGAGGCCGTGGAGGGCGGCACCCACCTCTTCGCCGGCGTCGTCCCGGCCACCGACGGCCCGTTGTCAGACCCTGCCGGTAGCGTCATGGGTGTCAGAATGCTGTGGCGCAGGCTGGGGCTGCGACCTGGGCTTCTCGCCCAGGCGGTCACGCTCTCCCCGGCGTGCGGACTCGCGGGCGCTTCCCCCGCGTACGCACGCCGGGCGCTCGCCCACTGCGTCCGGGCGGCGAAATCCCTCGCGGACAACCCAGAGTAACGGGAGGACCACACGGTGGCCGGCGACAAGCAGCAAGCGGAGACAGCGGTGCCCGCCGAGGCACGGGAGAAGCACGCGCGGCTCGCGGAGCAGGTCGAGGAGCACCGCTTCCGGTACTACGTCAAGGACGCGCCCGTCATCAGCGACGCCGACTTCGACCGGCTCCTGCGCTCCCTGGAGGAGCTGGAGGAGGAGTACCCGGAGCTGCGCACTCCCGACTCGCCGACCCAGAAGGTCGCGGGCTCGTACGAGACGGAGTTCACGGCGGTCGAGCACCGCGAGCGGATGCTCTCGCTGGACAACACGTTCAACGACGACGACCTCGCCGCCTGGGTCGACCGGATCGCCAGGGAGCTGGGCGAACAGGAGTACCACTTCCTGTGCGAGCTCAAGGTCGACGGACTCGCCGTCAACCTGACCTACGAGCACGGCCGGCTCACCCGCGCGGCGACCCGCGGCGACGGCCGCACCGGCGAGGACATCACCCCCAACGTCCGTACGATCGCCGAGATCCCGGACCGGTTGAAGGGCGACCGCGTCCCCGACCTGGTGGAGGTCCGCGGCGAGGTCTACTTCCCGATGGCCAAGTTCGAGGAGCTCAACGCCCGCCTGGTCGCCGCCGGCGACAAGCCGTTCGCCAACCCGCGCAACGCGGCGGCCGGTTCGCTGCGCCAGAAGGACCCGCGGGTCACCGCCGGCCGCCCCCTGCACATGGTCGTCCACGGCATCGGCGCCCTGCGGGGGTACGAGGGCCTGACCCGGCTCTCCCAGGGGTACGACCTGCTGCACTCCTGGGGCCTGCCCACCTCCGGGCACAACCGGGTGGTCGACGGCCTCGACGGCGTCCGCGAGTTCATCGCGTACTACGGCGAGCACCGGCACTCGGTGGAGCACGAGATCGACGGCGTGGTCGTCAAGCTCGACGAGATCCGCCTCCAGGGCCGGCTCGGCTCCACCGCGCGCGCACCGCGCTGGGCGATCGCCTACAAGTACGCGCCCGAAGAGGTCAACACCAAACTGATCGACATCAAGGTGGGCGTCGGACGCACCGGCCGCGTCACGCCGTACGCGCAGGTCGAGCCGGTCACGGTGGCCGGCTCCGAGGTCGAGTTCGCCACCCTGCACAACCAGGACGTGGTGAAGGCCAAGGGCGTGCTCATCGGCGACACGGTGGTGCTCCGCAAGGCCGGTGACGTCATCCCGGAGATCCTCGGTCCGGTCGTCGACCTGCGCGACGGCGGTGAACGGGAGTTCGTGATGCCCGCCGAGTGCCCCGAGTGCGGTACGCCGCTGCGGGCCATGAAGGAGGGCGACATCGACCTGCGCTGCCCCAACGCCCGCACCTGCCCGGCCCAGTTGCGCGAGCGCGTCTCCTACCTCGCGGGCCGCGAGTGCCTGGACATCGAGAACTTCGGCGAGGTGGCCGCCGCCGCGCTCACCCGCCCGCTGGAACCGGCCGACCCGCCGCTCGTCGACGAGGGCGACCTGTTCGACCTCACCGTGGAGAAGCTGCTGCCCATCAAGGCCTACGTCCTGGACCCGGACAGCGGCCTGCCCAAGCGGGACCCGAACACGGGCGAGGAGAAGGTCGTCACCGTCTTCGCCAACCAGAAGGGCGAGCCGAAGAAGAACACCCTGGCGCTGCTGCGGAACGTCGAGGCGGCCAAGGGCCGTCCGCTGGCCCGTTTCCTGAACGGGCTCTCCATCCGTCACGTCGGGCCGGTGGCGGCCCAGGCGCTGGCCCGCGAGTTCCGCTCCATCGACCGCATCGAACAGGCCACCGAGGAGGAACTCGCGCGCATCGACGGGGTCGGCCCGATCATCGCCGCCGCGCTCAAGGAGTGGTTCGCGGAGGACTGGCACCGGGAGATCGTGCGCAAGTGGAAGGCCGCCGGCGTGCCGTTGGAGGACCAGGGCACCGGCGAGGACGAGGGCCCGCGCCCGCTGGAGGGCCTGACGGTCGTGGTCACCGGCACCCTCGAGAACTTCACCCGGGACGGCGCGAAGGACGCGCTGCAGAGCCGGGGGGCCAAGGTGACCGGCTCCGTCTCGAAGAAGACGTCCTTCGTCGTGGTCGGTGACAACCCCGGGTCCAAGTACGACAAGGCGATGCAGTTGAAGGTGCCGGTCCTGAACGAGGACGGTTTCGCCGTCCTGTTGGACCAGGGACCGGACGCGGCGGCCGAAGTCGCCCTCCCGACCGGCGAGTAGTGGTTGAAGGCCACCGGTTCGGCGCATACCAGATGCATACGGGTGGCCGGGGCGCATTCGGGCAACCGTCGGCGACCGGTGCCCGAGCGAGCCTTCCGCGGCCTACTGTTGAGGGGTGCGCCCGCCGTGCCCGGCCAGCGGTCGGAGCACCCCGTGCTCCGACGAGCGCGTGGAAGGGTTTTCCAGCGCGGTACCGGTGCGGGCCGAAAGGGCACCGGGACGCGCGGCGTGGGCACCGCCGGCTGTGAGAGGGACGGGAATGGAACCGACCGAGAGCGCCGCCCCGCACTCACGGCTGCGCCGGGTGACCGGCGCATGGCGAGGGGGCCGGGAGCGGGCGGGGGAACGTCCGGGCGTGCTGAAGCGCGCGGGACTCGCCGGGCGCGCGGCGGGACAGTACACCGTGGTGGAGAGCCGGGCCCGCACCTCGCCGGCCGGCGAACCCGCGTCCGGCCCGCCCGGAACCGGGCCCGGACGGTCCGGGCCCCGGCGCACGCTGCCCGTGACGGTCGTCACCGCGGCCGCTCTCGCCCTGAGCGCCGGCTTCTGCCGGGCGTACACCGCGGGTCACGCGCTCTTCCCGTCCGGCACGGTCGGCTGGTCGCTCGCCGTGCTCACCGGCGTCATCGTCGGCCACCTGGTCATGCTCGGCCGCGCCCGCTGGTGGGGCGGCACCGGTTCCGGCACCGCCCTCACCCTCGCGGTGCTCCTGCTGTACGGCTGGGTCCCGGCCGGCATGGTCAGCCTCGCCGTCGTCGCCCTGGTCGGCATAGCCCGGCGGGGCCGCTGGCGGCCGGGCGTGCTGAACGGCGCGGTGGACATCCTCGGGATCGGCGCCGCCGCCCTCGTGCTGGCCGCCTTCGGCCGGGTGCCGACCGTGGAACGGCCCTGGGACCCGGGCGCCTGGACCGCCTACACCGTCCCCGCGGTCGTGCTGGCCGCCGCCGCCTACCTCGCGGTCACCCGGCTCCTGCTGTGGTACCTGCACTCCCCGCGCACCGGCGGCCTGCCCACCGTCGCCCGCACCGCCCTGGTCAGACAGGGTCTCCTCGCGGTCGCCCTGCTCGGCATCGCACCGCTGGTCTGCGTCGTCGCCGTCGCCGAGCCCGTGCTGCTGCCGCTGTTCGCCATCCCGCTCATCGCCCTCGACTCCACCCTGTGGATAGCCCGCGCCCGGGCCGAGGAGCAGCTGCGCGACCCGCTGACCGGGCTGCCCAACCGGCAGTGGCTCCTGGACCGCATCTGGACCGCCCTCGACGAAGCCGAGCGCGCCGGCGCCCGGGCCGCCCTGATGCTGATCGACCTCGACCGCTTCCGCTCGGTCAACGACACGCTCGGTCATCTCGCCGGTGACCGGCTGCTGCTGCAGATAGCCGACCGGCTGCGGCAGGCCCTGCCGCACGGAGCGGAGGCCGCGCGGCTGGGCGGGGACGAGTTCGCCGTGTTACTGCCCGTCGCCGACTCCACCACGTCCGCGACCCGGATCGCGCGCGGGCTGGTCACCGCCCTCAGCTCGCCGCTCGACCTCGACGGGCTCACCCTCGTCCTGGAGGCCAGTGCGGGGGTCGCCGTCTTCCCCGACCACGCCCTGGACGCCGAGGGCATGCTGCGCCGGGCGGACGTGGCGATGTACCAGGCCAAGCGCGACCGTACGGGCGTGGAGGTGTACGAGTCCAAGCGGGACTCCAACACCCCGGACCGGCTCGGCCTGCTGGGCGACCTGCGCCGCGCCCTGGACGCCCACGAGGTCCAGCTGCACTACCAGCCCAAGGTCCGCTTCGACGGCCAGGTCGCCGGCCTGGAGGCGCTGGTGCGCTGGGTGCACCCCGAGCGGGGCAAGGTCCCGCCGGACGAGTTCATAGCGATCGCCGAATCCTCCGGCCTGATGCCCCATCTGACGGAGTACGTGCTGGAGACCGCCCTCGGGCAGGTAGCCGAGTGGCGCGCCCAGGGCCTCTTCGTGCCCGTCGCGGTCAACGTCTCCCCGCGCGACGTGCACACCCCCGGCTTCGCCGGCTCGGTGGCCGCCCGGCTGGCCCGGCACGGCGTCCCGGCCGGAGCGCTCCAGCTGGAGATCACCGAGCACGTGCTCCTGGAGGACCCGCAGCGGGCCGCCGACACGCTGGCCGGGCTGACCGCGCACGGAGTGAAGATGTCGCTGGACGACTTCGGCACCGGCTACTCGTCGCTGGTGCACCTGCGCCGGCTGCCGGTGAGCGAGCTGAAGATCGACCGCTCGTTCGTGGCCCGGCTGGCGGTGGACACCGAGGACGCCGAGATCGTGCGCTGCACCGTCGACCTGGCCCACTCCCTCGGGCTGCTCGTCGTCGCGGAGGGCGTCGAGGACGACGAGACCTGGGAGCGGCTGCGCGATCTGGGCTGCGACGCCGTACAGGGCTGGCTGGTCGCCGCCGCGATGCCCCCCGGGGAGACCACCGCCTGGCTGCGCGCCCGGGGATCGAGGGGCTGGGTCCGCCCCGCCGCCGCGCTGCCCGCGGCGGCGGCCGAGGAGTGAGGCTCCCGCCCGCCCGCCCGTGACCCGGCCGGCGCCTCCCCGGGGCCCGCGGACTCCTCCCGCCGGCCGGCCCGCCCCACCCGCGGTCCTGGCCGCCCCCTCCGTCCGGTCCGCGCGGTTCAGTCCGCGTCCGGCGGTACGAAGTGGCCGATCAGCAGGGCCAGTCGGCGTTCGTGGGCCTCCTGCGGGAGCCGGCCGCTGCGCATCAGCGTCACCAGGCCGTGCAGCGCGGCCCAGTACGTCTCGGTCAGCAGCCCCGGGTCGTCGCCCTCGGCCGCGATCGGCCGGACGGCCGCCAGCAGCTCGCCGAACGCCTCGTGGAGGGGCGCCGGAGCCTCGGGCGTGGCGAACGGCAGGTCCACCATGTGCGTGAACATCGCGTCGTAGAGCGCGGGCCGCCGCCGGGCGAAGGCGGTGTACGCCTCGCCCACCGCCGCCAGCGGCCCCCGGACGCCCCCGGCCGCCGTGCGCGCCGTCCGCAGCTCGGCGGCCAGTACCTCGCACCCCTGCACCGCGACCGCGGCCATGATCGCGTCCTTGCCCTTGAAGTGGCTGTACAGGACGGGCTGGCTGTACTCGATCTCGGCGGCCAGCCGGCGTGTGGTGACCGCGTCCCAGCCCTCCGCCTCCGCCAGTTCCCGCGCGGCCGTCACGATCAGCCGCTCGCGTTCCGCTCGTTCGCGCTCCCGGCGCGTCTGGATCGTCATGCCACTCATTCTAGCGGCGCTAGCCAACCTGTCGACGCTCTGGTAGCTTCGCTCTCGTTCCTAGCGTTGCTAGATTCCGTGAACGAGGAGCTTGCCGTGACCACCACCGCGTACGTCCTGGCCATCGTGCTCGACCTGTTCTTCCTGTTCATCGGGGCCCGTTTCCTGCTCCAGCCCCGCCCGGCCGCCGCCGGCTACGGCGTCCCGGCGAAGCCGGACGGCGACGCCGCCTACCTCACGGTCAAAGGTCTGAGGGACGGCGCCTTCGCACTGCTGGGACTGGCGCTGATCGCCTTCGTGGGCGCCCGCGCCGAGGCCTGGTACATGCTGATCGTGGCGATCGCACCGCTCGGCGACACGCTCATAGTGCTGCGCCACGGCGGAACGAAGGCCGTCGCCTTCGGGATCCACTTCGCCACGGCGATCGTTGTGCTGATCAGCGCCGGACTGCTCTTCGCCGTCTGACGGCGCCCGCACGACGGCCGCGTCGGGCGGCCCCGGTACGCCGGCCCCCGTCCGACGGCTCCGGGCCGCCGGACGGCGAACCGCCGCCGGCGCCCGTTCGACGGCACCGTCCGCAGGTACCGGACCGGCGAAGCCCGTCCGGCAATCTCCCAGGGAGGCGAGCCATGTCGCTGTTCGTACCGAAGTTCGACGAGTCCGTGATCGTCCGCGACGCCGACGCGGAGGTGGTCGGCTCCGCGCCCACCAGCGTCAAGCTGCTGGCCGACAGCAGCGCCACCGCGGGCGCGCTGTCCACCGTCCGGGTCACCCTGGCCGACGGCGCGGACGGCGCCCGTCCGCACCGGCACGACGACTCCGCCGAGATGTTCTTCGTCTTGGACGGCGCCGCGGAGATCCTCTCCGGCGACGACGTCGTCACCGCCGGGCGCGGCGACCTCGTGATCGTCCCGCCGGGCCGGCCCCATGCCTTCGCCGCCGTCCCCGGCAGCCCGGCCGACCTCCTCGTGGTCATCACGCCCGGTGTCGAGCGCTTCGAGTACTTCCGCCACCTCCAGCGCGTCCGCCTCGGCGAGGTGAGCCAGGAGAGCCTGCTGGAGGTGCAGGACCTCTACGACAACCACTTCCTGCCAAGCGAGGCGTGGGACGGCCGCCGCGGCTGAGGGAGCGCGGACAAACCGTTTGCACGGGCAGGGGGCACCGCCCCATAGGATTGGGGCCTGTGGGCACATTCCCGCCTGTTGTGGAATGTGACCACAGGCCCCGGCCCAAACCACACACTCACCCCAGAGGAACGCTGCATGCCTGGCATCACGCGCGAGGAGGTCGCCCACCTCGCCCGGCTGGCGCGTCTGGAGCTGAAGCCCGAAGAGCTCGACCACTTCGCGGGACAGCTGGACGACATCATCGGCGCGGTGGCCCGCGTCAGTGAGGTCGCCGACCGAGACGTACCGCCGACCTCCCACCCGCTGCCGCTGACGAACGTCATGCGCGCGGACGAGGTCCGTCCGTCGCTCACCCCCGAGCAGGCGCTCTCCGGCGCCCCGGCCCAGGAGCAGCAGCGTTTCAAGGTGCCGCAGATCCTGGGGGAGGAGTAACAACCATGACGGACATCATCAAGCTCACCGCCGCCGAGACCGCCGAGAAGATCGCCTCCGGTGAGTTCACGGCTGTCGAGGTCGCCGAGGCCCACCTGGCCCGGATCGAGGCCGTCGACGAGAAGGTGCACGCCTTCCTGCACGTCGACCGCGAGGGCGCGCTCGCCCAGGCCCGTGCCGTGGACGAGAAGCGGGCGCGCGGCGAGAAGCTCGGCCCGCTGGCCGGCGTACCGCTGGCGCTCAAGGACATCTTCACCACCGAGGGCGTGCCGACCACCGTCGGTTCCAAGATCCTCGAGGGCTGGATCCCGCCGTACGACGCGACGCTCACCAAGCGGCTGAAGGCCGCCGACGTCGTCATCCTCGGCAAGACCAACATGGACGAGTTCGCCATGGGCTCCTCCACCGAGAACAGCGCCTACGGCCCGACCGGCAACCCCTGGGACCTCACCAGGATCCCCGGCGGCTCCGGCGGCGGCTCCTCCGCCGCGCTCGCCTCCTTCCAGGCCCCGCTGGCCATCGGCACCGACACCGGCGGCTCCATCCGCCAGCCGGCCGCCGTCACCGGCACGGTCGGCGTGAAGCCCACCTACGGCGCGGTCTCCCGGTACGGCATGGTCGCGTTCTCCTCCTCCCTCGACCAGGGCGGCCCCTGTGCCCGCACGGTCCTCGACGCGGCGCTGCTGCACGAGGTCATCGCCGGCCACGACCCGCTCGACTCCACCTCCATCGACGAGCCGGTCCCGCCGGTCGTCGAGGCGGCCCGCAACGGCAGCGTCGAGGGCATGCGCGTCGGCGTGGTCAAGCAGTTCCGCGGCGAGGGCTACCAGGCCGGCGTCATCCAGCGCTTCGACGAGTCCGTCGCGCTGCTGAAGGAGCTCGGCGCCGAGATCGTCGAGCTGGACTGCCCGTCCTTCGACCTGGCGCTGTCGGCGTACTACCTGATCGCGCCGTCCGAGTGCTCCTCGAACCTGGCCCGCTTCGACGGCCTGCGCTACGGCCTGCGCACCGGCGACGACGGCGGACACTCGGCCGAGGAGGTCACCTCCCTCACCCGTGAGGCGGGCTTCGGCCCGGAGGTCAAGCGCCGCATCATGCTCGGCACCTACGCCCTCAGCTCCGGCTACTACGACGCGTACTACGGCAGCGCCCAGAAGGTCCGCACCCTCATCAAGCAGGACTTCGACAAGGCGTTCGAGCAGGTCGACGTGATCGTCTCCCCGACGACGCCGACCACCGCCTTCGCGATCGGCGAGCGCGCCGACGACCCGATGGCGATGTACCTCGCCGACCTGTGCACCATCCCCACCAACCTGGCGGGCAACGCGGCGATGTCCCTGCCCTGCGGTCTCGCCCCGGAGGACAACCTCCCGGTCGGCCTGCAGATCATCGCCCCGGTGATGAAGGACGACCGCCTGTACAAGGTGGGCGCCGCCGTCGAGGCCGCGTTCGTGGAAAAGTGGGGGCACCCGCTGCTCGAGGAGGCTCCGTCGCTGTGAGCAATGCCCTGTCCAAGGCCAAGGGCTTCAAGAAGTCCAAGTCCGGTACGTACCTGTCCATGGCCACCACCGCGTTCGGCGCGTTCGGTGTCGCCAAGCAGATGAAGAAGGCCCGCGCCGAGAGCGACACGCTGCGCCTGATCGACGCCGCCGTGTCCGCCGCCGCGATCGTCACCGGCCTCGCCATCCTCTACCGCGAGCTGAAGCGGCTGGGCGACGACGACGTCCTGCTGGGCTGAGAGGGAAGTTTTCACCGTGACCACCACGACCGACCTGGTGTCGTACGAGGACGCGCTGGCGTCGTACGACCCCGTCATGGGCCTCGAGGTCCATGTCGAACTCGGCACCAAGACCAAGATGTTCTGCGGCTGTTCGACCGCGCTCGGCGCCGACCCGAACGCCCAGACCTGCCCGGTCTGCCTCGGCCTGCCCGGCGCGCTCCCGGTCGTCAACGCGACCGGCGTCGAGTCCGCCGTCAAGATCGGTCTCGCGCTGAACTGCGAGATCGCCGAGTGGTGCCGCTTCGCCCGGAAGAACTACTTCTATCCGGACATGCCGAAGAACTTTCAGACCTCCCAGTACGACGAGCCGATCGCCTTCAACGGCTACCTCGACGTGCAGCTGGAGGACGGCGAGACCTTCCGCGTGGAGATCGAGCGCGCCCACATGGAGGAGGACACCGGCAAGTCGACGCACGTCGGCGGCGCCACCGGCCGCATCCACGGCGCGTCCCACTCCCTGCTGGACTACAACCGGGCCGGCATCCCGCTCATCGAGATCGTCACCAAGCCGATCGTCGGCGCCGGTGAGCGTGCTCCGGAGGTGGCCAAGGCCTATGTCCGCGAGCTGCGCGAGGTCATCCGGGCGCTCGGCGTCTCCGAGGCCCGCATGGAGATGGGCCAGATGCGCTGCGACGTCAACCTGTCGCTGATGCCCAAGGACGCCGACAAGTTCGGCACCCGCAGCGAGACGAAGAACGTCAACTCGCTGCGCTCCGTCGAGCGCGCCGCCCGGTTCGAGATCCAGCGGCACGCCGCGGTGCTCTCCTCCGGCGGCACGATCGTCCAGGAGACCCGCCACTTCCACGAGGACACCGGGTCCACGACCTCGGGCCGCGTGAAGGAGGAGGCCGAGGACTACCGGTACTTCCCGGAGCCCGACCTGGTGCCCGTGGCCCCCTCCCGCGAGTGGGTCGAGGAGATCCGCGCCGGGCTGCCCGAGCTGCCGCTGGTCCGCCGTACCCGGCTCCTGGCGGAGTGGGGCGTGACGGCCACCGACATGCAGGCCATCCTCAACGCCGGTGCGCTGGACCTGATCGTGGCCACGATCGACGCCGGTGCCGACGCGGCCTCCGCCCGCAAGTGGTGGATGGGCGAGCTGGCGCGCAGCGCCAACGAGTCCGGCAAGACCCTGGACGAGCTGGCGATCACGCCGCAGCAGGTCGCCCGGGTGACCGAGCTGGTGACCTCCGGCGACCTGAACGACAAGCTGGCCCGCCAGGTCATCGAGGGTGTGCTCGCGGGCGAGGGCACCCCGGACGAGGTCGTCGACAAGCGTGGTCTGAAGGTCGTCTCCGACGAGGGCGCGCTGACCGCCGCCGTCGAGGAGGCCATCGCCGGCAACCCGGGCGTCGCGGACAAGATCCGCGGCGGCAAGGTGGCAGCGGCCGGCGCCCTGGTCGGCGCCGTCATGAAGGCCACACGCGGGCAGGCCGACGCGGCCCGCGTCAAGGAGCTCATCCTGGAGAAGCTGGGCGTCAGCGAAGGCTGACCGACCCGCACCGGCGGCGAGCCCTGGGGGGATGCATCGAACCCGATGCATCCCCCCGGGGCATTGCTCCCCACCCGTGCCCCCGCCCCTGCCGTCGACCCCGGTCGCCGACCCCGCCGTCGCCCCCGGCCAGCACTGACTCCGGTCGCCGACCCCGCCGCCGGTCACCGGCCGCCGGGCCGACCCCGCCGCCGGCCGCCGGGCCGGGGGCGCTACGCTCGCCCGCCATGAGTGGACGCGCCGATTCCGAAACACCCGCCCAGATACCCCGGACGGACGACGTCCAGGCCGCCGGCGCGCGGGACGCGGCCGGAGCCGCCGGCGAACGGGACGCCTCCGAGTCCGCCGCCGTCCCGCTAGAGCCCGGGACACCCGGCCTGCCCGACGGCGCCCTGCCCGACGGCGCCGAGGACGGCCATGAGGGTGGCCCCGAGGACGGACCCCAGGGCCCCGCGCAGGTGGCGCGCCGGGCGCGCTGGACGGCGGCCGGGGCCGCCGGCCTGCTGACACTCGCCGGGCTCGCCGCGTCGCTGCTGCGACTCGCCGGCTCGGCCCCGGTCCTCGTCGCCGCCGCCTACGCCGCCGGGGCGGCCGTCTGCGCGGTCGCGGCGCTCCTCGGCTCCCGGGGCCGCACCCGGCGGGCGTTGTGGCTGATGATCGCCGGAGTGATGGTGATGGCGCTCGGCGACCAGTCCGACTGACCGCGGCCGCCCCGCACGACGGCGCGCCGAGCGACAGCGCCGGGCGCCGGCGCCGGACGGAACGGTCCGCGCCCCACGATCCGGTCCGCCACGCCCGGACGACCCGGTCCGCCACGCCGGACGATCCGGCCGGCCCTGTCCCGCGACCCGGCCCGCCACGTCCGGACGACCCGGCCCGCCGCACTGCACGACCCGGCCCGCGCACCGGACGATCCGGCCCGCCGCGCCGTACGACCCCGCGGACGCTTCGCGGGTTGACCGGCCTCGTCGTGACAGCCCTCCGACAAACCTCACCCGACTGCCCTGTGAATTGGATCGCAGTCATGTGAATAGCGCCACGAAAACGGAAAACGATCACATTCACCTGCAAGAGTGTCCTCACCTTGCTCATGTGTTCTTTGCGGGCTGTTCAGTTCATGGACGACTGTTCCCGGTCAAAGATCCCCAAACAGTCACCTGGGAGCACGTTCGTGGCAGCCCTCGCGCGTTGGTGTGTCCGGCACCGCCTTGTCACCGTTCTGCTCTGGCTCCTCGCCCTCGGCGGAGTCACCGTGGCCGCCGCGGTCGCGGGCCCGGCGTACTCGAACGACTACGAGGTCCCCGGCACCGAGTCGGGCCGAGCCACCCAACTGCTGCGCGAGGGCTTCCCGGGGCTCGGCGGCGACAGCGACACCGTCGTCTGGCGCACCACGCCCGGTGATGTGCGGGCCGCCGACGTCGAGCAGACGATGAGCCGCACCCTGGACCGGATCGCGACCCTGCCCGGCGTCGCCTCGGTGACCAGCCCCTACAAGGGCCAGGGCGCGGACCAGATCAGCCGCGACGGGCACACCGCGTACGCGACGGTCACCTTCGACCACCCCGCCCAGGACATCGGCAAGTCCGAGGCGCAGGCCGTCGTCGGCGCGGCCAAGGCCGCCCAGAGCGACGGGCTGCAGGTGGAGCTCGGCGGCAGCGCGATCGGCGCCACCCAGTCCTCCGGCGGGCACCTCGCCGAGGTCGTCGGCGTGGCCGTGGCCGCCGTCGTGCTCTTCCTGGCGTTCGGCTCCCCGGCCGCCTCGCTGCTGCCCATCGCCACCGCGCTGGTGAGCGTCGGCACCGCCTACGGCGCCATCGGACTCCTCGGACACGCCATGACGGTGGCCGAGTTCGCACCGATGCTGGGCATGCTGATCGGACTGGGCGTCGGCATCGACTACGCGCTGTTCATCGTCACCCGGCACCGGCGCGGACTGAAACGCGGCCTCGGCACCACCGAGGCGGCCACGAACGCCGTCGCCACCACCGGACGCGCCGTCGTCTTCGCGGGCGCCACCGTGTGCATCGCCCTGCTGGGCATGCTGATCCTGCGCCTCGGCTTCCTCAACGGGGTGGCGGTCGCCGCCGCGTCCACCGTCGTCCTCACGGTGGCGGCCTCGGTGACCCTGCTGCCCGCCCTGCTGTCCTACATCGGTCCCCGCGCCCTGAGCCGGCGCGAGCGGCGCCGACTGGCCGAGCACGGTCCCGAACCCGAGGTGCCCACCGGGTTCGCCGCCCGCTGGTCGGCCTTCGTCGAACGCCACCCCAAGCTGCTCGGCGTCCTGGCCCTGGGCGTCGTCACCGTGCTCGCCCTGCCCACGTTCTCCCTCCACCTGGGCACATCCGACCAGGGCAACGACCCGAAGTCGGCGACCACCCGGCGGGCGTACGACCTCATCGCCGAGGGCTTCGGGCCGGGGGTCAACGGACCGCTGACCCTGGTGACCCGGGTGGACGGCGCCGCGGGCAGGCTCGCCCTCGACAACCTCGACACCACCCTGCGGGCCACCGAGGGCGTCGCCGCGGTCACCCCCGCCACCTACAACACCGGCGGCACCACCGCCTACCTGACCGTCGTCCCCGACTCGGCGCCCCAGTCGCAGCACACCAGCGACCTCGTCGACCGGCTGCGCACCGAGGTGCTGCCCAGGGCTGAGACCGGTACCTCGCTCGACGTGCAGGTCGGCGGCGTCACCGCCGGATACGACGACTTCGCCGGTGTCATCGTCGACCGCCTGCCGCTCTTCGTCGGCGTGGTCGTCGGCCTCGGCTGCGTCCTGCTGCTGCTCGCCTTCAGGTCGCTGGGCATCCCGCTCAAGGCCGCCGCCATGAACATCGCCGCCGTCGCCGCCGCCTTCGGCGTCGTCGTCGCGATCTTCCAGTGGGGCTGGGGCAGCGAGTTCCTCGGCCTGGGCCGGGCCGGCCCCATCGAGCCCTTCCTGCCCGTGATCATGGTCTCGGTGCTCTTCGGCCTCTCCATGGACTATCAGGTCTTCCTGGTCAGCCGGATGTACGAGGAGTGGCTGGAGACCGGCGACAACCGCCGTGCCGTCCGGGTCGGCCTCGCCGAGACCAGCCGGGTGATCAACTCGGCCGCGGTCATCATGATCTCGGTCTTCCTCGCCTTCGTGCTCGGCGGCGACCGGGTGATCGCCATGTTCGGCATCGCGCTCGCCGCCGCCGTCGCCCTCGACGCCTTCGTGCTGCGCACCCTGCTCGTGCCCGCCCTGATGCACCTGCTCGGCCGTGCCAACTGGTGGCTGCCGCGTCGGCTCGACCGGGTGTTGCCCCGGATCAGCATCGAACCGCCGGAGTGCCGCGCCGCCGCCCATGAGAAGCTCACCGACGTCGTGGAAGCACTGACGAAGGAGCAGCAGCGGGATGTACGCGATATCCCTGGGTGACGACCATGCCGAACTGCGTCCACTGGAGCCCTGGCACGCCGAGGAGTTCCTCGCGCACCTGGACCGGGGGCGGGAGTTCATCACCCGGCACATACCGTTCGGAGCGAAAGCCACGGACCTGGAGTCCGCGCGTGCCCTCCTGCGGTCCTACGCAGACCGGCACGCCTCCGACAGCGGCTTCCTGCACGGGCTGTGGCTGGAGGACAAGCTGGTCGGCGGGCTGCTGTTCCGGGTCTTCGACGCGGCGACCGGCACCTGTGAGATCGGCTGCTGGCTGGAGCCCGCCGGGACCGGGCGCGGGCTCGTCACCCGCGGAGCCCGGGTGCTGATCGACTGGGCGTTCGACGAGCGCGGTATGCACCGGGTGGAGTGGCACGCCTCCTCGGCCAACGAGCCGAGCGTCAGGGCGGCACGGCGACTGGGTCTGACCCGCGAGGGTGTGCTCCGCGAGAGCTTCCCCTACCGGGGCGTGCGCCAGGACATGGAGGTGTGGGCGGTGCTCGCTCCCGAGTGGCGTGCGGCTCGCGCGGGCGCCGCACGCGACGATCGTTAAGGGACCTCTCAGAGAGCGTCCGTACGGTGCTCGGCATGGGAACAAGGACCGCACAGGAAGCCGGAGCCGCGACCGGGGCCGAGGCGAAGGACGACCAGGAGGCGGCGGACGCCACCGAGTCGGACACGCCCGACGCCGGCGCGGCCGGACCACGCGACGGACACGGCCCGCGCGACGACGCCGAGGAGACGTGGACCGAGGCCGAGGCCGAGGCCGGCGAGGCCGGCGAGGCCGGCGAGGCCGGCGAGGCCGGCGAGACCGGTGCGGCGGGGGCGGCTCCGTCCGGGGTGGGTCAGGGCGCGGGCGCCGTCGTCTCCGCCGCTCTCGGCATGGTCTCGCTGAGCGGCAGCTGGCTCGGCACCGTCGCCGGCGCGCGTGAACAGCTGATCGGCCAGCTGCGGACCTCGACCTCCGCGAGCGTCGCCAAGCAGATCAAGGAGGTCTACGGCGACGCCTGGCACACCACCGCTCTGTGGGGCGGGCTGTTCGCGCTCGTCGCCCTGATCGTCGGCGTCGTGGTCCTCGCCCGGCCCGCGTTCGGAGCCGTGCGCGCACCGCAGGCCCCGTGGATCAAGTCGGTCGCCTGGGCGGGCGTGGTGCTGGGCGTCGTCGGCCTGCTGCTGGCCGTGCTGAAGTACACCGACGCCCTGCTCGGACTGCCGTCCGCCTGACACCCCGCCCCCGCTGAGCGCGGTACCTCAGGGCGGCCGCAGGTGCCTTACGGCCGCCCTGAGGATCTCCCCGGTCGCCTCTAAGGCCCCGGACGCCGCCCGGGATGCGGAACTCTCCCGATGTGGCCGGCCCCCCTGGGAAACGAGAGTGGACGCATCGCCCCGAGCGATGCCGTGAACCACCTCACCAGGGAGAGACCGTGTTCGAGTACGAGTACCACCAGCTCCGTTCCGCCGAGCTGCGCCGCGAGGCCGAGCAGGCGCGTCTGGTCCGTACGGCCGCCCGCATCCGCCGGTCCGCCCGCCGTTCGGCCGGCCAGGACGCCCCGGAGGCGGAAACCCATAGCCGGCCGTTGCGCCGGCACCGGTTCACCCCCGCCGCATGAGCGCCGGGGCACGGGGCGCCGGCCCCACGGGGGAGGACCGGCGCCTTCCCCGGCCCGCCCGGAGCCGCGCCCGCCCCTTCCCGCCCGCCGGGCCGCCCGCCGCCCCGCCCGCCGGGGCGACCGCCGCCCCGAGCACCCCGGCGCACTTCCGCCAGGCCCCGTCGGCCGGCCCCCGTCAGGACCTGCCGGCAGTGCCCGCACCCGGCGTGGCGGCACCGGCCGGTCCCGCCCTCGCGGCGGTCCCCGACCCGAAAACCCGTCCCGGACCGCCGGACCCGCGTGCGATGCTCGGGCCTGTGGAGAACAGGTCCGTCAGTCCGGTGTTCGTCGGCCGTGCGAACGAGCTCGGCACGATGCGCGAAGCACTCGCCCGCGTGGCCGCGGGGGAGCCACAGGCGCTGCTGCTCGGCGGCGAGGCCGGCGTGGGGAAGACCCGGCTGATCGAGGAGTTCGCCGGCGCCGCCGCCCGCCGGGGCGCCGTCGTCGCGCTCGGCGGCTGTGTGGAGATCGGCGCCGACGGACTGCCCTTCGCCCCCTTCTCCGCCGCCCTGCGCGCCCTGCGCCGCGAACTGCCCGGCGAACTCGCCGCCGCTGCCTCCGGCCAGGAGGAGGAACTCGCCCGCCTGCTGCCCGAACTCGGCGAACAGACCGCCGCGCGCGGCACCGGCCGGCACGACGAGGAGGGCATGGCCCGTCTCTTCGAACTCACCGCCCGCCTGCTGGAGCAGGTCGCCGCCGAGCACACCGTCGTCCTCGCCCTGGAGGACCTGCACTGGGCCGACGCCTCCACCCGGCACCTCCTCGCCTACCTCTTCCGCAACCTGCGCACCGGCCGCCTGATCGTCCTGGCCAGCTACCGCTCCGACGACATCCACCGCCGCCACCCGCTCCGCCCGCTGCTCGCCGAACTCGACCGGCTGCGCACGGTCCAGCGCATCGAGCTCGCCCCCTTCACCCGCCAGGAGGTCGGCCGCCAGCTCGCCGGCATCCTCGCCACCGAACCGGCCCCCGCCCAGATCGACGAGATCTTCGAACGCTCCGACGGCAACGCCTTCTTCGTCGAGGAACTCGCCGTCTGTGCCAACGAGGGCTGCCCGTACCTCAGCGACTCCCTGCGCGACCTGCTCCTGGTCCGCGTCGAGACGCTGCCCGAGCCGGCCGAGCAGGTCGTCCGGATCGCCGCCGAGGGCGGGTCCACCGTCGAGTACCGGCTGCTCGCCGCCGTGGCCCGGCTCACCGAGGACGACCTCATCGAGGCGTTGCGGGCCGCGGTGAACACCAACATCCTCGTCGCCGCGCCCACCGGCGACGGCTACCGCTTCCGGCACTCCCTGGTCCGCGAGGCCGTCAGCGACGACCTGCTGCCCGGCGAACGCTCGCGCCTCAACCGCCGCTACGCCGAGGCGCTGGAGGCCGATCCGACGCTCGCCCCGGCCGATCAGCGCGTCATGCGCCTGGCCAGTTACTGGTACCACGCCCACGACCCGGCCAAGGCCCTCCCCGCCGTCCTGGACGCCTCCGTCGCGGCCCGCGCCCGGCATGCCTACAGCGAACAACTGCGCCTGCTGGAGAGGGCGATGGAACTGTGGGACGCCGCCCCGCCGGAGGTACGGGCGCGGCTGCGTCCGGCCGACTACACCGAGGCCTACACGCCCTGCGGCGGTGACCCGGCGACCACCCCCCTGCGCTACCTCGACCTGCTGGCCGAGGCCGCGGTCGCGGGCCGCTTCTGCGGGGAACGGGACCGCGCGATGAAGATCATCAAACGGGGGCTGCGCCTCCTGGAGGACGAGCACGACCCGTTGCGCGCCGCCTGGTTCTGGAGCCAGCGCTCCCGCCTGGTCGAGGCGAGGTCCCAGGGCGACGGCTGGCGCGAACTGGCCACCGCGCAGGAGCTGGTGCGCGGCCTGCCGCCGTCCGAGGTGCACGCCGAGGTGCTCGCCAACGTCGCCAACTGGTCCATGGTCCACATGCCGGGCCCCGAGGCGTTCTCGGCCGCGGAACGGGCCGTGGAGTACGCGCGCATGGTCGGCGCCTGCGAGGTCGAGATGTCCGCCCGCCTCACCCTCGGCGGCCTCATGGTCGAAGCCGGCGACATCGACGCCGGACTCGCCGAGATGTACGAGGTCAACCGGCACACCGTGGAGCACGGCATCCTCGCCGTCGCCGGACGCTCCTTCGTCAACCTGCCCTCCGAGCTGGAGTCCGTCGGCCGCTCCCGGGAGGCCGTGCCCCTGCTGGAGGAGGGCATCGCCTTCACCCGGCGCTCCGGCCTGCTCGACCAGGAGGCCTGGGTGTGGGGCAACCTCGCCGAGTCACTGTTCAGCCTGGGCCGTTGGGAGGAGTCCGCCGAGGCGGCGTCCCGGTCCTGGCGCGTCGGCCGGAGCGCCAAACCGCGCGCCTTCCACGCGCGGATACGCGCCGAACTCGCCTTCGCCCGCGGCGACCGTGCCGATGCGTCCCGCCACCTCGACGACGCCTGGAAGCACTTCGGTGTGCACGAGCGCGCACCGCAGCACGCCCTGCCCCTGGCCCGGATCGCGATCGGCATCGCCGCGGCCGAAGGCCGGCTGCCGGACGCCCGTGCCGAACTCGAACGCGTCCTGGACGCCGGCTTCCCGGCCGGCACCCACCGCTACGGCTGGCCCCTGCTGCTCGCCGCCGCCACCATGGAGGCCCACGCGGCCGGGCGGCCCGCCGCCGGCCCGGAACGCCCCGACACCCTCGAACGCATCCGGCGGGCCGCCCGCTCGCTGGCCACCGGTGTCCCCGTGTGGCAGGCACACGAACGCTGGGTGCGCGCCGAACTGCTGCGCGCCGAGGGCCGCGACCGGCCGGAGGACTGGGCCGGGATCGTCGCGGCCTTCGAGACGCTGGAGCGCCCCTACGACCTCGCCCGGGTCCGGTTCCGGCTGGCCGAGTCCCTGCTCCTCGCCGACGACGACCAGCGCGAGCGGGCCACCGAACTGCTCCGCCTGGCCCACGCCGTCGCCGAGCACCTGCGCGCCCGTCCGCTCGCCGACTCCGCGGCCCTGCTCGCCCGGCGCGCCCGCCTGCCCCTCGTCCCCGCCCCGGGGCAGCGCGCCGCCACCGATCCCGCGGAGTCCCTCGGCCTCACCAACCGGGAACGCGACGTCCTGCGCCTGGTCTCCCAGGGGCGCACCAACCGTCAGATAGCGGAGGAACTGTTCATCTCCCCCAAGACGGCCAGCGTCCACGTCTCCAACATCCTGGCCAAGCTCGGCGTCTCGGGCCGGGGCGAGGCGGCGGCGATGGCACACCGGCTGGAACTGTTCGCCCACGACACGCTCACCGTCCCGGCGGCCGGATGAGCCGTACGGTGGACGGGACCGGGAAGGAGCAACCGTGTTCAACGCCTTCGAGGAACTCTTCGCGCCGAGCCGCAAGCACACCCGGGACGAAGAGAACCGGCTGGAGCTGACCCGGGAGGACGTCGGGGACGGCGACCCCGGGCGGGGACCGGTCGACCTCGCCTCCGGAAAGGTCGTCGTACGACTGCCCCGGGCCGCCGCGCGGAAGCCGGAACCCGGCGGCGAGGAGTGAGCGACCGGGCTACCTCACCTCCAGTTCCAGGATCCGGTCGTCCCCCTTCCTCGGCTTGCCGCGGCCGTCGGTGTTGCTGGTGACCAGCCAGAGCCGGCCGCCTCCCGCGGAGACCACCGTGCGCAGACGCCCGTAGACACCGGTCAGGAACGCCTGGGGCGCCGCCGAGGCCCGCGTGCCCTCCATCGGGACGCGCCACAGACGCTCACCCTTGAGGGCGGCCATCCAGACACATCCCCCGCTGTAGGCGATGCCGCTGGGTGAGGCCTGGTCCGTGTGCCACTGGGCCACCGGGTCGCGGAAGGCGGGGTCGCCGGACTTCCCTTCCACGTCCGGCCAGCCGTAATTGCCGCCCGGCTCGATCGCGTTCAGCTCGTCCCAGGTGTCCTGGCCGAACTCGGAGGCGAACAGCCGCTGCCTGGTGTCCCAGGCGAGACCCTGCACGTTGCGGTGGCCGTAGGAGTACACCGGGGAGTCGGGGAACGGGTTGCCCGGGGCGGGCGCGCCGTCCGGTGTCAGGCGCAGGATCTTGCCGCCCAGGGACTTCTTGTCCTGGGCCAGACCGCGCTCGCCGCTCTCGCCCGTTCCCGCGTACAGCATGCCGTCGGGGCCGAAGGCGATCCGGCCGCCGTTGTGGACCACCCCCTTGGGGATGCCCTTGAAGATCGTGTCCGGTGCCCCGAGCTGTCCCCCGGCCGGGCGTTTCGCGTCGTACAGCATCCGGACGATGCGGTTGTCCGAGGCGGAGGTGAAATAGGCGTAGATCATGTGGTCGGAGGCGTAGCCGGGGGAGAGGGCGATGCCGAGGAGGCCGCCCTCGCCCTGCGGCGCCACTCCGGACACACTGCCCAGCTCGGTCTTGCGGCCCGTCCGCTCGTCGATCCGGGTGATCGTCCCGCGGTCGCGGGAGGAGACGAGCAGGCCGCCGTCCGGGAGCGGGGCCAGACCCCACGGCGAGTTCAGGCCCTGCGCCACCGTGCGCAGCACCTTCACCGAGCCCTTGGCCGGTGGCGCGCTCTCCCCGGCCGGCCGCTCCGCGGACGAGGACGGCGCCGCCGTACGACCGGGCGTCGAGGGACCCGCGCCGGACGGCGACCCCCCGGACGAGCACCCGGCCGCCAGTACGAGCGCGGCGGCCAGCAGACATGGAACAGCTCGACGTTGCACGGTCACGTCCCTTCGAGTCGGCGGGTCCCGGGCCCTGTCGTCGAAGTCCCTCCCCGAGCCTCCGGCCGCAGGGCGCCCCCGGCCCCGCCCTCCGGACGGACGACGGGAGCCTGACGACAGGTCCCACTTCTCATACACCGCCCGCGCGCACCAGGTTCCCCCGCGTCGAGGACCGACGCCCGCCGAACCGCCGTACCGACGTGCGAACCCCGCCCGGGTGCGGTCGGCGTGCGGCCCTTCCGACCCTTCCGGCCTCGTTCGTCCCTCCGGCCTCTCTCGCCCTCTCCCGGCCGCCGCACGGCCGTGCGCCCGGCTCCCCGTCGCCGTACGACCTCGCCGCCCGGGCCCGTCGTGCGCGCCTCAGTCCCACGACCCCCGTGCCGCCGGCAGCCGTGCCACCTCCGCCAGGTCCCGGGCCGTCAGGCGAAGCTCCGCCGCTCCCGCGTTCTCCGTGACCCAGCGCTCCTGCTTGGTGCCCGGGATCGGGACGACCTGCCGACCCTGGGCCAGTACCCAGGCCAGGGCCACCTGGGCCGGGGTGACCTGCTCGCCGTGCCGGGCGGCCACCCGCCGCAGGCCCGCGACGATCGGCTGGTTCGCCGCCATCATCTCGGCGGTGAAGCGCGGGTGCCGGGCCCGCAGGTCGTCCGGTTCGAAGCCCTGACCGGGGGTGAGCGTGCCGGTCAGGAAACCGTTGCCGAGCGGCATCGCGGCCAGGAAGCCGACGCCCCGGGCCGCGCACCACGGGAGCAGGGACTCCAGCGCCTCCGGTGACCACACCGACAGCTCGGCCTGCACCGCGCTCACCGGGAACACCTGCTGCACCCGCTCCAGCCGGCGGATCGTTCCGTCATGCATCCCCGCGCCGGACCGGCGCCGGCCGCGCGCCCCCACGGCGCACAGACCGAGCGCCCGCACCTTCCCGGCCCGCACCAGCTCCGCCATCGCCCCCCAGGTCTCCTCGACCGGCACCTCCGGGTCGGCCCGGTGCAACTGGTAGAGGTCGATCACGTCCGTCTGCAGCCGCCGCAGCGACGCGTCGCAGGCCCGGCGCACGTACCCCGGGCGTCCGTTGGCCACGATGTGCTGCTCGCCCACCAGCAGCCCCACCTTCGTGGAGACGAAGGCGTCCGGCCGGCGCTCCTTCAGCGCCCGCCCCAGCAGCAGTTCGTTGGTGAACGGGCCGTACATGTCGGCCGTGTCCAGGAGCGTGGACCCTAGGTCGAGCGCCCGGAGCACGGCCCGCAGCGACGCCTCCCCCCGCTGCCGCGACGTGCCGTACGACCAGCTCATCGGCATGCACCCAAGTCCTACGGCCCCCGCCGCGAGTGCCCCCGCGCCGATCGTCCTGCGCTCCACCTCGCCGTAACCCTCCCTCGCCTGCGGTTCCCCAACCTAACCTCTGCCTCCGCGCACCCCTGACATAGCCTCCTGGGCATGACTGCTGACGTGTGGCTGCCCATCCCGCCGGAGGAGATCGAGGGACTTCCCGAAGGCCCGAACTACCTGTTCTGGGACGGAGGTGACGACGGCGGTCAGGAGTACCCCGGGGACCCGGCCGACTGCGTTCTCTACGCGGTGCCGTACATGAAGCCCGCCGAGCTCTGCGTCCGCCCGATGCCCCGCATGGGCTCGGTGCGGGTGGTGCAGACGCTGACCGCGGGGACCGACCACGTGGAGCAGGGCCTGAGGCACCTGCCGGCCGGCGTGCGGCTGTGCAACGCGCGCGGGGTGCACGAAGCGAGCACCGCCGAGCTCGCCCTGGCCCTCGTCCTCGCCTCGCTGCGCGGCATCCCAGGCTTCGTGCGGGCCCAGGACCGGGGCGAGTGGCGGGGCGGCTTCCGGCCCGCGCTGGCGGACCGGAGCGTCCTCATCGTCGGCTACGGGGCGATCGGCGCCGCCATCGAGGACCGGCTCACGCCCTTCGAGCTCGCGCGGGTGGCGCGCGTGGCGCGCTCCGGACGCGCATCGGCGCGCGGTCCGGTGCATCCACTCACCGAACTGCCCTCGCTGCTCCCGGAAGCCGACGTCGTCATCCTCTCCACGCCCTTGACGGAGGCCACCCACGGCCTGGTCGACGCCGACTTCCTCGCCCGGATGAAGGACGGCGCGCTGCTGGTGAACGTCGCCCGCGGGCCCGTCGTCGACACCGGGGCGCTGCTGGCCGCGCTGGCAACCGGCCGGATCACCGCGGCCCTCGACGTCACCGACCCCGAGCCGCTGCCTCCCGGGCACCCCCTGTGGCACGCTCCCGGCGTGCTGATCAGCCCGCACGTCGGCGGCCCCACCTCGGCGTTCCGGCCGCGCGCCGAGCGGCTGCTGGTGGGCCAGCTGCGCCGCTTCGTGAACCGGGAGCCGCTCGCCAACGTGGTCCTCACGACGGGTACGGCGGGTGCGGCGGACGAACGGTCCGCGGGCGCGGCAGGCGCGTAGTCCGCTTCGGGTACCGTCCGCGATCATCCGGACGCGGTGCGTACCCGCATATGCGCTACTCGTCACGGAGCGTAGAGAAGCTATGTCCCTGAGTGACGAGACTGGTGTATCGTCCCCGGCAGGGGTCGCGCCGGGCACTTCCGGCGCCGGGGACGGACATTCCAGACTGTGAGGGGGGCGACGGGCGATGCACGGCCTATGGACGAACGATCCGACGCGGCGGGGCCGCCACCGCAAACCCTGGCGCACGGCAGCGCGTGGACGCGGCCCGTACCCCCGCGGTCAGCAGCAGCACCGCGGGCCCGGCGGCCGCGCAAGGAACGCGCACCCGGCGTGCCCGGCCCCGCGGGGCCGGACGGCGTGGGCCGGGAGGGACCGGTGAGCCCCCCTCCGCCCGCCGTGGCCGTGCCCGGCGGAGCGCTGCGCGACCAGTCCTCGCCGGGGGCGCCGCCGACCCGGCCGACCACCACCGTCGGCGGCGCCCGCAGACTGGCTCCCCAGTTCGCCCTGGCGCTGATCTGCGCGGGGTACGCCATCGGTTCCGCCACCGGCTGGGGTTCGCGCGAGGTGGCGCGGGTCATGGGCGACTTCGGGCTGAGCGCCGCGGCCGGCACCGCGGCCGTCTCGTGCGTGCTGTACGCGCGCAGCAACCGCGTCCGCTTCCGGCTCGCCTGGCTGCTGTTCGCCCTCTCCTCGGCGATGGCGTGCCTGGGCAACGCGGTCTGGGGGTGGTACGAGGTCGTCCTCGACGAGCCCGTACCCAGCCCCAGCTACGCCGACCTGTTCTTCCTGTGCTTCGCACCGCCCGCGATCGTCGGTCTCCTGGTGCTCGCCAAGCGGCCGGCGAACAGGGCGGGCTGGGTGTGCCTGGCCCTGGACGCCTGGCTGATCGGCGGCTCGCTGCTGACCCTCTCCTGGAGCCTCGCACTCGCCCAGGCGGCCAAGTTCGACGGACCGAGCGTCGCGTACACCGCGCTCTCGCTGGCCTACCCGCTGCTGGACATCGCTCTGGTCAGCATGGTCCTCGCCCTGCACTTCCGGCGCTCACGGGTCAACCGCAGAGCCGTGAACACCGCGATCGGCGGCCTGGCCCTGACCGTGCTGAGCGACGCCCTGTTCACCTCGCCGCTGCTGCACAACAGCTACCGCTCCGGGCAGCTCCTCGACGCGGGCTGGTTCGCCGGCTCGCTGCTCCTCGCCTACGCCCCCTGGGTCGCCTCCCGGTGCGTCGGGGTGATCGCCGAGCAGCACGACGCGGCCCGCCCCGAGGAGGATCCCGCGGCGGCCGACGGGCACCCGCACGACGCTCCCGCGCGGGAGGACGCGGACCACCGGAGCGACGGGCACGCGCGCGCGCCCGACGAGGCCACCCCCGCCGTCGCACCCGCGGCCGACGGCCACGCGCCCGGCACGCACACCCGCGCGCCGCACGGGCACGTTCCCGGGCAGCGCACGGCGGGACCCGGCGGGTACGCCCGGCCGCCCGCGCCGGGAGGCGAGCACGACCGGTATCCGGCCGGCCGGCCCATCGCCGGCTCCCTCGCCGCCCTCACCCCCTACCTCGCCGCCGCCGTCTGCACGCTGGGGATCCTCTACAACGTCCTCAACGGCCACAGCGTCGACCGCGTGGTCCTGATCACCGCCGGCGCGGTGGTCCTCGCCCTCGTCGTACGCCAGGGCATCATGCTGCTCGACAACATCACCCTCACCCAGGAACTGGCCCAGAAGGAGAACCACTTCCGCTCCCTGGTCCAGGGCTCCAGCGACGTCATCATGATCGCCGCGACCAACGGCATCCTGAGATACGTGTCCCCGGCCGCCGCCGGGGTGTACGGGCGGCCCGCCGAGGAACTGGTGGGCACCGAACTGGCCAGTCTCATCCACCCGGAGGACCTGGGGTGCGTGGTGCACGAGGTGCGCCGGTTCCTCGTCGCCGGTCCGCTGGAGGAGCCCACCACACGCATCGAGTGCCGCTTCCGGTCCGGCGCCGGAGGCTGGCTCAACGTCGAGTCGACCATCAACCGCCACCACGGCGGCCTGATCTTCAACAGCCGGGACGTCACCGAGAGAGTGCGCCTGCAGGCACAGCTCCAGCACAACGCCGAGCACGACCCGCTCACCGACCTGCCCAACCGCGCACTGTTCACCAAGCGCGTGCAGCAGGCGCTCTCCGGCCGCCGCAGCACCGACCGCGGCACCGCCGTGCTCTTCATCGACCTCGACGGCTTCAAGGGCGTCAACGACACCATCGGGCACCAGGCCGGGGACCAGCTCCTCGTCCAGGCCGCGCACAGACTCCAGGCCGCGGTCCGGCTCGGGGACACCGCCTCCCGGCTCGGCGGTGACGAGTTCGCGGCCCTCATCGTCGGGGACGGCACCCGCGACCACAGCGCACGCGAAGGGCACATCCTGGAGCTGGCCGACCGCCTCAGAGTGACGCTGTCGCAGCCCTACCTCATCGACGGCAACGATGTCCGGGTCGCCGCGTCCATCGGCGTCGCCTTCGCCGAACCGGGCCTCGGCGCGGGCGAGCTGCTGCGCAACGCCGACCTCGCCATGTACCGCGCCAAGGCGGCCGGCAAGGGACGCGTCGAGCTGTACGCACCGCAGATGCAGCAGGACGTCGTCCGCCGGGCGGGGCTGGCCACCCGGCTCAGGTCCGCGCTGCACGACGGCGAGTTCACCCTGCTGCACCAGCCGGTGGTCTGCCTCGCCGACGGCCGGATCACATCGGTCGCCGCCCACGCGCGCTGGCGTTCGGCCCAGGGCGTGCTGTTCACCCCCGCCGAGTTCCTGCGGGAGGCCGAGGACGGCGACCGGACGGCCGAACTGGGCCGCTGGACGCTGGAGGAGGCCGTCGAACAGGCCGCCGAGCGCGCCCGCACCGGCCTGGCCGTGTCCGTGGTGGTCCGGATGGGCGCCCGCCGGCTGGTGGACCGCGCGCTGCCGCCCGGCACCGTCGAGGCCCTGCTGACCCGGCACGGGCTGCCCTCGGGGGCGCTGACGATCGAGCTGTCGGACACCGACCCGCGGGTTCCGCTGGACGAGCTGGAGCGGCGCCTGGCCGCCCTCGGACGGCTCGGCGTCCGGATCGCGCTGGACGGCTTCGGCAGCGGCCACGGGGCGATCGCGGCGCTCAGAAGACTCCCCGTCGACGTGCTCAAGCTGGACCGCGGCCTGGTCGAGGGCGTCGTGGAGTCCGCCCGCCTGCACAAGATCACAAGTGGTCTGCTGCGCATCGCGGGCGACCTGGGGCTCCAGTCCGTGGCGGACGGCGTGGACCTGCCCGAGCAGGTGGTCGCCCTGCGCGCGATGGGCTGCACCCACGGTCAGGGGATGGCCTTCGCCGGCCCGCTGGACGAGCACCGGCTGCGCCGGGCGCTCACGACCGGTCACTACCCGGTGCCGCACGGGCCGGCCGAACCGGTGCTCGCCGGTGGCCGTGCGGGGCCGTACGCCGCCGGGGTGACCGCCGTCTTCGGCGGTGGGACGACGCTGCGACCACATGGTGAGACTCCCGTCCCACCCACTTGACAGTGGGTGCGTGCCGGGGGGAGGGTCAGTGCCATGCGCACCCGAATTCTCGTACTTGGACAGCGCGTCGGCTGAGCTGGGACCCACCGGAGGAGATCCGGAATCCCCAGCGACCCTCACCGGCGCGCTCCCCTCGCTTGCCTCACGGCACGAGGGGTTTTTTGTTGCACTGGCACCCGCCGTGCGGCAGCCGTAGACCGTGCGAACCCGGCGAAAGCCGACACGCACGCCCCCCCGCAAAGAACCTCAGCATCGAGAAGAGAAGCCGATGACCGAGCAGGCCACCGGGGCCCATCATCCGCAGCCGCGGCCCCGATCCGGAGGACACCAGTCCGCGCCCGAGCACGTCACGGGTGCGCAGTCCCTCATCCGCTCTCTCGAGGAGGTCGGCGCCGACACCGTATTCGGCATTCCCGGCGGTGCGATCCTGCCCGCCTACGACCCGCTGATGGACTCGACCCGGGTGCGCCACGTCCTGGTCCGGCACGAGCAGGGCGCCGGGCACGCGGCCACCGGGTACGCCCAGGCCACCGGCAAGGTGGGCGTCTGCATGGCCACCTCCGGACCGGGCGCGACCAACCTGGTCACCCCGATCGCCGACGCCCACATGGACTCCGTCCCGATGGTCGCGATCACCGGCCAGGTGGCGTCCTCCTCGATCGGCACGGACGCCTTCCAGGAAGCGGACATCGTCGGCATCACCATGCCGGTCACCAAGCACAACTTCCTGGTCACCAAGGCCGAGGACATCCCGCGGGTGATCGCGCAGGCGTTCCACATCGCCTCCACCGGCCGCCCCGGTCCCGTCCTCGTCGACATCGCCAAGGACGCCCTCCAGGCGAGGACCACCTTCTCCTGGCCCCCGGTGATGGACCTGCCGGGCTACCGGCCCGTCACCAAGCCGCACGCCAAGCAGATCCGCGAGGCCGCCAAGCTCATCACCGCCGCCAAGCGGCCCGTCCTCTACGTCGGCGGCGGCGTGATCAAGGCCAAGGCCACCGCCGAGCTGAAGGTGCTCGCCGAACTCACCGGAGCGCCCGTCACCACCACCCTGATGGCGCTCGGCGCGTTCCCCGACAGCCACCCGCTGCACGTGGGAATGCCGGGCATGCACGGTGCGGTCACCGCCGTCACCGCGCTGCAGAAGGCCGACCTGATCGTCGCCCTCGGCGCCCGCTTCGATGACCGCGTCACCGGCAAGCTGGACAGCTTCGCCCCGTACGCCAAGATCGTCCACGCCGACATCGACCCGGCCGAGATCGGCAAGAACCGCGAGGCCGACGTGCCGATCGTCGGGGACGCCCGCGAGGTCATCGCCGACCTGATCCAGGCCGTCCAGAAGGAGCACGCGGAGGGCCGCAGCGGCGACTACACCGCCTGGTGGAACGACCTCAACCGCTGGCGCGAGACCTACCCGCTCGGCTACGACCAGCCCGGCAACGGCTCGCTCTCCCCGCAGCAGGTCATCGAGCGCATCGGACAGCTCGCGCCCGAGGGCACGATCTTCGCGGCGGGCGTCGGCCAGCACCAGATGTGGGCCGCGCACTTCGTCCAGTACGAGCAGCCCGCCACCTGGCTGAACTCCGGCGGCGCGGGAACCATGGGCTACGCCGTTCCGGCGGCGATGGGGGCCAAGGCCGGCATGCCCGACCGCACCGTCTGGGCGATCGACGGCGACGGCTGCTTCCAGATGACCAACCAGGAACTGACCACCTGCGCGCTGAACAACATCCCGATCAAGGTCGCCGTCATCAACAACGGCGCCCTCGGGATGGTCCGCCAGTGGCAGACCCTGTTCTACAACCAGCGCTACTCCAACACCGTGCTGCACTCCGGCCCGGACGACGTCAACCCGCAGGCGAGGGGCACCCGCGTCCCCGACTTCGTGAAGCTGTCGGAGGCCATGGGCTGCTACGCGATCCGCTGCGAGTCCCCGGCCGACCTGGACAAGGCCATCGAGGAGGCCAACTCCATCAACGACCGCCCGGTCGTCATCGACTTCATCGTCCACGAGGACGCGATGGTGTGGCCGATGGTCGCCGCCGGCACTTCCAACGACGAGATCATGGCCGCCCGGGACGTCCGCCCCGACTTCGGCGACAACGAAGACGACTGACAGAGAGCTGAGCGATAACCATGTCCAAGCACACCCTCTCGGTCCTCGTCGAGAACACCCCCGGCGTCCTCGCCCGGATCACCGCGCTGTTCTCCCGCCGCGGCTTCAACATCGACTCGCTCGCGGTCGGCGTCACCGAGCACGCCGACATCTCCCGCATCACCATCGTGGTCAGCGTCGAGGACTTCCCGCTGGAGCAGGTGACCAAGCAGCTCAACAAGCTCGTCAACGTGCTCAAGATCGTCGAGCTGGAGCCCACCCAGGCCGTCCAGCGCGAACTCGTCCTGGTGAAGGTGCGCGCCGACAACGAGACGCGCTCCCAGATCGTCGAGATCGTCCAGCTCTTCCGCGCCAAGACGGTCGACGTCTCCCCGGAGGCCGTGACCATCGAGGCCACCGGGTCCAGCGACAAGCTGGCCGCCATGCTCAAGATGCTGGAGCAGTACGGCATCAAGGAACTGGTGCAGTCCGGCACGATCGCGATCGGCCGCGGCGCCCGTTCGATCACGGACCGGTCGCTGCGCGCCCTCGACCGGTCGGCTTAGCGGCGTATTCGGGCGGCCGGGGGAAACCCGCCGCCCGTATACCGAGACCCCCAGACTTCCCGTCCCCCCACCGGCATACGGTGGGACGCACAACCTGCACACCAAGGAGAGAACCCAAAGTGGCCGAGCTGTTCTACGACGCTGACGCCGACCTGTCCATCATCCAGGGCCGCAAGGTCGCGGTCATCGGCTACGGCAGCCAGGGCCACGCCCACGCGCTGTCGCTGCGCGACTCCGGTGTCGACGTGCGTGTCGGTCTGCACGAGGGCTCCAAGTCCAAGGCCAAGGCCGAGGAGCAGGGCCTGCGCGTGGTGAGCCCGTCGGAGGCCGCCGCCGAGGCCGACGTCATCATGATCCTGGTGCCGGACCCGATCCAGGCCCAGGTCTACGAGGAGCACATCGCCCCGAACCTGAAGGACGGCGACGCGCTGTTCTTCGGCCACGGCCTGAACATCCGCTACGGCTTCATCAAGCCCCCGGCCGGTGTGGACGTGTGCATGGTCGCCCCGAAGGGCCCGGGTCACCTGGTGCGCCGCCAGTACGAGGAGGGCCGCGGCGTCCCGTGCATCGTCGCGGTCGAGCAGGACGCCTCCGGCGACGCCTTCGCGCTGGCCCTGTCCTACGCCAAGGGCATCGGCGGCACCCGCGCCGGCGTCATCAAGACGACCTTCACCGAGGAGACCGAGACCGACCTGTTCGGCGAGCAGGCCGTGCTGTGCGGTGGCACCGCCGCCCTGGTGAAGGCCGGCTTCGAGACGCTGGTCGAGGCGGGCTACCAGCCGGAGATCGCCTACTTCGAGTGCCTGCACGAGCTGAAGCTGATCGTCGACCTCATGTACGAGGGCGGCCTGGAGAAGATGCGCTGGTCGATCTCCGAGACCGCCGAGTGGGGCGACTACGTCACCGGCCCGCGCATCATCACCGACGCCACCAAGGCCGAGATGAAGAAGGTCCTCGCCGAGATCCAGGACGGCACCTTCGCCCGGAACTGGATGGACGAGTACCACGGCGGCCTGAAGAAGTACAACGAGTACAAGAAGCAGGACTCCGAGCACCTGCTGGAGACCACCGGCAAGGAGCTGCGCAAGCTCATGAGCTGGGTGGACGAGGAGGCGTAAGCCTCACTCCCGAAGGGGCCGGGGCCGATGGCCCCGGCCCCTTCGGGGCACCCGGAGTAACGTCGGAAACCCAGCGGATCCACGGCGTTGTCCACCCCGTCCAGCCACGGACGGGTGATCCTTCCGCAGCGGAGTAATACAAAGCGCGCAACGCTACTACACTGCTGCACAACAACGCGTCAGGCCCACAGCGTCGTGCGTCTTCCACGCGGCCAAGCGACACCGAGGAATCGCAGGCACGCCCCCTCGCCGTCCGGCACGCACTCCCGCCGCACCGGCCGGAGGCCCTGGTAGCTCCGCTACGAGGACCCTCGCCCGGCACGCCGGGAGCACGCACCGACCGACGCGGGGACGCACCCACGATTCCCCGGCGCCGCTCCTTCCTCCGCCTGCGGCCGTCGGGACGGCCGTCCGCATGCATTGGACTTGTGAGGACTCACGTGAGCTCGAAACCAGTCGTACTCATCGCTGAAGAGCTGTCGCCCGCCACCGTCGACGCGCTCGGTCCGGACTTCGAGATCCGGCACTGCAACGGCGCCGACCGGGCGGAACTGCTCCCCGCCATCGCCGACGTGGACGCGATCCTGATCCGCTCGGCCACCAAGGTCGACGCCGAGGCCGTCGCCGCCGCGAAGAAGCTCAAGGTCGTCGCCCGTGCCGGCGTCGGCCTGGACAACGTCGACGTCTCCGCCGCCACCAAGGCCGGCGTGATGGTCGTCAACGCGCCCACCTCGAACATCGTGACCGCCGCCGAGCTGGCCTGCGGTCTGCTCCTGGCCACCGCGCGCAACATTCCGCAGGCCAACGCGGCGCTGAAGAACGGCGAGTGGAAGCGCAGCAAGTACACCGGCGTGGAGCTGGCCGAGAAGACCCTCGGCGTCGTCGGCCTCGGCCGCATCGGCGCCCTGGTCGCCCAGCGGATGTCCGCCTTCGGCATGAAGGTCGTCGCCTACGACCCCTACGTGCAGCCCGCGCGGGCCGCGCAGATGGGCGTCAAGGTGCTGACCCTGGACGAGCTGCTGGAGGTCTCCGACTTCATCACCGTCCACCTGCCCAAGACCCCCGAGACCCTCGGCCTGATCGGCGACGAGGCGCTGCGCAAGGTCAAGCCGAGCGTGCGCATCGTCAACGCCGCGCGCGGCGGCATCGTCGACGAGGAGGCGCTGTACTCGGCGCTCAAGGAGGGCCGCGTCGCCGGCGCGGGCCTGGACGTGTACGCCAAGGAGCCCTGCACGGACTCCCCGCTGTTCGAGTTCGACCAGGTCGTCTGCACCCCGCACCTCGGCGCCTCCACGGACGAGGCCCAGGAGAAGGCGGGCATCGCCGTCGCCAAGTCGGTGCGGCTGGCCCTCGCCGGTGAGCTGGTGCCGGACGCGGTCAACGTCCAGGGCGGCGTCATCGCCGAGGACGTCAAGCCGGGTCTGCCGCTCGCCGAGCGTCTCGGCCGCATCTTCACCGCGCTCGCCGGCGAGGTGGCCGTCCGCCTCGACGTCGAGGTGTACGGCGAGATCACCCAGCACGACGTGAAGGTGCTGGAGCTGTCCGCGCTCAAGGGCGTCTTCGAGGACGTCGTCGACGAGACGGTCTCCTACGTCAACGCGCCGCTGTTCGCCCAGGAGCGCGGTGTGGAGGTCCGCCTGACCACGAGCAGCGAGTCCTCGGACCACCGCAACGTGGTCACCGTGCGCGGCACCCTCGCCGACGGCGAGGAGATCTCGGTCTCCGGCACCCTGGCGGGCCCGAAGCACCTCCAGAAGATCGTCGCGGTCGGGGAGTACGACGTCGACCTCGCCCTCGCCGACCACATGGTCGTCCTGCGCTACGAGGACCGTCCCGGCGTCGTCGGCACGGTCGGCCGGGTCATCGGCGAGGCCGGCATCAACATCGCCGGCATGCAGGTCGCCCGCGCGGCGGTCGGCGGCGAGGCGCTGGCGGTGCTCACCGTCGACGACACGGTGCCCGCCGGGGTCCTGGCCGAGGTCGCCGCCGAGATCGGGGCGACGTCCGCCCGCTCGGTGAACCTGGTCTGAGCCGTCGTTCGTCCAGGGTGACCCCCGATCGGGGTCACCTCCTTCCGGGGGCGTCGCCCCCGGAAACCCGTTCGCCCCGCGAGCGGACTCCTCCGAGGACGCCGGACGGGCTGGTCGACCAGCCCGTCCGGCGTCGCACTGTGCGGGAGGCGGTCAGGCCACCGCCTCCGCGGCCTCCACCGCCTCCGCGGTCTGGGCGACCGGGGGGCTCTGCCGGACGTGGATCCGGCGCAGACTCGCCGCCGCCGCGGCCGCCGCCAGGACCAGCACCGCCGCCGCGGCGACGGCCGCACCGTGCATCCCGCTGGTGAAGGCCTCCCGTGCCGCCGTCACCAGGGCCTGACCGGTACGTCCGGGAAGCCGCGCGGCGACCGCGAGCGCGCCGCCGAGGGTCTCGTGCGCCGGGGCCGGGGCGCCGGACGGGATCTCGTGGCGGTAGACCGCCGTGCCGATCGAGCCGAGCACCGCCATGCCCAGCGCGCCGCCGAACTCGGCGCCCGTCTCCAGCAGCGACGAGGCCGTGCCCGCCCGCTCGACCGGGGCCGCGCCCAGCGCCAGGTCGGTCATCTGGGACATCACCATCACGATCCCGGAGGCCAGCACCGCGCACGCGGTCAGCACCAGCCGGAGCGAGTCCGTGCCGGCCAGGGCCAGCATGACGTAGCCGGCCGCGGCGATCGCGAAGCCCGCCGTGACGACGTACGCCCGGTCGACGCCCTTGTGCACCAGGGAGGTCGCCAGGGGAGCCGCCATGCCGATCGGCAGGGAGGGCAGCAGTGCCCACAGGGCCGCCTCCATCGCACTCTTGCCGAGCACCGACTGGAGGTACTGCGTGGTGAAGAAGGCCGAGCCCGTCATCGCGAAGGAGGAGACGAGGTTGAGCACCACCGCGGGGGCGAAGCCCCGGCCGCGGAACAGGGCCGGCGGGATCATCGGCGCGGCCGCCGTGCGCTGACGGCGGACGAAGAGCGCCGCGAAGAGCAGGCCGACGGTGATCGAGACGACGTAGAGGGGGCGCACGCCCTCGGACGGAATCTCCTTGAGGCCGTAGACCACGGGGAGCACGGCGGCCATCGACAGCGGCACGCTCAGCAGGTCGAAGCGGCCGGGCGCGGGGTCCTTCGACTCCGGCAGCAGGATCGGGCCGAGCACCAGCAGCAGCGCCATCGCGGGCAGGTTGACCAGGAAGACCGAGCCCCACCAGAAGTACTGCACCAGGACACCGCTCAGCACGGAGCCCAGCGCGATGCCGCCGGTCGTCACCGCGGACCAGACGCCGATCGCCTTCGCCCGCTGCGCGGGGTCGGTGAACATCGTGCGGACGATCGCCATCGTCGAGGGCATCAGGGTCGCGCCGCCGATGCCGAGGACCGCGCGGGCGGCGATCAGGGTCTCGGCGCTGTCGGCGTACGCGGCCACCAGGGAGGCGGCCCCGAAGGCGGCCGCACCGATCAGCAGCAGCCGGCGGCGGCCGACGCGGTCGCCGAGCGAGCCCATCGTCATCAGCAGGCCGGCCAGGACGAACGCGTAGACGTCGAAGATCCACAGCTGCTGGGTGCCGCTCGGCTCCAGGTCCGCGCTGATCGCGGGGATGGCGAAGTACAGGACCGAGACGTCCATCGAGACCAGCAGCAGCGGCAGCATCAGCACGCCCAGGGCGGTCCATTCACGGCGGCCGGCGCGGCCGGTCCCGGTCGGGGTGGTGCTCGTCGGGTTCGTCATGGCAGGGGAACATACACCTGTTTAAAACAACCGTCTAGAACAAGAGTATAGATCAAGCGTCTAGGACGGCCGTATGAATCGCGGGTAGGGTGGGCCCATGGGACATCGCGAGGATCTGCTCGAAGGCGCGAAGCGCTGCCTGCTGGAGAAGGGCTTCCTGCGCACCACCGCGCGCGACATCGTCAGGGAGTCGGGGACCAACCTCGCCTCGATCGGCTACCACTACGGCTCCAAGGACGCCCTGCTGGCACAGGCGTACGTCTCCCTGATCGAGGCCGTGGGGGACACCATGGCGCCCGGCTGGGGGGCGGGCGGCGAAGTGACGGCCCCCGCCGGGTCGCTGGAGCGCTTCGAGGCCGTGTGGGCGAACGTCATCCGCTCGCTGCCCGAGTCCCGGGCGATCTGGCTGCTGAGCTTCGAGCTCATCTTCCAGGGCGACCGCGTCCCGGAGGTGCGCCGGCTGCTGGGCGAGGCCCAGCGGGAGGGGCGGTCGGGGCTGGTCGCCATGTTCACCGGCATCCCGGAGGCCGACCTCGACGAGGAGAGCGTCGAGACCGAGGGCCGCTTCTACCAGACCCTCCTCAACGGCCTCATGGTGCAGTGGCTCTTCGACCCGGACTCGGCCACCGGCGCCGACCGGCTCACCGAAGGACTGCGCCGGGTGATCGAGGCGGCCGGCGAGGCGGCGAGCGGCCAGAAGCCGCAGGAGTCCTAGAACCGCCCAGGGCCCGCCCTAGAGCCGTGCCGCCTTCAGGGCCATGTGCAGCAGCAGCCGGTCCTCGCCGTCGTCCAGGTCGAGACCGGTCAGCTGCTCCACCCGGGACAGGCGGTAGTACAGGGTCTGACGGTGGATGCCCAGCTCGGCCGCGGTCCGGCCGGCCTGCCCCGCGCAGTCGAGGTAGACCTCGGCGGTACGGGACAGTTCCTGCTGGCCGGGGGAGAGCAGCGGGCCGACCACGCCGTCGTGCGCCGCCTCCGGGGGCAGGGAGGTCAGCAGCCGGTAGGGGCCGATCCGCGCCCACTCGGCGACCGGGCCGAGCCGGGGTTCCGCCAGGGCCGCCCGGGCCGCCGCCGACGCCTCCGCCCAGGCCGCGCCCAGGGTGGCCAGACCGGTCCGCCCGGCGGCCACGCCACCGGCCGCTCTCCCGCCGGCCGGCCCACCGCCCGCCGGTCCGCCGCCGTCCGCCCGCTCCAGCAGCCGTGTCGCCGCCGACACCGCCGGCGTCAGCGTCTCCGGGGTCCGCAGCCGGACCAGCAGCGCCAGACACTGCGCGGTGGCGCCCCACGGGACGGTGCACAGGGCCGTCGCCCCCGGCAGCGTACGCACCGAGGGGGCGTCGTCCGGGTCGGCCGAGGGCCAGGGCGCCACGCACACCACGGTGTGCGGTCCGTCCGCCCGCACGCCCAGGGCCGTACGCAGCTCCGCCACCGCCATGTCCCGCTGCCAGCCCCGCTCGGCGGTCAGCACCGCCCGCAGCTCGCGGGTGAGGTCGGCCCCGTGCTGCGCCTCGTCCGCCAGCAGCGCGCCGATTCGCGCGGTCACCGTCATGGCCGCCGCCAACTGCCGCTCGGACGGTCCCGGATCGTCGACCAGCAGCCAGACGTAGCCGAGGACGACACCCCGATGGCGTACCGGCAGGCAGATCCGTCCCCGGTACACGCCCGCCTCGGGAGTCGGCGGGATCCGCACCGGACCGGTCGCCCGCGTGATCCCGAAGCCCTCGAACCAGCGGCGGACCGCCGCCGTGGAGCGGCGGGTGAGGATCGACCGGGTGCGCACCGGGTCCAGGGCGGAGGGGTCCAGGTCGCCCTCGCTGTCGTAGGCGCCGAAGGCGATGAGCTCGAAGTTCCGGTTCTCCAGGGTGGCCGGGGCGCCGAGCAGCTCCGAGATCTCGTCGACCAGCTCCTGGTAGTCACCTTCGTACGCCGCTGTCACCCGGCCATTCTCCCGCACTTTCCCAGGACCTTCATACATCTGTCTGAGATCGCGACCGCTGATGCGTGACAGCTGTCGATGGCCGAGGATCGGGGAGGTTCCATAGCTTTCACAGTGGTTCTCCGTGCCGTCCCGGAATGGTCGGGATCAGGCCTTTTGCTGACTGTTGTGGAGGTGCCCCGTGCTGGGTCCCGTGATTCTTGCCGCGTCGCGCAGCGACCGGATGCGACGTCTGATCTCGGCGGCCCCGGTGACCAAGCAGGTGGTGGACCGCTTCATCCCCGGCGAGACCGTGACCGACATCGTCCCGATCATCGAGGACCTCACGGGCAAGGGCCTGGAGCTGACCATGGACGTGGTCGGCGAGGACATCACCACCCCCGAGCAGGCCACCGCGGCCCGCGACGCCTACCTCGGACTGATCGACCGGATCAAGGACCTCGACCTCGGTGAGAGGGTCGAGATGTCCGTCAAGCTGTCCATGTTCGGCCAGGCGCTGCCCGGCGGCCACGAGCTGGCCCTCGCCAACGTCCGCCCGGTCGTCGAGGCCGCCGCCGCCATCGGCACCACGGTCACCCTGGACGCGGAGGACCACACCACCCTCGACTCGATGTTCGCCATCCACGAGGAGCTGCGGAAGGACTTCCCGCAGACCGGCTGTGTCATCCAGGCCTACCTCTTCCGCACCGAGGCCGACGCGCGCCGCCTCGCCGCCGCCGGCAGCCGGGTGCGCCTGGTGAAGGGTGCCTACAAGGAGCCCGCCGAGGTCGCCCACCAGAACAAGCACGAGATCGACAAGGCGTACGTCCGGATCCTGCGTACCCTCATGGAGGGCGACGGGTACCCGATGATCGGTTCGCACGACCCGCGCCTGATCTCGATCGGACAGGAGCTGGCCCGCACCGCCGGCCGCAAACTGGACGAGTACGAGTTCCAGATGCTGTACGGCATCCGCAGCGACGAGCACCTGCGGCTGGCCGCCGAGGGCCACCGCATGCGCGTCTACACCGCCTACGGCACCGACTGGTACGGCTACTTCATGCGGCGTCTCGCGGAGAAGCCCGCCAACCTGCGCTTCTTCGCGCGCAGCATGATCACACGTGGCTGACCCGGGCGTGCCGTGCCGAAACCCCCGCCAGGGGTCCCGGGGCCGCACCCCGGGAAGGCACGGCGCCCGCCCGACGGCCGGCAAGGGCTGAGCCCGCACCACCCCGCGACACACCGCCCAAGTCAAGGAGTTACGGAACCCATGGACGCTGTGACCCAGGTCCCCACCCCCGTCAACGAGCCGGTGCACGGCTACGCCCCCGGCTCGCCCGAGCGCGCCCGGCTGGAGGCCAAGCTCAAGGAGCTGGCCGAGAACCCGGTCGACCTGCCCTGCACGATCGGCGGCGAGAAGCGGCTGGGCGGCGGCGAGGCCTTCGAGGTCGTCCAGCCGCACAACCACAAGGCCGTCCTCGGCACCTACCGCAACGCCACCAAGGCGGACGCCCAGGACGCCATCGACGCGGCGCTCGCCGCGGCCCCGGCCTGGCGCGCGATGTCCTTCGACGACCGGGCCGCGATCATCCTGCGCGCCGCCGAGCTGCTGGCCGGCCCGTGGCGCGAGACGATCGCCGCCTCCACCATGCTCGGTCAGTCCAAGACCGCCCAGCAGGCGGAGATCGACAGCCCCTGCGAGCTGGTCGACTTCTGGCGCTTCAACGTCCACTACGCCCGCCAGATCCTGGCCGAGCAGCCCCCGGCCAACTCCCCGGGCGTGTGGAACCGCCTCGACCACCGTCCGCTGGAGGGCTTCGTCTACGCGATCACGCCCTTCAACTTCTCGGCGATCGCCGCCAACCTGCCCACCGCGCCGGCCCTCATGGGCAACGTGGTGATCTGGAAGCCGTCCCCCACCCAGACGCACGCCGCCGTCCTGCTGATGAGGCTGCTGGAGGAGGCGGGCCTGCCCAAGGGCGTCATCAACCTGCTCACCGGTGACGGCCTGGAGGTCTCCGAGGTCGCGCTGAACCACCGCGACCTGGCCGGCATCCACTTCACCGGCTCGACCAAGACCTTCCAGCACCTGTGGAAGACGGTCGGCAACAACATCGAGAAGTACCGTTCCTACCCGCGCCTGGTCGGCGAGACCGGCGGCAAGGACTTCGTGGTCGCCCACCCGAGCGCCGACCGCGCGGTGCTCAAGACGGCGCTGACCCGCGGCGCCTTCGAGTACCAGGGCCAGAAGTGCTCGGCCACCTCCCGCGCCTACGTTCCGGCCTCGATCTGGAACTCGGGCTTCAAGGAGGAGTTCGCCGCCGAGATCGAGGGCCTGACCATGGGCGACGTCACCGACCTGTCGAACTTCATCGGCGCGGTCATCGACGAGCGTTCCTTCGCGAAGAACAAGGCCGCGATCGACCGGGCCCAGCAGGACCCGTCCTGCACGATCGTCGCGGGCGGCTCCTATGACGACTCGGTCGGCTGGTTCGTCCGTCCGACCGTCATCGAGTGCACCGACCCGGAGAACGAGGTCTTCACCACCGAGTACTTCGGCCCGATCCTCGCGGTCCACGTCTACGAGGACGACCGGTACGACGAGATGCTGACCCAGATGGAGTCGGTGTCGGACTACGCCCTGACGGGCTCGGTCGTCGCCGGCGACCGTGCCGCGGCGGCGTACACCATGGAGAAGCTGCGCTACGCGGCCGGCAACTTCTACATCAACGACAAGTCGACCGGCGCCGTGGTCGGCCAGCAGCCCTTCGGCGGCGGCCGCGCCTCCGGCACCAACGACAAGGCCGGCGCCCCGCAGAACCTGATGCGCTGGACCCTGACCCGTGCCATCAAGGAGGCCCTGGTCGCGCCGACCGACTACACCTACCCGCACATGGGCTGATCCCCGCCCCGCGGCCCCGCACCCCGCCCCCGTTCCGCGACCCCCTCCCGGAACGGGGGCGGTGCCGTGCCCGGCCCGCCGGTTCAGAAGGAGAAGTCCTTGACCACGGCCCGGCCCTCGGCCGCCGCTCGCCGGTAGGTGTCGCTCAGCCGCGCGTAGTGGTCCCGGAACATCTCGCGCACCTCGCCCTCGCCCCAGCCCGGCGGGTCCGCCGTCAGCCCGCTGTCGGCCGCCGCCCAGAGATCCTCGAAGTCCGTCGACTCCGCGAACCGCGCCGCCGCACGCACCTCGTCGGCGGACAGGACGATGTAGGGCGGCTCGTCGGAGTTCGGCCGACGGTACACGGGACGGCCGCCGAATATCAGCAGGGAGGCGGGTTCCTCGGGGCCCAGGGCCCGGGCCCCGGACCCGCGGACCAGGCGGTCAAGGTCGAAGAAGTCCTTGTGGATCACGCTCTCGATACTGCCGGGGGACGGCTCCTCGGCGTCCCAGGCGGCGCTGAAGAGCCGGTCGAGCCAGGCCGGGTCGTCGAGCGGCTCGTCCTCCCGGACGGCGATGAGGTGCACGTGGTATCCCATGACCGGCACCGTAGGGCCGCCCACTGACATCGACGGTGGTGGACGGGATCCGGTGGCCGTGGCTCTCCCACCGGCCGACGTCCCGCCGGGCCGTGTCCGCGTCGTCCCGCCCGACGGCCCCGGTCCCGACCCACGGCGCGCGGCCCCGGTCCCGACCCACGGCGCGCGGCCCCGGTCCCGGCCCAGGGCCCCCGGCCCCGGTCCCGGCCCAGGGCCCCCGGCCCCGG
>NZ_JBIBUK010000007.1:0-203460 GCF_043079345.1 Streptomyces sp. NPDC015220 | reverse complement strand
CCGGTCCCGACCCACGGCCCCCGGCCCCGGTCCCGACCCACGGCCCCCGGCCCCGGTCCCGACCCACGGCCCCCGGCCCCGGTCCCGACCCACGGCCCCCGGCCCCGGTCCCGACCCACGGCGCGCGGCCCGGCGCCGCCCGCCCGGGCCGCAGGCCCCTGTCGTCGTACCCCCGCCCGCCGCGCCGGGCGCGAACGCGGGCGTTCGACGACAGAGCTCCGGCCGGACCTAGCCGGGCATCTCCGTGCGCTCCCACCACTCGTACACGGGCAGCCTGCCCTCCGGTGTGTCGGCGTGGCGCGAGGTGGGTCTGAAGTGCTCGTAGCCGTTCCGGAGCTCGATCTTCACATCGTCTCCGGGCGTGGTGATCGGGACGATCCGCCGGGGCAGGTCCTGCGGGCCGCCCTCGAGAAGTGCCTTGGCCGTGTCGTTCATGACCTCACCGTTCCCTGTGCGCGAAGGCGGGGGCGCCTGCCGCGCGGAGGATCAGCCGTGTGGGCGACGCGGCGTCCCGGTGGGGCTCCCGTCCCGGGCCCGCCGCGGAAAGGGCCGAGGGGACGCGCCCGGATACTGTCCGGATGACCGTCGAGATCCGCACCGTCCACACCGCCCTGCTCGCCCCCGCCGAACTCCGTGCCGTCCGCGCGCTGCTGGACGACGCCTTCGACGGCGACTTCTCCGACGACGACTGGGACCACACCCTCGGCGGCCTGCACGTGCTCGCCCACGACGGGCGCGGGCTCGCCGGACACGGTGCCGTGGTCATGCGGCGCGCCCGGCACCGGGGGCGGTGGGTGCGGGTCGGCTACGTCGAGGGTGTCGCGGTCCGGCGCGACGTACGGCGGGCCGGTCTCGGCGGGCGGATCATGGACGTGGTCGAGGAGGTCGTCGCCGGCGCCTACGCGTTCGGCGCCCTGTCCGCGAGCGAGGACGGCGCCCGGCTCTACGAGGGCCGGGGCTGGCGGGCGTGGGGCGGGCGCCTGCGGGCGCTCGGCCCGGACGGCGCGGTGCGGCTGAGCGAGGAGGAGGGCTCCACCTACCTGTGGCCCGCGCCCGCCGACGCGGCCGACCCCGGCGCCGAACTGCTCTTCGACTGGCGCGACGGCGACGTCCTCTGAGTAGGACCGGTGAACGCGCTGGTCAGGCGCGTGCGAGGGGCCCGCCGTCTCAGATAGTAGGAAGTCCGAGTAATTGTGCAGACAGCCGCGCGGTCCTCGCTTAGTTTTGTAGGAGCCGAACGTCTCGCCAGATCCGGCGAATGGCGGTCGTGAGCCGCGCCCCGTGCAGGTCACCCCTGCGGCGCCGCTCCCCGCCCACTCCGGCGTCTCGAAACCCCTCGCTTCCGCACTTCCGTGTGCTCCTCGAAGGAGTCGATCCCCCATGGCCGAGACGACCGTCCGCCGCCGAGTCCGCCACGTCACCCGCACGAGCGAGTCCGACCGCAAGAACGCCGCCGCAGCCCTCCAGCGCGCCCTCGACCGCCGCGACAACGGCGGCGAGACGGGGCACTGACCCCCGACGCCCGGAGCCCCTCGTTCGGATCACGCCGGGCCCCGACCGGCCCGGTCCGAACCGAAGTCCCGCGACGCCGGGCGCCGGGCGGGACGCCCTGCCGTGAGCGGTGCGGCGAGCCCGCGCCCGGTACCCGAGTGTCCACATGACGGACGTTCCATGTCATCTCATGGGACGAGGAGTAGGGTGCCGACATGTCTCGCAGCATCGATCTCGCAGTGATCCCCGGTGACGGCATCGGCCAGGAAGTCGTGGCAGAGGGCCTGAAGGTCCTGTCCGCCGTCCTCCCGCAGGATGTGAAGCTGGAGACCAAGGAGTACGACTTCGGCGCCCGGCGCTACCACGCCACCGGCGAGACCCTCACCGACGCCGACCTCGACGCCCTCAAGGCGCACGACGCCATCCTGCTCGGCGCGATCGGCGACCCGTCGGTGCCCTCCGGCGTCCTGGAGCGCGGCTTCCTGCTCAAGCTCCGCTTCGCCTTCGACCACCACGTCAACCTGCGCCCGAGCAAACTGCTGCCCGGCGTGGCCACCCCGCTCGCGGGTGACCCGCAGATCGACTTCGTCGTCGTCCGCGAGGGCACCGAGGGCCCGTACACCGGCAACGGCGGCACCATCCGCAAGGGCACCGAGCACGAGGTCGCCACCGAGGTCTCCGTCAACACGGCCTTCGGTGTCGAGCGCGTGGTCCGCGACGCCTTCGCCCGCGCCCAGGCCCGTCCGCGCAAGAAGCTCACGCTGGTCCACAAGAACAACGTGCTGACCTTCGCCGGTCACCTGTGGACGAACATCTTCACCAAGGTGGCCGCGGAGTACCCCGAGGTCACCACCGAGTACATCCACGTCGACGCGGCCACCATCTACCTGGTCACCCAGCCCGAGCGGTTCGACGTCATCGTCACCGACAACCTCTTCGGCGACATCATCACCGACCTTGCCGCGGCCGTCTCCGGCGGCATCGGCGTCGCGGCCTCCGGGAACATCAACCCGAGCCGCGAGTTCCCGTCCATGTTCGAGCCCGTCCACGGCTCGGCCCCGGACATCGCCGGCCAGGGCAAGGCCGACCCCAGCGCCACGGTGCTCTCCGTCGCCCTGCTGCTGCGCCACCTCGGCTACGAGGACGAGGCGACCCGGATCGAGGACGCCGTCTCCGCCGACCTGGCGGAACGCGGTGAGCTGCCCGCGCGCAGCACCTCCGAGATCGGCGACGCGCTCCGCGTACGAGTAGCCGGCTGACCCGCCGCGCCGCTCCAAGGAAGCCGTCGGGTCGCACACGCGCCCGGCGGCCTTCCTCTGTCTGCCGCCGGGTGCCACCATCAACCCCGGGGCCGCTCCACCCCGATTCCGTCCGCCACGGGCTCCGCGCGATAATCGAACGCGGAGCCGCGGTATGAGGGAATGCTCGGACGTCCGAACACTGGCCGGAAACGGCCGTGCCGGCGTGAATGCGGCCCGTCACGACAACCCGGTGAAGGACACTCACTCATGACGACGCCCACGATCGAGCTCAAGCCCTCCGCCAACCCGCTGTCCACCGCCGAGCGCGAGGCGATCCTGGCCAGTCCCGGGTTCGGCCGCCACTTCACCGACAACATGGTGACGATCAGGTGGACCGAGGGGCGCGGCTGGCACGACGCGCAGCTCGTCCCGTACGGCCCGATCTCCATCGACCCCTCCTGCCACGTGCTGCACTACGGTCAGGAGATCTTCGAGGGGCTCAAGGCGTACCGCCAGCCCGACGGCTCGGTCGCGGTCTTCCGCCCGGAGGCGAACGCCCGCCGCTTCCGCAACTCCGCCCGCCGCATGGCCATGGCCGAGCTCCCGGAGGAGCTGTTCATCGCGGCCCTGGACGCGCTGCTCGCGCAGGACGCCGACTGGGTCCCGCCGCACGGCGGCGAGGAGGCGCTGTACCTGCGTCCGTTCATGTTCGCCTCGGAGACCGGGCTCGGTGTGCACCCGGCCAACGAGTACCTGTTCATGCTGATCGCCTCCCCGTCCGGCGCCTACTTCGCCGGCGGCGTGAAGCCGGTCACCATCTGGGTCGCCGAGGACCACGTCCGCGCGGTGCCCGGCGGCACCGGTGACGCCAAGACCGGCGGCAACTACGCGGCCTCCCTGCTGCCGCAGGCCGAGGCCGCCGCGCACGGCTGCGACCAGGTCGTCTACCTCGACGCGGTGACTCGCACCAAGGTCGAGGAGAGCGGCAGCATGAACGTCGCCTTCGTCTACGGCGACCGGATCGTCACCCCGGAGCTGAGCGGCTCGATCCTGGAGGGCATCACCCGCGACTCCCTGCTCCAGGTCGCCCGCGACCTCGGCCTCACCGCCGAGGAGGGCGTGATCACCCTGGAGCAGTGGCGGGCGGACGCCGCCTCCGGCGCGCTCACCGAGGTCTTCGCCTGCGGCACCGCCGCCGTGGTCACCCCGATCGGTCACGTCAAGACCAAGTCGGACGCCTGGACCCACGGCGACGGGACGCCCGGCGAGGTCACCCTGCGGCTGCGCGAGGCCCTGCTGGGCATCCAGCGCGGTGCCAGGAAGGACGAGCACGGCTGGATGCACAGGATCGGCTAGTGCCTTCCGGCCGGATCGGGCCGGACCGGGGGAGCGGGAGCGCGCACGAGGCGCGGTGCCGTGACCCGCTGGGTCCGGCATGATCCGGGCGACGGACCCGAACCTCCCGCCGAAGCGGTCAGGGCCGCCGCGGACTCCTCGTCCGCGGCGGCCCTGACGCGTTCCCGGCGGCCGGCGGCGGCAGACGCACCGCACCGCCGACCGCACCCGGCCACCACCACCCGAAATTTGAGCAACGTTCGATGTGACCTGCGCCCACCCTGCCTCGTACCTTCCCTTGTCATGGATGTCGGCTTTAGAGTGTCGTTCTAAAGTGAGAAGGCAAGGAGGTGCCGCCGCGTGAGACTGACCCCCACCGAGCGTGACCGGCTGCTGCTCTTCGGGGCCGCCGAGCTGGCCCGCGCCCGCCGCGCCCGCGGCCTCAGGCTCAATGTGCCGGAGGCCACCGCCCTGATCGCCGACACGGTGTGCGAGGCCGCCCGCGACGGCGCCCGGCTCGCCGAGGCGATCGAGCGCGCCCGCGCGGTGCTGGGCCCGGACGACGTCCTGCCGGGCGTCGCGGACGTGGTCACCGAGGTCCATGTGGAGGCCGTCTTCGACGACGGCTCCCGGCTCGCGATCGTCTCCGACCCGATCGCGGGCGGCCGGCTGGGCGACCGGGCGCCGGGCGCGTTGCTGCCCGGACCGGAGCACACCGAGCCGGCGCCCGTCGTCCGGGTCACGGTCACCAACACCGCCACCGTCCCCGTCTCCGTCACCTCCCACTTCCACTTCTTCGAGGCCAACCCGCGCCTGGACTTCCCGCGCGAGCGGGCCTACGGGATGCGGCTCGCCGTGCCCGCCGGGTCGTCGGTCCGGTTCGGGCCGGGCGAGAGCGCCGAGGTCGGCCTGGTGCCGATCGGCGGCGAGCGGGTCGCGATCGGCTTCGCCGGCCTCGTCGACGGGCCGCTGGACGCGCCGGGCGCGAAGGACGAGGCGCTGCGCCGGGCAGCGGCCTGCGGATACCTCGGAACCACCGCCGTACGGACCGGAGCGACGGCACAACCGGAAGGAGGCGACCGATGAGCCGCTCGAAGGGACGGGAGGTGAGCCGGTCGATCCACGTCGACCCCCACGCCTACGCGGCCACCCACGGCCCCCGCGCCGGCGACCGGATACGTCTCGGCGACTCCGGGCTGGTCGTACGGGTGGAGGCCGACGCCCAGAAGTACGGGGACGAGTTCCTCGCCGGCTTCGGCAAGACCGCCCGCGACGGGCTGCACCTCAAGGCCGCGGCCGTCCGCGAGACCTGTGACGTCGTCATCAGCAACGTCGTCGTGATCGACGCGGCGCAGGGCGTCCGCAAGGTGTCCATCGGGATCCGGGAGGGCCGGATCTGCTCGATCGGCCGGGCCGGCAACCCCGACACCCTCGACGGAGTGGACGTCGTCGTCGGCACCGGTACGTCCATAGTGTCCGGCGAGGGCCTGATCGCCACCGCCGGCGCCGTCGACACCCACGTCCACCTGCTGTCGCCGCGCATCATGGAGGCCTCCCTCGCCTCCGGAGTGACCACGATCATCGGCCAGGAGTTCGGGCCGGTCTGGGGCGTCGGCGTCAACTCGCCGTGGGCGCTCAAGCACGCCTTCAACGCCTTCGACGCCTGGCCGGTCAACATCGGCTTCCTCGGCCGGGGCTCGTCCTCCTGCGAGGCCCCGCTGATCGAGGCGCTGGCCGAGGGCGGCGCGTCCGGCTTCAAGGTGCACGAGGACATGGGCGCCCACACCCGCGCCCTGGACACCGCCCTCCGGGTCGCCGAGGAGCACGACGTCCAGGTGGCCCTGCACAGCGACGGGCTGAACGAGTGCCTGTCGGTCGAGGACACCCTGCGCGTCCTGGAGGGCCGCACCATCCACGCCTTCCACATCGAGGGCTGCGGCGGCGGACACGTCCCCAACGTGCTGAAGATGGCCGGCGTCCCGAACGTCATCGGCTCCTCCACCAACCCCACCCTGCCCTTCGGCCGGGACGCGGTCGCCGAGCACTACGGCATGATCGTCTCCGTCCACGACCTCAAGACCGACCTGCCCGGCGACGCCGCCATGGCGCGCGACCGCATCCGCGCCGGCACCATGGGCGCCGAGGACGTACTGCACGACCTGGGCGCGATCGGCATCACCTCCTCCGACGCGCAGGGCATGGGCCGGGCCGGCGAGACCGTGCGCCGCACCTTCGCCATGGCCGGCAAGATGAAGGCCGAGCTGGGACCCGTGGACGGGGACGGACCGGACGACGACAACGCCCGCGTGCTGCGCTACATCGCCAAGCTGACCATCAACCCGGCCATCGCGCACGGCCTCAGCCACGAGGTCGGCTCCATCGAGACCGGCAAGCTGGCCGACATCGTGCTGTGGCGCCCGGAGTACTTCGGCGCCAAGCCGCAGCTCGTCCTCAAGGCGGGCTTCCCCGCCTACGGCGTGGTCGGCGACCCCAACGCCGCCACCGACACCTGCGAACCCCTCGTCCTCGGGCCGCAGTTCGGTGCGCACGGGGCCACCCCCGCCGACATCTCGGTCGCCTTCGTCGCCCGGGCCGCCCTGGAACAGGGCAACGACACGATGCCCACCCGCAGGAGGCGGGTCGCCGTGCGCGGCACCCGCGGCATCGGCCCCGCCGACCTGCGCCTCAACTCCCGCACCGGAGCGGTCGACGTCGACCAGCGCACCGGCCTGGTCACCCTCGACGGCGACCCGCTGCGTTCCGAGCCCGCCGACTCCGTCTCCCTCAACCGCCTGTACTTCCTGTGACCGTGAGCCCCGTGAGGACCCCCGACATGAGCACCCCCGCCGCCGACGGCTTCCGCATGCCCGCCGAGTGGACGCCGCACGAGCGCACCTGGATGGCGTGGCCGGGCGCCAACCCGACCTTCGACACCCCCGACGACCTGGCCGCGTCCCGCGCCGCCTGGGCGTCGGTGGCCCGCGCCGTCCGCCGCTTCGAACCGGTGACGGTGGTGTGCGGCCCCGGCCAGTCGGCCGAGGCCCGCGCCCTGCTCGGCGACGGCGTCGACACCGTCGAACGCGAGCTCGACGACGCCTGGATGCGGGACATCGGCCCCACCTTCCTGACCGACGGCAAGGGCCGACTGGCCGCCGTGGACTGGACCTTCAACGGCTGGGGCGCCCAGGACTGGGCCCGCTGGGAGCACGACTCCAAGATCGCCGCGCAGGTCGCCGACCTCGCGGGCGCGAAGACGTACGCCTCGAAGCTGGTCAACGAGGGCGGCGCGATCCACGTCGACGGCGAGGGCACGGTCCTGCTCACCGAGACCGTCCAGCTCGGCCCGGAACGCAACCCGCACTGGTCCCGGGCCGAGGTCGAGGCGGAGATCCACGCCCACCTCGGCACCAGCAAGGCGATCTGGCTCCCGCGCGGCCTGACCGGCGACTACCCGCCCTACGGCTACGGCACCCTCGGCCACGTCGACATCGTCGCCGCCTTCGCCCGCCCCGGCGTGGTCGTCGCCCACCACCAGCCGGACCCGGCCCACCCCGACCACGAGGTCACCAAGGAGGTCATCGGCATCCTGAGGTCGGCCACCGACGCACGGGGCCGGCGCCTGGAGGTCGTCGAGGTCGCCGCGCCGACCGCCCTGGAGGCCGACGGGCACTGGGCCGACTACTCGTACATCAACCACTACCTGTGCAACGGCGGCGTCGTCCTGTGCGGCTTCGACGACCCGCGTGACGAACTCGCCGCCGGGATCTTCCGCCGCCTCTTCCCCGAACGGACGGTGACCCTCGTGGACGCCCGTACGATCTTCTCCGGTGGCGGTGGCATCCACTGCATCACCCAGCAGCAGCCGAAGGCCTGAAACCGCGGGAGAGTCACAGATGGCCGATGCGGCACGGACGCGCAGGAACGCGCCGCCGCGCGAGGAGGTCCTCGCCGCCGCCATGGAGATGATCGCCGAGCGCGGTCTGGAGAAGCTCACCATGGCGGCGCTCGGCCGCGAGGTCGGGATGAGCAGCGGCCATCTGCTGTACTACTTCGGCTCCAAGGACGAACTGCTGCTGCGCACCCTGGAGTGGAGCGAGAGCCGGCTCGGCGCCGAACGCGGCCGGCTGCTCACCCGCACCGCCCCGGCCCGCGAACGCCTCGACGCCTATGTCGCCCTGTACGTCCCCGACGGCCACCGCGACCCGCACTGGACGCTGTGGCTGGAGGTCTGGAACCGCTCGCTGAACGCCGGCGAGGACGCCCGCGACCGGCAGGCCGCCATCGAGGGCGCCTGGCACCGCGACCTCGCCGCGCTGGTCGCCGAGGGCGTCTCGCGCGGGGAGTTCCGGCCGGTCGACGCCGACCGGTTCGCCGCCCGGCTGCGCGCCCTCCTGGACGGCTTCTCCATCCACGTCGCCACCGGCCTGCGCGGCACGGACCGCGAGCAGGTGCTCGCCCACGTCGGGGAGTTCATCTCCGACGCACTGCTCACGGACGCCTGACCAGCCGCCCGGCGGCCCGTGCGGGGGCGCGTCGAACGACGGCGGCCGGGGCGCTCGCATCACGGGAACCTCCCCGGCGCGGGGCCGGGGGCGGTGAAGCGACCGCGCGGACCGTCCCGGACGGACCAGTCCGCGCGTCCCGGCCGCTTTGACGGGGCAGTTACGGCTCATGGGACGAGAGCACTGGAAGAAGATCTGGATCGGTTCGGCCGGCAACATGGTGGAGTGGTACGACTGGTTCGTCTACGCCAGCTTCGCCACCTACTTCGCCGGGGCGTTCTTCCCGCACGGCAACCCCACGGCGCAGATGATGAACACCGCGGGCATCTTCGCCGTCGGCTTCTTCATGCGGCCGGTGGGCGGCTGGCTGCTCGGCCGGGTCGGCGACCGCAAGGGCCGCAAGGCGGCGCTCACCCTGACCGTCACCCTGATGTCCGCCTCCGCCGTCCTCATCGCCGTCGCCCCCACGTACTCGGTCGCCGGCTACGGCGGCGCACTGGTCCTGCTCCTGGCCCGGCTGCTGCAGGGGCTGTCGGTGGGCGGCGAGTACGCGGCCAGCGCCACCTACCTCACCGAGGCCTGTGACCCGCGCCGGCGCGGCTTCGCCTCCAGCTTCCAGTACGTGTCCATGACCGCCGGACAGATCGTCGGCCTCGGCCTGCAGATCCTGCTCCAGCGCACCATGTCCGACGACGCCCTGCATGGTTACGGCTGGCGCATCCCGTTCGTCGTCGGCGCTCGGCGCCGCCGTCGTCTTCTACCTGCGGCGCAGCATGCTGGAGACCGATGTGTACGAGGCCGACCGGACCGGCGGCGAGGAGCGCGGCACGCTGCGCGCGCTGTGGCGGCACAAGCGGGAGGCGCTGCTGGTCATGGCGCTGACCATGGGCGGCACGGTGGCGTACTACACGTACACCACCTATCTGACGAAGTACCTGTCCAACTCCGCGGGCCTGCCCAAGCGCACCGCCACGCTCGTCTCCTTCACCGCGCTGATCGTCTTCGCCTGCCTCCAGCCGCTCGCCGGAAGCCTCTCCGACCGGATCGGCCGCCGACCGCTGCTGATCACCTTCGCGGTCGGGTGCACCTTCCTGACCGTGCCGATCATGACCCTGCTGAAACACGCCGGCAGCTTCTGGCCGGCGCTCGGGCTGTCCCTGCTGGCCCTGGTCGTCGTCACCGGCTACACCTCGATCAACGCCTGTGTGAAGGCCGAACTGTTCCCCACCGGCGTGCGCGCGCTCGGCGTGGCCCTGCCCTACGCCCTCGCCAACGCCCTCTTCGGCGGCACGGCGGAGTACGTCGCCCTCTGGTTCAAGAACGCCGGCGCCGAGTCCGGATTCTTCTGGTACGTGGCGGCCTGCGCGGCCGTCTCCCTCGTGGTGTACGTCACCATGCGGGAGACGCGCGACGCGGACCTCACCCGGATGGAGCCTGCGGAGGGGGCCAAACTGACGCCCGCATCCTGAGACGGCGGTGGGTGCGGGGGCGGGACTGTGCCAAACTGCCCCCGTGCTCTCGTTCGCCATGATTATTGGCAGCAGGCGCGCCGGTCCGCAGTGACCGTCACGTACGACCAGGTACGGGCGGCCACCGTCGTCCTCGACCCGCGCGCAGACCTCTCGCACCCGCGAGGGGTTTTTCGTTTTCCTGGCCCACCTGAAGCCGGGAACGAGGCGCGCGGGAGGATGGGGGCGGTGGAACCGGTTATTCCGGTACGACCGAGATCCCACATCAGGAGCCTTGAGACATGTCCGAAACCAGCCGGCTGGACGATTCGTTCCACGTCTTCGACACCACCCTGCGCGACGGCGCCCAGCGTGAGGGCATCAACCTCACCGTCGCCGACAAGCTGGCCATCGCCCGGCACCTGGACGACTTCGGCGTGGGCTTCATCGAGGGCGGCTGGCCCGGCGCGAACCCCAGGGACACCGAGTTCTTCGCCCGCGCCCGGCAGGAGATCGACTTCAGGCACGCCCAGCTCGTCGCCTTCGGCTCCACCCGGCGGGCCGGCGCCAAGGCGGCGGACGACCCCCAGGTCAATGCCCTGCTGGACTCCGGCGCCCAGGTGATCACCCTGGTGGCGAAGTCCCACGACCGGCACGTGGAGCTGGCGCTGCGCACCACCCTGGAGGAGAACCTGGAGATGGTCCGCGACACCGTCTCCCACCTTCGCGCCCAGGGCCGCCGCGTCTTCGTCGACTGCGAGCACTTCTTCGACGGCTACCGCGCCAACCCCGAGTACGCCAAGTCGGTCGTGCGCACCGCCGCCGAGGCCGGCGCCGACGTGGTGATCCTCTGCGACACCAACGGCGGCATGCTGCCCGCCCAGATCCAGGCGGTCGTCGCCACGGTCCTCGCCGACACCGGCGCCCGCCTCGGCATCCACGCCCAGGACGACACCGGCTGCGCGGTCGCCAACACCCTCGCCGCCGTCGACGCCGGCGCCACCCACGTGCAGTGCACCGCCAACGGCTACGGCGAACGCGTCGGCAACGCCAACCTCTTCCCGGTCGTCGCCGCCCTGGAACTGAAGTACGGCAAGCAGGTCCTGCCGGAGGGCCGGCTGCGCGAGATGACCCGGATCTCCCACGCGATCGCCGAGGTCGTCAACCTCACGCCCTCCACGCACCAGCCCTACGTCGGCGTCTCCGCCTTCGCCCACAAGGCCGGCCTGCACGCCTCCGCGATCAAGGTCGACCCCGACCTGTACCAGCACATCGACCCCGAGCAGGTCGGCAACACCATGCGCATGCTGGTCTCCGACATGGCCGGCCGCGCCTCGATCGAGCTCAAGGGCAAGGAACTCGGCATCGACCTCGGCGGCGACCGGGAGCTGGTCGGCCGGGTCGTCGAGCGGGTGAAGGAGCGTGAGCTCAAGGGCTACACCTACGAGGCGGCCGACGCCTCCTTCGAGTTGCTGCTGCGCGCCGAGGCCGAGGGCAGGCCGTTGAAGTACTTCGACGTGGAGTCCTGGCGGGCCATCGTCGAGGACCGGCCCGACGGCACCCACGCCAACGAGGCCACGGTCAAGCTGTGGGCCAAGAGTGAGCGCATCGTCGCCACCGCCGAGGGCAACGGCCCGGTCAACGCCCTCGACCGCGCCCTGCGCGTGGCCCTGGAGAAGATCTACCCCCAGCTGGCCGCCATCGAGCTGGTCGACTACAAGGTCCGCATCCTGGAGGGCAAGCACGGCACCTCCTCGATCACCCGCGTCCTGATCTCCACCTCCGACGGCAGCGGCGAGTGGGCCACGCTCGGCGTCGCCGAGAACGTGATCGCGGCCTCCTGGCAGGCTCTGGAGGACGCGTACACCTACGGCCTGATGCGCGCGGGGGTCGAACCGGCGGCGTGATCAGGACGGGCGGGCGGGCCCACCGCCCGTCCGTACGCGGCGCGGCGCAGCGGGGGCGTGGACCCCGGTCACCGGACCCGAGGGCGACGTGCCGGGCCGGCCCGGCAGCCGCCCGGCCGGCCCCGGCCCGGTGACCGGCCTACCCGGCGACCGGGCGGGGGAACCCGCTCAGGGCGCCCGCCAGACGTTGTCGAAGGCCGCGTCCTCGATACGCCGCCGCTGCCGTACCGCCTCCAGCTCCGTCACCGCGTCGTTGACGGCGGCGAGCACGGTCACCACGGCCTCGTCGTCGGGGACGGCGACCTCCCCGGCGTGCCCGGGCTCGATGCCCACGGCGGCGGCCAGGGCCACCAGGACCGGCTCGTGGAACGCCCAGCGGTCGGCCGCCGCGCGCCGCGCCGAGGAGTCGACCGGAACCGGCCGGCCGGCTCCCAGGGACAGCAGGCGGTGGCGCCGCCCGGTCAACTGCCCCTCCTCCCGGAGCACCACGACATACGCCGCGGCGAGGCCGCGTCCGCGGCGCCAGAGCCAGTCCTCGACCTTCTCGTACGGCCTCTCGCGGACCAGTGCCGCCGCCGCCTCGTCCAGCAGCCGGTCGCCCGTGGCCGGCCGCGGACCCGGCACGACGCGGTCGTCGTCCAGGGCGGCGTGCTCGGCGGCGAGCAGGTCGACCAGTTCGGCCCCCGCGAGGGCCAGCGACAGGTCTCCCTGCTCGACGGGACGGGTGCCAGGGACGTCCAGGCTGACGATCAACAGGTCCCGCGGTGTGGTCATGCCGGACTCCAGGTCGGGACGGACACGTCGACCTCCCGCTCAGGAGGACTCCGCCTGACGATACGTCACCTCAGCTGCCACTTCTGGTTCGCCGCCCCCGTGCACGACCAGATCTGCGCCCGGGCGCCGTCGGCCGGGGAGTTGTCGGTCACGTCCAGGCACTTGCCCGCGGCGAGATCGACCACGTCACCGGTGGCGGCGTCGTACGACCACTGCTGGGCGCCGGTGCCGTTGCAGTCGTACAACTGCACCTTCGCCCCGTCGGCCGTCGAGCCCGACGTCACGTCCAGGCACTTGCCGAGGGCCGTGACGGAGCCGTCCGCCCGCACGGTCCACTGCTGGGCCGCGGTCCCGTTGCAGCCGTACAGCTGCACCGCGGTCCCGTTCGCCGTCGAACCCCCGGCCACGTCGAGGCACTTGCCCGCGAGCCCGGTGAACGCCCCCGTCCGGCTCCCACCGCCGGACTGGGTGCCGGCCCAGGTGAAGGTGGCCGACGTCCTGCCCGGCAGCGAGTAGGTGGCGTGCTCGGAACCCCAGCCGATGGTCACCGTCCTGGCGTCGGCCGAGTCGTTGTAGGCGATCAGCGCCTTGCCGCCGTCGGGGTTGCGCCACGCCACGTTCGGCACGGACGTGGAGGCGGTCGAGGCGATGCGCTGCGCGCCCGGCCGGACGAACTTCGTCAGGTGCCCCATGTCGTAGTACTCGACGGTGTAGTCCACCTGCCCGGACCGCGCGTCCCCGGAGTGCACGGTGATCAGTCCGGTGCAGGTCCCGCAGCCGCCGTTGTGGGGTCCTCCGTTCTGGTTCACCGCCAGCGACCACTTGGTCACCGACTTGGCCCAGTCGCGCGTGTAGTCGACGATGTTGTTCATGTCCTCGCGCTGCTGGTTCGCGATCCACGTGCCGCCGGAGTGCTCGGTGCCGAAGGCGTCCAGCTGCGGATAGCGGTTGTGCAGGGTGCTCTGCTCGCCCACGTCGCCGCCGTAGCCGTGCCAGGCGATCCCGCCGAAGTTCGGATGCGAGCGCACCGCCGCGTCGTCGACCGTCTGGGCGGCGTAGGAGTCGTAGGTGTCCCAGTTCCAGTCGTGGGCGAGGACCTTCGTCGTCAGGCCGGCCGCCTGGAGCCTGGGCAGCAGCTCGTTCTTGGTGAAGTAGGCCAGCCCCGAGGCGTTCCAGCTCATCGACGGGTACCCCGAGCAGCAGGTCGGCTCGTTCTGCGCGGTCACGTAGGAGACGTCGACGCCCTGGTCCTTGTACGCCTGGAGGTACTTCACGAAGTAGGAGGCGTAGGCCCCGTAGTCCTCCGCCTTCAGCCAGCCCCCGTTGAGCTGCCCGCTGTCCTTCATCCAGGCGGGCGCGGTCCACGGCGAGGCCATCACGGTCAGCGACGGGTTCAGCCGGAGCGCCTGCCGGGTCAGCGGCACCACGTCCGCCAGGTCGTGCGCGATGGAGAACCTCGCCAGCGAGGGATCGCTCTGCCCGGCCGGCACGTCGTCGTAGGTGTACCCGAAGCGTGCCAGGTCCGAGGCGCCCATCGGGTTGCGCAGGAACGACAGGCCGATGCCGTCCGTCGGCGAGAACAGCCTCCGCATCGTGGCGTCCCGGGTCGTCGCGGACAGCGCGCCGCCGCTGTTCATCAGCCAGGCCGCGGTGTCGGTGAACGACGCGCCGCCGCCGGTGAAGGTCTGGTAGCGGGTGTTCTCGTCGACGGTGATGTTCTCGCCGGCGCCACCGGAGCCGGACTGGAAGGCGAACGGGGTCTGCGGCTCCAGGCCGCGCACCACATGCCGTCCGCCGCTGTCGTCGGTCGTGGTCAGCCAGGCCGTGACCGGCTCGCCGGCCGCGTGCGCGGAGGGTGCGGCCAGGGCCGTCAGCCCGGCGGTGGCGAGCAGTCCGGCGAGCAGCAGCCGGACCGGGCGCAGGGGTCTTCTCATCGTGCGCCGCCCTTTCGGGAGTGGGGGAGGGGGCGTGCGAGCCGTGAGTAAATGACGGCTCCGACGCCCCGTCAAGAGGTCGCGCGTTCACAAGCCGAAGCGACGACGCCTCGGAACGGGCCAGGCGTCGAGCGCGTACCAGTCCTGACGTGAAGTCTTGACGGAACGGCTGGGCGGGCAGTTAACTCACGGCCTGATCTAAGCCATGAGTGAATCTCGAGCCCCGGGAAGTCCCAGAGTCGAGGGAAGGTCCGTGCATGCGAAGAACCGCCCTGCTCGCCTCCGCCGCCCTGCTCACCGCGCTGATCCCGCTCGCCTCGGCACAGGCGGCCCAGAACGGCGCGGCTGACCCCGCCCCCGTACCCGTCGACCGCTTCGAGGGCGAGGTGCCCTTCGCGAGCCAGCCGGCCGAGGGCATCTTCACCTGGGGCGGCGACAGCGACGACCCGCCCGCCCTCCGGCTCGCCGCCCGCTCCGACGCCCCCGAGGGCGCAAAGGTGCTGTCCGGCACCTACGACATCAGCGGCTACGGCGGCTTCACCCACGACTTCGCCGCCGACCGGCCCGCCCACGACTGGTCCGCCCACAAGGGCATCCGCTTCTGGTGGGACGGCCAGGACGACGGCAGGAAGATCCCCTTCGAGATCAAGGACGGCGGCGCGAACGGCGAGGCGTCCGAACTGTGGACGACCTCCTTCACCGACGACTTCACCGGCTGGAAACAGATCGAGCTCCCCTTCGCCGACTTCACCTATCGCACGGACTACCAGCCCGTCGGCGGCATCGACCACGTCCTCGGCCTCACCGGCATGTGGGGGTACGCCCTCACCCTCCCCACCGGCGTCAAGGGCCGGTTCGCCATGGACGGCGTGGAACTGTACGGCAGGGCCGACCAGTCACTGCGCGCCTCCGTCACCACGGACGCGGCCGTGTACCCGGTGAAGGAGGGCGGCACGGCCACCGTGCACGTCACCGTCGCCACCACCGGCTCCGCCCCGATCGACGAACCGGTCACCGTCGCCTACGCGACCGCCGGCGGCACCGCCGACCCGGGCCGGGACTACACCCCCGTCTCCGGCACCCTCACCTTCCCGGCCGGCACCGCCTCCGGGACCTCGCGCACGATCGAGGTCCCGACCACCGGGGACAGGTCGGCCGAACCCGCCGAGACGATCCCGCTCCGGCTCACCGTCACCGGCGCCAAGGCCCCGGCCGAGACCCCGCAGGTCGTCGTCGACGCCCACGGACTGCCGTACCTGGACCCGAAGCTGCCGGTGAGGAAGCGGGTCGCCGACCTCGTCTCGCGGATGTCCCTGGCGGAGAAGGCCGGCCAGATGACCCAGGCCGAGCGCGGCGCGATGAGCGCCCCGGGCGACATCGCCGACTACGCCCTCGGCTCGCTGCTGTCCGGCGGCGGCTCGACGCCCACCCCCAACACCCCCGAGGCCTGGGCGCGGATGATCGACGCCTTCCAGCTCCGCTCCCGGGCGACCCGCTTCCAGATCCCGCTGGTCTACGGCGTCGACGCGGTGCACGGCCACAACAACCTGGCCGGCGCCACGATCGTGCCGCACAACATCGGCATCGGAGCCACCCGTGACCCCGCGCTGGCCGAGGAGACCGGCGCGGTGACCGCGAGCGAGGTGCGCGCCACCGGAGTCCAGTGGGACTTCGCGCCCTGCCTGTGCGTCTCGCGCGACGAACGCTGGGGCCGCTCCTACGAGTCCTTCGGCGAGGACCCGGCGCTCGTGGAGTCCATGGAGACCGTCGTCCAGGGCCTCCAGGGCCGCCCGGACGGACGCGACCTGAGCCGCGGCGACAAGGTGCTGGCCACCGCCAAGCACTTCGTCGGCGACGGCGGCACCGGGTACGGCTCCTCGACCACCGGCACGTACACCGTCGACCAGGGCGTCACCAAGGTCACCCGGCAGCAGCTCGAGGCGGTCCACCTGGCGCCGTTCCGCACGGCCGTGGACCGGGGCATCGGCTCGGTCATGCCGTCGTACTCCTCCCTCGACGTCCTCGGCGACGGCCAGGGCCCGGTGAAGATGCACGCCCGCGCCGACATGATCAACGGGGTGCTCAAGGGCCGGATGGGCTTCGACGGCTTCGTCATCAGCGACTGGAACGCCATCGACCAGCTCCCCGGCGACTACGCCTCCCACGTCCGCGCCTCGGTGAACGCGGGCCTCGACATGATGATGGTGCCGTACACCTACAAGGAGTTCAGCACCACGCTGGCCGAGGAGGTGAAGGCCGGCCGGATCGGCGAGCGGCGGATCGACGACGCGGTCTCGCGCATCCTGACCCAGAAGTTCCGGCTGGGCCTCTTCGAGCATCCCTACACCGACACCGCCGGCGCCTCCAGGATCGGCTCCGCCGCGCACCGGGACGTCGCCCGCCGGGCCGCCGCCGAGTCCCAGGTGCTGCTGAAGAACGCCGGCGGCGTGCTCCCGCTCCGCAAGGACCAGAAGGTCTACGTCGCCGGATCCAACGCCGACGACCTCGGCAACCAGACCGGCGGCTGGACCATCACCTGGCAGGGCGCCTCCGGCACCCACACCCAGGGCACGACCATCCTCCAGGGCATGCGGAACGCCGGCGCGGACCTCACCTACTCGAAGGACGCCTCGGCGCCGCTGACCGGCTACGACGTCGGCGTGGTCGTCGTCGGCGAGACCCCGTACGCCGAGGGCGTCGGCGACGTGGGCAACGGCCACGACCTCCAGCTCTCGGCCGCCGACCGGGCCGCCGTGGACAAGGTGTGCGCGGCGATGAGGTGCGCGGTGCTGGTCGTCTCCGGACGCCCGCAGCTGATCGGCGACCGGCTGGGGGACATCGACGCCCTGGTCGCCTCCTGGCTGCCGGGCACCGAGGGCGACGGCGTCGCCGACGTGCTCTACGGCAAGCGCCCCTTCACCGGACAGCTCCCCGTGACCTGGCCCAGGTCCGAGGCGCAGCTGCCGGTCAACGTGGGTGACGCGTCGTACGACCCGCAGTTCCCGTACGGCTGGGGCCTGACCACGCTGACGAAGGTGCCGGCGGGCGGCGCGGCCACCCTGAAGGCCCTGGGCGCGGCGGCCACCGTCGCCGAGCGGGCGCACGCCCAGGGAGCGGGCCGCTCCCTGGTCACCAGGGCCCGCCTGATCGTCCAGGAGAAGGCGGCGGCGAGCGGCATGAGCGCGGCGGTGGCCAAGCCCTTCGCCGACGCCGACCACCTGCTGCTGACCGGCCGGTACGGCGCGGCGGTGGAACGGCTGACGGCGGCGTACCGGGCGGCCTGACCGGGTGACCGGAGCGGACGGCCTCTGAGCCGGTGGTCCGAACCGGCGACCCGGGGCCGGGGGAGGGGACCCGCGGGACAACCCGCGGGTCCCCTCCCGTCGACATGAATGACCGATTCACACCCTTTCGGGTAATTTCGATATATGAAGGCCGTCGTCCCGCCCCGAGCCCGAACCCCCGTCCAACTGCTGGTCGCGCTCGCGGTGGCCGTCATGGCCGTCCTGACCACCGGCGCCCCGCCGGCCACCGCGGACACCAGCGTCTCGGCGGTCGCCCAGGCGCTGCGCAGGAACCCCGTCTACGTCGACCCGGCCGCCTCCGCCCAGCTGTCCTCCGCCGACGCGGACGCGCTGGCCCGCAAGATCAAGGACGCGGACAAACCCCTCTTCGTGGCCGTGCTGCCGGCCGGCTACCCGACCCGGAACCTCTTCACCGACCTGCGCACCGCGACCGGCATCACCGGTGCCTACGCCGTCCGCCTGGGCGGCCGCTTCGACGCCCGCGCCGACTCCGCGGTACTGCCGCGCACCGCCGTGCGGAACCTCGTCACCAGCGTCCAGGGCGAGGACACCAGGGCCCAGCTCACGGACTTCACCGACCGGGCCCTCGCCAACATGGGCGGCTCGGCCCCCGCCACCTGGGGCGCCTCCGGCCACCGCGGCGGGGTCTCGAGCACCGCGCTGATCACCGCGGGCGCCGTCCTGGTGGTGGGCGGCGTGGCCGCCTACGCCCTGGTCCGGCGCAACCACGGCCGCAAGGCGGCGGAGCAGCGCGCCGCGCTGGAGAAGCTGCGGGTCGTCGTCGACGAGGACATCACCGCCTTCGGCGAGGAACTGGACCGCCTCGACTTCCACCCGGCGGAGGCCGGCGCCGACGACGCCGCACGCGCGGACTACGAACGCGCGCTGGACGCCTACGACCAGGCGAAACAGTCCATGGCGGAGGCCCGCCGGCCCGAGGACGTCCGGGCCGTCACCGAGGCCCTTCAGGACGGCCGCTTCTCCCTCGCCCAGCTCGCCGCGCGCCGCGAGGGCCGCCCCCTGCCCGAACGCCGGCCACCCTGCTTCTTCGACCCGCGCCACGGCCCCTCGGTCGCCGACGCCACCTGGACGCCCGTGGGCGGTGCGCCGCGCCAGGTCCCGGTCTGCGCCGCCGACCGGGTCCGGCTGGCCGACGGCCGCGACCCGCACGTCCGCGAGGTCGACACCGACTGGGGCCGCCGCCCCTACTGGGACGCGGGCCCCGCCTACGGCCCCTGGGCAGGCGGTTACTTCGGCGGCGGCATCCTCCCCGGCCTCCTGGTCGGCACCCTCCTCGGCAGCATGATGGCCACCCCGGCCTACGGCGCCTACTACGGCACGGGCTACGGCGACTTCGGCGGGTACGACGGCTACGGCGACCAAGGAGGCTACGACGGCGGCGACGTGTCGGGCGCCGACTTCGACCCGGGAGACTTCGGCGGCGGCTTCGGAGGCGGCGGGGACTTCGACGGCGGCGGCGGAGGCGGGGACTTCGGGGGCGGATTCTGAGCGCCCGGCCCCGGCCCCCTCCGACGCCCGCCGTCAGCCCTCCTCCGTGCGCCGGCACCCCTACCCGCGGCGCGCACCGGGGCCGGGCCGCCGCGGCGGAGCGGCTACGGCCGGACGCCGGGGCCGCTCCCGGGCCGCCTTCCGCGCGACCGGTCACATCCTGGCGCCGAAGTCCTGCGTCCACCACGGCCCGCCCGAGCCCTTGTGGACCCCCACGCCGATGTTCTTGAAGGAGCAGTTGAGGATGTTGGCACGGTGGCCGGGGCTGTTCATCCAGGAGTTCATCACCGATTCCGGGGTCTGCTGGCCCCTGGCTATGTTCTCGCCGTACGTCGACCAGCGGTAGCCCGCGGCGGTGATGCGCGCCCCGGGGTCCACGCCGTCCGGACTGGTGTGCTCGAAGAAGCCGCGGGCGGCCATGTCGTCGGAGTGGCCCTGCGCCGCGGCGTCCAGCTTCCGGTCCTCGGTGAGCGGGCCACAACCCGCCTTCGCCCGCTCCGAGTTGACCAGCGCGACGACCTGCGCCACGGCGCCCGCCGGAGCGGGCGGCGCCACGGGTGCGCTGGAGGTGGACCGCGTCGGCCGGGGCTGCTCCTTCTTCACGGGCGCGGGCGTACTCCTGGCCGGGCCGGGGCTCTGGGAAGCGCTCGGGCTCTTCGACGGGGAGGCGGAGGGAGAGGGGGACGCCGAGCGGGAGGCGGACGCCGACTGGGACGCCGACGGAGAGCCGCTGGGACGGGTGGCGGGCGCGGCGAGGTCCGTGACCGGAGCGGCGGAGGCCTGGGCCGCGGCGCCGCCGTCGTCCGGCCCGGCCCCCGGACCGCCGCCGAAGTACCAGACGCCCGTGCCGGCCACGCAGCCGGCCACGACCGCGGCGGCGGCCACCCGCCGCCGGACGCGCCGACGCCGCCGGGCGGCTGCCCGCCCACCCGCCCGGTCACCGGTGCCGCCGTCGGCGGAGCGGTGCCGCGCCGCCGAGCCGGACCCGTCGGCCGAGCCGGACCCGCCGGCCGAGCCGTACGCGGAGGAGGATCCGGCCGACGCGCCGTCGAAGCCGGGACGGATGCGCGGCAGCAGCCCGACCGGCACCGGGACCAGCGCGAGACCGGCCAGCAAGCCCTCGGCCGGCATCAGCCCGCTCCACAGCCCCGCGCAGCGCACGCACTCACGGGCATGCCGGGCTATTCGTTTGCGCCACAGCGCGGAGGGCCGGCCGTCCCACCCCGCCAGCGCGTCCTCCAGCTCCGCGCAACCCGGCCGCGCGTCGAGCGCCCGGACGACCACGCGGGCCGCCTCCAACTGCGCCTTCATCCGCTGCACCCGTACCGCGGTGTGCTGCGGTGGCAGCTTCAGCGCCTGGGCGACCTCCGACCGGGTCAGCTCGCCGGTGCACTCGAGCCACCACAGCGACAGCAGAGCCCGGTCGTCCTCCTCCAGCCAGCGCGTCGCACGCGCCGTCTCCTGGCGCTGCCCGGACAGCTGCAACCGCAGCATGGTCAGATCCACGAAGTCCGCCCCCGGGTCCGCGACCTCGGCGGCCTCCTCCACGCCACCCGGAGCGGGTCGACGGTCCCGCCAGTGCGCCCGGACCCGGTTCATCGCGATCGCCACCAGCCAGGAGCGGAAGCTCTCCGGAGCGCGCAGACCGGCCAGCCCGTCCAGGGCCCGCAGCATGGTGTCCTGCACCACGTCGTCGACGTCCACCGAGCCGTTCAGCGCCCGGCCCACGATGTTGTAGACCAGCGGGAGGTGCGCGCCGACCAAGGCATCCTGAGCCGCCGGATCGCCCTCGCGGGCAGCGGTCACCAGTGCCACCAGGTCCACCGTGTGCTGTGCGCTCATACGAGAACTTCCCTGTCCCTCGACGTCGGTCGATGATGTCCGATGCCTGGGAGACCGCCGAAGGCGTACCGAATAACAGTTCCCGGACTCGTTGTTCGGAGACAGGTGTGGGGCGGGCTCGGATGGGTGTTCTGTCCGGGGATCTGGTGAGGTGCGGGTGTATGCGGGTGCGGTGTGCTTGGGGGCTTGCGGCCGGCCGGCGGGGTGGGGTGGACGCGGTCGCGGTTGTGGCCTCCTTCGCTGTGGGGGGGGGGCGGGGGCGGCGTGCCCCAATCCCTGACCGCGCGCACTCCCCCTGAGCCTGCACCGACCTGTCCGAAGGCCCGGCCCATCGATCCCCTTCTCCGGATGCGGTTGCGGATGCAGCCGGCCCAAAGGCCCGACCCACCCAGCCACCCCTCCTCCGGATGCGCACGTACCCCACCGAGGGGCACCCCCAGCCCCTCCCTCCGGATGCGGACGCAACTCACCCGGAGGTGAACCCACCTGGGTCCCCCGTTCCCCTCCGGCCGCCACCAGCCCACGTGCGCGTTACCCCGCCTCCGAGCCCCATCTCTCAGCCCCGCCCTCAGAGCCCTCGGCCCCGCCTCCCAGCAACCACCCCACCCCCACCCCGCCCCAGCAAAGCGCCCGCCCTCCCGGTGCGGGGGAGTGGAGGGCGGGCGCGTTCGAGGGCGGGCAGGGCGGTGGGGCCGTGTCGCCGGTGGGTCAGGCGTTCTTGATCGCCGAGATGTCGAAGTTCAGCTTGATCTTGTCGGAGACCAGGACACCGCCCGTCTCCAGCGCCGCGTTCCAGGTCAGGCCCCACTCGGAGCGCAGGATCTCGGCCTTGCCCTCGAAGCCGACGCGCTCGTTGCCGAAGGGGTCCTTGGCGGCGCCGTTGAACTCGAGATCGATGGTGAGCGGCTTGGTGACGCCGAGGATGGTCAGGTCACCGGTGATGCGGTAGTCGTCCCCGCCCAGCGCCTCCGCCTCGGTGGAGCGGAAGGTCATCGTCGGGAACTGCTCGGTCCTGAAGAAGTCGGAGCTCTTCAGGTGCCCGTCGCGGTCCGCCGAGCCCGTGTCGATGCTCTCCATCGTGATGTCGAGGGAGGCCGTCGAGGCTGCCGGGTCGGAGCCGTCCAGGTGCAGCGAGCCGGTGAACTCGTTGAACTTGCCCTTGACGTTCGTGACCATGGCGTGCCGCGCCACGAAGCCGAGCGTGGAGTGGGACGGGTCGATGGTGTAGTCGCCGGTCAGCGCGGCGAGCTCCGGGTTCACGGCGGCGACGGTGGCGGTGGCGGCGGTCTCGGTGGTGTTCTTGCGGCCGAAGATGCCCATGACGTGCTCCTTGGGGACGATGGTCGCCCGGCGCGGAGGGAGGCGCCGGGAAGTTGAACGTTCAATCACTCCAACGAGGACGACCGTAGACCTATTCCGTTCAAGTTTCAACATCTGTCGTCGGTGTGGTCCGGGATACTGTGTTGCGGGTCCGCTGTCCGGGTCTGTGTGTCACCCGGGGGATGGCATGCGCGGTACCCGAATTCGAGGGTCTCTCCCGCTCCGGCTTTGTGTGACCTCCACAACGTCGATCGCCTCTGAGCAGTCGGAAAGGCTGCATGGCACCGTGGTTCTGTTCAGTGGCACCAGGAAAACGGGCCGGAGACTGTACGGAGTCGACGGCTCGCTTTCCTTGGTGTCCTTCGTATGGTCACTACATGACCGTTTTGGAAGAGACGACGGGTGAGCCGACGGGCGGGCCGGCCGGGGAGCCGGCCGACGCGCGCGGGCGGGTGGCCGAGCTGCACGTGATCCGCGCGCAGGCGGTGGCCGGCCCCGGCGAGAAGGCGACCGCGGCCCAGCACGCCAAGGGCAAGCTGACCGCGCGGGAGCGGATCGAACTGCTCCTGGACCCGGGCTCCTTCCAGGAGGTCGAGCAGCTGCGTCGGCACCGGGCGACCGGATTCGGCCTGGAGGCGAAGAAGCCGTACACGGACGGTGTGATCACCGGCTGGGGCACGGTGGAGGGCCGTACCGTCTTCGTGTACGCCCACGACTTCCGCATCTTCGGCGGCGCCCTCGGTGAGGCGCACGCCACGAAGATCCACAAGATCATGGACATGGCCATCGCGGCCGGGGCTCCGCTGGTCTCCCTCAACGACGGCGCCGGCGCCCGCATCCAGGAGGGGGTCAGCGCCCTCGCCGGATACGGCGGCATCTTCCAGCGCAACACCAAGGCCTCCGGCGTCATCCCGCAGATCAGCGTGATGCTCGGCCCCTGCGCGGGCGGCGCGGCGTACAGCCCGGCGCTCACGGACTTCGTGTTCATGGTCCGCGAGACCTCGCAGATGTTCATCACCGGCCCTGACGTGGTCAAGGCGGTCACCGGCGAGGAGATCACGCAGAACGGCCTCGGCGGCGCCGACGTGCACGCCGAGACCAGCGGTGTGTGCCACTTCGCCTACGACGACGAGGAGACCTGCATCGCCGAGGTGCGGTACCTCCTGTCGCTGCTGCCGCAGAACAACCGCGAGAACCCGCCCCGGGTGGAGAGCGCCGACCCCGTCGACCGCCGCTCGGACGTGCTGCTGGACCTGGTCCCGGCCGACGGCAACCGGCCGTACGACATGGCCAAGGTGATCGAGGAGATCGTCGACGACGGCGAGTACCTGGAGGTCCACGAGCGCTGGGCGCGGAACATCATCTGCGCGCTGGGTCGCCTGGACGGCCAGGTCGTCGGCATCATCGCCAACCAGCCGCAGGTGCTGGCGGGCGTCCTGGACATCGAGGCCAGCGAAAAAGCTGCGCGTTTCGTGCAGATGTGTGACGCTTTCAATATCCCGATCGTCACCTTCCTGGACGTCCCCGGGTTCCTCCCCGGTGTCGACCAGGAGCACGGCGGGATCATCCGGCACGGCGCCAAGCTGCTCTACGCCTACTGCAACGCCACCGTGCCGCGGATCTCACTGATCCTGCGCAAGGCGTACGGAGGTGCCTACATCGTCATGGACTCCCAGTCGATCGGGGCCGACCTCACCTACGCCTGGCCGACCAACGAGATCGCCGTGATGGGCGCCGAGGGCGCGGCCAACGTCATCTTCCGCCGTCAGATCGCCGACGCCGCCGACCCCGAGGCCACCCGGGCCCGCATGGTCAAGGAGTACAAGGCCGAGCTGATGCACCCCTACTACGCCGCCGAGCGCGGCCTGGTGGACGACGTCATCGACCCGGCCGACACCCGCGAGGTGCTCATCAAGTCCCTGGCGATGCTGCACACCAAGCACGCCGACCTGCCGTCGCGCAAGCACGGCAACCCCCCGCAGTAACGAAGCGGACGCTCCGCGGCGATCCCGCGGGCCCCTCAGCCACGGAGACTGAAACCCATGGACATGCCTGACATCCGCGTCGAGAAGGGTTACGCCGAGCCCGAGGAGGTGGCCGCGATCACGGCCCTCCTGCTGGCCCGTGCCGCGGCCCGCCCCGCCCACACGGCCCCGGCCCACCGCGGGCGTGCGAGGGCCGGCTGGCGCCGCCTGGAGCGCGAGAACGGCTTCCGCGCGCCGCACAGCTGGCACGGCTGAGCCACGCGCACACAGGGCCGGAACCCCGCAGGGGGTTCCGGCCCTGTGGCCGTTTCCGGGGCGAGGCCCCGCCGCTCCCGCGTCCCGCAAGCCTCGCCGCTCGGGTATCCCTCGGGGCAGGAAGAGCCGCCTCCGTCCCTGATTGCGTCAGCAGGGGTGGAGGCGGCTCTTCGGAAGGTCACGGGCGCGGATCTCGGCGGGTGCGCGCCGGACCGCGGTTCACCGGTCTACCGCAGACGGGCCATCAGCGCGTGCTCGACCAGTGTGATCAGCGCCGACTTGGCGTCCGCGCGGTGCCGGGCGTCGGTGGTGATGATCGGGGTGTCGGGCCCGATCTGAAGCGCCTCGCGGACCTCGTCCGGGTTGTAGGGCTGCTGGCCGTCGAAGCCGTTGAGGGCGATGACGAACGGCAGTCCGCTGTTCTCGAAGTAGTCGACGGCCGGGAAGCAGTCGGCCAGGCGCCGGGTGTCGACCAGCACGATCGCGCCGATGGCGCCGCGGACCAGGTCGTCCCACATGAACCAGAAGCGGTCCTGTCCGGGGGTGCCGAACAGGTAGAGGATCAGGTCCTGGTCGAGGGTGATGCGGCCGAAGTCCATGGCCACCGTGGTGGTGGTCTTGTCGCCGGTGTGGGTGAGGTCGTCGATGCCCGCCGAAGCAGACGTCATGACGGCCTCCGTGCGCAGCGGGTTGATCTCCGAGACGGCGCCGACGAACGTGGTCTTGCCCACGCCGAAGCCGCCCGCCACCACGATCTTCGCGGAGGTGGTGGAGCGACTCTGAGAAACCGGCCCTCCGCTAGAGCTTGCGAAGTCCACTGAGCACCCTTTCGAGCAGTGTCACGTCTGGCTGGCCGCCGGCGTTCTCGTCGCCGCCGGGCTGATGGATGGCGACCAGGCCCGCCTCCGCCAAGTCGGCGACGAGGATCCTGGCCACGCCGAGAGGAATCGTCAGCAGGGCCGAGATCTCGGCCACCGACTTGATCTCGCGGCACAGATGGCAGATCCGCTGATGTTCGGGCAACTGGCCCTGCATCTGGTGCGGTTGCGCGGTGGTGTGCACCAAGGCCTCGATGGCGAGCTGGTACCGCGGCCTGGTGCGGCCGCCCGTCATGGCGTACGGGCGGACCAAGGGGTTGTTCGACGCCCCTGCGGGCGCCGGCTCAGGAGCACGTCGCTGCGGCTGCACCGGCTGGATGCGCGGTGCCGGTGGCTGGTCGTACGGCGAAGGGCCGGGGCCCTGTGGCGCGTACGGCTGGCGGTGGCGCGGGGTGGAGGGGTATCCGTACGGGTTCGCCGAGCCGTCGCCGTGGCCCTGGGCAGGGTCGTACGACCAGTTGCCCGAGGACGAACCGCCTGGGGGTGTTGCCACTATCTCTCCTCCTCCGACTGCGCCGGGCGCCCCACCGTGTGGAAGCCGCGTCCCGAAACCTTACGGCCCCGGGACAGCTGAACGCACCGTCTGACTTTCAGTTGAGAAGGCTTCCCTGGAGTTCCGCACGGAGATCCGGGGTGAGGACCGTGCCCGCGCGGTCCACCAGAAGGGCCATCTCGTACCCAATGAGACCGATGTCCGCCTCCGGATGGGCGAGAACCGCGAGTGACGAACCGTCGGAGATGGACATGATGAACAGGAATCCCCGCTCCATCTCCACAACCGTCTGGTTCACGCTGCCGCCCTCGAAGATGCGCGAGGCGCCGGCGGTCAGCGACGTCAGACCGGAGGCGACGGCCGCGAGCTGGTCGGCGCGGTCACGGGGGAAGCCTTCGGACATCGCCAGAAGGAGTCCGTCGGCGGAGACCACCACGGTGTGGGACACCCCGGGGGTGTTGTCCACGAAGTTGGTGATCAACCAGTTCAGGTTCTGTGCCGCCTGGCTCATCGGGCTCACACTAACGCTCCTGGTTGTAGGTGCTGTCAGGACCACTGTGTTCATTCCTTGCGGCCTGACCGTTCTTTTCACTTCCTGCGGTGCGTCCCCGTTCGACGCCCCGGCGCAGGTTGCTCAGCCTGCCCCGTACGTCCTCGGGGGCGCGGGAGACCTGTGGGCCGCCCTGCGGGGTCGATTCCGCGGCGCCTTCGACCAGGTTGGCCTTGGGCACCCGACGCGGCAGACCGGAGGAGGTAACCCCGCCCGCCTTGGGTTTCCGGAGCTTGGAGGCCTGCTGCCACCGCTCGTCGTTCGCGGAACGCCAGTCGCCGTCGCCGTTGCTCTCGGGGGAGGGAGCCGGTGTCTCCCGGTGCACGGGCTGCGCGCCGTTCGAACCGCTCGCGGTGGATCCGCGCCGGGGCAGCCCGGCGTCGGTCAGGTCGTGGCCGGCGGCCTCGGCCGCTCCCGGATGGTCGAAGCCTACGCGGTCCGCCGCGTTCACGTCAGCGGCCTGCGCGGATTCCGCTTCCGGAGCGTACTGGTCCGGGTAGCCGGTCTGGTAACCGTCGCCCTGCGGCCAGTCGTCCTGGTAGGGCTGCCGCTGGTAGCCGGAGTACTGCTCCGCCGGGGCGGCGTGGGTACCGGTGTGCTCCTCGCGCACCGGCTCCGCATAGCCGTCGGGGGCCGGGTAACCGCCATGGGCGGAGTAGGCGCCGTTCTGCGGCAGGCCGCCGTCCGGCGCGTAGTACGCCTGCTCGTACGACTGCTGTCCCTGCTGCTCGTACTGCGGCTGTCCCTGCCGGCCGTAGACGGGCCCGCCCTGCTGGTCGTACGCCGGCTGCTGCTCGCCGTACGCCGACTGCCCGTCGAAGGCGGCACCCTGCTCCGGGTAGGCCACCTGGCCGGTGTCGTACACCGGCTGCTGTCCGGTGGACTCGGCGGAGTACGCGGTGGTTTCGGGCGTTTCCTGCGCGTCGGGCATGCCGTGCGCCTGGGGCTCCAGGGCCGCCTCGCGCTCCTCGCGCTTCAGGGAGCGGTTGACCGGGTCGAGCCCCCGGATGTCGTCCGGGACGTCGGCGTAACGGCTGTCGTCGAAGCCGAGTTCGGCGGCCGTCCGCATCGGCGGCAGCTGGTTGAAGTCCTCGCCGCGGACCTGCTGCTCCGGGATGATCTGGGAGACCGAGAAATCGTCGCGCTCCGGCTCCCGTTCGCCACCGCCGCCGTGGGTGATCGCGTCCGGCAGCATGACCAGCGACGTGGTGCCGGCCTGCTCGCCGGAGGGACGCAGCTGGACCCGGATGCCGTGCCGGTCGGCGAGGCGGCCGACCACGAACAGGCCCATGCGCTGGGAGATCGCCACGTCCACGGTGGGCGGGTTGGCCAGCTTGTGGTTGATGTCCGCGAAGTCCTCGGCGGTCAGACCGATGCCCTTGTCGTGGATCTCGATCATGACCCGGCCGTCGGGCAGCCTGGTCGCCGTGACGCGGACCTTGGTCTGCGGCGAGGAGAACGTGGTGGCGTTCTCCAGCAGCTCGGCCAGCAGGTGCACCAGGTCGGTGACCGCGCGGCCGTGGATCTCGGCCTCGGGGACGCCGGAGAGCTCGATGCGCTCGTACTGCTCCACCTCGGAGGAGGCGGCGCGCAGTACGTCGACCAGGGGGACCGGCTGGTCCCAGCGGCGGCCGGGCTCCTCGCCGGCGAGGACCAGGAGGTTCTCGCCGTTGCGGCGCATACGGGTCGCCAGGTGGTCCAGGCGGAAGAGGTTCTCCAGCTGGTCCGGGTCGGCCTCGTTGTTCTCCAGGTCGGTGATCAGGGTCAGCTGGCCCTCGATCAGCGACTGGTTGCGGCGCGAGAGGTTGGTGAAGATCGCGTTGATGTTGCCCCGCAGCAGGGCCTGCTCGGCGGCGAGCCGGACGGCCTCGCGGTGGACCTGGTCGAAGGCGCGGGCGACTTCGCCGATCTCGTCGGTCGAGGTGATCGGGATCGGCGCGACGCGGGTGTCGACCCGGCCGGGGTCGGTGCGCGACAGCTGGTCGACCAGCGTCGGCAGGCGCTGCTCGGCGATGCCGAAGGCGGCGTTGCGCAGCCGGCGCATGGAGCGGCTCATCTGCCGGGCCACCAGGCCGGCCAGGACGAACGCGGCGAGCAGGGCGACCAGGACGACCGCGCTGGTGATGAAGGTCGACTGCCTGGCGTCGTCGGCGATGCCGGACGCCTCGTTCACCGCCGTGTCGGCCATGTCCGACTCGATCTTGCGGTAGGCGTCGAACTTGAGGGTGTTGACGGCCCACCAGTTCTGCGCGGTGATGCCCTTCTGGGCGAGCTGCTGGCGTTCGGCGGGGTCGGTGCTCTTCAGCGTGGCGAGGGCCGTGACCATCTTCTGCGGGTCGGACGGCGGGGCCGCGTAGTTCGGGTCCTTGCCCTTGGCCTCCTGGGCCATCGCCGCGGCCTTGGTCTGGATCTCCTTCTTCTCCGCGTCCAGGCGGTCCGCGTCCTCCTGGGTGCCGCCGCCGAGGTACTCCTCGACGGCGATGCCCTCCAGGTAGGCGTAGGAGGAGAGGGCGATGCGCTGGCTGGCCAGGTTGCCGCTGTCCGGACCGGGCTTGACCAGCAGGTGCGTGCCGATCGAGCGCTCCAGGGACAGGGCGGCCTTGGTGAGGGAGATGGCGTAGACCGTACGGCCGTAGGAGGTGATGTTTCCGGTGCCCAGGCCGAGCTCGTTGGCGAACTCCATCAGCGGGTGGGCGACCTTGACGTAGCCCTCCTCGGTCTGCACGCCGGTGAGCTTGGAGGTGTACGCGGCGGCGCGCAGCGACCGGAGATCCGGCTCGACCTCGCGGAACAGCTTCAGCCGGCGCACCAGGCCGGCCTTCTGCGGCATGTTCTTGGCCGCCTGGTCGAAGGCGTCGGCGGCCTTGTCCGTCAGCTCGCGGGCCTGGGTGACCGCGGAGTTGTTCTGGCCCTTGCCCTCCAGCAGGGGAGCGGCGGTGACGTCGCGCTCGTTGTAGAGGGTGTTGGCGTAGGTCAGGGAGGCCCGCACCAGGAGCGCGGTGTTCTCGGCGTCCTGGGCCTCGTTCCAGGTGTCGATCGAGCTCTTGACCTGGAAACCGCCCATGACGAGGCCGACCAGCACGGGTATGAGCATGATGGCGTTCAGCCGGGTGCGCACCCGCCAGTTGCGCGGGGAGAAGGCTCCGCCGCTCGGGGTGGGAGCGTCCGCCTGTTCCGAACCGGGCACGTGTGCGGGCGCCGCTCCGCGCGGCGGCGGGGTGAAGTTGCCCCGGGCCGCCGACGGCTCGGGACCGTTCTTGCTTCGCCTCACTCGACCAACAACCTCTCGGCGGTCGGCACCTACGCTGTGCCGCAGTGTCTCAGAGCCCTGTTCGCCGACGACGACGTCAGTACTACTGAGTACGTCCTTGACTATTGGGCAGTTCAGGCATTCCAGCACGCGGGCATGCGGTCTTCCAAACACTCGGAACCGTTCATTCCGAGTGATGTAAGCCCCAGATAAAACGGTCATAAAGAGCGAGCTGCGCCAAAAGGCCGAGGGATCGTACGCGCAGCGAGACCGTATGTGCGCGACGCGTGGCGGCGCCACCCGATTCCTCTGCCGAAACGTTATGAACACCGCGGCCGGCCGTGTCAAAGGACACAGCCGGCTCCGGTGCTGCTACGACAACTGGCGTATCGCCTTGCCGACTTAGGTGCTATGTGAGATGTGCGTGCGTCCGTACCGCTACCGCAGACGGGCCATCAGCGCGTGCTCGACCAGTGTGATCAGCGCCGACTTGGCGTCCGCGCGGTGCCGGGCGTCGGTGGTGATGATCGGCGCGTCCGGCCCGATCTGCAGCGCCTCGCGGACCTCGTCCGGGCTGTAGGGCTGCTGGCCGTCGAAACCGTTGAGGGCGATGACGAACGGCAGTCCGCTGTTCTCGAAGTAGTCGACGGCCGGGAAGCAGTCGGCCAGGCGCCGGGTGTCGACCAGCACGATCGCGCCGATGGCGCCGCGGACCAGGTCGTCCCACATGAACCAGAAGCGGTCCTGTCCGGGGGTGCCGAACAGGTAGAGGATCAGGTCCTGGTCGAGGGTGATGCGGCCGAAGTCCATGGCCACCGTGGTGGTGGTCTTGTCCCCGGTGTGGGTGAGGTCGTCGATGCCCGCCGAGGCGGACGTCATCACGGCCTCGGTACGCAGCGGGTTGATCTCCGAGACGGCTCCCACGAACGTGGTCTTGCCCACGCCGAAGCCACCCGCCACCACGATCTTCGCGGAGGTGGTCGCCCGGCCCCCGTCAGAGCTTGCGAAGTCCACTGAGCACCCTTTCGAGCAGCGTCACGTCCGGTGCGCCGCCGTTGTTCTCGTCACCGCCCGGCTGGTGGATGGCCACCAGCCCGGCCTCGGCCAGGTCCGCGACGAGGATCCTCGCCACGCCGAGCGGCATGGCGAGGAGCGCCGAGACCTCGGCGACCGACTTCACCTCACGGCACAGATGGCAGATCCGCTGGTGCTCCGGGAGCAGTCCCATCAGCGCTGCCGGGTCGGCCGTGGTGCTGATCAGGGCCTCGATGGCGAGCTGATAGCGCGGCCGGGTCCGGCCGCCGGTCATCGCGTATGGACGGACCAGCGGCTGGTCGCCCTCGTCCCCGTACGGCTCGGCGTACGGATCATGATGGGCGGTGGGCGGGGTCATGAATCCTCCGGGCGGGACAGCAAGTCGGTCGGGCAAGCCGTCGGACGGGGCCGGTGGGGGGATTGTGGCGGCCGGACGGTGATTTGGTGACGTGGGTGGTGCCGGGGCAGGTCAGTGGAGCAGACTGCCCTGTAGTTCGGCACGCAGGTCGGGGGTGAGCACCGCGCCCGCCCGGTCGACGAGCAGCGCCATCTCGTAGCCGACGAGGCCGATGTCGCACTCGGGGTGGGCCAGGACCGCGAGCGAGGACCCGTCCGAGACGGACATCAGGAAGAGGAAGCCGCGCTCCATCTCCACGACCGTCTGCGCCACGTTGCCGCCCTCGAAGATCCGGGAGGCCCCGGCGGTCAGCGAGGTCAGGCCGGACGCGACGGCCGCGAGCTGGTCGGCGCGGTCGCGCGGGAACCCTTCGGACATCGCCAGAAGGAGTCCGTCCGCGGACACCACGACGGTGTGGGACACCCCTGGGGTGTTGTCCACGAAGTTGGTGATCAACCAGTTCAGGTTCTGTGCCGCCTGGCTCATCGGACTCAACTAACGCTCCTGCTGGTGAGTGGGGCTCGGGTAGCTGCCCGTCTGACCGGTGCCGGCCTGACGACCCTGTGCGATGCCCCGACGGAGATTGGTCAGCCGGCCGCGTACGTCGTCGGGCGCACGCGAGACCTGCGGACCGTTCTGGTGCTGTTGCTGCTGAGCCGTGCCCGGGACGAGGTTCGCCCTGGGCACCCGGCGCGGCAGGCCGGAGGTGGTGACGCCGCCCGCCGCCGGCTGCCGTACGCGCTCTGCCTGCCGGACGAGTTCGTCGTTCGGCGAGCTGCGCCAGGCTGAGGCGGCGGGACGTTCGGGGGCCGCGGGCGCCTGCGGCTGCTGCTGTGCGGGCGCCTCGGCGTTGTTCTGCTGCCGTTCACCGCGGAACCAGTTGGTCTCGAGGTTGTCGAACAGCGGTGTCCGCCCGTCGCCCGGGCTGGGGGCCGGCGGAAGGGCTTCCGGCTCCCGGGCCACGGGTCGCTGCGGCTGTCGCGGTGCGGACGGGCGCGGGGCGCCGAAGTCGGCGGGCGCACCGGCCTGGAGCCGCTCGAACTGGCCGGTGGACGACGGGTCCTGACGGCTCGGCAGCGGATGCCGTCCGGTGGAGCCGTCGGCGTAACCGGGCTCGGCGAACTGGCCGGTGGAGCCGTTGTCGTAGGGCTGCGCGGCGGGGAATTGGCCGGTGGAGCCGTTGTCGTACGCCTGGGCTGCCGGGAACTGACCCGTCGAGCCGTTGTCGTAGGGCTGCGCGGCGGGGAATTGGCCGGTGGAGCCGTTGTCGTAGGGCTGCGCGGCGGGGAATTGGCCGGTGGAGCCGTTGTCGTACGCCTGGGCTGCCGGGAACTGACCGGTCGCGCCGTTGTCGTAGGGCTGCGCGGCGGGGAATTGGCCGGTGGAGCCGTTGTCGTACGCCTGGGCTGCCGGGAACTGACCCGTCGAGCCATTGTCGTACGCCTGCTGGGCCGGGAACTGCCCCGTGGAGCCGTTGTCGTACCCCTGCGGAGCGGCGAACTGGCCCGTGTCCGACGGGTTGTTGTTCTGCGGCGCGTTCTGCGCGGCCGTGCCGAAGACGTCCGGGCGGACGAACGAGCCGGTGTTCTGAGCGGCTTCCGGACCCTGCCGGTCGTCGGGCCGCGGGAGCGCCGGCATCTCCGCCGTGGCACCCGGACCCTGGTGGTCCTCGATCCGCGGCATGCTGGAGGTCTGCGCCTGCTCCGCCTCGTCGTGACCGCGCGGAGCGTCGAGGGCGGCGGGCCCCACGGGGTTCTCGTTGCCCCAACTCGGCGTACGCGGCTGCGGGTTGCCGCCCGGCAGCTCGGCACGCGGACCACCGCGCGCCGGCAGCTGCGGCGCCCGCCCCTGCTCGGCGCCGTTCGCCCGCTGCGGGGGCACGGTGCCACGCGCGCCGCCCCCGAAGGCGTCCGGCCGGCCACCGCCGCCGAAGGCGTCCTGCCGACCGCCCGGGCGGCGGCCCTGGCCGAAGCCCTGCGGAGCGTCCGGGCCGGCGGCCTGGAGGTTCTGCGGCGCACCCGGGGCCCGGCCACCGAAGCCGGCTCCCGCACCCGCGCCGTTCTGAGCGTTCTGACCCGCGCCGTGCTGCGCCGGCCGGCCCTGCTGCGGCTGCGCCGGGCCCTGTGGCCCGCGCGCTCCGCCCGGACCACCGGGTCCGCCCGGTCGGCCGCCCGTGCCGGGCAGCGCGGCCCGCGGGCCCTGACCGGCGCCGACCTGGCCGCGCGGGGCGGCACCGGGGCCGAGCCGGCCGGCGCCTCCCGCGGGGCCGCCCGCACCGAGTGCGCCGCCGCCCGCCTGGCCGTTCTGGCGCCGGGCCGCCGCCGCGCCGGCGGCAGCGGCGGCAGCCGCCGGACCGCCCGCGGACGGACCGCCGGGCTTGCCGGGAGCCGGCTTCTTGCCGCCCTGCGCGACATCGACCGGCAGCATGACGAGGGCCGTCGTACCGCCGGAGTCGGACGGGCGCAGCTGGATGCGGATGCCGTGCCGCTGGGACAGCCGGCCGACCACGAACAGGCCCATGCGGCGGGAGACGGAGACGTCCACGGTGGGCGGCGAGGCGAGTCGCTCGTTGATCGCCGCGAGGTCCTCGGGGGAGAGGCCGATGCCGGTGTCGTGGATCTCGATCAGGACGCGGCCGTCGGGCAGCGCGTGACCGGTGACCTTGACCTTGGTCTGCGGGGAGGAGAACGAGGTCGCGTTCTCCAGCAGCTCGGCGAGCAGGTGCACGAGGTCGTTGACGACGCGGCCGGCGACCTCGGTGGTCGGCACCGAGGCGAGTTCGATGCGCTCGTACTGCTCCACCTCGGAGGCGGCGGCGCGCAGGACGTCGACCAGCGGGACCGGGCGGGTCCAGCGCCGGCCGGGTTCCTCACCCGCGAGGACGAGGAGGTTCTCGCCGTTACGGCGCATACGGGTCGCGAGGTGGTCGAGCTTGAACAGCGAGGAGAGCTGGTCGGGGTCGGCCTCGCGGGACTCCAGCTCGGAGATCAGCGAGAGCTGGCGCTGGATCAGGCCCTGGGAGCGACGCGAGAGGTTGGTGAACATCGCGTTGACGTTGCCCCGCAGCAGGGCCTGCTCGGCGGCGAGGCGGACCGCCTCGCGGTGCACCTCGTCGAAGGCCGCGGCCACCTGGCCGATCTCGTCCCGGGAGTGCACACCGACCGATTCCACGGTGGTGTCGACGTCCTGCGGGTCGGACTCCGAGAGCTGCTTGACCAGCTCGGGCAGGCGGTCCTGGGCGACCCGGGTCGCGGTGTCCTGCAGCCGGCGCAGCGAGCGGATCATGGAGCGTGCCACGACGAAGGCGCCGACCAGCGACACGCCGAGGACGAGCAGGATCAGCACACCGGAGATGATGGCGTCCTGCTCGGTGGAGCTGCGCAGCTCGCGCGCCTTCTGCTCCATGTTCTCGAGCAGCGTGTGCTCGATCTTCCGCATCTGCTCGATCTTGGTCGAGCTGTCGTCCACCCAGTCGCGGTAGGACCGCTTGTTCAGCGAGCCCAGGCCGCCCGCGCTGTCCAGGGCGCGCTTGGCGTAGGTGTCCGCGGACTGGATGGTCGGGTTGCCCTCTTCGACGGGCTTGAGGAGTTCCTCGGCCCCGCTGCCGTAGATGTTGCGGAAGCTGTTGATCTCGGAGGTCTGGCTGTCCAGCGCCGACTGGGCGTACAGCCGGTCGTTGTCCGAGAGGTTGCCCTTGTTGGTGTTGTTCGCCGGCAGCGCCGCCGCGATGACGGCGCGCTGGACGGAGGCGTACTCCTTGGCGGAGGAGAAGGCGGCCAGGGCGCGGGTGCGCTGGATCATCTCCGGGTTGCTGGTCGCCTCGGCCATGTCCTGGGAGAGGCCGAGCAGCTCGGTGATGAGGTGGTGGTAGGCCTCGACCGTCTGGGCCGAGTTGTCCTCGGCCTCGTAGGCGGTCTTGCGGATCTTGCCGAGGCCGTTGAGCTCACTGGCCAGACCGACGAGGGTGTCGCGGACACCCTGGAGGTTGCCGTTCTTGCTAGCGCTGTCGATCTCCTCGGAGGCGGAGAGGAAGTTGTCCTTGGCCCGGTCGGTCTTGTCCCGGAAGCCCTTGACGGTGATGGCGCTCGCGCTGGAGGGGTGGGCCAGCGGACCGGCGGACTGGTCGCGCTCCTCCTGGAGCGCGGCGGCCAGCTCGGTGGCCTGCTTGGTCATGTCCGTCAGCAGCTTCATGTTGTCGAGCTGCTGGATGTCGTCCAGGTTCTGGTTGATGCGCAGCGCGCCCAGCGTGGTTGCCGCGACCACGGGGAGCGCGAGCAGCGAGACCAGGCGGGTGGAGATGCGCCAGTTGCGCAGGGCGACGCGCGAGCCGGGGCCGGTGGGGGGCTGGCCCTTGCCCTTGGCCGGCTTCGCCGCCGGAGCGGGGCTCGGCGAGGCCGAGGTGCTGGACGGACCGGCCGTGGCGGCGCGTCCGGAACGCTCCCCGTTGTCCCCGGACGGGGCCTGGCCCGGGTTCTGGGCGTGCTGGGGCGAGGAACCGCGGTCGGTCCCGCCGTGCGGCTCCGGCTCCGCCGAAGCGCTGCCATCCCTCTTGAAACGTCCCTGCACTAGCGTCGCAACCTCTGGACCAGGCGTCCCTCCGGGTGAGCGGAGGGACGGTGTCGGCGTCGTGGGAAGCGCCCTGAATACGCTCCCCGGGTGGTCGTGAGTGACCGGCGCTGGCTCCCCCTGTCTCGCCGCCACTCGGCGCTGCTCTGCGCCCCCTGCGCGCCGGCTCGATCCTGCGGCGGTCCGTGGCATTCCAGCACAGTGCAGGATCTCCAACAAGGCATGTGGGCCAGGCTGTGACCTGTGTGACACGGCGTGAGTGACGGGTTACCCGATGTGGAAAGTGATCTCCCGCATACCGGACATATGGCTACGAGCCGACGGGCGACCCTGGGTGTCCCAGACGCCATGATCGGGAGCGGAATGGTGCCTTCAGGGGGCGAATGTCCGCTTTGTTGATGAGGGGGAAGCTCAAAAATTGTCCGGATTGTCGACGGACTCGTGAGCAAACTCACACGGGCATCCCGGGCTCTTCACGTCTTCGGACGGGAATTGCATGTTTAGCCTGACGCTTTACAGGGATGGCGAATCCGACAACCCGCGCGCGAGGGCCGCTCGACGCTCCCGGCGCCCGTAGACGACAAGGTCTCTTGCAACCGTGAAGACGACGATGATGTTCCGCACCATAGCCAACCCCCGCCGCACGACGCTGGCGCACCTCGACGGCGCCGAGGCGCTGCAGACGCCGGAACTGCCGGAGCACCCCGTCTCCCTCCCCACCCAGACCGCCAACCCCAGGCGGACCGTCCTCATGGAGGCGCCGGCCACGGCCGTCGTCGCGGAGTAGCGCACCGAGCGGTTACGCGAACGGAGCGCCGACGCCGACGGCGGCCCAGGCGCGGCCGGAGACCCCCGGAGCCCGCGGAGATCGTCCCGGGCCCACGGAGATCCCCGGAGCACATGGAGATCAGGGGCGTCCCACGAAACGGGGCGCCCCTCCTTCATGCCCCCTCACCCACCGGCCGGCGGCTTTGGGGACCGTGTTCTCGCGGGAGGCCGCACCACGCCGGAACCGCTGCTCGGGCGGGCGATGGGCGGGATGCGGGGGCGCCGCCGCGTTAGCCTGGAGCGTCAGACTCCAGCCGCTCGAGCCAAGGGGCCAAGCATCCCGTGCGCATCGCCAGATTCTCCATCGACGGGAACGTCGCCTTCGGCGCGGTCGAGGGCGACCAGCCGGACGAGCTCGTCCTCGACATCATCAAGGGCATCCCGTTCGCGGACTTCGAGCTCTCCGGCACCAGGGTGCCGCTGAGCAAGGTACGGCTGCTGCCGCCGGTGCTGCCCAACAAGGTCGTCGCCTTCGGCCGCAACTACGCCGAGCACGCGCGTGAGCTCGGCAACGAGGTGCCCGACGCCCCGTTCGCCTTCTTCAAGCCGTCCACGTCGGTGATCGGCCCCGGCGACCCGATCCAGTACCCCTCCTTCTCGGAGGAACTGCACCACGAGGCCGAGCTGGCCGTGGTCATCGGCCGCATGTGCCGCGAGGTCCCCCGCGACCGCGTCAAGGACGTGGTCTTCGGCTTCACCTGCGCCAACGACGTCACCGCCCGCGACGTCCAGCGGCGCGAGAAGCAGTGGGCCCGGGCCAAGGGCTTCGACACCTCCTGTCCGCTCGGCCCCTGGGTGGAGACGGACCTCGACCTCGCCGCCGCGGCCGACCTGACCGTCCAGCTCACCGTCAACGGAGAGCAGCGGCAACTGGGCCGCACCAGCGAGATGATCCACCCCATCGAGGATCTGATCGTCAACATCTCCGAGGCCATGACGCTGCTTCCCGGCGACGTGATCCTCACGGGCACCCCGGCTGGGGTCGGCCCCCTCAACGTCGGCGACGAAGTCGCCGTCACCATCGAAGGCATCGGCACTCTCACCAACAAGGTTGTCAAGCGTGGCTAGCGCACCAGACTCCCCTTCCCCCAAGTCCTCGGCTCCGCTCGGACAGGGGGCACCCCCGCGCGTCCGTTTCTGCCCCTCGCCCACCGGTAACCCCCACGTGGGTCTGGTCCGCACCGCCCTGTTCAACTGGGCGTTCGCCCGCCACCACCAGGGCACCCTCGTCTTCCGCATCGAGGACACCGACGCGGCCCGCGACTCCGAGGAGTCCTACGACCAGCTGCTCGAGGCGATGCGCTGGCTGGGCTTCGACTGGGACGAGGGCCCCGAGGTCGGCGGCCCGCACCCGCCGTACCGGCAGTCGCAGCGCATGGACATCTACCGGGACGTCGCCCGGAAGCTGCTGGACGCCGGCCACGCCTACCACTGCTACTGCTCCCAGGAGGAGCTGGACACCCGCCGCGAGGCCGCCCGCGCCGCCGGCAAGCCGTCCGGCTACGACGGTCACTGCCGCGACCTCACCACCGAGCAGGTCGAGCGGTACCGGGCGGAGGGCCGCAGCCCCATCGTCCGGTTCCGGATGCCCGACGAGACGATCACCTTCACGGACCTGGTCCGCGGCGAGATCACCTACCTCCCGGAGAACGTCCCGGACTACGGCATCGTCCGCGCGAACGGCGCTCCCCTCTACACGCTCGTCAACCCGGTCGACGACGCCCTGATGGAGATCACCCACGTCCTGCGCGGCGAGGACCTGCTCTCCTCCACCCCGCGCCAGATCGCCCTGTACAAGGCGCTGATCGAGCTGGGCGTCGCCAAGGAGATCCCCGCCTTCGGCCACCTGCCGTACGTGATGGGCGAGGGCAACAAGAAGCTGTCCAAGCGCGACCCGCAGTCCTCGCTGAACCTCTACCGCGAGCGAGGCTTCCTGCCCGAGGGCCTGCTCAACTACCTCTCCCTGCTCGGCTGGTCGCTCTCGGCCGACCAGGACATCTTCTCGGTCGAGGAGATGGTCGCCGCCTTCGACATCGCGGACGTGAACCCCAACCCGGCCCGCTTCGACCTGAAGAAGTGCGAGGCGATCAACGGCGACCACATCCGCCTGCTCGATGTGAAGGACTTCACGGAGCGCTGCGCGCCCTGGCTGAAGGCCCCCTTCGCGCCCTGGGCCCCGGAGGACTTCGACGAGAGCAAGTGGCAGGCCATCGCGCCGCACGCGCAGACCCGTCTGAAGGTCCTCTCCGAGATCACGGACAACGTCGACTTCCTGTTCCTGCCCGAGCCGGTCGAGGACGAGGCGAGCTGGGCCAAGGCGATGAAGGAGGGCTCCGACGCCCTGCTGCGCACGGCGCGGGAGAAGCTCCAGGCGGCCGACTGGTCGTCCCCCGACTCGCTGAAGGAGGCCGTCCTGGCCGCCGGCGAGGCGCACGGCCTCAAGCTCGGCAAGGCGCAGGCCCCGGTCCGCGTCGCCGTCACCGGCCGCACGGTGGGCCTGCCCCTCTTCGAGTCCCTGGAGGTCCTGGGCAAGGAGAAGACGCTGGCCAGGATCGACGCGGCGCTGGTGAAGCTGGCGGCGTGACGCACCACGCGTCAGGGGCGGCATCCGGTGACCGGGTGCCGCCCCTTCGTGCTGTCCGGGCGAAGTCCCGCCCGCTCGGCCCGCCCGGGCGGTACGGTCGATGACATGGCGATCAGAGCTGTCCTGTGGGACGTCGACGACACGCTCTTCGACTACACCACGGCCGACCGGACCGGAATGCGGGAGCACCTGGTGGCCGAGCGGCTGCTGGAGGGGCACGGGACCGTGGAGGCGGCCCTGACGCACTGGCGGCGGATCACCGACGAGCAGTGGGCGCGGTTCTCGGCCGGTGAGGTCGGCTTCGAGGAGCAGCGACGGGACCGGGTCCGGGTCTTCCTGGGCCGGCCGGAGCTGACCGACACCGAGGCCGAGGCGTGGTTCGAGCGGTACCTCGGGCACTACGAGGCCGCCTGGGCGCTCTTCCCGGACGTGCTGCCCGTCCTGGACGCCCTCGCCGCCAGCCACCGGCACGCCGTGCTGTCCAACTCCAGCCTCCACGTCCAGGAGCGCAAGCTGCGGGTCCTCGGCGTGCGCGACCGCTTCGAGGCCGTGCTGTGCGCCGCGGAGCTCGGGGTGTCCAAGCCGGCCCCCGAGGCGTTCCACGCGGCCTGCGAGGCGCTGGAACTCGCTCCGCACCAGGTCGCCTACGTCGGCGACCACCCGGAGATCGACGGGCGGGGGGCCGCCGAGGCCGGGCTGCTGTCGGTCTGGATCGACCGTCACGGCGTGCACACCGAAGGTCACGGGAGCGCCGGGCCGCACCGGATCTCCTCCCTCGCCGAACTACCGGCGACGCTCGGGGCGGATACCCGTTTTGGAGCCCCGTCCACCTTCGGGTAATGTTCTTCCTGCGCCGCGGGGAACGGGCCGAAAGGCCGGAAACCCGAAGCGCAGTACTAGAACAAGAACCCCTCAGGGGCTTGCGTTCCAGTGGCCTATGGTGTAATTGGCAGCACGACTGATTCTGGTTCAGTTAGTCTTGGTTCGAGTCCAGGTAGGCCAGCTCGCAGAGCTCATCTGCGCCGCGGATCAGATCCGCAAGCCCCCGTTGTGTAGCGGCCTAGCACGCCGCCCTCTCAAGGCGGTAGCGCCGGTTCGAATCCGGTCGGGGGTACAGATCCTTCTCGCGAGGACAGCCGGGTCGCTCCCGTTGTCCTTGATGCAGGATCGCTAGGGCCCCCGTTGTGTAGCGGCCTAGCACGCCGCCCTCTCAAGGCGGTAGCGCCGGTTCGAATCCGGTCGGGGGTACGACTGGTCTAAACCATCATTGGTCTATGGTGTAATTGGCAGCACGACTGATTCTGGTTCAGTTAGTCTTGGTTCGAGTCCAGGTAGACCAGCTCGGACCTGCGGAAACGCAGGGTCCACGCCCCCGTTGTGTAGCGGCCTAGCACGCCGCCCTCTCAAGGCGGTAGCGCCGGTTCGAATCCGGTCGGGGGTACAACAGGACGGCCCTCCGCTTCGGCGGAGGGCCTTCGTGCTGTCCGGCGCCGGCTACTCGAAGCCGTAGCGCCGCGCCGTCTCCTCCTCCTGGGCCAGCCGGTGCAGCGCCTGCAGCACCGGTTCGTTGAGGATCGCCCCCAGGATCGCGAACTCGATCTGTTCCGCCTCCGACGGGTACCTCTCCATGCCGTCCAGGTCGAGGACGGCGGTCCGGTGCATCAACTCGGCGTAGGGCGCGAGCTGTTCGGCCCCCCAGCCGTAGCCGATCCGACGGAACGCGGCCACCGCCACCACGAGGGAGCGGTACGCGGGGGAGACGGTCGTGAGCTGCTTGGCCATCTCCCAGCCGAGCCGGTCGAGGAGCGTCGCGACCTCCTGCTGTGCGGCCCGGACGTACTCGTCGTCCTGGTCCGGCTCCGGGACCTGCGGCAGCGTCCACATCGCCGCGCCCAGGCGGATCGTGCGTCCCAGGGAGTCGTCGTCCACGTGCCGGAGCACCTCGCGCACCGTCGCCACCGGCACCTGGCCCACCTGGATCATCGCCCGCACCAGCCGCAGCCGGCGCAGGTGCTCCTCGTCGTACTCGGCGCTCGTGGCGTTGACCTGGCGGCCCGGCGGCAACAGCCCTTCGCGCAGGTAGTACTTGATCGTCGCGGTGGACACACCGCTGCGTCTGCTCAGCTCGGCCAGCCGCATCTCTTGCGCCTCTCGTTGGGAAGTGTCACTATCCAACCATCGCCCGAATGGATAGCGGAGCTATCCAATTGACCGAGGGGGCCGTCGTGTTCGCGAAGCCGGTACGGGGGCGCGCGGCCTACGGGGTCCCCGAGGGCTCGTACGAGTCGATCCACCTGGACACGCCGGCGTTCGGGCCGGCCCGCGCACGGTCGGGTGCCGCTCGCCGAGCGGGGGCGGTGCGCGCAGGACCGCTTCGTCTACCGGCGGAGCCGACCACGGTCAAGGGGAGGGCGAGGGATGAAGACGGCGGGCCGCTCGGCGGCGGCGGTGTCCTGTGCTGTGCTGTGCGGGCTGGTGCTCGCCGGATGCGGGAACGACGGCCTCAAGGGGACGATCCAGAACTACGACGACGTGTCGGTCTGGTCGGGCCCCGGCATGGGGCAGCGGGTGGTGGGCGAACTGACGACCCTGGCGCCGGTGACGGTCAAGTGTTACGCCGACCACTCGTTCAAGATCTCCTACGACGGCGGCTCCGGCTGGATCGACGCCGACACGTCGATCCTCAGCAAGAAGGGCGAGGTCGCCCCGGGCATGGTGCCCAAGTGCTGAGCGCGCCCGCCGTGCCGGAGGCGAACGGGCGGGCCGAGCGGACCGGGCCGGCGGAGGCCGCCGGCCGGCCGTGGCCGTGACGGGCGGCCCCGAGTCCCGCGGGGGAGGGCTCGGGGCCGCCTCGCCGGTGTCGAGCGGATCGAGGTGTCTTGGTCCTCTCCCGCCGGAAGCGGTGCCGCGGCGTTGGGGCGCCGCCCGGCGGCAGGGGGAGGTCAGCCCGTGCGGCGCAGGGCCTCGGAGAGTCGGGCGGCGGCGTCGATGACCGCCTGGGCGTGCATGCGGCCGGGGTGGCGGGTCAGGCGCTCGATGGGGCCGGAGACCGAGACGGCGGCCACCACGCGGTTGGAGGGGCCGCGCACGGGCGCCGAGACCGACGCGACGCCCGGCTCGCGCTCGCCGATCGACTGGGCCCAGCCGCGCCGCCGTACGCCCGACAGGGCCGTCGCCGTGAAGCGGGCGCCCTGCAGGCCGCGGTGCAGCCGCTCCGGCTCCTCCCAGGCCATCAGGACCTGCGCGGACGAACCCGCCTTCATCGTGAGCGTCGAGCCGACCGGGACCGTGTCCCGCAGGCCGGACAGACGCTCCGCGGCGGCGACGCAGATGCGCATGTCGCCCTGGCGGCGGTAGAGCTGCGCGCTCTCGCCCGTGACGTCCCGGAGGTGGGTGAGCACCGGGCCGGCGGTGGCGAGGAGGCGGTCCTCGCCCGCGGCCGCGGCCAGTTCCGCGAGACGGGGGCCGAGAATGAAACGGCCCTGCATGTCGCGTGCCACCATGCGGTGGTGTTCCAGGGCCACGGCCAGTCGGTGGGCCGTGGGTCGTGCCAGTCCGGTGGCCGCGACCAGACCCGCGAGGGTGGCCGGACCGGACTCCAGGGCGCTCAGGACAAGGGCTGCCTTGTCCAGGACGCCGACGCCGCTACTGTTGTCCATGCAACGATACTTGCGTCTCACTCTGTGAAACGCAAGTTCAATTTTCCGTGGAACACGCCACCCTGGTAGTCATAGCGGCCCGTGGACCGGCGGGCCCGGCGGCGGCTGCCCGTACGGGGGGCACGGGTGCCGCTTCCTCAAGATCTCTAGTTGGGCCGGCGCACCGGTGCGTCCGGCCGGAGGGAAAGCGATGGGTAGGACACTCGCGGAGAAGGTCTGGGACGACCACGTCGTCCGGCGCGCCGAGGGCGAGCCCGACCTCCTCTTCATCGATCTGCACCTGCTGCACGAGGTGACCAGCCCCCAGGCCTTCGACGGCCTCCGCAAGAGCGGGCGCGGTGTGCGCCGGCTCGACCTGACCATCGCCACCGAGGACCACAACACCCCCACCCTCGACATCGACAAGCCCATCGCGGACCCGGTCTCCCGCGCCCAGCTCGAGACGCTGCGCAAGAACTGCGCGGACTTCGGCGTCCGGCTGCACCCGCTGGGCGACGTGGAGCAGGGCGTCGTGCACGTGGTCGGCCCCCAGCTCGGTCTGACCCAGCCGGGCACGACCGTCGTCTGCGGCGACTCGCACACCTCCACGCACGGCGCCTTCGGCGCGCTGGCGTTCGGCATCGGCACCTCCCAGGTGGAGCACGTGCTGGCCACCCAGACGCTGCCGATGGCCCGCCCGAAGACCATGGCGATCACCGTCGACGGCGAACTGCCCGAGGGCGTCACGGCCAAGGACCTGATCCTGGCGATCATCGCGCGGATCGGCACCGGCGGCGGCCAGGGCTACATCCTGGAGTACCGCGGCTCCGCCATCGAGAAGCTCTCGATGGAGGCCCGCATGACCATCTGCAACATGTCGATCGAGGCCGGCGCCCGCGCGGGCATGATCGCCCCCGACGAGACCACCTTCGAATACCTCAAGGGCCGTCCGCACGCCCCCGAGGGCGAGGACTGGGACGCCGCCGTCGCGTACTGGCGGACGCTGCGCACGGACGACGGCGCCGAGTTCGACGCGGAGGTCGTCATCGACGCCGCCGAGCTGTCCCCGTTCGTCACCTGGGGCACCAACCCCGGCCAGGGCGCGCCGCTTTCGGCGTCCGTCCCCGACCCGGCTTCGTACGAAGACGCCTCGGAGCGACTGGCCGCCGAAAAGGCCCTGGAGTACATGGGGTTGGAGGCCGGCCAGCCGCTGAGCTCCATCAAGGTGGACACCGTCTTCGTAGGCTCCTGCACCAACGGCCGCATCGAGGACCTGCGCGCCGCGGCGGCGATCGTCAAGGACCGCAAAGTCGCCGAGGGCGTACGGATGCTGGTCGTCCCGGGTTCCGCGCGGGTGGGCCTGCAGGCCGTCTCCGAGGGCCTGGACGTGGTCTTCAAGGAGGCCGGCGCCGAATGGCGGCACGCGGGCTGCTCGATGTGCCTGGGCATGAACCCGGACCAGCTGGCCCCCGGCGAGCGCTCCGCCTCCACCTCCAACCGCAACTTCGAGGGCCGGCAGGGCAAGGGCGGCCGTACGCACCTGGTGTCGCCGCAGGTCGCGGCAGCCACCGCGGTCCTCGGCCACCTGGCCTCCCCGGCCGACCTGTCCGACGCCGACGCCCCCACGCCCGCTGGAGTCTGAGAACCATGGAAGCCTTCACCACCCACACCGGCCGGGCCGTCCCGCTGCGCCGCAGCAACGTCGACACCGACCAGATCATCCCCGCCCACTGGCTCAAGAAGGTCACGCGCGACGGGTTCGAGGACGGGCTGTTCGAGGCCTGGCGCAAGGACCCCGAGTTCGTGCTCAACCGCCCCGAGCGGCAGGGCGCCACGGTCCTGGTCGCCGGCCCCGACTTCGGCACCGGCTCCTCCCGTGAACACGCCGTCTGGGCGCTGCAGAACTACGGCTTCAAGACCGTGATCTCCGCCCGCTTCGCGGACATCTTCCGCGGCAACTCGCTCAAGAACGGCCTGCTCACGGTGGTCCTGGACCAGAAGACCGTGGACGCGCTGTGGGAGCTCACCGAGAACGACCCGACCGCCGAGATCACCGTCGACCTGGTCGAGCGCGAGGTGCGCGCCGAGGGGATCACCGCCTCCTTCGAGCTGGACGAGAACTCCCGCTGGCGACTGCTCAACGGCCTGGACGACATCTCGCTCACCCTCCAGAACGAGGACGACATCGCCGCCTACGAGGCGAAGCGCCCGTCGTTCAAGCCGCGCACGCTGCCGGTCTGATCCACTGCCCCGGCCGGTGACCGACCGCCGACGGGACCGGTGATCCGGCTCCCTGGCAAGTCGAGTTTCGGCCACCGCGAAACGCCGCCGTACCCCCGATCGCCACGATCGGGGGTACGGCCGTTTCCGGGCCCGGACCCCTCGCCGCGCCGTCGGATGGCAGCACAACTTCCCACGTTGAAGCGGTGGTTGCCGGGGTACTCGGGTTCCCGGGCCCCGGTCGGCGAAGGAGTTCCCAGACCTCTCCACGGCGGCAGTTGCCCCCTGCGCAGGCGACAACTCGCCCCAGATGGCACAATCTGTGCATGGACAACGACGGCCAACTCGAGCTCTATACGGCGGTCGCGGTCCAGCTGAAGGAAGCGCACGCACGAGTGCGCGCACTGCAAGTCCCGGAGGGCGTACGGATGGCGCTGACCCGGAAGCTGCTGGTCATTACGGCCGCGGCCAAGCACGATCTCGCCGCCGCGACAAGGCGTCTGGAGCGGTTCACCGCAGACCTCGACGAGGGCCGAATCCCCGGCGAGGAAGGCTGAACAGCCCGAGAACGCCGAGTCTGTTGCGGCACAAGGGTGATTAGCCCGTTTCGTGTTTGATTTGCGGTATATATCTGCCTAACGTGCGAAAAAGCTTGAACACTTTCGTTCTGGCGAGGTCTCCGAAGGGGAAGACGTGAACAAGGCGCAGCTCGTAGAAGCGATTGCCGACAAGATGGGCGGCCGGCAGCAGGCTGCCGACGCCGTCGACGCGGTGCTGGACGCCATCGTCCGCGCGGTCGTCGCGGGAGACCGGGTCTCGGTCACCGGCTTCGGGTCCTTCGAGAAGGTCGACCGTCCGGCCCGTTACGCCCGCAACCCGCAGACGGGCGAGCGGGTGCGGGTCAAGAAGACCTCCGTTCCCCGCTTCCGGGCCGGCCAGGGCTTCAAGGACCTGGTGAGCGGCTCCAAGAAGCTCCCGAAGAACGACATCGCTGTCAAGAAGGCCCCCAAGGGCAGCCTGTCCGGCCCGCCCCCCACCATCGCCAAGGCCGCGGGCAAGAAGGCCGCGGCGAAGAAGACCACCGCGGCGGCGGCCAAGAAGACGGCCGCGAAGAAGACGACGGCCGCGGCGAAGAAGACCACCGCCAAGAAGACGACGACGGCGGCGGCCAAGAAGGCCACCCCGGCCGCGAAGAAGACGACGGCCGCCGGCGCCGCGGCGAAGAAGACCGCCGCCAAGAAGGCCCCGGCGAAGAAGGCGACGGCGAAGAAGGCCCCGGCCAAGAAGTCGACCGCCCGCAAGACCACCGCCAAGAAGACCACCGCCCGCGGCAAGTAGGCGCACCGCGGTACTCACGCGCCGGGCCGGGCTCCCCAGGGAGCCCGGCCCGCGGCGTTCTCCGGGACCCCCGGGCCATGGGGCTCGCGTCCGGCCTGTTCAGAAGGTCTGCAGCGTCACCAGCGTGATCCGCAGGCCGGCCCCCTCGCCGGCCGTCTCGATCCGTACCCGCTGCCCCGGGCGCAGCAGCCGCAGACCGCCCGCGTCGAACGCCGGGGCGTCGAAGGGCACCGGGGTGCCGTCGTCCAGGAGCACCTGTCCGCTGCGGCTCTCGGGGTCGTACGTGTATGCGGTCGCCTGCATGACGGCAGCCTACTGCCCCCGATCGGCGCCCGCCCGCCCCCGACGGGAGGCGACGGCGGCCGCCCGTCGCCGTGTTCACGCCGGTGACCGGGCCCACGTCCGCCCCGGCGCCCGGCCGCGGTCCGCGGGCGCGCCCAGCGGGTGCGCCGGGAGCGGGCCCGGCGCGCACGGCGGGCCCGCGGGCGGGGCGCCCTCCCTCACTGCCCCGGGATCGGCAGCCGCGCGGCCGCGACCGCCGTCCGGGGACCCACCCCCAGGGACAGGGCCGCTCGCAGGTCGGCGCCGGTGTCCACGTCCTGGCGCACCGAGTCGACCGAGTCGAGGCCCAGTTCCGTCGCGCCCGAGGCGCGGTGCCGGGCCCGGGAACCGGTGCCGAAGGCCGGCCGCAATTCGTGTGCGGGGGCCGCCGCCAACAGCGTGGTGCCCACCCGCGCGGCGTCCGCGAGAAAAGCGCGCGGGAATTCGGCCGCCGCGACCAGAACGCGGGCCAATTCCACGGGCCGCAGTGCCGGCAGATCGGCGTTGAGGGCGGCCACGGGAATTTCGGGACGCGATGCCCGCACGACGGCCGCCCCGTGCGCGAGAGCGGCGTTCAGCCCGGCGCGCGGAGCGTCCGGGACGATCCGCGCGCCCAGCGCCGCCAGCTCCCGCCCGGCCAGGGCGTCGTCCGTGACGACCGCCACATCACCGACCGCCGGACAGGCCATCGCGGCGGCCACGGTGTCCTGGGCGAAGGCGAGGACCAGGCCCGGGCGGGCCCCGTCGCCGACGGTGTCCGAGAGCCTGCTCTTGGCCCGTGTCAGGGGCTTCAGGGGGATCACCAGGGTCCACTGCACGGGCGTTCGTCCCTCTCGTCGTCCCGGACATTCTCCCCGGCCCGCCGGACACGGTGAAGGTCAGGGGTGGCGCGCGAAGCTGCTCTCAAGGGCGGTGGCGGGCGACGGGCGGGCGTACGGTGTTCTCGACAGACCGGCGGCGTGGGGCGACACTTGTGCGGCTCCCGGCCCCGGGGGCAGTCCTAGAGGAAGGTGTCCGCGTGCCCCGCCGCAGAATCGGCTTCTGGTACCGCTTCGCAGCGGTGATCTGCAAACCGCCACTGGTGGTTCTGATCAAGCGGGACTGGCGCGGAATGGAGAACATTCCGGCCGATGGCGGATTTATCACGGTGGTGAACCACAATTCACACATCGACCCCTTCGCCTATGCCCATTTTCAGTACAACACCGGGCGGGTACCGCGATTCCTGGCGAAGAGCGGGCTTTTCAAGAAGGGGCTCGTGGGCGCCGCGATGCGCGGCACCGGGCAGATTCCCGTCTACCGCGAGAGCACGGACGCGCTGAGCGCGTTCCGGGCCGCCATCGACGCCGTGGAGCGCGGCGAGTGCGTCGCCTTCTACCCCGAGGGCACCCTCACCCGCGACCCGAACGGCTGGCCGATGACCGGCAAGACCGGTGCCGCGCGGGTCGCCCTGCAGACCAAGTGCCCGGTGATCCCGGTCGCCCAGTGGGGCGCGAACGAACTCCTGCCGCCCTACGCCAAGAAGCCGAACCTGCTGCCCCGCAAGACGCACCAGGTGCTGGCCGGCCCGCCCGTGGACCTGTCGCGCTTCTACGACAGGGAGATGACCCCGGACCTGCTGAAGGAGGCGACCGAGGTCATCATGACGGCCATCACCGGCCTGCTGGAGCAGGTCCGCGGCGAGAAGGCGCCCGCCGTCGCGTACGACCCGCGCCGCGAGCGGATCGAGCAGCGCCGCCGGACCCAGGCGCAGGCGCAGGCGCAGAGCAGGGCCGCGTCGGCCGCACCGCAGGAGCCGGCCGTGCGGGAAGTCGTACAGGAAGAGGGGCAGGGCACGTGAGCAAACCGGTCGAACCGGTCAAGGCGGCCGTCTTCGGCACCGGATCGTGGGGCACGGCGTTCGGCATGGTCCTCGCCGACGCCGGCTGCGACGTCACCCTGTGGGCGCGCCGTGCCGAGCTCGCCGAGGCGGTCAACTCGACCCGGACCAACCCGGACTACCTGCCCGGCGTCGAACTCCCGCGGAACGTGCGGGCCACGGCGGACGCCGCCGAGGCCGCCCGCGACGCCGACTTCACGGTGCTCGCCATCCCGTCGCAGACCATGCGCGACAACCTCGCGCGGTGGCTGCCGCTGCTCGCCCCGGACACCGTCCTCGTCTCCCTGATGAAGGGCGTCGAGCTGGGCTCGGCGATGCGGATGAGCGAGGTGATCGAGGACGTCGCCAAGGTCGCCGCGGACCGCGTCGCCGTGGTCACCGGGCCCAACCTCGCCCGGGAGATCGCCGCCCGCCGGCCGGCCGCCGCCGTGGTGGCCTGCACCGACGAGGCGGTCGCCCAGCGGCTCCAGGCCGCCTGCCACACCCCGTACTTCCGGCCGTACACCAACACCGACGTCGTCGGCTGCGAACTCGGCGGCGCCGTCAAGAACGTGATCGGGCTGGCCGTCGGCATCGCGGACGGCATGGGGCTCGGCGACAACGCCAAGGGCTCGCTCATCACGCGCGGACTCGCCGAGACCACGCGGCTGGGCATGGCGCTGGGCGCCGACCCGCTGACCTTCTCCGGACTCGCCGGCCTCGGTGACCTGGTGGCGACCTGCTCCTCGCCGCTGTCGCGCAACCACACCTTCGGCGCCAACCTCGGCAGGGGCATGACCCTCCAGGAGACCATCGCGGTCACCCGGCAGACGGCCGAGGGCGTCAAGTCCTGCGAGTCGGTGCTGGACCTGGCCCGCAGGCACGGAGTCGACATGCCCATCACCGAGACGGTGGTCGCCATCGTGCACGAGGGCAAGTCGCCGATGGCGGCCGTCAAGGAGCTGATGTCGCGCAGCGCGAAGCCCGAGCGACGCTGAGCGACCCCGTCCTTCCAACGCTGTCTCGGTCCACTGCCACCAGGTACTCTCGTCGCGATATGAGCACCGAGAACCTCCCCCAGAGCCCTGAGCAGCCGTCCCGCAAGCCGCGCGTGGCCGTCGTGTTCGGCGGGCGCAGCTCCGAACACGGGATCTCCGTGGTCACCGCCGGTGCGGTGCTGCGCGCCATCGACCGGTCCAAGTACGAGGTGCTGCCGATCGGCATCACCCGGGACGGCCGCTGGGCCCTGACCGCGGACGATTCGGAGCGCATGGCGATCACCGACCGCCGCACGCCCAGCGTCGACGAGCTCGCCGAGTCCACCGAGGGCGGCGTGGTGCTCTCCGTCGACCCGGGCAACCGTGAAGTCGTCTACACCGAACCCGGTTCGGTGCCCAAGGCGCTCGGCGAGGTCGACGTGGTCTTCCCGGTGCTGCACGGCCCCTACGGCGAGGACGGCACCCTCCAGGGCCTGCTGGAGCTGTCCGGCGTGCCCTACGTCGGCTCCGGAGTGCTCGCCTCCGCGGTCGGCCAGGACAAGGAGTACATGAAGCGGGTGTTCACCTCCTTCGGGCTCAGGGTGGGCCCGTACCTGGTGGTCAGGCCGCGGGAGTGGGAGCGCGACCGGTCCGCCGCCCGCGCCCGGATCGTCGACTTCGCGGGCGAGCACGGCTGGCCGCTGTTCGTGAAGCCCGCGCGCGCGGGCTCGTCGATCGGCATCACCAAGGTCGACGACCTCTCCGGGCTCGACGAGGCGATCGAGGAGGCCCGGCGGCACGACCCGAAGATCCTCGTGGAGGCCGCGGTGCGCGGGCGCGAGATCGAGTGCGGGGTGCTGGAGTTCGAGGACGGCCCGCGGGCCTCCGTGCCGGCCGAGATCCCGCCGCCCGAGACGCACGCGTACTACGACTTCGAGGCGAAGTACATCGACTCCACGCCCGGCGTCGTGCCCGCCCCGCTGACCGAGGAGCAGACCGCCGAGGTGCGGCGGCTCGCGGTGGAGGCGTTCGAGGCGGCCTCCTGCGAGGGCCTGGTCCGCGCGGACTTCTTCCTCGCCGAGGACGGCGGGTTCGTGATCAACGAGATCAACACCATGCCCGGCTTCACGCCCATCTCGATGTACCCGCAGATGTGGCAGGCGACCGGCATCTCCTACGAGGAGTTGGTGGACCGCCTCATCCAGGCCGCGCTGCGCCGCTCCACCGGCCTGCGCTGACCCGCCGGCGCGCGTCCCGCGTCCGGCGGTCCTCTTCCGTCCCGCGCCCGTGCGGGGTCTTCCGCCCGGAGCGGGCGGCGGACCCCGGCGCCGCGGGCCCGGCAGGTCCGGTGCGCGAGGCGCCGGTGCCGCGGCGGGCGACGTCCGTCCGTCGAGGAGCGGCGTCCGGGGCGTGCTCTTGGGGTGTCCCCCGCTCGAAGAGCCTGGGGGGCGGCGCGGGCCGCAGGTCCTCGTGGTGGACGTACCCGGGCTTCCGGCCGATGCGTGCCCTCCGGGGCCCCGGTTCGCGGGAGGCGTCGCGACGGGGCGAACCCCGCCCGTTGCGGCCCTAGTCGGCGATCCCCTCGGGGATCGCCTTCTTGACGGCCTGGGCCAGGCCGACCAGGACGGCGGAGCTGTCCCGGCCCTTGCCGACGCTGACCTCGACGTACGCCTTGCGGTTGGCGGTCGTGAAGCGGTACGCGCCGCCGTCCTGCTTCTCCATCAGCCAGTCCACGCCGTTCACCCCGCCGGCCACCGCGTCCGGGTCGCTGCCCTCGGCCACCTTCGGGTCGATCATCTTCGGCGGCCGGAGGACACCGCAGCGCAGTATGATCACCGGGCTTCCCCAGCCCGCGGTCAGCGCGGAGGCGGGCCGGGGATCCCTGCGGTCCAGTCCGTCCAGCTTCCGCGGGAGCGCCCCGTCCAGGTTCCGGCACATCGCGGTGACCGCCGAGTCCGGGCTGGGAACCGCCGCGGTGGCGTCGTCGTCGCTCGGGGAACAGCCCGCGGCGGCGATCAGCACGGCGAGGACGGGCAGGCCGAGCAGCCGGTGACGAGAAGAGCTCACCGGCCCAAGGGTAGACGGGGGCTACAGATGCACGACCGGGCAGGTCAGTGTGCGCGTGATCCCCTCCACCTGCTGGACCTTCGCGACCACCATGCGGCCCAGGTCGTCGACGGTGTCGGCCTGCGCGCGCACGATGACGTCGTACGGTCCGGTCACGTCCTCGGCCTGGATCACTCCAGGGAGTCCGCTGATCGTCTCGGCGACGGTCGACGCCTTGCCGACCTCCGTCTGGATCAGGATGTACGCCTGTACCACGGAACCTCCAGGGCGGCCACGAGGATCATGTGGGGAAAAGGAACGCCACGGTATCGCGTCGCCGCACGCCGGGGGGAGACCCGCGCAGGACGTGACCCGCGCGCCGGGGTGCAGGTAGGGCAGAAGTTGACGGTCATCCCGACCGTAGCGAGGACCGCGTGGACGCGCGACCGGGAACGCATAGGGACAGAAGGGGCGAAAGGGCTATGAAGGGCACTGTTGGTGAGCTCGGGGAGTTCGGGCTCATCAGGGAGCTCACCTCCCGTCTCACCACCACCCCGGCGGTCCGGGTCGGCCCCGGCGACGACGCCGCGGTGGTCGCCGCCCCCGACCGCAGGGTCGTGGCGAGCACCGACATACTCCTGGAGGGGCGGCACTTCCGCCGGGACTGGTCCACGGCCTACGACGTGGGCCGCAAGGCCGCCGCGCAGAACCTCGCGGACATCGCCGCCATGGGCGCGGTGCCGACCGCGTTGCTGCTCGGCCTGGTCGTCCCCGCCGAGCTCCCGGTCACCTGGCCCACCGAGCTGATGGACGGCCTGCGCGACGAGTGCCAGGTCGCGGGCGCCGCCGTGGTCGGCGGCGACGTGGTCCGCGGCGACACGATCATGGTGTCGATCACCGCCCTCGGCGACCTGCGCAACCACGAGCCGGTCACCCGCGCGGGCGCCCAGCCCGGCGACCTCGTCGCCGTGACCGGCTGGCTGGGCTGGTCCGCCGCCGGGTACGCGGTGCTCTCCCGCGGTTTCCGCTCCCCGCGGGCCTTCGTCGAGGCGCACCGCCGCCCCGAGCCGCCCTACCACGCGGGCCCCGCCGCCGCCGGGCTCGGCGCGACCGCGATGTGCGACGTCAGCGACGGGCTGATCGCCGACCTCGGGCACATCGCGGAGGCCAGCAAGGTCCGCATCGACGTCCGCTCCGGCGCCATCGACGTCCCCTCGCAGATGAACGACATCGGGCAGGCCGTCGGCGTCGACCCGCTGCAATGGGTGCTGACCGGGGGAGAGGACCACGCGATCGTGGCGACCTTCCCGCCGGACGTGAAGCTGCCGGCCCGCTGGAAGGTGATCGGCGAGGTGCTCAACCCCTCCGCGCTGCCCCAGGTCACGGTCGACGGGGCGGCCTGGACCAGGAAGGGCGGCTGGGACCACTTCGGGGACATCGAGTCATGAGCGCCCCGCCGAAGGTCCTCACCGTCGCCGGGTCCGACTCCGGCGGCGGCGCCGGCGTCCAGGCCGACCTGAAGACGATGCTCGCCCTCGGGGTGCACGGGATGAGCGTGCTCACCGCGGTGACCGCGCAGAACTCCCTCGGTGTGCAGGGCGCCTGGGAACTGCCGGCCGAGGCGGTCCGGGCCCAGTACCGCAGCGTCGTCGACGACATCGGCGTGCAGGCGGTCAAGACCGGCATGCTGTCCTCGGCGGAACTGGTCGGGACGGTGGCCGAGTTGATCGCCGGGACGGACGCGCCCGCGGTCGTCGACCCGGTCGGCGTCTCCAAGCACGGCGACCCGCTGCTGGCCGCGACCGCGCTGGACTCCGTCCGCACCAGGCTGCTGCCCGTGGCGACCGTCGCCACCCCGAACCTCGACGAGGTGGCCCAGCTGACCGGTGTGCGCGTGACCCGCGAGGAGCAGCTGCGCGAGGCCGCGGCCGCCGTACTGGAGTTCGGACCCGAGTGGGTGCTGGTCAAGGGCGGCCATCTCGCCGGGGACGCCGTCGACCTGCTGACCGACGGCGCCGAGGAGCACTGGCTGCGCGCCCCGCGCCACGACAACCGGCACACCCACGGCACGGGCTGCACGCTCGCCTCCGCGATCGCCGCTCACCTGGCGAAGGGGTGGTCCGTGCCCCGGGCGGTCACGGCCGCCAAGGAGTACGTCACCGGGGCGATCGCCGCCGGCTTCGCGCTCGGCGGCGGGATCGGCCCCGTGGACCACGGCTGGGCGCTGCGCGGCCGGCCTCACGCCGCGGGGTAGTCGCGCAGCTCGATCGCGGTGGCCGCCTTCTCCGTGAGCCTCTTGAAGAAGCCGGCCAGCAGCCGCGAGCCGAGCAGCCGGTACATCCGGTCCCGGCTGCGGATCCGCCGCTCGGTCGGCGGGGCGAAGAACGGGCCCGCGTTCCCGGAGATCTTCTGGCAGCCCTTGGCGAAGTCCCGGATCCGCGTCTCGTACCCGGCGAACGCGGTCCGGTGGTCGCCGCCCGCGAGGGCGAGTTCCCCGGCCAGGACGTAGGAGCCGACGACAGCCACGCCGGTGCCCATGCCGCCCATGGTCGCGCCGTACCCGGCGTCCCCGAGCAGCGCCACCCGGCCCTTGGTCAGCCGGTCGACGTGGATCTGCGCGATCGCGTCGAAGTACAGGTCCTCGGCCTCCCGGAGCGCCTCGAGGACGCGTGGTGCCTCCCAGCCCATGCCCGCGAACCGCTCCGCGAGGATCCGCTTCTGCGCGGCCGTGTCCCGGCGGTCGTAGGTCAGCTCCTCGGACCGGAAGACCAGCAGGGCGCCCGCGCGGTCCGGGTCGCCGTCGTAGTTGTTGACGCAGACGCAGCGTCCGGGCTCGCTGTAGAGAAGCCCCGTGCGGTCCAGGCCCAGGTGGTTGGGCACCTCGAAACCGGCCACGTAGTGGTCGAGGAAGCGCAGGTGGCGGGATTCGTCGCCGAAGACCAGACGGCGGGTCGCCGAGTGCAGACCGTCGGCGCCGACGACGAGGTCGAAGCGGCGGGGCGCGCCCCGCTCGAAGGCGACCTCGACCCCGTCGGGGGTCTCGGTGAGGGACGTGACCGAGTCGCCGAAGACGTATTCGGCACGGTCCTCGGTCCGTTCGTACATGATCCGCGCCAGGTCGCCGCGGAAGATCTCCACGTCGCCGCTCATCATCTCGGCCGGCAGGTCCACGCGCCGGCTGCCGTCGGCGTCGACGACGCTCTGCGGGCCCATGCGGGTCTGCCGGGCGTGGATCTCGTCCCAGATGCCCATGTCGGTGAGCACCTTGCGGTGGACGTGGCCGCGGAAGTCGACGGCGAAGCCGCCGCCGCGCAGGGCGGACGCCTTCTCCACCACGGTGACGCGGGCGCCGTACCGGGCGAGGTTCAGGGCGAGGGCCGGGCCGGCGACGCCGGCGCCGGAGATCAGGACGTCGAGGTGACCGAGACTGCTCTGCTGGTTCGTCATGTGCGACAGCCTCGGCGGAGGCGCTGACCGTCTCCCTACCGTTCGCTGACCGCCGCCGACCGCAGCCGTACGCCCTGGTCGTGGGCGTCCGCGTAGGCCTCCGGCGAGAGCCGGGCGCGGACCTCGCGCTCGGTCCGTGCGACATCGGGGTCCTCCTGGGCGGGCGCGCCCCGCAGCCCCGTGCCCGCCCCCAGCAGGACCGCGGCCCGCTCCGGGGTGGCGGCGACGGACGCCAGCGCCTCGGCCGCCTCGGCGAGTTCGAGGACGCCCCGGCTGTCCCCGGCGGCGACGGCTGCCTGCCAAAACCAGTCGCGGGCCTGTGTCGTCCGTCCCTCGGCGGCGGCCGTGCGTCCCAGGCCGATGAGGATCCGCACGGTCTCGCCGACGCTGAACCAGTTCGCGGCGCAGCTGCGCAGGGCCTCTTCGTAGAGCTCGCGCGCGCGTGCCGGGTCCCCCGACAGCCGGGCCGTGTCGCCGAGGCCGCGCAGCGCGCCCGCCACCTTGTCCCCGGCCCCGGCGGTACGGGCCCGCGCGAGCGCCTGCTCGAAGTGCGCCGCGGCTCCTGCCGCGTCGCCCCGGCGCAGCAGCACGGTGGCGCGGCTGCGCAGCAGGTCGGCGGTCTCCTCCGGCGCGTCCAGCTCCCTTACGTATCGGAGTCCTTCGTCCAGGAGTTCCAGGGCGCGCCGGTGCTCCCCGCGTGCGTGGGCGTACATCCCCAGCGGGTCGAGGCAGTTGGCCATGCCCCAGCGGTCCCCGGTGGCCCGGAACCCCTCCAGCCCCCGGGTGAAGCGTTCCTCGGCCTGCCGGGCCCGGCCGGCGAACTGCATCTGGAAGCCGATTCCCATGTCCAGCATCGCCCGCGTCCACGGGTCGGTGCCGGCCAGGGCGGCGGTCCGCTCGTTGGTCTCGGGCCGGGGGCCCGCCACCACGGACCACAGCACCAGGACGTACGGCAGCCGCAGCACGCCCGGGAAGGACTCCAGGGCCGCGCCCACCCGCGCGCGGAGCCGTTCCCCGGCGACAGGATCACCGCCGTCCCCGGACAGGGCGTTGACGGCGCACAGGACGTACTCCTCCGTCAGTCCCGGCAAAGGCTCCTCGCCCACGGCGGCCAGCAGCGCGCGGGCGAGCGGCACCTGCTCGCCGTGCAGGCCGCGCAGCCGCCAGAACCAGGACAGCAGGGCCATCAGGCGCAGCGCGCCGGCAAGGTCCACGCGCGTCAGGTGGCGCAGCGCCGCGTCCAGGTCGGCGTGCTCGGCGGCCAGCCGGTCCAGCCAGGGCAGCTGCTCGCCGCCCCGCAGGTACGGCTCGGCCCGCTCGGCCAGCCGCAGGAAGTGGGCGGCGTGGGCGTCCCGCAGCCCGTCGGTGTCGCCGGCGTGCTCGGCGGCGAACGCGCGGATGGTCTCCAGCATCCGGTAGCGGCCCTGGGACACCTCCAGGAACGACTTCTCCACCAGCGAGGCCAGCAGGTCCTCCGCGAACGGCACCCCGCACACGGCCTGGACCGTCTCGGCCGTGGCGCTCCCGGAGAAGACGGTCAGCCGCGCGGCCAGCTCCCGCTCCTTCCCGTCCAGCAGGTCCCAGCTCCACTCCACGACGGCCCGCAGGGTGCGGTGGCGGGGCGCCTTGGTGCGGTCGCCGCGGGAGAGCAGGCGGAACCGGTCGGCCAGCCGGCCCGCCAGTTCCTCGGGCTCCAGCGTCCGCAGCCGAGCCGCCGCCAGTTCGATGGCCAGCGGCAGCCCGTCCAGGGCACGGCAGATGCCGGGCACGCGCGCGTGCCCGGCGAAGCCGGGGCGCACGGCCCGTGCCCGGTCGAGGAACAGCCGCTCCGCCGGCTCCGGCGGCAGCGACGCCACCGGGACCAGGACCTCGCCGGTGATGCCCAGGGCTTCGCGGCTGGTGGCGAGGATCCGCACCCCGGGGCAGCAGCCGAGCAGCAGCCCGGCGACCCGGGCCGCGTCGTCGACCAGGTGCTCGCAGTTGTCCAGTACGAGCAGCGGCGCACGGTCCTCCAGGGCGGTGCTCAGCCGGTCCATGACGTCCGTGGCGGTGCTGCGGAAGCCCTCCCGCAGCCCGAGGGCCTGGAGGATCGCGTACGGGATCCGGGCGCCGTCGGCCAGCGGGGCCAGCTCGACCAGGCACGCGTCGGCGTGGGCGCGGGCGGCCTCGATCGCCAGCCGGGTCTTGCCCGCCCCGCCGGGGCCGGTGAGGGTGACCAGGCGCGTGCCGGGGCCGGTGAGGAGCGTCGCCATGCGGGCGAGTTCGGCGTCCCGGCCGACGAAGCCGGTCAGCTGCGCCGGAAGCCGGGGCCCCCGCGCCGCGGGCCGCCGCCCCTGGAGCAGCTCCAGGTGCAGGGCCGCCAGCTCCGCCGACGGGTCGGCGCCGAGCTCGTCCGCGAGCGTGCGCCGGGCCTCCTCGTACACGGTGAGCGCCTCGGCGGGCCGCCCGGCCGTGTGCAGCGCCCGCATCAGCTGCCCGTACAGCCGCTCGCTCAGCGGGTGCTCGGCGAGCAGCGCCCGCAGCTCCGGCACGAGTCCGGGGCCGGAGCCGAGGGCCAGCTCCGCCTCGATCCGGTCCTGCGCGGCGGCCAGCCGCAGTTCGGTCAGCCGGACCGTCCCGGCGTGCGACCCGGGCAGGTCGGGCAGCGCCGGGCCGCGCCACAGGGCGAGCGCCTCGCGCAACCGGTCGGCGGCGCGCTCGGGATCTCCGGCGGCTAGGGCGGCACGACCCTGATCGGTCAATCGTTCGAAACGATGGGCGTCGACCGCGTCGGGCGGGACGGCCAGGCGGTAGCCGGTCGCGGCGGCCTCGACGGGCGCGTGCGGGCCCAGGCGCCTGCGCAGGCGGGATATCTGCGACTGGAGGGCGTTGGCGGCCCCCGCGGGCGGCTCGGCGCCGTACAGCCCGTCGGTCAGGCGCTCGGCGGAGACCGTGCGGCCGGCCTCCAGCAGCAGGAGGGTGAGCAGGGCGCGAGGGCGCGGGCCGCCGGGATCGACGGGGGTGCCGTCGTCGGTGCGGATCTCCAGTGGGCCCAGGATGCCGAAGCGCATTCCCCGGATTCTGGCAGGCGGCCGGGGGCCGGCGCCTGGGCGGGCGGCGGGCCGGGCATGGCGGCCGGGGGACGGGGCAGGAGCCGGGAATGCGGCGGGACGGGCGAGCCGGGCGGATCCGGGCAGAGGTGGCCCCGGGGGAAGCGGGGGAGCGTGCACGGCGGAGGAGGGGCCCGTCGGCACACGGGCACGGCAAAAAGCCGGCCCACCGAGGGTGGACCGGCTTAGTGCAGCGAACCAGCAGTGGCCGCGCGCTTAGCTGTTGCTGTGCGTCAGCGCGAGACCTTGCCGGCCTTGATGCACGAGGTGCAGGCGTTCACGCGCTTCGGCGTCCCGCCGACCACGGTACGCACACGCTGGATGTTCGGGTTCCAGCGACGGGACGTACGGCGGTGCGAGTGCGAGATGTTGTTGCCGAAGCCCGGCCCCTTGCCGCAGACGTCGCAGTTGGCAGCCACGGGTCACTCCAAAGACTTCAGATGCACTTACGGTGGATCCCGGCATGCCGGATCCGGGGCTCCAGGAGCGCTCTGATCTGAGTGGCGTTGCCAGGGGAGAGCCCGACCAGGATCGGGCAACCGGAGCAGCATACAACGACTGCTCCAGTGCCACGAAACTATCACGGCGGCTCCGGGACCCGCCCGGGCCCTCTTCCGGGGGGGACGGCCCCTGGGTCTACGCTGCCGTCCAGTCCAGCAGCTCAGGGAGGCGCAGGTGGCGCAGGTGCCGCAGACGTTCGACGCGCCGGCGGTGCGCACCTGGTGCGGTCTGGCGCTGCGGGCGCTGGGCCGGGCCCGCGAGGACATCGACGCGATCAACGTCTATCCCGTTGCCGACGGAGACACCGGCACCAACCTGTACCTGACCGCGGAGTCCGCCGTCGCGGCGGTGGAGGCCGTGTTCGCGGCCCACGAGACCGGCACCGCCGCTCCGGCGGGGCCCTCCCTGGCCGAGGCGGCGCGGGCCATGGCGCACGGGGCGCTCATCGGCGCGCGCGGCAACTCCGGGACGATCCTCGCCCAGCTGCTGCGCGGCATGGCCGAGGTGCTCGCCGCCGACGGTGACAGTGCTCACACCGACGGGCGCGGTCTGCGGAGCGCCCTGCGCAACGCCGCCGACTCCGCCCGGCGGGCCGTGGCGCACCCCGTGGAGGGCACGGTCCTGACGGTCGCCTCCGCCGCCGCCGACGCGGCCACCGGCGCCGAGGGCGACTGCGGCACGGTCGCGAGGGCCGCCTACGAGGGGGCGCGCGCGGCCCTCGCCGCCACCCCCGGTCAGCTGGCGGTCCTGGAGCGCGCCGGAGTGGTCGACGCCGGCGGGCGGGGCCTGGTGGCGGTGCTCGCGGCGCTGGTGGAGACGTTCACGGGGGAGGCGGTCACGGCGGAGACGCCGGCGGGCGGCGCGGTCCCGGCGGGGACGGCGCACGAGGGCGCCGCCCGGCCGACCGTGCCCCACGCGCGGGCGCGCACCGCCGGGGCCGAACAGGACGGGCCGGGAGCCTGCGCCTCGTCCGGCCCGCCGGCCGGCGGGCCCGCCTTCGAGGTGATCTACCTCCTGGAGGCCGAGGACCGCGCCGTGGCCAGGCTGCGGCAGCGGCTCGACGCGCTCGGGGACTCCCTCGTCGTGGTCGGCGGCGAGGGCCTGTGGAACGTCCACGTACACGTCGACGACGCGGGCGCGGCGGTGGAGGCGGGCGTCGAGGCCGGCCGTCCGCACCGCATCCGGATCACCCACTTCGGCGCGGGCGACGCGCACACCGCGGGCCCCGGGCGCCCGCCCCGCGAACGCGCCCAGCGCGCCGTGGTGGCCGTCGTCCCCGGCGAGGGCCTGGCCGGACTGTGCGCCGAGGCCGGGGCGACCACGGTGCTGGCCCGCCCCGGCGAGCCGCCGGCCAGCGGTGAACTCGTCGAGGCCGTACGACGGGCTCACGCGCGCGAGGTGGTCCTGCTGCCCAACGACGCCGAACTGCGCGACACCGCCGCGGCCGCGGCCGAACAGGCCCGCCGGGAGGGCATCCGCGTCGCCCTCATCCCGACCCGCTCCGCGGTCCAGGGCATCGCCGCCCTCGCCGTGCACGAGCCCGGGCGCCGCTTCGACGAGGACGTCGTCGCCATGACCTCGGCGGCGGGCGCCACCCGCCACGCCGAGGTCACCGTCGCCGAACACGAGTCCTGGACCACGGCCGGCGTCTGCCAGGCCGGTGACGTCCTCGGCCTCATCGACGGCGACGTCGCCGTGATCGGCACGGACGTCACGGCCACCGCCGAGACCGTCCTGGACCGCATGCTCGCGGCCGGCGGCGAACTGGTCACCCTCGTCCTGGGCGACGACGCCCCCGGCGCCGTCGCCGGCCACCTGGAGAACCGCGTCCGCGAGCGCTACCTGGCCGTGGACACCGTGGTCCACCACGGCGGCCGGCAGGGCGCGCTGCTGCTCATCGGGGTGGAGTGAGCCTTCAGGGCTCCGTCCGCCCGGTCGCGGCCCGCAGCAGCCGCTCCGCCTCCGCACGGCGCAGCGGCACCAGCTCGTCGGTGCCGTCCGCGTCCCGGTAGGCCTCCAGCACGCTCCGCGCGCGTGCCGCCGCCCGCGCGGGACGGCCCAGGTCGGCCTCCAGCCAGGCCGCGGCGAGTTCCGCGCCGGTCCGGTCGTGCACGGCGTCCGGGCCGAGCCCGGCGAACACCGTGACGGCCCGTTCCGTACGGGACAGCGCCTCCTCGACCGCGGGCCCCGCCGTGCCCCCCGGCGCGGACCGGGCCAGCAGATCGCCGAACTGCTGGTGGCTGTGGCCGAGTTCACCGGTGAGCCGGGCCCGTGCCGGCTCGTCGGCCGCGCCGTCCAGCGCCGCCTCGCACTCCTCGACCGCGGCCGTCATCAGCCGCCGCGCCGTCTCCCCGCCCGCCTCCTCGCGCGCCGCCAGCCAGGCGCGGGCCCGCAGCGCACGGACCAGCCCGTGCGCGTTGCCCAGCGAGCGCCACAGCTCGCCCGCGCGAGCGTAGGCGGCGTCCGCCTCGGCGTGCAGTCCCGCCTGACCCAGCGACTCCGCGGCGAGATGGGCGAGCGTCGCGTGGTCCTGCTGCTCGGGCCAGTGCCGGGCGATCCCGGCTGCCTGGAGCCGCCGTTCGGCCGCCGCGCGGTGCTCCCCGAGCTCGCTCAGGCAGTCGCCCAGCCACCACTGGGTCTGCACGACCGCCCCGTCGCCGTGCGTCCGCGCGGACAGGTCCGCCAGCGCCGACTCCAGCACCTCGGCGGCCTCCGCCCACCGCCCCAGCCGCAGCAGCAGCCCGCCGAGCTGCTGCCGCGCCCAGGCGCCGAGCGTCGGGCCCTCGCCCGCCTCGTCGGCCCAGTGCGCCGCCTCCAGCGCGTGGTCGGCCGCTTCCCGGACCCGGTCCGCACCGCCGAGCACCTCGGCCAGCTGGAGGTGCAACCGGGCCCGCCCGGTGGCCTCCAGCAACGTGCCCCCGTGCTCCAGGGCCGCCCGCAGCGCACGCTCGGCGCCGGCCGCGTCGCCGAGGTGGTGCGCGAGGGAGGCCAGCCGGGCCTCGTACTCCACCGCGTACCACGGCAGCCCCGCCTCCGCGTACTGTGCCGCCGCCCGCTCGAACAACTCCGCGGCCACCGCCGGCTCCCCGGTGCGCGCGGCGATCTCCGCGAGCATCGCCCGCGCCTCGGCCGCCCGGGCGGCGAGCCGCACGTCCTGCCCCGTCCGCCCCTCGACCAGCGCCAGCACCTCCCGCGCGGCTCCTTCCGCGGCGGACAGCACCCCGGGCGCCACCGGCCCGTCCGCCTCGTGGACCGGCCGCATCAGGATCCGGGCCCGGCCCATCACCACGGACGCCGCCTGCCGCACACCGGTGCCCTCCTCGGCGTACAGCGCGAGCACCCGCTCGTACGGCTCCTCGACCGCCGCCAGCGCCCCGGCCACGTCGCCCGCCAGCGCCCGGACGTACGCCGCGCGCGTGCGTGCCGCCAGCGCCTCGCCGGCATCGCCCGCCGCCGCGTACAGCTCGGCGGCCCGCTCGAACAACGGGACGCCCTCCGGACCCCGGTCCATCGCCTCGTGATCGGCGATCTCGGCCCGGTCCCGGTCGGTGAGCACGGCGCCGGCCACGCCTTCGGCTGCCCGGGCCACCGCCGCCCACGCCTGAACGGCGTGCGGCCGCAGCGTGTCCGACATCCGCCGCGCCTCGGCCAGCAGCGCCGGCAGGCCGGCGGCGGGCCCGGACTCCGCCGCGACGGCGGGCCGCGCCACGGGCACGGCCCGGGCGGCCGCCGGCCGCGCCCCGCGCACCCCCAGCGGCAACCGGTCCAGCAGCGGCCGCCGCGCCATCCGGGCGCGTGCCCGCCCGCCGACGTGGGAGGTTCCGTTGCGCTCGTCGAAACGGGCCGCGAGCGCCTCCACCTCGCCGCGCGCGTGGGCGGCGAGCCCGGCGGCCGTCCAGGAGCGCCCCGCCGGTCCCGGCACGGCCTGTCCGCCCAGCCCCAGCTCCACCAGGCGGTCCGTCAGCAGGGCCACCACCGCCAGGAAGTCCAGCCGGCTGCGCGGGTTCCCGGAGTCGGTGAAGTACGCCGGGCGTTCGGCCAGCAGCTCCAGACCGCGCGCCTCGTTGCCGGTCAGCGCGCAGAACTCCACGTGGTCGGCGTACGCGGCACGCATGCTCTCCATCGGCCGCACCAGCCGGAGACCCCGCAGGTGGTGGGCGCGCGCCTCCTCCGGGCGGCCCAGCCGCAACAGCGGCAGCAGCGAGGACGCGAGCACGGTGTGCGGCTCGTGGGCGCAGGAGAACTCCCCCTCCAGCACCGGCCGCCACAGCTCGACCGCCGCCGCGTCCCGGCCCCTCTCGGCCTGCCACCAGCCCTGCGCGTGCAGCTCGCACGCGTGGCAGTCGGCCATCCGGTCGCGGTCGGCGGCCAGCCACGCCGCGTACGCCCGCTCCGCCCGCGCCACGTCACCGACATGGGCCGCGACGCTGAACTCGGCGCCGCGCACCGCACGTTCGGTGTACCCGGCGAGCCGGTGGCGGCGCTCCATCTCGCCGAGCCACTTCTCCATCGACGCCAGCGGGACGTGCGGCTGGTCCACCATGCCGGCCGACATCCACTTGAAGACCCAGTGCAGCGAATGGGCCTCGTACTCGTCGAAGTCCTCGGGGTGTTCGTCCCACATGCGCAGCAGCCGCGCGAAGGGGACGAACATCCTGTCCTTCTCGGAGCTGTAGTTGTAGACCTTGAGCTGGTGCCCGAGCGCCTCGATCACGGCGAGCGGGACGTCCAGCCGCTCGGCCTCGGCGAGCAGCCGTTCCGCGTGCGCGTTGCGGGCCGGTCCCTCCGGCCGCTCGGCGTTCTCCGCCATCGCCCGGCGCAGCGAGTCGAGATCCGTGATCGAACTCATCGCCGACCGTCCTCCCCGTGGGTGGCCCACTCCAGCAGGCCGATGAAAGCGCGGTTGAGCAGCGCCGAGTCCGCGGGCCGCAGCGGGCGCTGCGCCATCAGCAGCGCCTGCCCGTACAGCGACTCGGTCGCCGTGCCGACCAGCTCCGGGTCCCCGAGCGAACTGATCCGGCGGATCAGCGGGTTGAGGTGGTTGAGGACCAGCCGCGCGCGCGGCGCGCCGCCCCGCAGCGAGCCGAGGATGCCCGCCCACAGGTCGTCGGCCTGCGCCTCGGCCTCGGCGCGGGCCTGCTCGTGCCGGGCCGCCCGGTCGTCCAGGTGCAGCGCGGGCACGGACAGCGGGTGGAAGGCGCGCAGGACGACGTCGCAGCCCAACGGGTCGAGTTTCGCCCGCGCGGCCGCCAGGAAGCCCGACAGGGCCAGCTCCTCGGCCGGATCGACGGCGTCGAGGTGCGCGGTCACGGTGTCCGCGTCCAGTTCGGCGACCGCCGTCCCGGGCCGCACCGAGGGCAGCGCCTCCACCAGCTCGCTGTCGTAGGTGTAGCCGCCGTTGACGACGCCGATGCCCTGCGCGGAGGCGATCGCCGCGACCTGCCGGTACTCCTCCACCGTCCGCGTGAAGTGCACCACCGGGTGCCGCTGCGCGAACTCCTCCAGGGACAGCCGTCCGTCGGTGGTCTCGAACGGCAGCCACGGCAGCATCGTGCGCAGCATCTCCGCGTCGTGCCGGGCCAGCGACTTCACCCCCAGGTGGTGCACCGACAGGAAGGCGGCCAGCCGCTCCGGATCGCCGGCCGCGAGGGAGGTCAGCCAGGACCGGATCCGTTCCCCCAGCGCCTCCCGTACGGCCGCCAGCGTCTCGTCCTCGTACAGCGACTCGCGCGAGGCGGTGGGCCGCAGGCTGTCGGTGTCGAGCACGCAGCGGACGAAGAACGCCCAGTCGGGCAGCAGCTGTTCGGCCCGCTCGGTCAGCAGCATGCCCTTCAGGTGCACCCGGTGGCCCGCCCGCTGCGCCGGGCTGACCGCCGCCGGCAGCACGTACGCCACGCCGCGGATCCCGGCCAGCGGCACGTCCAGGTCGACGCAGTCCAGCGGGGTGAACCCGAACAGGCCGTGGCAGTGCCGGGCCAGCGCGACCCGGCGGGCGGCGGGCGAGGGGTGGAGCCGGTCCCAGGGCGCCGGCAGATCGGTGACGGCCTCCTCGCCCACCCGCACGTCGTAGGGCAGCAGCGAGCCGAAGTCCCGCGCCAGCGCGAGGACCCGCTGCTCGGACAGCCACTCGCCGGCCCCGGCCCGCGCCGTCAGGTGCACGGTGGTGCCGGGCTCCGGGCGGGCGGCGTCCGGCAGGGTCCGCACGGTGTACGAGCCGTCGTCGCGCGCCGTCCACTCCACCGGCGGCGCCTGCGGGGTACGGGCACTGCGGCTGACCACCCTGATCCGCTCGGCGACCACGAAGCAGGCCAGCAGGCCGATGCCGAACTGGCCGAGGAAGTCCGAGCGGGCCTCCTGCAGCCCCTCGGCCCGTTTGGAGCTGCGGCCGATGGTCGCCAGCAGCTCGTGCACGTCGGACTCGGTGAGACCGACGCCGGTGTCCTCCACGCGCAGGGTGCCGCCGTCGGCGTGCAGCCGCACCAGGGCGGGGGCGTCCGGCTCCGTGGCGCGCCGGGCCGTGACGGCGTCCACGGCGTTCTGCAGCAGCTCGCGCAGGTAGACCTTGGGACTGGAGTACAGGTGGTGCGAGAGCAGGTCCACCAGACCGCGCAGGTCGACCTGGAACGTGTGGGCGGACGGAAAGCCTTGGGCTGATGACTGTGAGGTCTGGGAGTCCATCGTCGCAGCGCGGCCGGTGGGACTTCGCGGCGGCGCGGGGTCGGGCGGCACCGGCGGGGGCGGTGGACCGCGAAGGAAGGTCCGGAGCGCGTCATCCTAGGGCCCGGACGACCGGGCCGACCAGGGGTTTCCGGGCACGTATACGGCGATGTCGGCGGCGTGGTGTGCAATGGATGGCGTGCCCGCACTGCGAGAACCACTGCAACAGCCGCTGAAGTCGGTGCTCGGCCCCGCCACCGCGAAGGTGATGGCCGAGCACCTCGGCCTGCGCACCGTCGGCGACCTCCTCCACCACTATCCGCGCAAGTACGAGGAGCGGGGCCGGCTCACCCACCTCGCCGACCTCCCCATGGACGAACACGTCACGGTGGTCGCCCAGGTCGCCGACGCCCGCCTGCACACCTTCGCCTCCTCCCGGGCCCCCCGGGGCAAGGGCCAGCGCCTGGAGGTGACGATCACCGACGGCAGCGGCCGGCTCCAGCTGGTCTTCTTCGGCAACGGCGTGCACAAGCCCCACAAGGAGCTGCTGCCGGGCACCCGCGCGATGTTCGCGGGCAAGGTCTCCGTGTTCAACCGGCGGCTCCAGCTGGCCCACCCGGCCTACGAGCTGTTGCAGGGGGAGGCGGGGGAGACGGTCGAGTCCTGGGCCGGCGCCCTCATCCCCCTGTACCCGGCCACCGCGAAGATGGAGTCCTGGAAGATCGCCAAGGCGGTCCAGACCGTCCTGCCCAGCGCCCGGGAGGCCGTCGACCCGCTCCCCGAGTCGCTGCGGGCCGGCCGCGGCCTGGACCCGCTCCCCGAGGCCCTGCTCAAGATCCACCGCCCGCAGACCAAGGCGGACGTCGCCGACGCCCAGGCCCGGCTGAAGTGGGACGAGGCGTTCGTCCTCCAGGTCGCCCTGGCCCGGCGCCGGCACGCCGACGCGCAACTGCCCGCCGTCGCGCGCGCACCCCGCCCCGACGGCCTTCTCGCGGCCTTCGACGACCGCCTCCCCTTCACCCTCACCGAGGGGCAGCGGAAGGTCTCCGGCGAGATCTTCGCCGACCTGGCGACCGAGCACCCGATGCACCGGCTGCTCCAGGGAGAGGTGGGCAGCGGGAAGACCCTGGTGGCCCTGCGCGCCATGCTCGCCGTCGTGGACGCCGGCGGACAGGCCGCGATGCTCGCGCCCACCGAGGTGCTGGCCCAGCAGCACCACCGGTCGGTCACGGAGATGATGGGGGAGCTGGCCGAGGGGGGTCTGCTGGGCGGGGCGGAGGACGCCACCAAGGTGGTGCTGCTCACCGGGTCGATGGGCGCCGCCGCCCGCCGCCAGGCCCTGCTCGACCTCGTCACCGGCGAGGCGGGCATCGTGATCGGCACGCACGCGCTGATCGAGGACAAGGTCCAGTTCCACGACCTCGGACTGGTCGTCGTCGACGAGCAGCACCGCTTCGGCGTCGAACAGCGCGACGCACTGCGCGGCAAGGGCAAGCAGCCCCCGCACCTGCTGGTCATGACCGCCACTCCGATCCCGCGCACGGTCGCGATGACCGTCTTCGGCGACCTGGAGACCTCCGTCCTGGACCAGCTGCCCGCCGGACGCTCGCCCATCGCCAGCCATGTCGTCCCGGCCGCCGACAAGCCGCACTTCCTCGCCCGGGCCTGGGAGCGGGTGCGCGAGGAGGTGGCGAAGGGACACCAGGCGTACGTCGTCTGCCCGCGCATCGGCGACGAGGAGGACGCCCCGGGGAAGGGCGCCGGGAAGAAGTCCCCCGAATCCGGCGAGGCGGCCGACAAGCGCCCGCCGCTCGCCGTGCTCGACGTGGCCGATCAGCTGGCGAAGGGCCCCCTGAACGGGCTCGGGGTGGAAGTGCTGCACGGCCGCATGCCGCCCGACGACAAGGACGCGGTCATGCGCCGCTTCGCCGCCGGGGACACCGACGTCCTGGTCGCCACCACGGTCATCGAGGTCGGCGTCAACGTCCCGAACGCCACGGTGATGGTGATCACCGACGCCGACCGCTTCGGCGTCTCCCAGCTCCACCAGCTGCGCGGCCGCGTCGGCCGCGGCTCGGCGCCCGGCCTGTGCCTGCTGGTCACCGAGATGCCCGAGGCGAGCGCGGCACGCCAGCGGCTGAACGCGGTGGCGGCCACCCTCGACGGCTTCGAGCTGTCCCGCATCGACCTCGAACAGCGCCGCGAGGGCGACGTCCTCGGCCAGGCCCAGTCCGGGGCCCGTTCCAGCCTGCGGGTGCTCGCCGTCATCGACGACGAGGAGATCATCGCCGAGGCCCGCGCGGAGGCCGCCGCGGTGGTGGCCGCCGACCCGGACCTGGAGCGCCTGCCGGGGCTGCGCACGGCCCTGGACGCCCTGCTGGACGAGGAGCGGGAGCAGTACCTGGAGAAGGGCTGACAGACTGGGAGGCGGCCGGCGGCCGGGCCGCACCGGCGGCCGCGCCCCACCGACCGCTTCCACCGCATCGACAAGGACCCAAGGACATGACCCGCGTGATCGCCGGCCGGGCCGGTGGACGCCGTTTCGCCGTACCCCCGGGCAACGGGACCCGGCCCACCTCCGACCGGGCGCGCGAGGGCCTGTTCTCCACCTGGCAGTCCCTCCTCGGCGGACCGCTCGACGGCGAGCGGGTCCTCGACCTGTACGCCGGCTCCGGCGCCGTCGGCCTGGAGGCGCTGTCCCGCGGCGCCGGACACACCCTGCTCGTCGAGGCCGACGCCCGCGCGGCCCGCACCGTCCGGGAGAACGTCAAGTCGCTGGGCCTGCCCGGCGCCGAGGTGCGGGCGGGCAGGGCGGAGCAGATCGTCCAGTCGCCGCCGTCGGCCGAACCCTACGACCTCGTCTTCCTCGACCCGCCGTACGCCGTCACCGACGACGATCTTCGCGAGATTCTGCTCACACTCCGCTCGCAGGGGTGGCTCGCGGAGGAAGCCCTCGTCACCGTGGAGCGCAGCACCAGAGGCGGTGAATTCGGCTGGCCGGACGGCTTCGACGCGATCCGGGCCCGTCGCTACGGCGAGGGAACGTTTTGGTACGGTCGCGCCGCCTCTACGTGCGAAGACGCACGATGACCGGACCGGAGAGCGAGGGATCTCAAGTGCGCCGCGCCGTCTGTCCCGGGTCGTTCGACCCGATCACCAACGGACACCTCGACATCATTGCCCGCGCCTCCCGCCTGTACGACGAGGTCTACGTGGCGGTGATGATCAACCAGTCCAAGAAGGGCCTGTTCGAGATCGAGGAGCGGATCGACCTCATCCGGCAGGTCACCGCCGACTACGGCAACGTCCGCGTCGAGGCCTTCCACGGCCTCCTCGTCGACTTCTGCAAGCAGCGCGACATCCCCGCGATCGTCAAGGGGCTGCGCGCCGTCAGCGACTTCGACTACGAACTCCAGATGGCCCAGATGAACAACGGCCTCTCCGGCGTCGAGACGCTCTTCGTGCCCACCAACCCCACCTACAGCTTCCTGTCCTCCTCCCTGGTCAAGGAGGTCGCGGCATGGGGCGGCGACGTCGCCCACCTGGTGCCGCCGCAGGTCCTCGAAGCCCTCACCGGGCGGCTGCGGAAGGACTGACCCGCTGACGGGCCGTCACCCGCTGTCCCGGGCCCGCCGCATGGCCGTACAGTCGTCCCGTCCGTTACCCGCACATCGGTAGAGAGTGGCGAGCACACCGTGGACGTGCAGAAGAAGCTCGACGAGATCGTGACCACGGTCTCCGGCGCCCGGTCCATGCCCATGTCGGCGTCGTGCGTGGTCAACCGCGCCGATCTGCTCGCGCTGCTCGAAGAGGTGCGCCAGGCGCTGCCCGGCTCGCTGGCGCAGGCCCAGGAACTGATCGGCGACCGTGAGCAGATGGTCGAGGAGGCCCGGCGCGAGGCCGAGCGGATCATCGAGTCGGCGCGCGCCGAGCGCGGCTCGCTGGTCTCCGGCACCGAGGTCGCCCGCCGCTCCCAGGCCGAGGCCGACCGGATCCTCGACGAGGCCCGCCGGGAGGCCGAGGAGGTCCGGGCCGAGGCCGACGACTACGTCGACTCCAAGCTCGCCAACTTCGAGGTGGTCCTCACCAAGACCCTCGGCTCGGTCGGCCGCGGCCGGGAGAAGCTGCTGGGCACCGGCCCCGGCCTGAACGAGAACGGCTACGAGGACGAGGACGCCCCCGAGCGCAGCCACGACCCGGAGACCCTGCGCCGCGACGCCGACGCCTACGTCGACGCCAAGCTGGGCGCCTTCGAGGCGGTCCTGGCCAAGACCCTGGAGGCCGTCGGCCGCGGCCGGCAGAAGCTGCACGGGCGGATCGCCACCGACGACCTCGGCGCCCTCGCCGACGACACCACCACCTTCCAGCACTCCAGCGACGCCGACTACCTCGCCGACCTCGCCGCCCTCGCGGACGCCCCGTCGGCCCCGGTGACCCGGGCGGCGCGGACGGCCCCGGCCGCCGAGCCGCCGGCCCTGCCGCAGCAGTCGCCGTACGAACCGCAGCCGGCCTACGACTACCAGCAGCCCGCGCAGAGCGACCCCTACGGGGGGTACCAGCCGGGCTACGGCGACGGGCAGGACCCGTACGGCTACCAGCAGCCCGACCCCTACGCCTACCAGGGCTACGACGCCCAGCAGCCGGGCGCCTACGACCCGAACCAGGGGCAGCAGACGCAACAGCCCCAGCAGCAGTCACAGCAGCCCCAACAGTCCCAGCAGGGCTACGCCCTGGACGAGACCAGCCTCTTCGACACCAGCATGATCAGCGCCGAGCAGCTGCGGGCGTACGAACAGGGCCGCGGCCTGTAGGACGGACCTGCCCCCGGGCGCCTCGGCGCCGCCGGGAGCCGGCCCGCGACCCCGCTGCCGGCGGCCGGATTGGGCCGGGAGCGAAAGGTCCAGTATCCTGGCCCTTCGGTCGCGCATACGTCCGTGATCAGCGCTGCCCGGGAACACCACCGGGCCGGCGTCCCCCCTAGCTCGGAGACCGAAAGCAGGAATGGCTCAGAACGCCCGCCTCGACCACCGCAACCCACTCGTGTTCGACACACATGAGCTGGGGCGGCGTCCTGGTGCGCTGCAGCGCCTGACCCGCACGGTGACCGCTCCCCGGGACCTCGGTGTCGCGGGAGTGATCGGAGTGCCGGAAGGCGCCCCGGTCGAGCTCGAACTCCGGCTCGAGTCGGTCATGGAAGGTGTGCTCGTCACAGGCACCGCCCGTGCACAGGCCGAGGGGGAGTGCGTAAGGTGTCTGGAGCCGGTCGAGCTGGAGCTCGAAGCGGACTTCCAGGAGATGTTCTCGTACCCTGACGCCGACGACCGGGGCCGTGTGATCGCGGAACCGGGCGACGACGCCGAGGACGACGAGGACAGGCTCTTCCTCGAGGACGGGATGTTCGACCTCGAACCTCTGCTGCGCGATGCGGTGGTGCTCGCACTGCCGATGCAGCCGGTGTGCCAGGAAGACTGTCCGGGCCTGTGCTCCGAGTGCGGAGCCCGGCTCGCGGACGACCCGGACCACCACCACGACGCCGTCGACATACGTTGGGCGGCTTTGCAGGGACTCGCCGGCACCATGAAGGACGGCGAGAAGGACGAGATGAGCGGCGCCGAAGCGGGCGTCGACGAGAAGCAGGAGAAGTAGCCGTGGCTGTTCCGAAGCGGAAGATGTCGCGCAGCAACACGCGCCACCGCCGGTCGCAGTGGAAGGCTGCGGTCCCCACCCTGGTTGCGTGCGAGCGCTGCCACGAGCCCAAGCAGCAGCACATCGCGTGCCCGTCTTGTGGCACCTACAACAAGCGCCAGGTCCTCGAGGTCTGAGCGGCTGGTGAGAGGCACCGTGTCCACTGCCAAGAAGGCGGCTGACGCCAAGGCGGAACCGTCCGCCAGGAAGAAGTCGGACAACACGGCCTCGTCCCACACGCTTCTGGAAGGGCGGCTCGGCTACAAGCTCGAGTCCGCCCTTCTGGTGCGCGCGCTGACCCACCGTTCCTACGCGTACGAGAACGGCGGTCTGCCGACGAACGAGCGGCTGGAGTTCCTCGGTGACTCCGTCCTCGGCCTCGTCGTCACGGACACGCTGTACCGCACCCACCCCGACCTGCCCGAAGGCCAACTGGCCAAGCTGCGGGCCGCGGTGGTCAACTCGCGTGCGCTGGCGGAAGTGGGCCGCGGGCTCGATCTGGGCTCCTTCATCCGGCTCGGCCGCGGTGAAGAGGGAACGGGCGGCCGGGACAAGGCGTCCATCCTCGCCGACACCCTGGAAGCGGTGATCGGCGCGGTCTATCTCGACCAGGGCCTCGACGCGGCGTCCGAACTGGTGCACCGCCTGTTCGACCCGCTGATCGAGAAGTCCTCCAACCTCGGAGCCGGCCTGGACTGGAAGACGTCCCTCCAGGAGCTCACCGCGATCGAGGCACTCGGCGTCCCCGAGTACCTGGTCACGGAGACCGGCCCCGACCACGAGAAGACCTTCACTGCTGCCGCCCGCGTCGGAGGCGTCTCGTACGGCACCGGCACCGGCCGCAGCAAGAAGGAGGCGGAGCAGCAGGCCGCCGAGTCCGCGTGGCGCGCCATCAAGGCCGCGGCGGACGAGCGTGCCGAGGCGGCCCGGGCCACCGGGACGGCCGAGGACGCCACCGGCGCCGGTGAGGCACCGGCCTCCGCCTGAACCGGAGCACCACCCGAGCGCCCGCCCCTCACCCGGGGGCGGGCGCTCGGTCCGTGTCCCCTACAGTTCATGTGTCAGCGCGGTCCAGGTGTCGGCGGCCGCGGAAGTGAGTGCGGGAGAGTCATGCCCGAGTTGCCCGAGGTCGAGGTCGTACGGCGTGGCCTGGAGCGGTGGGTCGCCCACCGCACCGTCGCCGACGTGGCGGTGCTGCACCCGCGCGCGGTCCGGCGCCACCTCGCCGGCCCGGACGACTTCGCGCACCGCCTCCTGGGCCACCGGCTGGGCACGCCCGCCCGCCGCGGCAAGTACCTGTGGCTGCCGCTGGAGGACAGCGGCGAGGCGATCCTGGCCCACCTCGGCATGAGCGGCCAGCTGCTGGTCCAGCCGCGGGCGGCCGCCACCGAGAAGCACCTGCGCATCCGGGTCCGCTTCGCCGACGAGCAGGACACCGAACTCCGCTTCGTCGACCAGCGCACCTTCGGCGGCCTCTCGCTGCACGACACCACCTCCGACGGCCTGCCCGACGTCATCGCGCACATCGCCCGGGACCCCCTCGACCCGCTCTTCGACGACGAGGCCTTCCACCAGGCGCTGCGCCGCAAGCGCACCACCATCAAACGCGCCCTGCTCGACCAGTCGCTGATCAGCGGCGTCGGCAACATCTACGCGGACGAGGCGCTGTGGCGGGCACGCCTGCACTACGAGCGCCCCACCGCCACCTTCACCCGCCCGCGCACGGCCGAACTCCTCACCCACGTCAGGGACGTGATGAACGAGGCGCTCGCCGTCGGCGGCACCAGCTTCGACAGCCTGTACGTCAACGTGAACGGCGAGTCCGGCTACTTCGACCGCTCCCTCGACGCCTACGGCCGCGAGGGCCTGCCCTGCCGCCGCTGCGCCACCCCGATGCGCCGCCGCCCCTGGATGAACCGCTCCAGCCACTACTGCCCCAGGTGCCAGCGGGCCCCACGGCTGCCCGCCGCCTGATCCCAGGTGGGCCTGTACGACGAACCCGGCCGGACCTTCCGGGCGCCGCCCGCGTGGGTTCCCGAGATCGCCGGCGACCTGTCCAGCGCCGACATGGACTTCACGGAGTTCGCGGACGCCGCCGACGGGTCGGGGACGTACCGCGGTCTCGGCGACGAGTGAGGAGGCCGGCGTGGGGCTCCGCGCGGAGGCCGCCGATCAGCCCCGTCGGGCGTCGTAGCGCTCGCGGGAGGCGAGCACGTCGTCCATCCGGTCCTCGACGCAGTGGATGAGGGCCAGCAGGCGCTCGGCGACCTCGTGGCCCAGCGGGGTCAGCTCGTAGTCCACGCGCGGCGGGTTCGTCGGCTGCGCCTCGCGGTGCACCAGACCGTCCCGCTCCAGTGCTTGCAGGGTCTGGGACAGCATCTTCTCGCTCACCCCGTCGACCCGGCGGCGCAGCTCGTTGAAACGGAGCGAGCCCTGGTGCAGTGCCCCGACGGTGAGCGAGCCCCAGCGCCCCGTGACGTGCTCCAGCGTGCCGCGCGAGGGGCAGGCCTTGGCGAACACGTCGTACGGAAGGTCCTGTTCCGCGGCGCCCTGCTGTGTGCTGCTCATGGCCATGAGCGTACGTGAGCACAGCACCGGCCGACAGATTGCGCTAACCGTGGGTTAGTGCGATGAGGGCCGTCGGTCGTCGGCGCCGGCCGTCTTCGAGCGGCTTCCGGCGTGCCTCGGGACGGTCCGGGCGGATCGGGCCGGACGGGTCGGGGGGGCGGACGGGTCAGGCCGGACGCGGCTGGGGCCGGTGGCCGGCGATCACGGGGCCGGCGTCCTTCCCGGCCGGCTCGGAAGCGTGATCGTTCCGCGATGGGGGGCGGCGACCAGAGCGGCGTGATCGCGCCATGCCCGTCGGATCGCGCGGCCCGTGGGTCTGCTTGTCGTGGCCGATGCGCGCCCCGCCCCCCACCCCGCGCCCGGCGTGCGCCCTGGGCCGAGGTGGTCAACCCTGCTCACACGATCGAGTGGGTTTCATGTGAGGTTCTTCGGGTGGAGCCGTGTCGCGCGGCGTCGGGGGCGGAAGTGCCCGGAGGGACGCCGCCCGGTTAGGTTGCAGTCATGAGCGAGGATGTTCGACTGGTCGCCTGGGTGCGTGGACACGTCCAGGGCGTGGGTTTCCGCTGGTTCACGAGGGCCACGGCGCTGGAGATCGGAGGCCTGAGGGGCTTCGCCCTCAACCTCGGCGACGGACGCGTGCAGGTCGTCGCCGAGGGCACGCGGGAGGCCTGCCAGAAGCTCCTCGACTGGCTGCAAGGTGCCGACACGCCCGGGCGTGTGGACGGCGTCACCGAGATCTGGGACACACCGCGCGGGGGCTACGAGGGCTTCGCCGTCCGCTGAGCCGGCCCGGCGCCGTCGTCGGACGGCCGCCGGGAAATCCGCCCCCGGTGCCCGCCCGAGGGCAAAAGAGCAGGTGGTCGCGGAGAAACGCTTGCCGCCGCGGGTTCCGCACGGCAGGATGATCGCCACGCCCCGAGGGGCCCGCTGGAGTCGCAGCGCCACCTTTTGCGGTCGCGCGCCCCCGGGACGCCCGTCGACACGGGGTGTGATCGTGTTGACCGTCAAACTTTTTGGTGAGACGCTGAAAGCCCGCGCACCTTAGCTGTTTGGCATGGATGAACGGCAGCAAAACTCAACAGTGCCAAGCACCGCGGGTGCGAATCCCTCACGACCCACACCGCTTCGGTCGGTCACTCAGTGTGGAGGACCATCCATCATGGCAAAGGCGCTTCTCGGTTACGTCGGCGGCTCCGACCCGCGACTCCTCGCCGAGATGCGACGGCTCCAGCAGCGCGTCCAGGACCTGGAATCCGAGCTCGGTCGGATCCAGGCGGAGAACGAGGCGCTGACGGCTGCCGCTTCTCACGACAGGATCATGGAGCGTGTCGACGCACACCAGGCGGAGCCTGCGCTCACCTGATCACTGCATCGCACAACGACACAGTGGTTGGGCCGCCCGTATCAACCGCTCAGCTGTCAGAGTTGCAAGGGACGCTTCGGCGTCCCTTCTTTCTTCACCCCGCCCCGGTATCGCCCCCGCGCATCCTTTCACTGTCTTCAACATCTGGTGTGCCCTGCATGTTCACGGGTGAAACCGCGCGGCCAGGAGGGTTCGTGGAGAGGGGCGACAGCGGCGGGTAGAGTCCCACGGCGTGCACCTCAAGGCCCTGACCCTGCGCGGGTTCAAGTCGTTCGCCTCGGCGACCACGCTCCGGTTCGAACCGGGGATCACGTGCGTGGTCGGCCCGAACGGCTCGGGCAAGTCCAACGTCGTGGACGCGCTCAGCTGGGTCATGGGCGAGCAGGGCGCCAAGTCGCTGCGCGGCGGCAAGATGGAGGACGTCATCTTCGCCGGCACCACCGGCCGGCCGCCGCTCGGCCGCGCCGAGGTGTCCCTGACCATCGACAACTCCGACGGCGCCCTGCCCATCGAGTACACCGAGGTCACCATCACGCGGATCATGTTCCGCAACGGCGGCAGCGAGTACCAGATCAACGGCGACACCTGCCGCCTCCTCGACATCCAGGAACTGCTGTCCGACTCCGGCATCGGCCGCGAGATGCACGTCATCGTCGGCCAGGGGCAGCTCGACTCCGTCCTGCACGCCGACCCGGCCGGCCGTCGCGCCTTCATCGAGGAGGCGGCGGGCGTCCTCAAACACCGCAGGCGCAAGGAGAAGGCGCTCCGCAAGCTCGACTCGATGCAGGCCAACCTCTCCCGCGTCCAGGACCTCACCGACGAACTGCGCCGCCAGCTCAAACCGCTGGGCCGGCAGGCGGCGGTCGCGCGGCGGGCGGCCGTCATCCAGGCCGACCTGCGCGACGCCCGCCTGCGCCTCCTCGCCGACGACCTCGTACGCCTCCGGGAGGCGCTGAGGGCGGAGATCGCCGACGAGGCCGCCCTGAAGGAACGCAAGGAGGCCGCCGAGCGGGAACTGGGGAAGGCCCTCCAGCGCGAGGCACTGCTGGAGGACGAGGTACGCCGGCTCGTCCCTCGCCTCCAGCGAGCCCAGCACACCTGGTACGAACTGTCCCAGCTCGCCGAACGCGTCCGCGGCACGGTCTCACTCGCCGACGCCCGGGTGAAGAGCGCCACCTCCGCCCCCGCCGAGGAACGGCGCGGCCGCGAGCCCGAGGACCTGGAGCGCGAGGCCGCCCGCGTCCGTGAACAGGAGGCCGAACTCGAGGCCGCCCTGGAGGCGGCCCAGCGGGCACTGGACGACACCGCGGCCCACCGCGCCGAACTGGAACGCGAACTCGCCGCCGAGGAACGCCGCCTGAAGGACGCCGCCCGCGCCATCGCCGACCGCCGCGAGGGCCTGGCCCGGCTGGCCGGCCAGGTGAACGCCGCCCGCTCCCGCGCCGCCTCCGCCCAGGCCGAGATCGACCGCCTGGCCGCCGCCCGCGACGAGGCCCGGGAGCGCGCCGTGCACGCCCAGGAGGAGTACGAGGCGCTGAAGGCCGAGGTCGACGGCCTGGACGCGGGCGAGGACGAACTCGCCGAGCGGCACGAGGCGGCCAGGGCGGCGCTCGCCGAGGCCGAGGCCACGCTCACCGCCGCCCGCGAGACGGCCACCGCCACCGAACGCGAACGCGCGGCGACCCGGGCCCGGCACGACGCCCTCGCCCTGGGCCTGCGCCGCAAGGACGGCACCGGCGCGCTGCTCGAGGCGACGGACCGCCTCACCGGCCTGCTGGGCCCGGCGGCCGAACTCCTGACGGTCGCCCCAGGCCACGAGACCGCCCTCGCCACGGCCTTCGGCGCGGCCGCCGACGCGCTGGCCGTGGCCACCCCCGCCGCCGCGGCCGACGCCCTGCGCCTGCTGCGCAAACAGGACGCGGGCCGCGCCGCGCTGCTGCTCGCGGGGGCCCCGGAGGACTCCGGCCCCGCGGCCGGCGCCGGCGACCCGGCCGGCGCACCGGGCGGAGCCCGGCCCGGGCCGGCCGAGGGCCGCACCGCCGCGGTGACCGCTCGGGGAGCCGGCGCGGACGCGGCCGGTGAGGACGACGGCGCCGGCGGTGCGAGCGGTGGCGGCGGGCACCCCTTCGCCGCCGACCTCGTCAGCGGTCCCGCCGAACTCATGCCCGCCGTGCGCAGACTGCTGCGCGGCATCGTCGTCGTCGGCACCCTCGAGGACGCCGAGGACCTCGTCCGTGCGCGCCCCCGCCTCACCGCCGTCACCGCCGAGGGCGACCTGCTCGCCGCGCACTTCGCACAGGGCGGGTCGGCCGGCGCGCCCAGTCTGCTGGAGGTACAGGCCTCCGTCGACGAGGCCGCCGCCGAGTTGGCGGAACTCGCCGTGCGGTGCCAGGAGTCGGCGGACGCCCAGCAGCGGGCCGCGGAGCGCCGCACGGAGTGCGCCACGCTGGTCGAGGAACTGGGGGAGCGGCGGCGGGCAGCCGACCGGGAGAAGTCCGCGGTCGCCCAGCAGCTGGGACGGCTCGCCGGGCAGGCGCGCGGCGCCGCGGGGGAGGCCGAACGCTCCACGGCCGCCGCCGCCCGCGCCCAGGACGCGCTCGACCGGGCCCTTCAGGAAGTGGCGGAACTCGCCGAACGGCTCGCCGTCGCCGAGGAGATGCCGATCGAGGAGGAGCCCGACACCTCGGTGCGCGACCGACTGGCCGCCGACGGGGCCAACGCCCGGCAGACCGAGATGGAGGCCCGTCTCCAGGTCCGAACGCACGAGGAACGGGTCAAGGGACTGGCCGGCCGGGCCGACTCCCTGGACCGGGCCGCCCGCGCCGAACGCGAGGCACGCGCGCGTGCCGAGCAGCGACGCGCCCGGCTGCGCCACGAGGCGGCCGTCGCCGGGGCCGTCGCCTCCGGCGCCCGGCAGTTGCTGGCGCACGTCGAGGTCTCGCTCGCCCGCGCCGAACGGGAGCGGGCCGCCGCCGAGGCGGCCAAGGACCTCCGTGAGCGTGAGCTGACCGCCGCCCGCGCCGAAGGACGCGATCTCAAGGGCGAACTCGACAAGCTGACCGACTCCGTGCACCGGGGCGAGGTGCTCGGCGCCGAGAAGCGGCTGCGCATAGAGCAGCTGGAGACCAGGGCGCTGGAGGAGCTCGGCGTGGAGCCGGCCGGTCTGGTGGCGGAGTACGGACCGCACCAGCCCGTGCCGCCCTCGCTCCCCGCCGAGGGCGAGGAGCTGCCCGAGGAAGCGGACCACCCCCGCAACCGGCCCCGGCCCTTCGTCCGGGCCGAGCAGGAGAAGCGGCTCAGGGCCGCCGAACGCGCCTACCAGCAGCTCGGCAAGGTCAACCCGCTGGCGCTGGAGGAGTTCGCGGCGCTGGAGGAGCGCCACAAGTTCCTCAGCGAACAGCTCGAGGACCTGAAGAAGACCCGCGCCGATCTGCTCCAGGTCGTCAAGGAGGTCGACGAGCGTGTCGAGCGGGTCTTCACCGAGGCCTACCGGGACACCGCGCGCGAGTTCGAGGGCGTCTTCGGCCGGCTCTTCCCGGGCGGCGAGGGACGGCTCGTGCTGACCGACCCCGACAACATGCTCACCACGGGCGTGGACGTCGAGGCGCGCCCGCCGGGCAAGAAGGTCAAGCGGCTGTCCCTGCTGTCCGGCGGCGAGCGGTCGCTGACCGCCGTCGCCCTGCTGGTGTCGATCTTCAAGGCCCGGCCGAGCCCGTTCTACGTCATGGACGAGGTCGAGGCCGCCCTCGACGACACCAACCTCCAGCGACTGATCCGGATCATGCAGGAGTTGCAGGAGGCCTCCCAGCTGATCGTGATCACGCACCAGAAGCGCACCATGGAGGTCGCCGACGCGCTCTACGGCGTCTCCATGCAGGGCGACGGTGTGTCCAAGGTCATCAGCCAGCGCCTGCGCTAGTTCTCGTACCTGATCCGGCGATGCCGTCGGACCCCTGACGCCGGGCCCCCTGACGCCGGGCCCGCGACGCCGGGCCCGCGACGCCGGGCCCGCGACGCCGGCCTGTGACGTCTGGCACCACGCCGCCCCGACGCGGCCGTCGACCTCTCGCGCGCCGAGCCGTGCGAGAGGCCGTCGCCCCGGCCGCCCCGAGCCCTGCCGCGGCCTGCTCCGCCTCCTCCGGGCCCCGCCGAACTGCCACCGCCCGCCCTCGGGCCCCGCGCGATCGGGCGCTCGCGTGCGCGCGTGACTTCGGGGTAGACGGAGCATGTCCGATACTTGATTTCAATACTTGAACGCAAGCTCGCCACGCGGGTGGAGCAAACTCACAGCGGAGGAACTATTGACTTCGGAAATTGAAGGCATAGTCTCTGCAACGTTGCTTTTACCTTCAGGTCCTCGCGACCGGAGGCCTGAACCCCCACCCCGGCAGCGTTGCCGGAGTGCCCGAGGAGTACACGTGACCAGCACAGCGCAGGCACCCAGGCCAGGAGCCGGTACGGCTCACCCCGATCATCTCGGGCATGTCATCTTCATCGCCGCGGCGGCGGCCATGGGCGGTTTCCTCTTCGGCTACGACAGCTCCGTGATCAACGGCGCCGTCGAGGCCATCCGGGACCGCTACGACATCGGCCCCGCCGCGCTGGCCCAGGTCATCGCCATCGCCCTGATCGGGTGCGCCATCGGCGCCGCGACCGCGGGCCGCATAGCCGACCGCATCGGCCGCATCCGCTGCATGCAGATCGCCGCGGTCCTGTTCACCATCAGCGCCGTCGGCTCGGCGCTCCCCTTCGCCCTGTGGGACCTCGCCCTCTGGCGCATCATCGGCGGCTTCGCCATCGGCATGGCCTCGGTCATCGGCCCGGCCTACATCGCCGAGGTCGCCCCGCCCGCGTACCGCGGCCGTCTCGGTTCCTTCCAGCAGGCCGCGATCGTCGTCGGCATCGCCATCTCCCAGCTGGTCAACTGGGGCCTGCTCAACGCGGCCGGCGGCGACCAGCGCGGCAAGCTGATGGGCCTGGAGGCCTGGCAGGTCATGCTCGGGGTCATGGTCGTCCCGGCCGTCCTGTACGGTCTGCTCTCCTTCGCCATCCCCGAGTCCCCGCGCTTCCTGGTCTCCGTCGGCCGCCGTGAGCGGGCCCGTGAGATCCTCGCCGAGGTCGAGGGCGAGAGCGTCGACCTCGACGCCCGGGTGACCGAGATCGAGACCGCCATGAAGCGGGAGCACAAGTCCACCTTCAAGGACCTGCTCGGCGGCGGCTTCTTCTTCAAGCCGATCGTCTGGATCGGCATCGGCCTGTCGGTCTTCCAGCAGTTCGTCGGCATCAACGTCGCGTTCTACTACTCCTCGACGCTGTGGCAGTCGGTCGGCGTCGACCCGACGCAGTCCTTCTTCTACTCGTTCACGACGTCGATCATCAACATCATCGGCACCGTGATCGCGATGATCTTCGTGGACCGCATCGGCCGCAAGCCGCTGGCCATCATCGGTTCCGTGGGCATGGTCGTCGGACTGGCCCTGGAGGCCTGGGCCTTCTCGTACCACCTGGTCGACGGCAAGCTGCCCGCCGCCCAGGGCTGGATCGCCCTGATCGCCGCCCACGTCTTCGTGCTCTTCTTCGCCCTGTCCTGGGGCGTGGTCGTCTGGGTCTTCCTCGGCGAGATGTTCCCGAACCGGCTCCGCGCCGCCGCCCTCGGTGTGGCCGCCTCCGCGCAGTGGATCGCCAACTGGGCCATCACCGCGAGCTTCCCGTCGCTGGCCGACTGGAACCTCTCCGGCACGTACCTGATCTACACCGTCTTCGCCGCGCTCTCCATCCCGTTCGTCCTGAAGTTCGTCAAGGAGACGAAGGGCAAGGCGCTGGAGGAGATGGGCTGAGCCTCCCCTGGAGGCACCTCGATCCCGAGGAGACGGGCCAATTCCCCGCTGCCCCTCTCCTCGTACTCTCCGCCGCCCCCCGGCCCGGCCACTGCCCGGACCGGGGGGCGGCTCCGTCATGAGAGGGGGCTCCGCGGCGCGGTCGTGCACGGGCGGGGCCCGGCGGTGCGGAGGGGCGGGAGTCACCGGAGTCGACGCCGGGGAGGGGCGGAGCCGGTCTCACCGGAGCCGGTCGCGTACGGGGAGGGCCACCGCAGCCACCGCAGCCACCGGGGCAACCGGAGCCGTCCGAGCCGCCGGGCGGGCCGGCGCGGGCGGGCGCGGGTCACCAGATGAGGACGCCGCCGCCGATCCGCCGGGCCCGCAGTGCCGCCGCCTCGATGTTGTCCAGGCGGCCCGCGAGTCCTTGCCGGCACTCCTCCTCCGTGAAGGGGCCCCTCAGGACGGCGGCGATCGAGCCCAGTCCGGCCCGCACGAGCCCGATCTCGCCCAGGAACTCCGGCAGCTCCTCCGTCTCCACCACCAGCCACTCCTCCCGGACCCGAGGCAGGTGGCGGGCCCCCAGCGAACGCACGGCGTCCGACCCCCACACCGTCGTCCGCCAGGACTCGGGCCCGGCCGAGTCGGAGCACCCCTCGGCCACGTCGAGCACGCGCATCCGGCCGTCCGGACCACGGACGAAGACATCCACGGACAGAGTCATGGGCCCAGTGGAGCACCTTCCGCCCCGGCCGGACGAGCGGTTATCGGCGGGGGCGGACGGGCACACGAAAGTCCCCCTCCGGCGTCCGGTGCGGCGGAGGGGGACTCGGGAGCGGTGTCAGACGGCCAGGCTCTCGGGCTGCTCGGCGGCGGACTCCCGCGGGCCCGCGGCGGCCGGGGCCGCCACCGCCGGCTTGGGCAGTGCCAGGTACAGCAGGCCGGAGACCACGATGGTGGCGACCCAGCCCAGGCCGTACTCGCCGATGACGTTGTCGTGGGCGAGCGGGCCGGTGAACCAGTCCGAGGTGGTGAACATCAGGCCCGCGGCCAGGCCGATCGCCCACGCGGCGACCGCGGCCGGCGAGAAGCCGCCCCGGTACCAGTAGGCGCTGGTCCGCGTGGTGTCGGCCATCGCGCGGCCGTCGTACTCCGTGCGCCGCAGCATGTCCGCGCCGAAGACGCCGACCCAGGCGGAGAAGGCGACCGCGAGCAGCGACAGGAAGGCGATGAACGAGCCCATGAAGCTGGTCGCGACGAGCATCAGCACGCCGCCGAAGGCGAGCGAGATCACGGCGTTGACCGAGACCGCCCAGTGCCGCGGCACCTTGAAGCCGAGGGTCTGCGCGGTGAATCCCGCCGAGTACATCGACATCGAGTTGATCAGCAGCATGCCGATCACCGCGATCAGCAGGTACGGCACGGCGATCCAGGTCGGCAGGATCTCGCCGAGGAAGGAGACCGGGTCGGCGGCCGAGGCCAGGTCCGGCGTGGAGACCGCCATCACGGCGCCCATCAGCACCATGGGCAGGACGACGATGCCGGCGCCGCCCACCGAGGTGCCCACGATCGCCTTGGAGGAGGCGGTGCGCGGCAGGTACCGCGTGAAGTCCGGGGCGGTCGGGATCCAGCTCACGCCGCCCGCCGCGATCATGCCGACACCCGTGATCACCGCGGCCGTGGAACCGGCGGAGTGGTCGAACACCGCCGACCAGTCGGTGTCCACGACCAGGTAGGCCAGGACCAGCACCGAGAACAGACCGAAGAGGTACGTCGCGTACTTGTTGCACTTCTGCACGGCGTTGATGCCGAGCCCGGAGATCGCGAAGGTGGCCACGACGAAGACCAGCAGCGTCACGATGTCCAGCACGCTGTTCGACTTCACGCCGAAGAGGATCTTCAGGATGGTGAGCACGGCGTAGGCGCCGGTCACCGCGTTGATCGTCTCCCAGCCCCAGCGGGCGACCCAGATCAGCGAACCGGGCAGCAGGTTGCCGCGCTGGCCGAAGACCGCGCGGGACAGCGCCATGCCGGGCGCTCCGCCGCGCTTGCCCGCGATGCCGATCAGCCCGACGAGTCCGTAGGAGACGACGGGCGCGGCGACGGCGACGACGATCGCCTGCCAGAAGTTGAGGTGGTACGTCACGACCAGGCTGGCGCCCATGGTGAGCAGCAGCACGCTGATGTTGGCGCCGACCCAGGTGGGGAACAGCTCACGGGTCCTGGCGGTCCGCTCGTTATCGGGCACCTGTTCGATGCCACGGGTTTCGAGTGCGCCTTCGGTCTCGGCGGTCTTGCTCATGAAGAAGGGTCCGGCCTCGTTCGTGGGGGGAGGAGGCGCCGTCAAGACGGACGGCGATGTCGGGACTCTACGCGTACGGACGAGAGCCACACCATCGTACTTTGATCAGACTCATGCCATTCGGTGGCGTTTGTCTCTTGGTGGAAGCCACAAGCAGCCTCCGGCCGGGACCCATGGCCGATACTGGACGCGTTATGGAAACCATCATCCTTGCTGTAGTCATCGCCGTGGTGGTGCTCGGCGCGCTCGGCGGGCTCGTCGTCGGCAGCCGGCGCCGCAAGCCGCTGCCCCCGCCGCCGCCCAGCCCGCCCGACATCACCGCCCCTCCGGCCGAGCCGCACGTCGGTGAAGAGGCCGAGACGCCGCGTGAGGAGTCGCGGCGGACGATCGAGGAGGTGGACCTGCCCGACGCGTCTTCTCCCGTCGTCGTGGAGGAGCCGCCCGTCGTCGAAGAGCTTCCGGCCCCCGCGATCGAGGTCCCGGAGCCGACCGCAGGCCGTCTGATCCGGCTGCGCGCCCGTCTCTCCCGGTCGCAGAACGCCCTGGGCAAGGGCCTGCTCACCCTCCTGTCCCGCGAACACCTCGACGAGGACACCTGGGAGGAGATCGAGGACACCCTGCTGACCGCCGACGTCGGTGTGCAGCCCACCCAGGAGCTGGTCGAGCGACTGCGCGAGCGGGTCCGCGTGCTCGGCACCCGCACCCCCGAGGAGCTGCGCGGACTGCTGCGCGAGGAGCTGCTCACGCTGGTCGGCACCGACTTCGACCGCACCGTGCGGACCGAGCCCGCCACCAGCAAGCCGGGCATCGTGATGGTCGTCGGCGTCAACGGCACCGGCAAGACCACCACCACCGGCAAGCTCGCCCGGGTCCTGGTCGCCGACGGCCGCAGCGTCGTGCTCGGCGCCGCCGACACCTTCCGCGCCGCCGCCGCCGACCAGCTCCAGACCTGGGGCGAGCGGGTCGGCGCCCACACCGTGCGCGGTCCGGAGGCCGGCGACCCCGCCTCCGTCGCCTTCGACGCGGTGAAGGAGGGCAAGGAGATGGGCGCCGACGTGGTGCTCATCGACACCGCCGGCCGGCTGCACACCAAGACCGGCCTCATGGACGAGCTCGGCAAGGTCAAGCGCGTGGTCGAGAAGCACGCCCCGCTGGACGAGGTACTGCTCGTGCTCGACGCCACCACGGGGCAGAACGGGCTGGTCCAGGCCCGCGTCTTCGCCGAGGTCGTCGACATCAGCGGCATCGTGCTGACCAAGCTGGACGGTACGGCCAAGGGCGGCATCGTGGTCGCGGTCCAGCGCGAGCTGGGCGTACCGGTGAAGCTGATCGGTCTCGGCGAGGGCGCGGACGACCTGGCGCCGTTCGAGCCGGAGGCGTTCGTTGACGCCCTCATCGGAGACTGACCGGCCCCGTCCGCACAGCAGCGCCCGCCCCCGGGTCGAGTGGGGACGGGCGCTGCTGTCGTCGGGCGGGAATGCCTCGAGCGGGAGCTGCTGAGCGGTCGTCCCGGCGCGAGGTCGGTGCCGGGACGGTCGGCGCCGGTCCGGCGGAGCGTGGTTCCCGCTCCCTTATCCGGCCCGATCCGGACGACAGGCCCGTCAAGCCCGCGAGCGCTGGGCCACGTACGCGAGCGTGCCCAGGAGCAGGCGGGCCTCCGGGGGGTTGGCCGTGTCCAGGGCGGGGGGCCGGAGCCAGCGGGCCGGGCCCCGGCCGCCGCGGTCGGAGGGCGGGGCCGTGAGGTAGGTGCCCGGACCGAGGCCGCGCAGGTCGAGGGCGGTGGGGTCGTCCCAGCCCATGCGGTACAGCAGGCCGGGCAGCTCGATGGCCGCCCCGGGAGCGACGAAGAAGTGGGCGCGGCCGTCCGGGGCCGCGGTCACCGGGCCCAGGGGCAGGCCCATGCGCTCCATCCGGGCCAGGGCGCACCGGCCGGTGGGCTCGGCGACCTCGATCACGTCGAACGCACGCCCGACCGCGAGCATGACCGCTGCCCCCGGCAGTTCGGCCCACGCCCTGGTCACCTCGTCGAGCGTGGCGCCCGCCGGGATCGCGGGGGCGAAGTCCAGCGGGTGGGCGCCCGGCGCGGGGCAGTCGGCGCGACCGCAGGAGCAGGCGTCGCCGACGGCACGCGCGCCACGTGCCACGTCCCAGCCCCACAGCCCCGTGTACTCGGCCGCCGCCGTGCACTCCGACGAGCGGTACGACCGGCCGCGCCACCGCGCGCCGGAGCGGATCTCGCGCATACCGCCGATCGTGAAGCCCATGCCCCCTCCAACGGTTCCGCCGCCTCGATGGTTACGCGACGGATGCGCTCCGTGACGCTCCGTCTCCCACTCCCTCCCCGGTGCCGCTGGATTCAGACGGCTCCCGGAAGCACTCGGGGTGGTGCGGTCGAAGGTGCGCGCTCTCGCGCGCACCGCTCCGCCCGCTCGTGGCCGTGTGGTGTCAAGTGAATCGCTACAAGGCCACCGGGAGTTCATTCGAAGGGGTGGCGAATGGTGGCGTTTCCGGGATCCCCGTGGCTGAGCGGGTGATCGTGGGATTACTGTGAGTGTGCGAGTCCTGGGGGCACAACCGCTCGTGGGTATGCCGGAGGCAAGTCGCCTTCCCGTCCGGAGGCCGAGAACCGACGGACGGACAGCGGTGCCGACCGGCATTCTGATAGGGCTTGGCGCACTCAGCGACAAGTGGTCTTCAGGAATGGGGGCGTTCCAGTGAGCGGCAGCGGCGGTGGCGGGACGAGCACTGCGGGTGGGGACAAGCGCCCGAACGAACTGCTCGCCTCGTGGTTCGTGCGCAGCGGCTGGTCCAAGGGGGAGCTCGCCCGCCAGGTCAACCGCCGGGCCCGCCAGCTGGGGGCCAACCACGTCTCCACCGACACCTCGCGCGTGCGCCGCTGGCTGGACGGGGAGAATCCGCGCGAGCCGATCCCCAGGATCCTGTCCGAGCTGTTCTCCGAGCGCTTCGGTTGCGTGGTCTCCGTGGCGGACCTCGGTCTGCGCACCGCCCGCCCGTCGCCCTCCACGACCGGCGTCGACCTGCCCTGGACGGGCCCGCAGACCGTGGCCCTGCTCAGCGAGTTCTCGCGCAGCGACCTGATGCTGGCGCGGCGCGGCTTCCTCGGGACCTCGCTGGGGCTGGCCGCGGGCCCCTCGCTCATCGAGCCGTTGCAGCGCTGGCTCGTGCCCGCCCCGCAGACCCCGCCCCGGGAGCCGGAGCCGGCCGCCGCGGCCCGCCGCCCGGGCCGGCTCTCCCGGCCCGAGCTGGAACTGCTGGAGACCACCACCACGATGTTCCGGCAGTGGGACGCCCAGTGCGGTGGCGGCCTGCGCCGCAAGGCGGTCGTCGGCCAGTTGCACGAAGTGACGGACCTCCTCCAGGAGCCCCAGCCCGAGGCCACCACCAGGCGGCTTTTCAAGGTCGCCGCCGAACTGGCCGAGCTGGCCGGCTGGATGAGCTACGACGTCGGGCTGCAGCCCACCGCGCAGAAGTACTTCGTGCTCGCCCTGCACGCCGCCAAGGAGGCCGGTGACCGGCCGCTGGGCTCCTACGTCCTGTCCAGCATGAGCCGGCAGATGATCCACCTGGGCCGGCCCGACGACGCCCTCGAACTGATCCACCTCGCCCAGTACGGCAGCCGGGACTGCGCGGGCCCGCGCACCCAGTCCATGCTGTACGCGATGGAGGCCCGCGCCTACGCCAACATGGGCCAGCCCGGACGGTGCAAGCGCGCGGTGCGCATGGCCGAGGACGCCTTCGCCGACGCGGCGGAGTGGGACGAGCCCGACCCCGACTGGATCCGCTTCTTCTCCGAGGCCGAGCTGTACGGCGAGAACTCCCACTCCTTCCGCGACCTCGCCTACGTGGCCGGCCGCAGCCCCGCGTACGCCTCGCTGGCCGAGCCCCTGATGGAGAAGGCCGTACAACTGTTCGCCGAGGACCGCGAGCACCAGCGGTCCTACGCGCTGAACCTCGTCGGCCTGGCCACCGTCCACCTGCTCCAGCGCGAGCCCGAGCAGAGCACGCGGTACGCCTCGCAGGCGATGAAGGTGGCCAAGAAGGTCCGCTCCGAGCGCGTGAACACGCGGATCCGCAAGACCGTGGACAACGCCGTACGGGACTTCGGCGACCTGGGCGAGGTCATCGACCTCACCGAGCAGCTCGCCGCCGAACTCCCCGAGACAGCCGAGGCCGTCTGACGGCACCCACGGCTGACCGAGACCCCGGCCGCGGCCGGCCCTCCCGAACCGCCCGACTCGGCTCCCCCATGCCAGGTCATCGGAAGGCCGCCCGCGGCCGGTCCGTTCGCTCCTCCGCTCCCGTGCGCGCGCAATTCACCGACGCGTAACACGTCAGGCGCCTTCGTCACCCCCGCGAAACAACGGGGGGCGTCCACCGAAACCGCGCTGCGTCAGTCTCATGGCGCATAACCGGCTCGCCCCTCACGGCCCGGGCCCGTTTCCCGGACCGCTCAGGCTTCGCCCGCACGGGGCCGTACCAACCGACGAGGAGACGCCGATGGCACCAGCCATCATGCTTGCGGCGGACACAGCCAAGCTGTCGTCCGCCAACACAGGCTTCATGCTCATCTGTTCCGCCCTGGTGATGCTGATGACCCCGGGCCTGGCCTTCTTCTACGGAGGCATGGTCCGGGTCAAGAGCACCCTGAACATGCTGATGATGAGCTTCGTCAGCCTCGGCATCATCACCGTCCTCTGGGTGCTCTACGGCTTCTCCATGGCCTTCGGCGACGACCGGGGATCGATCGTCGGCTGGACCTCCGACTTCGTCGGTTTCAGCGGAATCGGCAAGACGGACCTCTGGCCCGGATACACCATCCCGGTCTTCGTCTTCGCGGTCTTCCAGCTGATGTTCGCGATCATCACACCCGCCCTGATCAGCGGCGCGCTGGCCGACCGGGTGAAGTTCACCGCATGGTCGCTGTTCGTGGTCCTGTGGGCCACGATCGTGTACTTCCCGGTCGCCCACTGGGTCTGGGGCACCGGCGGCTGGGCCTACGAACTCGGCGTGATCGACTTCGCCGGCGGCACCGCGGTCCACATCAACGCCGGCGCGGCGGCACTCGGTGTGATCCTCGTCATCGGCAGGCGCGTCGGTTTCAGGAAGGACCCGATGCGCCCGCACAGCCTCCCGCTGGTCATGCTCGGCGCGGGCCTGCTGTGGTTCGGCTGGTTCGGCTTCAACGCCGGCTCCTGGCTCGGCAACGACGACGGCGTCGGCCCGCTGATGTTCGTCAACACCCAGATCGCCACCGCCGCGGCCATGCTCGCCTGGCTCGGCTACGAGAAGATCCGCCACGGCGCGTGCACCACCCTGGGCGCCGCCTCCGGCGCGGTCGCCGGCCTGGTCGCCATCACCCCGTCCGGCGGCGCGGTCTCCCCGCTCGGCGCCATCGCGGTCGGCGCCGTCGCCGGTGTCGTGTGCGCCATGGCGATCGGCCTGAAGTACCGGTTCGGCTACGACGACTCCCTCGACGTCGTCGGCGTCCACATGGTCGGCGGTGTGATCGGCTCCCTGCTGGTCGGCCTCTTCGCCAGCGGCGCCGGCCAGTCCGACGTCAAGGGCCTGTTCTACGGCGGCGGCCTGGACCAGCTCTGGAAGCAGTGCGCCGGTGTCTTCGCCGTCCTCGCCTACTCCCTCATCGCCTCGGCCGTCCTCGCCCTCCTGGTCGACAAGGCGATCGGCATGCGGGTCACCGAGGACGAGGAGATCTCCGGCATCGACCGGGCCGAGCACGCCGAGACCGCCTACGACTTCAGCGGCGCGGGCGGCGGCGTCGTCGGCGCGGCCCCCGCCCTGGCCACCGCCGTCACGCAGAGCAGGAAGGTGGACGCGTGAAGCTCATCACCGCGGTCGTGAAGCCTCACCGGCTGGACGAGATCAAGGAGGCCCTGCAGGCCTTCGGCGTCCACGGCCTCACGGTCACCGAGGCCAGCGGCTACGGCCGCCAGCGCGGACACACCGAGGTCTACCGCGGCGCCGAGTACACCGTCGACCTGGTGCCCAAGATCCGTATCGAGCTGCTGGCCGAGGACGACGACGCCGAACAGCTCATCGAAGTCGTCGTCAAGGCGGCCCGCACCGGCAAGATCGGAGACGGCAAGGTCTGGTCCCTGCCGGTCGACACCGCCGTCCGGGTCCGCACCGGCGAGCGCGGCCCGGACGCGCTCTGAACGGCACGAGGACGGGAGTCACCGGGTGACGGACACGAACGCGCGGAACGAAACCGAGGACTCGGGACCCAGCGGCTACGCGGCGGCCCGGCTGCGCCTCCTCACCGAGGGGACGCGGTCCGGGCCGCCGCGCCGGGCCGCCCTCGCCGAACTCACCGACGGCTGGCTGGCCGGCCTCTTCGACGCGGCGGCGTCCGCCCCCCGGGGCGCGTCCCTGGTCGCCGTCGGCGGCTACGGCCGCGGCGAACTCTCCCCGCGCAGCGATCTCGACCTGCTCCTGCTGCACGACGGCACCGCCCCGGATGCGGTCGCCGCCCTCGCCGACCGGATCTGGTACCCGGTGTGGGACCTCGGGATCGCCCTCGACCACTCGGTGCGCACACCGGCCGAGGCCAGCAGGACGGCGGCGGACGACCTCAAGGTCCAGCTCGGCCTGCTGGACGCCCGGCACCTGGCGGGCGACGCCGGCCTGACCGCCGCACTGCGCACCGCGGTCCTCGCCGACTGGCGCGACCGGGCTCCCAGACGCCTGCCCGAGCTGCGGGAACTGTGCGGCGAACGCGCCGAACGCCAGGGCGAGCTGCGGTTCCTGCTGGAGCCCGACCTGAAGGAGGCCCGCGGCGGACTCCGCGACGCCACCGCCCTGCGGGCCGTCGCCGCGTCCTGGCTGGCCGACGCCCCGCGCGAGGGCCTCGCCGACGCCCGCCGCCGGCTGCTCGACGTACGGGACGCCCTGCACCTGACGACCGGCCGCGCCACCGACCGGCTCGCCCTGCAGGAACAGGACCAGGTGGCCGCCGAACTGGGCGTCCTCGACGCCGACACCCTCCTGCGGCAGGTGTACGAGGCGGCCCGGGTCATCTCCTACGCCGGCGACGTCACCTGGCGCGAAGTGGGACGCGTACTGCGTTCGCGCGCCGTGCGGCCCGGGCTGCGCAGAAGGAGGGAGCGGAGCGACTTCCTGAGGAGGGTGGTGGCGGGGGGCGGCGGGAAGCCCGCCGCGGAGCGGTCCCCGCTGGCCGAGGGAGTGGTCGAGCAGGACGGCGAAGTGGTGCTCGCCCGCACCGCACGCCCCGAACACGACCCCGTCCTCCCGCTGCGCGCCGCGGCCGCCGCCGCCCAGGCCGGTCTGCCGCTCTCCCCGCACGCCGTACGGCGCCTGGCGGCCACCGCGCGCCCCCTGCCCTCGCCCTGGCCCGCCGAGGCCCGCGAACAGCTCGTCACCCTGCTCGGTTCCGGCCGGCCGACCGTCCAGGTCTGGGAGGCCCTGGAGGCGGAAGGACTGGTCACCCGGCTCCTGCCGGACTGGGAGCGGGTGCGCTGCCGCCCGCAGCGCAACGCCGTCCACGTCTGGACCGTCGACCGCCATCTGATCGAGACGGCCGTCCGCGCCTCCGGCTTCACCCGCCGCGTCGGCCGCCCCGACCTCCTCCTGGCCGCCGCGCTGCTGCACGACATCGGCAAGGGCTGGCCCGGCGACCACTCCGTGGCCGGCGAGACCATCGCCAGGGACATGGCGGCGCGCATCGGTTTCGACCGCGCCGACACGGCCGTGCTCGGCACCCTCGTACGCCACCACCTGCTGCTCGTGGAGACCGCCACCCGGCGCGACCTGGACGACCCCGCCACCGTTCGCGCGGTCGCCGGGGCGGTCGGCACGCAGAGCACCCTGGAACTGCTCCACGCCCTGACCGAGGCCGACGCGCTGGCCACCGGACCGGCCGCCTGGTCCTCCTGGCGCGGCACCCTGGTCGCCGACCTGGTCCGGCGGGTCTCCGCGCTCCTGGCCGGGGACGCCCCCGGTGAACCGGAGCCCGCCGCCCCCACCGCCGAACAGGAACGGCTGGCCGTCGAGGCCTTCCGCACCGGAGGGCCGGTCCTGGCGCTGCGCGCCCAGACCGGCCCTCCGGCCGACGGCCCCTCCGACGCCCCGGAGCCGGTCGGCGTGGAACTGGCCATCGCCGTCCCCGACCAGCCAGGGGTGCTCCCCGCGGTGGCCGGGGTCCTCGCCGTGCACCGGCTGACCGTCCGCACCGCCGAGCTGGGCACCCTGGAACTGCCCGACGGCGTCGACGACGGCTGCGTCCTGCTGCTGAACTGGCGGGTCGCCGCCGAGTACGGCTCGCTGCCCCAGGCCGCCCGGCTGCGCGCCGACCTCGTCCGGGCGCTGGACGGCTCCCTGGACATCGCGGGCCGGCTCGCCGAGCGCGACGCCGCCTACCCGCGCCGCCGGGGTGCCGTCGCGCCCCCGCCGCGCGTGACGGTCGCCCCGGCCGCCTCCCGGCACGCCACCGTGATCGAGGTCCGCGCCCAGGACGCCCCGGGGCTGCTGTTCCGGCTCGGGCGAGCCCTGGAGGACGCGAAGGTACGGGTGCGCAGCGCACACGTCAGCACGCTGGGGGCCAACGCGGTGGACGCCTTCTACGTCACCGCTCCCGGAGGTTTCCCGCTGCCCGAGGAGGAGGCCGCGTCCGTGGCGCGGCGGCTGGAGGAGGCGCTGCGGGAGTGACCCCGCGGCCGCGGCGCCCCTTCACGCGGTGTGTCCCCGCCGCGGGGACGGTCCCCGGTGCCTGTCGGAAGTAGGTACGGACGCCACCACCTGCTCCCCGCCGCCGCGGGGACGGCCCGACGGGTGCTCCCGCGGGCGCCGGGTGTGCGTCCGCAGGCCGGCGGGCGCCTCCCCGCTCACTGTCTTCCGTGGGCGGGGACGATTTGCTCGCCGGGCCGGATACTCTGGAGGACAGCTCAAAACGCCCCCGACTCCGAGGACCGACGCCGCCGTGTTCGATACTCTCTCCGATCGCCTCTCAGCGACTTTCAAGAACCTGCGCGGCAAGGGGCGGCTCTCCGAAGCGGACATCGACGCCACGGCGCGCGAGATCCGCATCGCGCTCCTCGAGGCGGACGTGGCCCTTCCGGTCGTCCGCACCTTCATCAAGAACGTCAAGGAGCGTGCGCTCGGCGCCGAGGTCTCCCGGGCGCTCAACCCCGCCCAGCAGGTCCTGAAGATCGTCAACGACGAACTCGTCACCATCCTCGGCGGCGAGACCCGGCGGCTGCGGTTCGCCAAGCAGCCGCCCACCGTGATCATGCTGGCCGGTCTGCAGGGCGCCGGCAAGACCACCCTCGCGGGCAAGCTCGGCCGGTGGCTCAAGGAGCAGGGCCACTCGCCCCTGCTGGTCGCCTGCGACCTCCAGCGCCCGAACGCCGTGAACCAGCTCAGCGTCGTCGCCGAGCGCGCCGGCGTCGCCGTCTACGCGCCCGAGCCGGGCAACGGCGTGGGCGACCCGGTCAAGGTCGCCGAGGACTCCATCGACTTCGCGAAGGCCAAGGTCCACGACATCGTGATCGTGGACACCGCCGGCCGCCTCGGCATCGACGCCGAGATGATGCAGCAGGCCGCGGACATCCGGGACGCGATCAGGCCCGACGAGATCCTGTTCGTCGTCGACGCCATGATCGGTCAGGACGCGGTGAACACCGCGGAGGCCTTCCGCGACGGCGTCGGCTTCGACGGCGTGGTGCTCTCCAAGCTCGACGGCGACGCCCGCGGTGGCGCGGCCCTGTCGATCCGGCAGGTCACCGGCAAGCCGATCATGTTCGCGTCCAACGGGGAGAAGCTCGACGAGTTCGACGCCTTCCACCCGGACCGGATGGCCTCCCGCATCCTCGACATGGGTGACCTGCTCACCCTGATCGAGCAGGCGGAGAAGACGTTCAGCCAGGAAGAGGCCGAGAAGATGGCCTCCAAGCTGGCGTCCAAGAAGGGCCAGGACTTCACCCTCGACGACTTCCTGTCCCAGATGGAACAGGTCCGCAAGATGGGCTCCATCTCCAAGCTGCTCGGGATGCTGCCGGGCATGGGCCAGATCAAGGACCAGATCAACAACATCGACGAGCGCGACGTCGACCGCACCGCCGCGATCATCAAGTCGATGACCCCGGGTGAGCGCCAGGACCCGACGATCATCAACGGCTCCCGCCGCGCCCGTATCGCCAAGGGCTCCGGCGTCGAGGTCAGCGCGGTGAAGAACCTCGTCGAGCGGTTCTTCGAGGCCCGCAAGATGATGTCCCGCATGGCCCAGGGCGGCGGCATGCCCGGCATGCCGGGGATCCCGGGCATGGGAGGCGGCCCCGGCCGGCAGAAGAAGCAGCAGAAGAAGACCAAGGGCAAGCAGCGCTCGGGCAACCCGATGAAGCGCAAGCAGCAGGAGCAGGAGGAGGCCGCGCGCCGCGCCGCCGCGGCCCAGGGCGGCGCCCTGGGGCTGCCGCAGCAGGGTGGACAGGACTTCGAGCTGCCGGACGAGTTCAAGAAGTTCATGGGCTGACCGGCCCGGCCCGCAGGGCGGTCGTCACGACATCGAGGGCGCCTCTCCACACGGAGGGGCGCCCTCAGCGCGTGCCGGGGTCCGGCATCTGCCGTAACGTCCAGATATGAGCAATGCCGCGCCACCACGCAAGGCACCCGACCAGCCGTGGCGCACCGAGGGCACTCCGGACGAGCCGCCCAGGCAGCCCGGCGGCAGGAGGGCGCGCGGCAGATGGTGGGGGCTGCTCGTCACCGCGGTGATCGTCTTCCTGCTCGCCTACGGCGGACTGAGCTACTACAACACCGGCAACGAGCCGACGATCTCGTACACCGAGTTCAGCAGACAGGTCGACGCCGGCAACGTCAGCAAGATCTACTCCAAGGGCGACGCCATCCAGGGCCAGCTGAAGAGCGCCCGGGCCAAGCCCGCCGGCCACGGCACGTACACCAAGTTCCGGACCCAGCGCCCGGCCTTCGCGGACGACAAACTCTGGCAGAGCCTGAGCAGCCACCGGGTCACCGTGACCGCGCAGCCCGTCGTGCAGGAGCGCGGTCTCCTGTCCAACCTGCTGCTGTCGCTGGCGCCGATCGTGGTCCTGGCCGCGCTGTGGGTCTTCTTCGCCCGGCGGATCGGTTCCGGCCTGGGCGGCCCGGGCGGCCTGCTGGGCCGCAAGACACCGCCCCGGCCGGTCGAGCTGCGGCCCGGCACCCAGCGCACCACCTTCGCCGACGTGGCCGGCATCGACGAGGTGAAGGGCGAGCTGGACGACGTCGTCGACTTCCTGAAGCACCCCGACGACTACCGCCGCATGGGCGCCAAGATGCCCCGCGGCGTGCTGCTCACCGGGCCGCCCGGCACCGGCAAGACCCTGCTCGCGCGGGCCGTCGCCGGCGAGGCGGGCGTGCCCTTCTTCTCCGCGTCCGCGTCCGAGTTCATCGAGATGATCGTCGGCGTCGGCGCCTCCCGGGTGCGCGAGCTGTTCGCGGAGGCCCGCAAGGTGGCCCCGTCCATCATCTTCATCGACGAGATCGACACCATCGGCCGGGCCCGGGGCGGCGGCGCGTCGATGGGCGGCCACGACGAGCGCGAGCAGACGCTCAACCAGATCCTGACCGAGATGGACGGCTTCTCCGGCTCCGAGGGCGTGATCGTCCTGGCCGCGACCAACCGCGCCGACGTCCTGGACCCGGCCCTGACCCGCCCGGGCCGCTTCGACCGGCTGGTCCAGGTGGCGCCGCCGGACCGGGGCGGACGCGAGGCGATCCTGAGGATCCACACCCGGGAGATCCCGCTCGCCCCCGACGTGGACCTCACCCGGGTGGCCCGCACGACCCCCGGCATGACCGGCGCCGAACTCGCCAACCTCGCCAACGAGGCCGCGCTGCTCGCCGTCAGGCGGCGCCAGCGGCAGGTGACGCAGACCGACTTCTCCCAGGCCCTGGAGAAGGTGCAGCTCGGCGCGGAACGCGCCCTGGTGATGCCGGAGGAGGAGCGCAGGCGCACCGCCTACCACGAGAGCGGCCACGCGCTGCTCGGCATGCTCCAGCCCGGCGCCGACCCGGTCCGCAAGATCACCATCGTGCCGCGCGGCAGGGCGCTCGGCGTCACCCTGTCCACACCCGAGTCCGACAAGTACGCGTACACCGAGGAGTACCTGCGCGGCCGGATCATCGGCGCGCTCGGCGGCATGGCGGCCGAACACGTGGTCTACGACGTCATCACCACCGGCTCCGAGAGCGACCTCGAACAGGTCACCAACATCGCGCGCGGGATGGTGGCCCGCTGGGGCATGAGCGAGCACCTGGGCCGTCTGTCGGCCCTGCCGAACGACGCCCAGCAGGCCTACGGACTCGCCGCCGCCCCGCAGACCCTCGACGCCATCGACACCGAGATGCGGCGCATCGTCGACGAGTGCTACGAGGAGGCGTGCCGCAAGCTGCGCGACCACCGGGGGCAACTGGACGCGCTGGCCGCGGCGCTGCTGGAGAACGAGACCCTGGAGGAGGCCGACGCCTACCGGGTCGCCGGGATCACGCGGCTGAGGAAGGACCTGGAGACCGAGCCGGGCACGGACGTCCAGGGAACGGCCCCGGGCGTCCGGGGGCCGGGCGCCGACGGTCGCGGGCCGGGCACGGACGGAAACGGGCCGGGCACGGACCGGGGCCCGGGCGGGGCCGGCTAGGGCGTCCGCGCGATCAGGTAGCGGAAGACGTTCGGCATCCACACCGTGCCGTCGGGCCGCTGGTGCGCGTGCAGGGCCTCCGTCAGCTCCTTGTCGACCTGGCTCCGGTCGCCCGCCTCGATCGCCGCGTCGAACAGCCCCGTGGAGAGCATGCCGCGGACCGCGCTGTCCAGGTCGGCGTATCCGAACGGGCAGGCGACCCGCCCGGAGCCGTCCGGCCGCAGGCCGGCCCGCCGGGCCACCTCCTCCAGGCCGTCGCGCGGGGCGGGGCGGGGCCGGTCCGGGCCGGCGGCCACCCGCAGCACGGAGGACGTGGCGCAGCGCTCGGGCGGACCCCAGCCGGTCAGCACCACGGGAGCCCCGCGCCGGGCGAGCGGTACCGCCGCGGACAGCTGTCCGCCCAGCCGCTCACGGTCGCCCGCGAGGCACCCGACCGGCTCGAACGCGGTCACCAGGGTGTACGGGCGGGTCCGGGCGCCGGCCGCGTCCTCGGCGTCGTCGAGCAGGTCCGTGAGCGGTCCGTCGACGACGCGGGCCCGCGCACGCGCGCCCGTGCCCCACGGTCCCTGCCGCATGCGCTGCCGCGCCAGGGCCAGCCGTTCCGGACAGGAGGGCCCGACGCCCGTGACCGCGGCCCCTCTGGCCGCCGCCATGACGAGGGCGAGCCCGGACCCGCAGCCCAGTGCCAGCAGCCGGGTGCCGGAGCCCACGTCCAGCCGCTCGTACACGGCCTCGTAGAGCGGCGCCAGCATCCGCTCCTGGATCTCGGACCAGTCACGCGCGCGTGCACGCCGGTCCACCCGGGGAGCCGGCCCCGCGCAGGACACGTGCTGACGCACGAGCGTAGGTGTCATGGATAAGCGCCCCAATCCGCCGAGAGTTGCCGCCGTACCGGTTCCGTGGCCCCCGTGCCGTGCGCTCGCACTTCCCGTATGCCAGGTAACTCCCCGCTCCCCATCGCGTCCAGGGGTGTGGCGCCCCGCTTGTGGCGTTCCGGGCGCCCGGGACGAGATTTCACACACCGGTAACCGGTGCATCGACGAGTGTTTTCGGCCGCCGGGGCGGGGCGGTTCGCGGCCTGTGGAACGCGCCCGGTAACGTCACCGACATCGAGCACGCTCACCCGGTGACGGTCTCGCGCCCCGGAACGCGGCCGAAACGCCCCTTGCCCGTCCCGGCACCCCGAGAGCACCGGCGTACGCGTCCGGGTCCGCGCACCGGCGCCCCGCGCGACCGCGGGGGCGACCCGGCGGGCCGTCGGCACGGATGACGGCCCAGGACGGTGTACGTACGCGGGACTACGCACCGGCTTGTGACGAGCTGTGAGGCTTCTCCGCAGATCAGCGCACCCGCCCTCGTCAGGACACATCAGCGGCAACTGACGGGTACGTGCAAATTATTTGGGATGCCCCGGAATAGGAACACAGGGGCACCTCCGCTCGTTGTCATTACGTGAGCACGACACAGACACCACCTGTTCTCGCCGCGGAGCTGGCGCAGGCGTGGGCCGACATTCAGCGGTACCACCCCGAGCTGCCGGACCTGGCCGCGCCCGAATCACTGATCGGGGAGTCCTCGTCCGCGTGCGGGCACGAACTCTCCTTCGAGCGACTGCTTCACGAAGCAGTCCACGGCATCGCCGCGGCGCGCGGGGTGCGCGACACCTCCCGCGCCGGCCGGTACCACAACCGCCGGTTCCTCGCCATCGCCGAGGAGCTGGGCCTGGACCACCCCGAGGAGCCGCACCCGAGCAGCGGTTTCTCCCTGGTCACGCTCAGTCCCGAGGCCAAGCGGCGCTACCGCGCCACGATGGAGCGCCTCCAGCGCGCCCTGAAGGCGCACACGGCCGCCACCTCCTCCGACACCGGCCGCACCTTCCGCGGCCCGGCCGCCCGCCACGGTTCCTCCGGCGGCGGGGTCCGGGTCAAGGCGGTGTGCGACTGCGGCCGCAACGTACGGGTCGTCCCCTCCGTCCTGGCCCAGGCGCCGATCGTGTGCGGGGGGTGCGGCAAACCGTTCCGGATCCCGGAGGTGATGGGCGCGGCGGCGGGCTGACGGTGTCCGGCATCTCGTGGGTGCCGGACCCGCGACGACCGCGTGGGACGACGGACGCGGCAGGCGCCGGGTCCCGCTCAGGCGTGCCTGAGCAGGGCCCGCCCACCCTCCGCCGAGTTCACTCCGTAGGGTGTGGCAGAATGGTTGGCTGTACTCGACAGCCGCACAGGACCCCTCTCTCCTCCGGCTGACGCGTCCGTCGGGCACTCGGGTACCGCAACCCCACGCGGCGTCTCCGCCGTGCCCAACCACGTCAATCCAGGAGAATCCACTCCCGTGGCAGTCAAGATCAAGCTGAAGCGTCTGGGCAAGATCCGTTCGCCTCACTACCGCATCGTCGTCGCCGACTCCCGCACCCGCCGTGACGGCCGGGCGATCGAGGAGATCGGTCTGTACCACCCGGTGCAGAACCCCTCGCGCATCGAGGTCGACGCCGAGCGTGCGGCGTACTGGCTCTCCGTCGGCGCCCAGCCGACCGAGCCCGTGCTCGCCATCCTCAAGAAGACCGGCGACTGGCAGAAGTTCAAGGGCGAGCCCGCCCCCGCGCCGCTGCTGCAGCCGGCGGAGAAGGCGGCGCGTCCGTCGTTCGAGGCCCTCGGCGGCGACGACGAGGGCAAGGGTGAGGCGATCACCCAGAAGAAGAAGGCTGAGAAGAAGGACGAGGCCGCTGCCGAGTCCGAGTCGACCGAGGCCTGAGAAGCATGCTCGAAGAGGCGCTTGAGCACCTCGTGAAGGGCATCGTCGACAACCCTGACGATGTGCAGGTCGCCTCGCGCAACCTGCGTCGCGGACGCGTGCTCGAGGTCCGGGTGCACCCCGACGATCTCGGCAAGGTGATCGGTCGCAACGGCCGTACCGCACGCGCCCTGCGCACCGTCGTGGGCGCCATCGGCGGCCGCGGTGTCCGCGTCGACCTCGTCGACGTGGACCACGTCCGCTGACGCTTATCGCAACCGGCTCGGGCCGGGGAGGGCCACTGAGCCGTCCCCGGCCCGTAGTCGTATGACAGGAGATTTGGACACGTGCAGCTGGTAGTCGCACGGATCGGCCGCGCCCACGGCATCAAGGGCGAGGTCACCGTCGAGGTACGTACCGACGAGCCGGAACTCAGGCTCGCGCCCGGCGCCGTACTCGCCACCGATCCCGCCTCCGCGGGCCCGCTCACCATCGAGACGGGCCGCGTCCACAGCGGTCGCCTCCTCCTGCGGTTCGAGGGCGTCGGCGACCGCAACGCGGCCGAGGCCCTCCGCAACACCCTGCTCATCGCCGAAATCGATCCCGACGAGCTGCCCGAGGACGAGGACGAGTACTACGACCACCAGCTGATCGACCTCGACGTGGTCACCGAGGACGGCACGGAGGTCGGGCGGATCACCGAGATCTCGCACCTGCCCACCCAGGACCTGTTCATCGTCGAACGCCCCGACGGCAGCGAGGTGATGATCCCGTTCGTCGAGGAGATCGTCACCGGGATCGACCTGGAGGAGCAGCGGGCCGTCATCGCGCCGCCGCCGGGCCTGATCGACGACCGCGCGGAGATCGCGTCCTCGCGCGAGGCCGGGGCAGAGTCCTGATGCGCCTCGACGTCGTCACGATCTTCCCCGAGTACCTGGAACCGCTGAACGTCTCCCTGGTGGGCAAGGCACGCGCGCGCGGACAGCTCGACGTGCGGGTGCACGACCTGCGTGCCTGGACGTACGACCGGCACAACACCGTCGACGACACGCCCTACGGCGGCGGCCCCGGCATGGTGATGAAGACCGAGCCCTGGGGCGACGCCCTGGACACCGTCCTCGCCGACGGCTACGAGACGGGCTCGCACGCTCCCGCGCTGATCGTCCCCACCCCCAGCGGCCGGCCGTTCACCCAGGAACTCGCCGTCGAACTCTCCGAACGCCCCTGGCTGATCTTCACACCGGCCCGCTACGAGGGCATCGACCGCCGTGTCGTGGACGAGTACGCCACCCGCGTGCCCGTCTACGAGGTCTCCATCGGCGACTACGTCCTCGCCGGCGGCGAGGCGGCCGTCCTGGTCGTGACCGAGGCCGTGGCCAGGCTGCTGCCCGGGGTGCTCGGCAACGCCGAGTCCCACCGGGACGACTCCTTCGCCCCCGGCGCCATGGCCGGCCTGCTGGAGGGCCCCGTCTACACCAAGCCGCCCCGGTGGCGCGAGCGCCCGATCCCCGACGTGCTGCTCAGCGGCCACCACGGGAAGATCGCCCGCTGGCGCCGCGACGAGGCCCTGCGGCGCACCGCGGCCAACCGGCCCGACCTCATCGAACGGTGCGAACCCGAGGCGTTCGACAAGAAGGACCGGGAGACGCTGTCCATCCTGGGCTGGGCCCCGGACCCGGAGGGCGCGCCGTACGGCCGATTTTGGCGCCGGGCCGACGACGTGGAAGAATAGGCCGCTGTTGTGCGCCGTCCGGCCTGGCGCCCCTGCCACAGGGGGACAGGACGCCCGCCCCGATCCGCGCAGCGATCATCCCGAACCTCTAGTTCCCGTTGATGACCTGTGGCATCAGCGAAGAAAGCAGACGAAATGTCTCACCTGCTCGACACTGTCGACGCCGCGTCGCTCCGCGAGGACGTTCCCGCCTTCCGTCCGGGCGACACGGTCAACGTGCACGTCCGCGTCATCGAGGGCAACCGCTCCCGTGTGCAGCAGTTCAAGGGCGTCGTGATCCGCCGCCAGGGTTCCGGCGTGCGCGAGACCTTCACGGTCCGCAAGGTCTCCTTCTCCGTCGGCGTCGAGCGCACCTTCCCGGTGCACACCCCGATCGTGGAGAAGATCGAGCTCGTCACCCGTGGTGACGTGCGCCGCGCCAAGCTGTACTACCTCCGTGAGCTGCGCGGCAAGGCCGCGAAGATCAAGGAGAAGCGCGAGAACTGAGCGCCCTCCGGGAGCGAACCGCAGGAGCGCGCCGGCGGTGAGGGGGCGAACGCGTGAAGGCCCGAGGGGCCGCACGCGATCGCCCTCCCCACCCGCCGGCTTCGGCGTTCTGGCGGTGAGCGACCGGAAAAGCGGGTTCATGGCGGGGCGGGATAGCATTCCGCCCCGATGGACACCGAAGCACAGCCGACGGAGCGCGACCGCTCCTCCCGCCCCCACGGCACCGGATCCGAGGAGACTCCGGACCCGCGGGGGCCGGAGGACCGGTCGCGTTCGTCGTTGACGGCACGGATCGTCGACTGGCTGCCCGGCGGGCGGATCACCCTGACCGCGCTGATCTGCCTGGTCCTGCTGCTCCTCGTCAACACGTTCGTGGCACAGCCGTTCCAGATCCCGAGCGGATCCATGGAGCCGGGACTGAGGATCGGGGACCGCGTCCTCGTGAACAAGCTGGCGTACCGTTTCGGACCGGGGCCGCGACGCGGCGACGTGGTCGTGTTCGACGGCACGGGGTACTTCGGGGACGCCGACTACATCAAACGCGTTGTGGGTGTGGGGGGCGACCACGTGGTCTGCTGTGACAAGGAGGGCAGGATCCAGGTGAACGGCCGGTCGGTCGACGAGTCGTCCTTCCTCCAGCCCGGCGACCGCCCCTCCACGGTGCCCTTCGACGTCGTGGTGCCCGACGGCACCCTGTTCGTCCTCGGCGACCACCGCGGCGACTCCAGCGACTCCCGTGACCACCTGGGCTCACCGGGCGGCGGCATGATCCCGGTCGGCGACGTGATCGGCCGGGCCGACTGGATCGCGTGGCCCTTCGGCCACCGGGCCCGTCTCACCCGCCCGGGCGCCTATGCGGGCGTGCCCGCGGCCGGCCGTTCGGACGGCGCCCATGGGTAACCGGGGCAAACCGCGCGGCGCGTCGCAGCAGGGCGCCGTCGGCGGCCCGCCGCCCATCGGGACGCGGCGTGCCGCCTCCCCGGCCGGCGGGCGCACCCGCGCGGAGCGGCGCAAGCTGCAGCGCAAGGTCAAGCGCAAGCGCCGGAGCTCCGCGGTCCGGGAGATCCCGCTCCTGGTCGGCGTCGCCGTGCTCATCGCCCTGGTGCTGAAGACCTTCCTCGTGCAGGCCTTCGTGATCCCGTCGGGCTCCATGGAGCAGACCATCCGCATCGGCGACCGGGTGCTGGTCGACAAGCTGACCCCGTGGTTCGGCTCCAAGCCGCACCGCGGGGACGTCGTCGTCTTCCACGACCCGGGCGGCTGGCTGGCGGGCGAGCAGACGGAGAAGCAGAACGACCCGGTCGGCGTCAAGCAGATCAAGGAAGGCCTCACCTTCATCGGCCTGCTGCCCTCCGACGACGAGAAGGACCTCATCAAGCGGGTGGTGGGGGTCGGCGGGGACCACGTCAAGTGCTGCGACGCGCAGGGACGGATCACCGTCAACGGCGTTCCCCTGAACGAGGGCGACTACCTCTACCCGGGCAACGATCCGTCCGACATCCCGTTCGACATCACCGTCCCCAAGGGCCGCCTGTGGGTGATGGGCGACCACCGGGGCAACTCCGCGGACTCGCGGTACCACCTGAACACGCCGTACAAGGGGACCGTCTCGCAGGACTCGGTGGTCGGCCGGGCCATGTGGATCGGGTGGCCCGTCGGTCACTGGACCCGACTGGCGGAACCCAAAACCTTCGCCTCGGTGACCGACTCGGCGGCCGGGTCGGACACCGCGGCCCGGTCGTCGCATAGGGTTGCGTCCTACGATCCCAACAGATCGGTTCAACTCCCGAGCCCTGCGGAACTCCCGCTCGTTATGGGAGTGGTGGGCCTGCGCCGTGCACGGCGCAGGCGGCGGCGCGGCGTAAGGAGTTGGCGTGGGGGATGTGGCGGTTGGTGCACGGTCCGGAGGCGACGGCGAGGAGCACCGCGGTCGCCACGGGGACGCGGCGGCCCCCGTCGCGGACAGCGCCGTGACCTCCGGGAATGAGAGTGGAGCGGCCGAGGACGGCATGGTGACGGAGCACAGCCAGACCGACGATCAGGGGACCGGCGGCACCTCCCCGGACCAGCACAAGCCGCGCTCCTTCTGGAAGGAGCTGCCGATCCTGGTCGGCATCGCGCTGGTGCTGGCACTGTTGATCAAGACCTTCCTGGTACAGGCGTTCTCGATTCCCAGCGACTCGATGCAGAACACCCTGCAGCGGGGCGACCGGGTCCTGGTCGACAAGCTGACCCCGTGGTTCGGCTCCGAGCCCGACCGCGGCGAGGTCATCGTCTTCCACGACCCGGACGACTGGCTGGAGGGCGAGCCCACGGCCAGCCCGAACGCCCTGCAGACGGTGCTCAGCTGGATCGGCCTGATGCCGTCGGCGGAGGAGAAGGACCTGATCAAGCGCGTCATCGGCGTCGGTGGCGACACCGTCGAGTGCAGGGGCTCCGGCCCGGTGCTGGTCAACGGCAAGGCGCTGGACGAGCGGTCGTACGTCTACGAGGGCAACACCCCGTGCAGCGTCGACGACCAGGGCGGCCAGTTCAAGGTGAAGGTGCCCGAGGGTTACGTCTGGGTCATGGGCGACCACCGGCAGAACTCCCGCGACTCGCGCTACAACCAGACCGACAAGCACCACGGCATGGTCCCGGTCGACGAGGTCGTGGGCCGCGCCATCGTACGGGCCTGGCCGGTCGGCCGCTGGGGCACCCTGCCGGTTCCGGACACCTTCGACCAGCCCAACCTCGACCAGCAGTCCTCGGCCGCGGGCGCGCTGACGGTCGCGCCGGGCGGCGTGGCCCTCAGCGCGGTCGTGCCGGTGGTGGTGTGGCGCCGCAGGCGCTCCGCGCAGGCCGCGCCCGGCACGGGCACCGCGACCACCGCCGCCGGAAGCCGCTGAGCCCCCGGGGCGGCCCGGGCCGGCTCCGGCCGGACGAATGGGGCGGTAGGGAGCGTTCCGTTCCCGCCGCCCGGCCGCTGTGAAGCCTCGGTGGAGCTGTGGAGCGGGGCGTGGACGAGGGGCTGACCGGTTTCGGTACCGCCGGGTAGGGTGCGGGTCCATGGGTGGCGAGAGCACGACGCGTACGGCCCCGCGCAGCGGCGGCACAGGCAGGGGCCCGGTGGGTGGCGGAACGGGACAGCGGCTGTCCGGAGTGGCCGTGGCGCTGGGTCTGGCGCTGTTCCTCGGCGGGTTCGCGTGGGCGGCGGTCGTCTACCGCCCGTACACCGTGCCCACCAGTTCGATGACGCCCACCATCGGCATGGGCGACCGGGTGCTGGCCCAGCGCGTCGACGGGGGCGAGGTGCGCCGTGGCGACGTCGTCGTCTTCCGTGACAAGAGCTGGGTGGCGGACGCGCCGGTGGTCAAGCGTGTGGTGGCCGTCGGCGGGGACACCGTCTCCTGCTGCACGAAGGGCAGGCTGACCGTCAACGGCAAGGAGATCGACGAGCCGTACCTGAAGGGCGGCCCCGCCGAGATCACGAACTTCCCCACGGTGAAGGTGCCCGAGGGCCGCCTTTTCCTGCTCGGCGACGAACGCCAGGGTTCCCTGGACTCCACCGCCCACCTCACCGACGCCGCCCGGGGCACCGTCTCCCGCAGCGATGTGAGCGCCCGGGTGGACGCCGTGATCTGGCCCGCGAAGGGGATGCTGGAGCGGCCCACCGGCTTTGAGGCGCTCGGCCCGCTCTCCCGGCCCGGTCCGCTGCGCACCATCGTCGTCCTGATCGTCGCCGGCGCGGTTCTCGTCCTCGCCGGCGGCGCCTACGGCCCGATCGCCACGCGGGCGGGCCGGTCCCGCGCCCGCACGCGGACGGAGCCGGCCGGTGTCCGCTGAGGCGACGGCTCCCGGCGGGGACGCGTACACCGGAGGGCTGCGCAAGGTGGCCCGGGTGGTGTTGCTCGACCCCGAGGACCGCATCCTGCTGCTGCACGGCCACGAGCCGGATGATCCGGCCGACGACTGGTGGTTCACCCCCGGCGGCGGCCTGGAGGGCGACGAGACCCGTGAGGAGGCCGCCCGCCGGGAACTCGCGGAGGAGACCGGCATCACCGAGGTCGACCTCGGCCCGGTGCTGTGGCGGCGCAGGTGCTCCTTCCCGTTCGCCGGCCGCCGGTGGGACCAGGACGAGTGGTACTACCTCGCCCGGACGACCCGGACGGCGACCGCGGCCACGGCCCTGACCGAACTGGAGCGGCGCAGCGTCGTGGGCGCACGCTGGTGGACGTGTCAGGAACTGGCCCGGTCCCATGAGACCGTGTATCCGACCAGACTCGCCGAGCTGCTGCGCACACTGCTCGACGAAGGTCCGCCTGCCGCGCCCGTGACCCTCGACACCGAAATCGTCTAGGGGCGTACGGGCCTGGCGCACAATGGGGGGACCGTACGGCTGAAGGGGAACATGCCATGAGCGCCGAGGACCTCGAGAAGTACGAGACCGAGATGGAGCTGAAGCTCTACCGGGAGTACCGCGATGTCGTCGGTCTGTTCAAATACGTGATCGAGACCGAGCGGCGTTTCTACCTCACCAACGACTACGAGATGCAGGTGCACTCGGTCCAGGGCGAGGTGTTCTTCGAGGTGTCGATGGCCGATGCCTGGGTGTGGGACATGTACCGGCCGGCCCGGTTCGTCAAGCAGGTACGTGTGCTCACGTTCAAGGACGTGAACATTGAGGAGTTGAGCAAGAGCGAGCTGGAGCTGCCCGGCGGCTGAGGGCCGCGCTGAGCGGCCCCGCGCCCGAGGAAGGTCACTCGTGTGGGTGGCAAGGTTGTCCACAACCGGTGAGTAGCCCACCAAGATCCACACGGTCGGCACGGATGCGTGACGGTTGGCGCCGGAGGTGGTGCCGACATGAACACCCATCAGGCGCGCAGCGCGCTCGGCAGGTACGGGGAGGGCCTGGCCGCGCGCCGGCTGGCCCAGGCCGGTCTCACGGTCCTGGAGCGCAACTGGCGCGGCGGCAGGGCCGGCGAGATCGACATCGTGGCGCGGGACGGTGACGTCCTGGTCGTCTGCGAGGTCAAGACCCGCAGGGCCACGGGCTTCCAGCACCCGATGGCCGCGATCACCCGGGAGAAGGCCGAACGGCTGCGCGGCCTCGCGCAACGCTGGATCCAGACCCACGGCGGAGCACCCCCGGGAGGCGTCCGCATCGACCTCGTCGGCGTCCTGCTGCCCCGGCGCGGCGCGCCCGTCGTCGAGCATGTTCGGGGGGCCGCCTGATGGGCTTCGCCCGTACGTGCTCCGTGGCCCTCGTCGGCGTGGAGGGCGTGGTGGTGGAGGTGCAGGCCGACCTCGAACCGGGCGTCGCCGCCTTCACCCTGGTGGGGCTCCCGGACAAGAGCCTGACCGAGAGCCGGGACCGGGTCCGGGCCGCCGTGGTCAACTCCGGAGGCGAATGGCCGCAGCGGAAACTCACGGTCGGGCTCAGCCCCGCCTCGGTCCCCAAGGCCGGCAGCGGCTTCGACCTGGCCGTCGCCTGCGCGGTACTCGGCGCGGCCGAGCGGATCGACCCCCGGGTGCTCGCCGACATCGTCATGATCGGCGAACTCGGCCTGGACGGCCGGGTGCGCCCCGTGCGCGGCATCCTCCCGGCGGTGCTGGCCGCCGCCGGGGCCGGCTACGAACAGGTGGTCGTGCCGGAGTGCGCCGCCGCAGAGGCCTCGCTGGTGCCCGGTGTCTCGGTGCTCGGCATCCGCAGCCTGCGGCAGCTGATCGCCGTGCTGACCGACGAACCCGTACCCGAGGAGGAACCGGACGAACAGGGCCGCCCGGACCCGCTCCTGGCCGGACTGCGCGTGCCCGGCGCCGGCCCGGCCACCGGCGTGCACGGCATCGGCGCCGCCCAGCAGGAGCGGTGCCCCGACCTCGCCGACGTGGTCGGCCAGACCTCCGCGCGCACGGCACTGGAGGTCGCCGCGGCCGGCGGCCACCACCTGTTCCTGGAGGGACCGCCCGGCGCGGGCAAGACCATGCTCGCCGAGCGGTTGCCCGCCGTCCTGCCACCGCTCGGCCGCCAGGAGTCGCTGGAGGTCACGGCGGTGCACTCGGTGGCCGGGCTGCTGCCACCGGGCAAGCCGCTGATCGACCTGGCCCCCTACTGCGCCCCGCACCACTCGGCCACCATGCAGGCGCTCGTCGGAGGCGGCCACGGAGTGGCCCGGCCCGGCGCCGTCTCCCTCGCTCATCGTGGCGTGCTCTTCCTGGACGAGACCCCCGAATTCAGCGGCCACGCCCTCGACGCCCTGCGCCAGCCCCTGGAGTCCGGGCACGTGGTGATCGCCCGCAGCGCCGGAGTGGTGCGGTTCCCGGCGAAGTTCCTGATGGTCCTCGCGGCCAACCCGTGCCCCTGCGGCCGTTTCTCGCGACGGGAGAACCTGTGCGAATGCCCGCCCTCGGCGATCCGCCGCTACCAGGCCCGGCTCTCCGGCCCGCTGCTGGACCGGGTGGACCTGCGGGTCGAGGCGGAGCCGGTCACCCGGGGCGAACTGGCGCGGCGCGACGCCCGCGGCGAGTCCACCGCGACCGTGGCCGGACGGGTGCGGGCCGCACGGGCACGTGCCGCCGCGCGCCTCGCGGACACCCCGTGGCGGGCCAACGGCGAGGTGCCCGGACATGAACTGCGCACCCGCTGGCACGCGGCGCCCGGTGCGATGGACGCCGCCGAACGCAGCCTGGAACGGGGCGTGCTCACCGCCCGGGGACTCGATCGTGTGCTCCGGGTCGCCTGGACGGTGGCGGACCTCGCCGGCCACGACCGGCCCCACGCGTGCGACGTCGCCCTCGCCCTCCAACTGCGCACCGGAGTACCGCGCGGCGTGCCCATGACCATCGGGGCACCGGCATGAGCCCCCGGGACACCCGCGATCACGCGGAGGACCCGAACCTCTCCGGCCCCGACGGCTCCCATGGCCCGGACGGCTCCGACGGCGCGAACCGCCCTGGCGGCTCCCGCGGCCCCGGCGGCCCGGACTGCCCCGAAGGCCCGAACCGCCGGGACCGGGCGGTGGACAGCCCGGACGGCCCCGGCTCCGGCCGCTCCGGTCACCCGGATCACCTCGCCTGCCGGGACCACTCGGGTCACCCGGATCCGACGGACCCACCGGACCACTCGGATCATCCGGATCATCCGGATCACCCGGGCGGGGGCGGCGGCTCCGGCCGGCCGGACACCGAACTGCTCGCCCGGGTCTTCCTCAGCCGCGTCGTGGAACCCGGGGACGCGACCGGCGGACGTTGGCTGCGGCTACTGGGGGCCGTGGAGGTGGCCCGGCGGCTGCGGGACGGCGGCCCGAGGCTTCCCGGCGTGTCGCACGAACGGTGGGCCGGACTGTGCGCACGGGCCGCGCGGGCCGACCCCGAGCGGGACCTCGCCGCGGCCCGGGACGCCGGCGTGCGGTTCGTACGTCCGGGCACCGCCGAGTGGCCCGCCCAGCTCGACGACCTGGGGGACGCCCGCCCCACCGGACTGTGGGTGCGCGGCGGGCCCAGCCTGCGGATGTGGGCACTGCGTTCGGTCGCCCTGGTCGGCGCCCGGGCCTGCACCGAGTACGGGGCGCACGTCGCCGCGGACCTCGCCGCCGGCCTCGCCGAACGCGGCTGGGTGGTGGTGTCGGGCGGCGCCTACGGAGTCGACGGCGCGGCCCACCGGGGCACGCTCCACAGCGGCGGCGCCACCGTCGCCGTCCTGGCCTGCGGCGTCGACCGCCCCTATCCGCGCGGCCACACCACGCTGATCAACAGGATCGCCGAGCAGGGCCTGGTGATCGGCGAGCTGCCGCCCGGTGACCATCCGACCCCGAGCAGGTTCATCGTCCGCAACAGGGTCATCGCGGCGCTCACCCGCGGCACGGTGGTCGTGGAGGCCGCCCACCGCAGCGGATCGCTGGTCACCGCACGGGCGGCGCAGCGGCTGGGCCGGCACACCATGGGCGTTCCGGGCCCCGTCACCAGCGCGCTCTCCGCCGGCGTCCACGAACTGCTGCGCGACGGGGCGACACTCGTCACCGACGCCGCGGAGGTCGTCGAACTGGTCGGCGACATGGGCGAGCTGGCACCCGACCGGCACGGCCCCGTGCTCCCGCGCGACCTGCTCGAACCCGACGCCCGGCAGGTTCTGGCGGCGCTGCCGGCGCACGGCACGGTGACCGCGGCCGCCGTCGCCCGGGAGGCCCGGACGACGGCGGACGACGCGATCGCGCGACTGTACGAACTCCGAGCGCTTGGCTACGTCGAGCGACACGGCGAGGGATGGAAGTTGACACGCCAGGCGGTGATCTCCGCCCGAGCGGGCCGCCACGGGTGTTGACCGAGAGTGTTCGGCCGTCCGGGGGAACGCCGACACCCGTGGAAATTCACGCGGTTGAGCGTTCCCCTTGTCACCCTCAGTGACAGGGGTGACCCGGGGGGACGCCGTGCGGAACGTATCTGCGCACGCTCCGCACCCCGCCGTTCGCGCACCGCGACACTCCAGTCACGCTACGCTCACGTGGTTCCGACGCTGATACCCCGACCACCGAACCGCAACCGACCGAGACCGACAGCTCATCCAGACACCCCAGACGCCCGCACTCCACGGCAGAACGGCACAAGGCGACGAATGCCCCAGCACACCTCCGGGTCAGACCGGGCGGCGCTCCCTCCAGCCGCCCGCGACGGTGGCAGCGCGCGGCCGCCCGCTCCCTCGACTCTCGACGAGCTGTGGCGGTCGTACAAGGCGACGGGGGACGACCGGCTGCGGGAGCAGCTCATCCTGCACTACTCGCCGCTGGTGAAGTACGTGGCGGGACGGGTGAGCGTCGGTCTGCCGCCCAACGTGGAACAGGCCGACTTCGTGTCCTCCGGCGTGTTCGGGCTCATCGACGCGATCGAGAAGTTCGACATCGACCGGGAGATCAAGTTCGAGACGTACGCGATCACCCGCATCCGGGGCGCGATGATCGACGAACTGCGCGCGCTGGACTGGATTCCCCGCTCGGTGCGGCAGAAGGCCCGGAACGTCGAGCGGGCCTACGCGACGCTGGAGGCCCGGCTGCGGCGCACCCCGACCGAGACCGAGGTGGCCGCCGAGATGGGCATCGCGGTGGACGAACTCCACGCGGTGTTCAGCCAGTTGTCGCTGGCCAACGTGGTCGCCCTGGAGGAACTGCTGCACGTCGGCGGTGAGGACGGGGACGGGCTGAGCTTCATGGACACCCTGGAGGACACCGCCGCCGACAACCCGGTGGAGGTGGCCGAGGACCGCGAGCTGCGGCGGTTCCTGGCCCGGGCGATCAACACGCTTCCCGAGCGGGAGAAGACCGTGGTCACGCTGTACTACTACGAGGGCCTGACGCTGGCCGAGATCGGCAACGTGCTCGGTGTGACCGAGAGCCGGGTCAGCCAGATCCACACCAAGTCCGTGCTCCAGCTGCGCGCCAAACTGGCGAGCTTCGGGCGCTGATCCGGCCGTGGTCGCTCCCGCCCCGGGTGACGCGTCCGTAAAGTGTTTGACGTGCCAAGGATTCGAGCGGCCTCCGTGGCCGAGCACCGGTCGATGCAGCGAGCCGCCCTGCTGGACGCGGCCCGGACCCTGCTGTCCGAGGGCGGGACGGAAGCCCTGACGTTCCCGGCCCTGGCCGAACGGACGGGGCTGGCGCGGTCGTCGGTGTACGAGTACTTCCGGTCGCGGGCCGCCGTGGTCGAGGAGCTGTGCGCCGTCGACTTCCCGGTCTGGGCGGCGGAGGTCTCGGTGGCGATGGCGGCCGCCGACGGGCCGGAGGCCAAGGTCGAGGCGTACGTCCGCAAACAGCTCGAACTGGTCGGGGACCGGCGGCACCGGGCGGTGGTGGCGATCTCGGCGAGCGAGCTGGACGCGGGGGCGAGGGAGAAGATCCGGGCCGCGCACGGCCAGCTCGTCGCCATGGTCGTCGAATCCCTGACGGAGTTGGGCAACGGCCGGCCCAGGTTGGCGGCGATGCTGCTCCAGGGCGTGGTGGACGCGGCCGTGCGGAGGATCGAGATGGGCGCCGAGGAGCCCTCGGACGTCGCCCGGGAAGCCGTGCGGATGGCGCTCCGCGGAGTCCGCGGCTGAGACCGGCCGAGACCGCCGGGCGGCGGCCGGGACCGGCCGCCGCCCGGCGGATGGTGTTCGCGGTGCGTGCGCCCCGCGTCGCCGGCCCCGTCCGTGGCGCCAGGTCGGGCCACCAGGGCCGGTGCCGTCAGGTCCGTGCAGCCCCGTCCGGGCCGTCAGCTCCGTGCCTCCGGCCGTGCGCCCCTGCCCACGCGCCCCCTCCGGGTCGGCCGCCCGCCTCACCCGGGCTCTACGAGCCGGAGGGCCCGGGGCAAGGGCGCCCCGGGGACCGGCAACAGTCTCGACGGGGCCGGGTTCAGCAGCCGGGGCGGCAGGAGCAGCAGCGGGTCCAGGTAGGTCCCGCCGCGCAGCAGGCCCCAGTGCAGGCATCCGCTCCCGCAGTGGGAGCCGGACGCCTCCACCGTTCCGATCACCTCGCCGGCGGTCACCTCCTCGCCCTGACGCACCGTCGCCCGCACCGGCTCGTAGGTCGTCCGCAGGGGAGGGGCGCCCGTCCCCGCCAGCTCCACGGACACCACGCCCCGCCCCGCCACGAGTCCCGCGAAGGACACCCGGCCCGCCGCCGCCGTCCGTACGGGGGCACCCGGCGGCACCCCCAGGTCCACACCGCGGTGACCGGGCCCGTACGGCGTCGCCGGCGGTTCCCAGCCGCGCAGCACCGGTGGGCGTGTCCCCACCGGCCACACGCGGCCCACGGCCGGCACCGCCCCGTCGGCCGCCTCCCGCCCTGCCGGAGCGCCCGGGGCGCCGGGATCGCCCGGATCGGCCGGAGCCGCCGCCCACGCCGTCCGGGCCACCGGAGCCGCCGGCTGGGCCGGGACGCCGCCGCCCGCCCACGCCACCGGGGCCAGGACGGCCGCAGTAAGGCCCAGCGGCGGCCCGAGCCGCCTGCTCACACATCGTTTCCCGCGCATCCGGAACATGCGTCCACGGTGCCGCGACCCCGCCGTCCGCGGTCCGGTCCTGTGGACAACCCGCCGGTTGTGGAGAGCGGCGTCACCCGGCGCCTTCCGGGTCCCGTACACTTCTCGTGGCGACCCGGGTCACCGGGTCGACTTCGCACGCCCCGACACACAGGCCGGCAACGGTCGGTGTCAGCGCCCCTCGGTCCTTCGTGGCACGGCGCACCGCGGGCGTCAGGCGCGGGAGCCGTCCGGCATCCGCGGCACAACCGAGAAACTCAAGGAGTACGGCCATGGCCGTCGTCACGATGCGGGAGCTGCTGGAGAGCGGCGTCCACTTCGGTCACCAGACCCGTCGTTGGAACCCGAAGATGAAGCGCTTCATCTTCACCGAGCGCAACGGCATCTACATCATCGACCTGCTCCAGTCGCTGTCGTACATCGACCGCGCCTACGAGTTCGTCAAGGAGACCGTGGCCCACGGCGGCACGGTCATGTTCGTCGGCACGAAGAAGCAGGCGCAGGAGGCCATCGCCGAGCAGGCCACCCGCGTCGGCATGCCCTACGTCAACCAGCGCTGGCTGGGCGGCATGCTCACCAACTTCTCGACCGTCTACAAGCGCCTGCAGCGCCTGAAGGAGCTCGAGCAGATCGACTTCGAGGACGTGGCCGCCTCCGGCCTCACCAAGAAGGAGCTGCTGGTCCTCTCCCGCGAGAAGGCCAAGCTGGAGAAGACCCTCGGCGGTATCCGCGAGATGCAGAAGGTGCCCAGCGCCGTCTGGATCGTGGACACCAAGAAGGAGCACATCGCGGTCGGCGAGGCCCGGAAGCTCAACATCCCGGTCGTCGCCATCCTCGACACCAACTGCGACCCCGACGAGGTCGACTACAAGATCCCGGGCAACGACGACGCGATCCGCTCCGTCACCCTGCTCACCCGTGTGATCGCCGACGCCGTCGCCGAGGGCCTCATCTCCCGCTCGCGCGTCGCCACCGGTGACAAGGGCGAGAAGGCCGCCGGCGAGCCGCTCGCCGAGTGGGAGCGCGACCTCCTCGAGGGCGAGAAGAAGGCCGACGAGGCCGCCCCCGCCGAGGCCGAGAAGCCGGCCGAGGCTCCGGCCGCCGAGGCTCCCGCCGCCGAGGCCCCGGCTGCCGAGGCTCCGGCCGCCGAGGGCGAGCAGCAGGCCTGACCCGTCAGCGCCAGCGTTGACGGCGGGAGCGGTGCATGAAGACCGCTCCCGCCGTTCACCCGTAGCTCAGCGGCGCGTCAGCGGGCCCCCGCTTCATGGGCGGTGGGGACCGCAGGCCCCCTGATCTTCGATCTTCCAGACTTCGAGAAAGATTCACAGACTCATGGCGAACTACACCGCCGCCGACGTCAAGAAGCTCCGTGAGCTCACGGGCGCCGGCATGATGGACTGCAAGAAGGCGCTGGACGAGGCCGAGGGCAACGTCGAGAAGGCCGTCGAGGCGCTGCGCATCAAGGGCCAGAAGGGCGTCGCCAAGCGCGAGGGCCGCTCCGCCGAGAACGGCGCCGTGGTGTCGATCCTCGCCGACGACAACTCCTCCGGTGTCCTCGTCGAGCTGAAGTGCGAGACGGACTTCGTCGCCAAGGGCGACAAGTTCCAGGCCGTCGCCAAGGCCATCGCCGAGCACGTCGCCAAGTCCTCCCCGGCCGACCTCGAGGCCCTGCTCGCCTCCGAGATCGAGGCCGGCAAGACCGTCCAGGCGTTCGTGGACGAGGCCAACGCCAACCTCGGCGAGAAGATCGTCCTGGACCGCTTCGCGCAGTTCTCCGACGGTTTCGTGGCCGCGTACATGCACCGCACGATGCCCGACCTGCCCCCGCAGATCGGTGTCCTCGTCGAGCTCGACAAGCCCAACGCCGAGGTCGCCAAGGGCATCGCCCAGCACATCGCCGCGTTCGCGCCGAAGTACCTCTCCAAGGAGGACGTGCCGGCCGACGTCGTCGAGTCCGAGCGTCGCATCGCCGAGGAGACCACCCGCGCCGAGGGCAAGCCCGAGGCCGCGATCGCCAAGATCGTCGAGGGTCGTCTGAACGGGTTCTTCAAGGACGCCACGCTGCTCGGCCAGCCCTACGCGCTGGACAACAAGAAGTCGGTCCAGAAGGTTCTGGACGAGGCCGGTGTCACCCTGAAGCGCTTCACGCGCATCAAGGTCGGCATCTGAGACCGTAGTCCGTACCGCGACGGACGCCCGACCCCGATAGGGTCGACAGCAGTCGTCCACGACGCCCGCGTATGCCGCCGCGCACACGCGTGTGACGGACGACAGCAGATCTGACGAGGAGGCCATTGCCGAGCATGGGATGCGAAACACGCCCCACCGGCAATGGCCTTCTTCGCATGTGCACCACGTAACAGAGGCGGGATCTCAATGACCACCAAGGCCCAGAAGAGCGACGACGGCAAAGTGACCGGCCGGTTTCTGCTGAAGCTGTCCGGAGAGGCATTCTCCGGCGGCGGGGGCCTGGGCGTCGACCCGGACGTGGTGCACGCCATCGCCCGCGAGATCGCGGCCGTCGTGCAGGACGGCGCCCAGATCGCGGTCGTGATCGGCGGCGGCAACTTCTTCCGCGGCGCCGAACTCCAGCAGCGCGGCATGGACCGCGCCCGCTCGGACTACATGGGCATGCTGGGCACCGTGATGAACTGCCTCGCCCTCCAGGACTTCCTGGAGAAGGAAGGCATCGACAGCCGGGTCCAGACCGCCATCACCATGGGCCAGGTCGCCGAGCCGTACATCCCGCTGCGCGCCGTGCGCCACATGGAGAAGGGCCGTGTGGTCATCTTCGGCGCCGGTATGGGCATGCCGTACTTCTCCACCGACACCACCGCCGCCCAGCGCGCCCTGGAGATCGACGCCGAGGCGCTGCTCATGGGCAAGAACGGCGTGGACGGGGTGTACGACTCCGACCCGAAGGCCAACCCGGACGCGGTGAAGTTCGACGCCCTCGGCTACGGCGAGGTCATCACGCGCGACCTGAAGGTCGCCGACGCCACGGCGATCACGCTCTGCCGCGACAACCGGCTCCCCATCGTCGTCTTCGAACTCCTGACGGAGGGCAATATCGCCCGCGCCGTCAAGGGTGAGAAGATCGGCACGCTTGTGGGTGACCAGGCCGACCGGGACTGACCCGGGACCGACCGCCCCGGCCCGGTCCGGGACCGGACGGGACCATCGGTGCCGGACCGGGGCCGGCCGGCCGGGTCACCCGTTCAAGGCACGACACCGTCCGGGACGCGGCACCTGTCCGGGGGACGGGCGGGGCGGACCTGGGCCGGGGGATGGACAATGTCCTGCCGGTCGGGAACCGTGCAGGAAGAAGACGCGACGCAGCCGGCCGTCGGCCCCGACAAGGAACCGCGGCCGGGCCTACTCAAGACACGCAGGAGCAAGTGGTGATCGAAGAGACCCTCCTCGAGGCCGAGGAGAAGATGGAGAAGGCCGTCGTGGTCGCCAAGGAGGACTTCGCCGCGATCCGCACCGGCCGTGCGCACCCGGCGATGTTCAACAAGATCGTGGCCGACTACTACGGCGCGCCGACGCCGATCAACCAGCTGGCTTCGTTCTCCGTGCCGGAGCCGCGGATGGCGGTCGTTACCCCGTTCGACAAGAGCGCGCTGCGCAACATCGAGCAGGCGATCCGGGACTCGGACCTGGGCGTCAACCCGAGCAACGACGGCAACATCATCCGGGTGGTGTTCCCCGAGCTGACCGAGGAGCGCCGCCGCGACTACATCAAGGTGGCCAAGGGCAAGGCCGAGGACGCCAAGGTGTCCATCCGCTCGGTGCGCCGCAAGGCCAAGGACGCCATCGACAAGCTGATCAAGGACGGCGAGGTCGGCGAGGACGAGGGCCGGCGTGCGGAGAAGGAGCTCGACGACACCACCGCGAAGTACGTCGCGCAGGTGGACGAGCTCCTGAAGCACAAGGAGTCGGAGCTGCTCGAGGTCTGATGAACGACTCTTCCTGGGGAGCGCCGCAGCAAGTCGGGTACTGGGGACCCGTGGACGGGCCGTCCGGCCAGGGCCCCGTCCCGGGGGCCGCCCCCGCGGGTCCCGCGTACGATGCGCAGGGCGCCCAGCAGACTCGCCCCATGCCCATCGTGCCCGAGGTGCCCGCACACGGCGGAAACCAGGATGACGACCGGGGGGCCGTCCGGACGGGCGGCCCCTTGTTCCGCGACGAGACCGCACAGCCCCACGGCACACCGCATCCGCAGTCCTACGCACAGCACGCGCAGCCGCACCCGCAGTCGTACGAGGCGCCGCAGCAGTACGACGCGCAGCACGCGCGGCCGCAACCGCCGTCGTACGGCATACCGCCGCAGCCGCAGCAGTACGACGCGCCGCAGCCGCGGCCCTACGACACGCCGCAGACGTCGCCCGCCCACGGTGCGGCGTCGCAGAATCCGGAGCCCATGCCCGACGCCCCGCAGCCGGCGCCCGCCCCGCAGAAGAAGAGCGCGGGCCGGGACCTGGGCGCTGCCATAGGAGTCGGTCTGGGCCTCGGCGTGGTGATCATCGCCTCGCTGTTCATCGTCAAGGCCGTCTTCGTCGGCGTGATCGCGGTCGCCGTCGTGGTCGGTCTGTGGGAGCTGACCGCGCGGCTCCAGGAGCGCAAGGACATCAAGGCGCCGCTCGTTCCGCTGGCGGTCGGCGGCGCCGCGATGGTGGTCGCCGGATATGTCCGGGACGCCGAGGGCGCCTGGGTGGCGATGGCGCTGACCACGCTCGCGGTGCTGGTCTGGCGGATGACACAGCCGCCGGAGGGCTACCTCAAGGACGTCACGGCCGGTGTCTTCGCCGCCTTCTACGTGCCGTTCCTGGCCACGTTCGTGGCGATGATGCTCACCGCGGACGACGGCCCGTTCCGCGTCCTGACCTTCCTGCTGCTGACGGTGGTCAGCGACACGGGCGCGTACGCCGTCGGCTGGCGCTTGGGCAAGCACAAGCTCGCCCCGCGCATCAGCCCGGGCAAGACCCGGGAGGGCCTGTTCGGCGCCATCGCCTTCGCCATGGTGGCCGGTGCGCTGTGCATGCAGTTCCTGATCGACGACGGCGCCTGGTGGCAGGGCCTGGTCCTCGGCCTCGCGGTCGCGGCCAGCGCCACCCTCGGCGACCTCGGCGAGTCCATGATCAAACGGGACCTGGGCATCAAGGACATGGGCACCCTGCTTCCGGGCCACGGCGGCATCATGGACCGCCTGGACTCCCTGCTGCCCACCGCTCCGGTGGTGTGGCTGCTGCTGGTGGTCTTCGTCGGCTCGGCCTGAGTCCCGACCGAACGGCGGCGAGCCCCCCACCCGACGGGTGGCGGGCTCGCCGCCGTTCAGGGCGCCGGGCGTGGCTCCGTCCGGTGGCGCACCGGGTCAGTAGCCGGCGCGGTCGCCGCGCCCGCGCTTGCGGCGCTGGTGGTACGGGGTGGCGCAGACACCGGTGGCCGTGGCGAACACGCCGGCCAGTCCGACGTAGACGCCGGCGAGCGCGAAGGGGACCGTGAGCTGCCAGACGGTGAGGCCGAGGGAGGCCAGGAAGCCGGCGGTCAGCACACAGCAGACGATCTTCAGGGAGAGGAGCTGCCGGCGCCTGCGGCGGTCGGCGAGGAGCTCCAGGAACCTACGGTCGACCGCCGCGTCGCCGTCGCTCCGGGTTGTCGAGGCCATGGGAGCGGCGGCCTGTTCATGGCGTCACCTGGCCAGAGCCGTGCCGTTCGGTCCGTCGGCGACTCTCGCGGCGGAGAGTGGCCGAACTGCCTGGGAAAGGGCTGACGCCGAACAGGGGGCACGGCCTGCTCGCGCCGTGCCTCCGGAGAGCCGGCCGGTGCCGCGCAAGACGTAAGTGGCGGTCTCGACGGACGCTGCGGGACCCGGCAGCCGTGGGCGATCCCCGGCTCGGCGAGGCAGCGGCCGGGCCGTCCGTGGACCGCCCGGGGGTGGCCGGCGACGACGGGCTACGACCGGTGACGACCACCACCCGGGACTTCAGCCGCAGGCCACAAGATTTGATCTGCGACACTGGTAGCACCATGCCCAAGCCCGGAGAACTCACTTTCGTCGCCCCGCGCGGAGCCAAGAAGCCGCCGCGGCACCTTGCCGATCTTTCGCCTGCCGAGCGCAAGGAGGCCGTCGCCGCGATCGGCGAGAAGCCGTTCCGTGCCAAGCAGCTCTCGCAGCACTACTTCGCGCGGTACGCGCACGACCCGGAGCAGTGGACCGACATCCCGGCCGCCTCGCGGACCAAGCTGCGCGAGGCGCTGCTCCCCGATCTGATGACGGTCGTACGGCACCTGTCCACCGACGAGGGCACCACGCGCAAGACGCTGTGGCGGCTGTTCGACGGGACGCTCGTGGAGTCGGTGCTCATGCGCTACCCGGACCGGGTGACCATGTGCATCAGCTCGCAGGCGGGCTGCGGGATGAACTGCCCCTTCTGCGCCACCGGGCAGGCCGGGCTCGACCGGAACCTGTCCACCGCGGAGATCGTGCACCAGATCGTGGACGGCATGCGGGCCCTGCGCGACGGCGAGGTGCCGGGCGGACCGGCGCGGCTGTCCAACATCGTGTTCATGGGCATGGGCGAGCCGCTCGCCAACTACAACCGGGTCGTCGGCGCCATCCGTGCCCTGACCGACCCGGAGCCGGACGGGCTCGGCCTGTCCCAGCGCGGGATCACCGTCTCCACGGTGGGTCTGGTCCCGGCGATCCACCGGTTCGCCGACGAGGGCTTCAAGTGCCGGCTCGCGATCTCCCTGCACGCACCCGACGACGAGCTGCGCGACACCCTCGTCCCGGTCAACACGCGGTGGAAGGTGCGCGAGGTGCTGGACGCCGGGTTCGAGTACACCGCGAGGTCCGGGCGTCGGCTGTCCATCGAGTACGCGCTGATCCGGGACATCAACGACCAGGCCTGGCGCGGCGACCGGCTCGGCCGGCTCCTCAAGGGCAGGCCGGTGCACGTGAACCTCATCCCGCTCAACCCGACCCCCGGCTCCAAGTGGACCGCCTCGCGCCCCGAGGACGAGAAGGCGTTCGTCGAGGCGATCGCCGCGCACGGGGTGCCGGTGACCATCCGGGACACCCGCGGGCAGGAGATCGACGGCGCGTGCGGTCAGCTCGCCGCCACCGAGAGGTAGCCGGACCATCGCCGTCCGGTGGCCGGGCGGTAGTCTGAGCGCGTACACATCTTCATATTCCGACAGGGGAGCGCCACAGCGCTGAGAGTGCGGCACCGGCCGCAGACCCTCTGAACCTCGCCCAGGTCATTCTGGGTAGGAAGTTCGGTCATCACTCGAGCTGTTGCGCCCTGCCCGGGCATCCCGTGGGATCCCGGGCGGGGCCGCGTCTCTTCCTGGCCAACCCCCAGGAGGAAAATCCAGTGCACACCAAGACGTTCGTCGCCGTGGCGGTCGGACTGGGGCTGGTCACGCTGTCCGCGTGCGGGTCTTCGTCGAACGACGGGAGCGGCGCGGACTCCAGGACCGTGACCCTGGTCAGCCACGACTCGTGGGCCGCCTCCAAGAGCGTCATCGCGGACTTCGAGAAGAGCTCCGGCTACAAGGTCAGGTTCCTCAAGGACGGCGACGCGGGCCAGGCCGTCAACAAGGCCATCCTCACCAGGGACAACCCGCAGGGCGACGTCTTCTTCGGCGTCGACAACACACTGCTCTCCCGCGCCCTGGACAACGGCCTGTTCCAGCCGTACCGGCCGAAGGGCTCCGACCTGGTCAAGCCCGAGTACCGGGTGGACCAGGCCAAGCACCGGGTCACGCCGATCGACACCGGCGACGTCTGCGTCAACTACGACAAGAAGTACTTCGCCGACCACGAACTGTCCCCGCCGTCCTCCTTCGACGACCTGGTCAAGCCGCAGTACAAGAACCTCCTCGTCACCGAGAACGCCGCGACCTCCTCGCCCGGCCTCGGCTTCCTGCTCGGAACCGCCGCCCGGTACGGCGACGGTGGCTGGCAGGACTACTGGAAGAAGCTCAAGGCCAACGGCGTCAAGGTCGTCGACGGTTGGGAACAGGCATACGACCAGGAGTTCTCCGGTTCCGCCGGCGGCAGGAAGGCCAAGGGCGACCGGCCGCTGGTCGTCTCCTACGCCTCCTCGCCGCCCGCCGAGGTCATCTACGCCAAGCCGCAGCCGAAGACCGCGCCGACCGGGGTCGCGGCCGGCACCTGCTTCCGGCAGACCGAGTACGCGGGGCTGCTGAGCAACGCGAAGAACGCCAAGGGCGGCAAGGCGTTCCTCGACTTCCTGCTCACCAAGGAGTTCCAGGACGACATGCCGCTGAACATGTTCGTCTACCCCGTGCGCGAAGCGGCCCAGGTCCCGCCGGAGTTCACCAAGTACGGCCCCCAGGCCGAGAACCCGCAGACCATGGCGCCGGAGAAGATCGCCGCCGACCGCGACCAGTGGGTCAAGTCGTGGACCTCACTCGTACTCAAGTAGGCCGGGGCCGCCGTTCGGGGAACGCGGCGCGGCTCGGCCTCATGGCCCTGCCCGTCGCGTTCTTCGCGGTGTTCTTCGCCTACCCGGTGGCCGCGATCGTCCAGCGGGGACTGAAGGCCGACGGCGGCTGGCGGTTCGGGCGGATCGCGGAGGTGCTCGGGCAGTCCGACATCCGGCACGTGCTGTGGTTCACCACCTGGCAGGCGCTCGCCTCCACCGCGCTCACCCTGCTGATCGCGCTGCCCGGCGCCTACGTCCTCGCCCGCTTCGACTTCCCGGGCCGTCAGGTGCTGCGGGCCGTCGTCACCGTCCCGTTCGTGCTGCCCACGGTCGTCGTCGGCACCGCGTTCCTCGCGCTCGTCGGGCACGGCGGCCTCCTCGACGAGCTGTGGGGCGTGCGCCTGGACACCACCGTGTGGGCGATCCTGCTCGCCCACGTCTTCTTCAACTACGCCGTCGTCGTACGGACCGTGGGCGGGCTGTGGTCCCAGCTGGACCCGCGGCAGGAGGAGGCCGCGCGGATGCTCGGCGCCTCACCACTGGCCGCCTGGCGCAGGGTCACCCTGCCCGCGCTGGCCCCCGCGGTCGCCGCGGCCGCGCTCATGGTCTTCCTCTTCACCTTCACCTCCTTCGGCGTGGTGCAGATCCTCGGCGGCCCCACCTTCTCCACCCTGGAGGTGGAGATCTACCGGCAGACCTCCGAGATCTTCGACCTGTCCACCGCCGCGGTCCTGACGATGGTGCAGTTCCTGGCGGTGGGCGCGATCCTCGCCGTGCACGCCTGGACCGTACGGCGCCGGGAGAGCACGCTGAGACTGGTGGACGCCTCGCTGACCGCCCGCCGTCCGCGCGGCGCGGGACAGTGGGCGCTGCTGGCCGGAGTGCTCCTCACCATCGTCCTGCTGCTCCTGCTGCCGCTCGCCGTGCTCGTGCAGCGGTCGTTCACCGCGCCCGGCCTCGGCTACTACCGGGCGCTGACCGACGCCGACGGCGGAACCTTCCTGGTCGCGCCGATCAGCGCCATCGGCACCTCCCTGTCCTACGCGGCCGCGGCCACCGCCATCGCCGTGGTGGTCGGCTCCCTCGCCGCCGCCGCGCTCACCCGCGGGGACGCCGGCCGGCTCGTACGCGGCTTCGACGCCCTGCTGATGCTGCCGCTCGGCGTGTCCGCGGTGACCGTCGGCTTCGGTTTCCTGATCGCCCTGGACGAGCCGCCGCTGGACCTCAGGCAGTCCTGGATCCTCGTCCCGCTCGCCCAGGCCCTGGTCGGCGTCCCCTTCGTCGTACGGACGATGCTGCCGGTGCTGCGGGCGGTGGACGTACGGCTGCGGGAGGCGGCGGCGGTGCTCGGGGCGTCGCCGTGGCGGGTGTGGCGGGAGGTCGACCTGCCGATGGTGCGGCGCGCCCTGCTGGTCGCCGCCGGGTTCGCCTTCGCGGTGTCGCTGGGGGAGTTCGGGGCCACCGTGTTCATCGCGCGGCCCGACAATCCGACGCTGCCGGTCGCCGTGGCGCGGTTGCTGAGCCGGCCCGGCGATCTCAACTACGGCCAGGCGATGGCCCTGTCGACGATTCTGATGGTGGTGTGCGCGGTGGCCCTGCTGGTCCTGGAGCGGCTGCGCACCGACCGGAGCGGGGAGTTCTGATGCTGCTGAGTCTTCGGGACGCGACCGTCCGTCTCGGCGGGCGGTCCGTCCTGGACGCCGTCGGCCTGGCGGTCGCCGAGCACGAGATCGTGTGCGTGCTCGGCCCCAGCGGCAGCGGAAAGTCGACGCTGCTGCGGGCGGTGGCCGGGCTGCAGCCGCTGGACTCCGGGCAGGTGCTGCTCGACGGCCGGGACCAGGCCGCGGTGCCCGTGCACCGGCGCGAGGTCGGGCTGATGTTCCAGGACCACCAGCTCTTCCCCCAGCGTGACGTGGCCGGCAACGTGGGCTTCGGGCTGCGCGTGCGCGGCACGGCGAAGGGCGAACGCGCCGCGCGGGTCGACGAGTTGCTGGAGCTGGTCGGACTCCCCGGGGCCGGCCGGCGGGCGGTGGCAGCCCTCTCCGGCGGCGAGCAGCAGCGGGTGGCCCTCGCCCGCGCGCTCGCTCCGCGGCCGCGGCTGCTGATGCTGGACGAGCCGCTCGGCCAGCTCGACCGCACGCTGCGGGAACGGCTCGTGGTCGAACTGCGCGAACTGTTCGGCCGACTGGGGACCACGGTGCTCGCCGTCACGCACGACCAGGGCGAGGCCTTCGCGCTCGCCGACCGGGTCGTGGTGATGCGGGACGGCCGGATCGCCCAGTCCGGCACCCCGCTCGAGGTGTGGCAGCGGCCCGCCGACGCCTTCGTGGCACGGTTCCTCGGCTTCGAGAACGTCGTCGAGGCGAGCGTCGACGACGGGACCGCGAGCACGCCCTGGGGCAGGGTGCCGGTCCCGCGGGGCACGCCCCGGGGCACCCGCGCCCTCCTGGTCCGGCCCGCCGGCGTGCGGCTCGTCCCCGTCGGCGAGGGCCTGCGCTGCACGGTCGCCGCCCGCACCTTCAAGGGCACCCACGTCGCCGTGCGCCTCCAGCCCGAGGACGCGCCGAGCCTGGAGGCGGCCTGCCCGCTGCGGTCGGCTCCGGCCACCGGCGAGGAGGTCGGGGTCGTGTTCGACGCGGCCGAGGTCGTCGTCCTCGGGGAGGCGTCCGTGCGGGCGGCGGCGGTGTGAAGGGGGCTGCCGGAGCGCCGGCGGAAGGGGCTGGGCCACGGTAGAGGCCGGCCCCGTCCTCCGGGCGAGCGCCGAAGGGGGAGGAGACGATGACCGGAGCTGCACACGGCACCACGGCGGTAGATGCACGCGTTCGTCGAGAACCGCCGGAGCGTCAGCCGTGCGCCGACCGACGAGGCCCCGCCGCCACGCCGGCGGCGCTGCCGGCGGCGGTCCGGTCCGCAGTGCCGGCGTGCGCGAGGGGCCGGAGCGCACGGTGGCCCCCTGGGCGGTGTCGGACCACCGTGCGCTCGCGACCCGGCCGGGGCGTCAGCCGGTGAACGCCCGCACGCTCCGACGCCCCGGGCCCCCGGCGCGGTGACCCCGGGGGCCGTGGCACGGCCCGGGAGGCCGGTGCCGTCAGCCCTGCACCGCCGCCGGGTCCATCCACATGACCTCCCAGGTGTGTCCGTCGAGGTCGTCGAAGGCGCGGCCGTACATGTGGCCGTAGTCCTGGGTCCGGCCGGTCACGGTGCCCCCGGCCGCGACCGCCCGCTCGACGAGTTCGTCGACCTTCTCGCGGCTCTCGGCGCTCAGACAGATCAGCACCTCGCTGCTCTTCCTGGAGTCCGCGATCTCCTTCTCGGTGAAGTCGGCGTAGCGCTGCTTGCCGAGGAGCATGGCGATGATCGTGTCGCTGATCACGACGCAGGCGCAGTCGTCGGTCGAGAACTGCGGGTTGATCGCGTAGCCGAGCTCGGTGAAGAACTTCCTCGACGCGGCCACGTCGTCGGTCGCCAGGTTCACGAAGATCATCTGCTGGTACATGGGGTCCTCTTCCGTCGTCGTGCGTGCCGTGCGTGCCGTTCGGTGGGGTAGACGGCGGGCCCGCGTGGAACTCATCGGTGTCCCGGGATTTTTTCCGGGACCCTCCCGCGTGTACCGCTCAGCGCGCCAGCGGAAGCGCGGCGAGCGCGGCGATCGCGAGGGTCAGCGGGACGAACAGGGCCAGCAGGGCGCCGGCGCGGAGGGCGGCGGCGGAGCGGAGCAGGGTGGCGGGCGCGCCGAGCCGCAGCAGCGCGGCGATGGTGCGGGTCCGGGACTGCCGGGCCTCGACGGCGGCGGTGAGCAGGGTGGCCACCGCGCAGCCGGCCACGAGCAGCGCGCCCAGGACGGTGAGCGGGCCGAGGGCCGGCGCGGCGCCGCCGTACAGCGCGGTCACCGCGTACGCCGCCGACGCCACCGCGCACACGACGCCCAGCGGGCGGCCGACGCGGCCCGCCTCCTCCATCAGGACCCGGCCGGCCAGGAGGCGTACGGCGCCGGGACGCACCGACTGGAGCAGACGCCCGCACAGGTGGGTGAGACCGGGGCCGGCCAGGGCGAGACCGACGGCGGTGAGCAGCCACCCGACGAGCACGGGCACCGAGCCGGCGGTCGGACCGCCGGGGAGGGGGACGCCGGAGGCGCTGCCGGCGGTGCTGCCGGAGTAGGTCTCCACGGTGAGCCCGACGGCGAGTACGGCGATGCCCCAGGGCAGGCCGGAGGGCGGCCGGCGGGGCGGGAGCGGGCGGTGCGGATCGTCCGCCAAGGCGTCCTGCCCAAACGTCTCTTCGCGGGCGGCACAGGCGGTGTCCCGGCCGGCGGAGGCGCCCGGGACGCCGTAGCCGTCGGCCGTCGCCGGGGGCTCGGTCCCCGTGCCCTCCTGCGTCGCGGCGGCTCCCGAGGCCGCGGGCCGGGCGGTGGTCCTCCGCTCCCGGGACTCCCGGGGCCGCAGGGCCGCGGCGACCACCGCGGAGGCGAGCGCGGGGACGATCGTCAGCAGGGTCAGGGCGCCCGGCACGGGCAGCCGTTCGCGCGCGGCGAGCGGGCCGGCCGCCGCGCCGTGGAAGGGCAGTGCAGGGCCCGGGAGGTCGCCGCGCAGCAGGAGGAAGAGCAGCAGCGCCAGCAGTGAGCCGAAGGCGCAGGACAGCGCGGTCGTGGCGGCCGAGACGGCCATCATCCGGGCGGGCCCGAGGCCGAGGGCGGACAGGGCGGAGCGGGGCCGGGTGCCGGGGTCGGTGCGGGCGACGGCGACCGCGAGATGGACCGTGGCGATCAGCGGCACCACGCACCAGGACAGGCCCAGCAGGGCGGCGGACGGGTCGGCCGGGCTCCGCAGGGCGTGACCGAGACTGCACAGCAGCAGGAAGCCCGTGCCCGCCGAGGCCGCCACGACGGTCAGGCGGCGAAGCTGGACGGCCGGGTGGGCGACGCGGATCAGACGGAGAGCGAGCACGCCGCCCGGCCTTCCGTGGTGTCGTCGGCCGGCGGCAGGTGCACGGTCTTCACGCACCGCCCGTCGAGCAGGGGCACCGTGCGGTCGGCGAGGGCGGCGGTCTCCGGTTCGTGGGTGGCCAGCACGACCGTGATGCCGTGCGAGCGGGCCGCCGTGGTGAGCGTGCGCAGCACGTGCGCGCGGTCGGCGCGGTGCAGCGGGGCCGTCGGCTCGTCGGCGAACAGCACCGTCGGCGCGGGGGCGAGCGCGCGGGCGATGCAGACGCGCTGCCGCTCGGCCTGGCGGAGCTGGTGCGGACGCCTGCGGGCCAGGTCGCCGATGTCCAGGCGTTCCAGCCACTCCAGGGCGGTTCCCCTGGCCCGCCGCCGGCCGGTGCCGCGCAGCATCAGGGGCAGGGCGGTGTTCTCCCAGACGTTGAGCTCCGGCACCAGCTCGGGGGCGGGGTCGATCCAGCCGAACCGGTCGCGGCGCAGCCGTTCCCGGGCCAGCGTGCCGAGGGTGTGCACGGGGGAGCTGTTGAACCAGACCTCGCCGCTGCGGACGCGGACCATGCCGGACAGGCACCGTAGCAGCGTGGTCTTGCCGCTGCCGCTCGGCCCGGAGACGGCGAGGATCTCTCCCTGCCCCACACCGAGCGACACGCCGCCGAGCGCGGGCGAGCCGTCCTTGTGGGTGTAGTGCAGGGCGCGTGCCCAGAGTACGTCGTTGTCCGGCGGGGCCACCATGGCGTACACCTCGGTTCGGATCGGAAATGCCGCGCGGGTTGCCGTGCGGGTCCGTGGGATCCCTTCGTACGAATCCCCCGTACGGGGGAACGAAGGCGGAGCCGATCGGTCACTGAACGCTAGGCAGCCGAGGCCGGGAGGCCGGACAGCACACGGCCCCGGGCCGCCGTTTCCCACTCGAACGGACGGCTCCGGGGCCGGTGATGATCATCTGATCGGAGGTACGCGCCTCAGGCGCTCGCTCACCTCGGCGTGCCCGCGGGAGGCACCCGGGGTCACAGCTTGGTCCACGCCTCCGTCAGCGTCGCGCGCAGGATCTGCTCGATCTCGTCGAAGGTCTCCTGGTTGGAGATCAGCGGCGGGGCGAGCTGGACGACCGGGTCGCCGCGGTCGTCGGCACGGCAGTACAGGCCGTTGTCGTACAGCGCCTTGGACAGGAAGCCGTACAGGACGCGCTCGGTCTCCTCCTCGTTGAAGGACTCCTTGGTGTTCTTGTCCTTCACCAGCTCGATGCCGTAGAAGAAGCCGTTGCCGCGGACGTCGCCGACGATCGGCAGGTCGTGCAGCTTCTGCAGGGTGGAGAGGAACGCGGACTCGTTGTCCAGCACGTGCTGGTTCAGGCCCTCGCGCTCGAACAGGTCGAGGTTGGCCAGGCCCACCGCGGCGGAGACCGGATGGCCGCCGAAGGTGTAGCCGTGCAGGAAGGTGTTGTCGCCCTTGTAGAACGGCTCGGCGAGGCGGTCGGAGATGATGCAGGCGCCGATCGGGGAGTAGCCCGAGGTCATGCCCTTGGCGCAGGTGATCATGTCCGGGACGTAGCCGAACTTGTCGCAGGCGAACATCGTGCCGAGGCGGCCGAAGGCGCAGATGACCTCGTCGGAGACGAGCAGTACGTCGTACTGGTCACAGATCTCGCGCACCCGCTGGAAGTAGCCGGGCGGCGGCGGGAAGCAGCCGCCGGCGTTCTGCACCGGCTCGAGGAAGACGGCCGCCACCGTCTCCGGGCCCTCGAAGAGGATCTGCTGCTCGATCTGGTCGGCGGCCCAGCGGCCGAAGGCCTCCGGGTCGTCGCCGAAGATCGGGGCGCGGTAGATGTTGGTGTTCGGGACCTTGTGCGCGCCCGGGACGAGGGGCTCGAACGGCGCCTTCAGGCCGGGCAGACCCGTGATGGACAGGGCGCCCTGCGGGGTGCCGTGGTAGGCGACCGCGCGGGATATGACCTTGTGCTTGGTGGGCTTGCCGACCAGCTTGAAGTACTGCTTGGCGAGCTTCCAGGCGGTTTCCACCGCCTCACCGCCGCCGGTGGTGAAGAAGACCTTGTTCAGGTCGCCCGGCGCGTAGTCGGCGAGCCGCTCCGCCAGCTCCACGGCCTTGGGGTGGGCGTACGACCACACCGGGAAGAACGCCAGTTCCTGGGCCTGCTTGAAGGCGGTCTCGGCGAGCTCGGTGCGGCCGTGGCCCGCCTGGACCACGAACAGACCCGCGAGGCCGTCGAGGTAGCGCTTGCCCTTGTCGTCGTAGATGTAGGTGCCCTCGCCGCGCACGATCGTCGGCACGGGGGAGTTCTCGTACGAGGACATGCGGGTGAAGTGCATCCACAGGTGGTCGTACGCGGTTCGGCTGAGGTCCTTGCTCACGGTTATCGGGTTCCCCACATGTAGGTCTGCTTCTTGAGCTTGAGGTAGACGAAGCTCTCGGTGGAGCGCACGCCGGGCAGGGCCCGGATGCGTTTGTTGATGACGTCCAGCAGGTGGTCGTCGTCCTCGCAGACGATCTCGGCGAGGATGTCGAACGAGCCCGCGGTCATCACCACGTACTCGACTTCCGACATGTCAGTCAGCGCGTCGGCTATGGCCTCGACATCGCCCTCGACGTTGATGCCGACCATCGCCTGCCGGCGGAAGCCCACGGTGAGCGGGTCCGTGACGGCGACGATCTGCATGACGCCCTGGTCCAGCAGCTTCTGGACGCGCTGGCGCACGGCCGCCTCGGAGAGGCCGACGGCCTTGCCGATCGCGGCGTAGGGCCGGCGGCCGTCTTCCTGGAGCTGCTGGATGATGGCGAGGGAGACGGCGTCCAGCTGGGGGGTGCCGTTCCCGTTGCGGGACTCGCGGGACGAGTCCTTCTGGTCTGCGCTTCGACTGGCCACGACCTCACTCTGCACGACGTCTCGACAGTTGCGCAAGGCCGCAGCGATGAAATTCGTTGTTTGAGAGCCTGCTCTCTGCGGATTTCGCAGAAGTGATGCCAGTGGGGGTGTTGAAAACGTGGCATCGCCGACTAGGGTGGGTGTCTCAGCGATTGGACACCTGAACCACACCAGGAGGGCCGGCAGTGAGCACCGAGCTGCGTCGTCTGCGCAACTACATCGACGGTGAGTTCCGGGACGCCGCCGACGGACGGACCACAGAGGTGGTCAACCCCGCGACCGGCGAGGCGTACGCGACCGCGCCGCTGTCCGGCCGGGCGGACGTCGACGCCGCCATGGCGGCCGCCGCCGCGGCCTTCCCCGGCTGGCGCGACACCACCCCGGCAGAGCGCCAGAAGGCCCTGCTGAAGATCGCGGACGCCTTCGAGGAGCGCGCCGAGGAACTGATCGCGGCGGAGGTGGAGAACACGGGCAAGCCGATCGGGCTGACCCGCTCCGAGGAGATCCCGCCGATGGTCGACCAGATCCGCTTCTTCGCGGGTGCCGCGCGGCTGCTCGAGGGCCGCTCGGCCGGCGAGTACATGGAGGGGATGACCTCGATCGTCCGCCGCGAGCCGATCGGCGTCTGCGCCCAGGTCGCGCCGTGGAACTACCCGATGATGATGGCCGTGTGGAAGTTCGCCCCGGCCCTCGCCGCGGGCAACACCGTCGTCCTCAAGCCGTCGGACACCACCCCGGCCTCCACGGTCCTGATCGCCGACATCATCGGCTCGGTCCTGCCCAAGGGCGTCTTCAACGTCGTCTGCGGCGACCGCGACACCGGCCGCCTGATGGTCGAGCACCCGACCCCCGCCATGGCCTCCATCACCGGCTCGGTGCGTGCGGGCATGTCGGTGGCCGAGTCCGCCTCCAAGGACGTCAAGCGCGTCCACCTGGAGCTGGGCGGCAAGGCCCCGGTCGTCGTCTTCGAGGACACCGACATCGACAAGGCCGTCGAGGACATCTCGGTCGCCGGCTTCTTCAACGCCGGCCAGGACTGCACGGCCGCCACCCGCGTCCTCGTCCACGAGTCCATCCACGACGAGTTCGTCGCCGCGCTCGCCAAGGCCGCCGAGGAGGCGAAGACCGGGCAGCCGGACGACGAGGACGTCCTCTTCGGCCCGCTGAACAACCCCAACCAGCTGAAGCAGGTCGCCGGCTTCATCGAGCGGCTGCCCGCCCACGCCAAGGTCGAGGCCGGCGGCCACCAGGTCGGCGACAAGGGCTACTTCTACGCCGCGACCGTCGTCTCGGGCCTCAAGCAGGATGACGAGATCGTCCAGAAGGAGGTCTTCGGCCCGGTCATCACCGTCCAGTCCTTCACGGACGAGGACCAGGCCGTCGAGTGGGCCAACGGCGTCGAGTACGCGCTGGCGTCCTCGGTGTGGACCAAGGACCACGGCCGCGCCATGCGCATGTCCAAGAAGCTCGACTTCGGCTGTGTGTGGATCAACACCCACATCCCGCTGGTCGCCGAGATGCCGCACGGCGGCTTCAAGAAGTCCGGCTACGGCAAGGACCTGTCGGCGTACGGCTTCGAGGACTACACGCGGATCAAGCACGTGATGACGTCGCTGGACGCCTGAGGCGACCGGCGGGCGCACCGCCCGCCTCGCCCGGACCGTGAGCACTCAACCGGTTGAGTGCTCACGGTCGCGACAAGGGGACCCGTGGCCCCGGACGGAGGACGGACCGTCCGGGGCCACGCCCGTTCCACCGGGCCGCCGGGAGCTCTGGGCACTGACGGAAGAGCCCGACCGCTGAGCGCCGGGAGCTCTGCGCCCTCACGGAAGAGCCCGACGGCTGAGCGCCGGGAGCTCTGGGCCCTGACGGAAGAGCCCGACCGCTGAGCGCCGGCCGATCGACAAGGTGTCCGGTAGGCCCGGGGCCGCTCGACGGAGCGTCGATTGTCCCGCCGCCGACCCGGGCGGCATGCTGCGGCAATGCCTCCGACACCCAAGACGCCGGCGATCCCGCACCCGCACTCCCGCCGTTCCCTGCTGCGCGCCCTCGGCTCCACCGCCGTGCTCGGCGCGCTCGCCGGGTGCGGGGTCCCCGCCGCGTACGTCCGGCCCGGTGACCGTTCCGGGCCGGACTCATCCGCCACGGACAAGCGTCTGGCCTGGTCGAACTGGCCGCTCTACATCGACACCGACGACAAGCACCCCAGCCGGCGGCCCACCCTGGAGGCCTTCGAGAAGCGCACCGGGATCTCCGTGGACTACTCCGAGGAGATCAACGACAACGACGAGTTCTTCGGCAAGATCAGCCCCGCCCTGATGAACCACCAGAAGCCGGGCCGCGACCTCATCGTCATCAGCGACTGGATGTGCGCGCGGTTCGTGCGCCTGGGCTGGGTGCAGGAGATGGACCGCGCGCACCAGCCCCACGTGGCGCGGAATCTCGACCCGCTGCTGCGCTCGCCCGCCTTCGACCCGGGGCGCCGGTTCACGGTGCCGTACCAGTCGGGCATCACCGGCATCGCCTACAACCGCCGCCGGCTCGGCCGTGAGATCCATCAGGTCTCCGACCTGTGGGCGGGCGACCTGAAGGGCAGGGTGACGCTGCTCTCCGGGCTGGACGAGGCCTTCGCGCTGCTCATGCAGGCCGACGGTGTCGACATCCGCAGGTGGACGGCGGACGACTTCCACCGGGTGTGCGACCAGGTGGAGCGGCAGGTCCGACGCGGCCAGATCCGCCGCTTCACCGGCAACGACTACACCAAGGACCTGGTCAGCGGCGACGTCCTGGCCTGCCAGGCATACTCAGGCGACGTGATCCAGCTCCAGGCGGACAACCCCGACATCCGCTTCGTGGTGCCCGAGGAGGGCGCCGAGCTGTGGTCCGACTCCCTGATGATCCCCAACCGGGCCGGTCACAAGGCCAACGCCGAGCGGCTGATCGACTACTACTACGAGCCCGAGGCCGCCGCCGAACTGGCCACCTGGGTGAACTACGTCTGCCCGGTCCCGGCGGCCCAGGAGGTGCTGGCGGCCGCCAAGGACGAGGACACCGCGGCCCTGGCCGGCAATCCGCTGATCTTCCCCGACGCCACCATGCGCGAGCGCCTGGCCGTCGCCCGCGACATCACCTCCACCGAGCGGCTGGAGTTCGCCCGACGGTGGAACAGGATCGTGGGCCTGTAGCCCGTGGGACGGCCGCCGGACCGGCGGCGGCGTGCCGCCCCGCCCGGCGCGAGGGGCGGCCGTCGCTCACCGCCCGGGGGGCCGGCGCTCACCGCCCGGCGGTCGGGGGCCCGGCGCGGACGGGGGAGTGGCCGGGCCCCCGCCCGCGCGGAACTCAGGACCCGTTCGCGTTCGACGGTCCGAAGAACTCGATCTCGGCGATGGACACCTGCTTCTTGGCGGAGGTCTGGTAGGCGGACTCGATGACGAACCGCACGGCCGTGACCTCGCCGACCCGGAACGCGCGACGCTGGCCGCCCGCGCCCTGGTCGAGGGTGAGCTCGCGGGTCGTGGTCTTGCCGTCGGCCAGAGTGATGCGGGCCTCGACGCGGTGCGGGAGCGCCGACTGGGAGAGCTGGTCGGGACGCTTCGACACCCCAGGGGTGATGATCAGATCCAGCAGCCTGGTCGGCTCGGAGAACCGCGCCTCGATCCACTGGCCCTGCCCGGACTCGGCCACCCCGGGCCCCCACCAGGTGTTGTTCAGCTTGTCGAAGGCCAGTTCGGGCTTGTGCCCCGGGTAGGAGCGGGACGCGGTGACGCGGTCGGGAGCCACCGGAGCACGCTTGGCGAAGTGGTCGCGGGTCGCCTGGACGCCCTGCGGGATGTGCACCGCCAGCACGATCAGCAGGGTCAGGACGACGAGCGCCCCCACCCAGGTCAGCACGCGGTCGAAGGTCCGGCGCAGCCGGGGGCGGTCACCGGCCCACGGGGTCTCGCGGTTGCCGGAGCCCACCAGCCGTCGCCACCAGGGCAGCCGCCCGGACGCCTGCTCGCTGCGGGTCATCGGCATCGCGCACCGCGCGCAGTAGTGCCGGTCGGGCCGGTTGAGCGTCGAGCACCAGGGGCAGGGCGTCCCGCCGGCGGCGCCGGCCTCCTCGCCCGGAGCCCGTACGACCTGCGGGCGCTGGGGGGCGGGACGGCCCGGCAGCACCGGGGCCACGGAGGGGTCCGCGGTGGGCCGGGCCTGCGGGTCGGCGACCGGGATGAGCAGCTGCCGCGCCCGGTCGGTCATGCCCTCGGCGTCGGCGGGAGCCGTCGCGCCGGGCAGCGGAGCGGTGGGCGCGGTCTCGTCCGCGGCCGGGGCGGCGGTGGCCGGGACCGGGGCGGTGGTCTCCAGGTCCGGGTCGGAGGCCGGGACCGGAGCGCTTCCGGGTGCGCTCTCCGAACCGGGGGCCATGTGGCCGGGGGCCGCGTGGACGGGAGCCGTGGGGGCCGGTGCGGCCGGGGCCGCGCCGGACGCGCCCCCGGCGGGGGACGCACCGTCGCCGGATCGCGGCCCGGACGAACCGGGTGCTCCGGACGCCGTGGCGCCACCGGGCACACCGGTGGGCCCTCCGGTGGCCCCGGCCTCCGGGGCGGGCGCCCCGGACCGCTCCGGTGCGCCCGTCGCCGGCGTACCGGCCGTCGCCGCTCCGGCCGCGGCCGGTGTCCGGGTGGCCGCCCGGTCGGTCCAGCTCAGTACCGCGCCGCAGGCGTCGCAGAACGACTGTCCCGGTTCCGCGCGGGTGCCGCAGTCGGCGCAGTTCTGGGTGGTCGTCATCTCTCGGTGGTCCTTTCGGCGGGTACAGCGGGTTCCGTGGCGGTCACCCGGACCGTGTACGGCATGTGGGCGGGGCGGGCGGCGGCCACCAGGGTGTCCAGGCGGTGCCGGTCCGCGGAGGTGGGGTGGGGCAGCCGCAGATGTACGTGCAGGCGCGGACGGGACTCGCCCGGCACCGGGCCGAGCGGACGGGCGCTCCAGGCGGCGGCGCCGCTCTCGCTGATCTCCGGCTCCACGCCGAAGGCCAGCCGCACCGTCTCCGACAGCCCGCGCCGGGTCCCACGGATGCGGTGCAGGTACGCCGCGGCGGCCACGGCCGCCCGCAGCAGCGGCTCGGGTTCGCTGCCGTCGGTCTCCGCGCCGACCCAGCCGCCCAGCCACCGGGCGAAGTCCGGCGGGGCCAGGGACGGCCGGAAGTACGTGTCCAGGCAGTCCAGGACGCTCAGGATCGGCGCGATCACCTCGTCGAGACCGGCGACGAACCGCTGCGCGAGGTCGTCGTCGGCGAACACCGCCGGCAGCATCATGCCGATCGGCGCAGAGGAGCCGAGGCCGTCGATGGAGCCCCGCATCAGGCACCGTCCCCGATCACGCGCACCCGGTGGTCGAAGGAGAACACCAGGGAGGGCCGGGACAGGTCGATGCGGTCCGTGGCGTCGCCGCGCTTGCCGGTCAGCGGGTCGGCGGGGTGCAGGACCACCTCGTCGACCAGTTCCACGCCCGGCACCCGCTGCAGCACCGCGAAGACCTCGCCGGACTGGACGGGACGGCCGAACGGCCAGCCGGCGCCGTCCGCGCCGCCGGTCAGCGGGTCGAGGTGCCGGTAGAGCGCGTCGTGCACCTGCCGGCGCACCCGGTCGGTGTCCACACCCCGGAAGGCGTGCACCGTGGCCACCACCGTGACGCCCTGGTAGTACGGCGGCCCGACCGCCAGCCTCGTCCCGATCAGACGGCGTTCGTCCAGGTGCCGGGTGATCCGGTCCAGCAGAGCGTCGCCGGGCACCAGTTGCTCGAAACGGAGCCGGCCGCCCGGGTCCGGCACTGCCTGCGGCACCACCAGCACCCGCACCGCGTACGCCCCGTGCTCGCCCTCCTCGCCCTCCAGGCAGGTGATGCGCGCCGTCTCCGGCGCGGCCCGGCGGGCCAGCTCCTCGTAGTCCCGCAGGGTCACCGCCCGTTCCTGGGCGCGCAGGGTGATCGGCGCCCGGACCTTCGCCTCGTCCACCGTCTCCCCGTCCACCCCGCCGCGGGCCGCCTCGCGGTTGACCACCTCCGAGACGTAGGGGATGGAGGTGCGCAGGATCTGCACCGCGCCCCGGGCCACGTTGCCGGCCCGGCCGCCGCCGGTGCGGTAGCGGCGGGCCCGGACCGGCGCGCCCTTGGGGGCGACCGCCCCGAACTGCCGCAACGAGCCGTCGGGTTCGCGCACCGCGGGCCCGAAGGCGATCTCACCGGTCGTGGCGTCGAGGGTGATGTGCCGGTCGTCCGGTCCGGAGGCCGCGAAGTTCGGGACCACCTGCCAGTCCGCCCAGCCGTCGTGCTCGGCGGTCTGCAGCAGCACCGGCGGGTCGTCGCCGACCACGGGCGCGTGCGCCAGGCGCAGCCGCTGCCCGGGCAGCCCGGTGGACTCGCCGAGCGCCTCGTCGTTCACGGTCTCGGCGTGCACGGCGGCGGTGGTGCCGCCGATGGTGAAGGCCTCGGCGGCGCGGACCGTCGGGGAGGTGGTGTAGAACGGCTGGCCGGACAGGGGCTCGGTGACCCGGCAGCGCACCCAGCCCGCCTCCTGCCCGGCGTTGCGGGACAGCACGTGCCCGCCGGGGATGTGCAGGACCACCTCGCCGGGGCGGTTGAGGCCGCCCGTGCCGTCCCGGTCGACCTCGCAGGGCCGCCAGCCGTCCGCCGTCCACGCCTCCCACACCAGGGGCGGCTGTCGCGGGTCCACGCCGACGCCGTCCACCCGGCTGTCCAGGTCCAGGGCGAGCGCACAGTGCGGCACGGCCGCGGACAGGCCGAGCAGCATGCAGTCGCCCGGATCGGGCGACTCCGCGAAGCACAGCAGGTCCTTGCCGTCCTCCGCCAGGTCGTGCGTGCGGTCGACGGCCGCCTGGCCCCGGTGCTGCACCAGCAGATGACGCAACTCGCACGGCACCACGGTCAGATGGCGCTCGGTGGCGAAGACGACGGCCTCCTCGCTCTCGGTGCGCATGGTGGCGACCTCGGTGCCGACCGGCACCGCCACCGGCTCCTCCTGCGGCGCCGACAGCCAGAACGTGACGTCGGTGCGCGCGGCCGACGGCGGGAACAGGGTGATCCCGACCAGGTCCAGGAAGGCCAGGTGGTTCTTCTCGGGCACCCGGTTGAGCCGGTACACGATCTGGTCGGCCATGTGGGCGACCGTCTCGACCAGGGTGACGCCGGGGTCGGAGACGTTGTGGTCGGTCCACTCCGGGGCCCGCTGCTGGATGTAGCGCTTGGCGTCGTCGACGAACTGCTGGAAGCGGCGGTCGTCGAGGTTGGGGGAGGGCAGGGCCATCAGCGGTCGCTTTCCGGAGCCGGGCCGGCCGCACCGGGGCCGTCCGGCTCGTCGTGGGACGGAATGACGTAGAAGGGGAAGACGAGGCTGCGCGGGTTGTTGGTGCCGCGGATCGAGTAGCGCACGTCGATGTAGAGGACGCTCCGGTCGTCGCCCGCCGTCACCTCGACGTCGTCGACCTCGATGCGCGGCTCCCAGCGGTCCAGGCTGGCGTACACCTCGTGCTGGATGCGGCCCGCGGTCTGCTCGTTGACCGGGGCGAAGACCAGGTCGTGGATCGCGCAGCCGAAGTCGGGACGCATCGGGCGCTCGCCCGGCGCTGTGGACAGCACCAGCCGGATCGCCTCCTCGATCTCCCGCTCCCCGCTGACCAGCGCGATCCCGCCGGTCGGTCCGATCCGCAACGGGAACGACCACCCGGACCCGACGAACTGCTCGGCCATCAGAAACCCACCCCGCCTTCCACGGAAACGCTCACGGGATCACCATCGGCACGGGAATGGTGGTGACCCCGAACACGGCGGAACCGACCAGGGTGGTCGGCGACTTGATCGTCGTGTTGACGGCCGACGTGATCTGCACGGTGGCCCCGCCGGTGAGGTTGGCGGCGCCCAGGGCGCTCATGTTCAGGGCGCCCGCCGCGACCACCCCGATCTCGCCCGCGGCCTTCACGTTGACCAGCCCGGCCCCCTCGATGCTGAGCGCGCCGCCGCTCTTGATGGTCAGCCTGCGTCGTGCGCTGAGCGTGAGATCGGTGCCCGCCTCGACCGACACCGCCCGGCTGCCCTTGATCGTGACCTCGCCCTTGCTGTCCACGACGATCTCGGTGTTCGTCCGGTCCAGGCTGATGGTCAGCCGGTTGTCCCCGGACGCCAGCCGGACCCCCTGCTTGCGGCCGCCGGTCTTCTGGCTGAGCAGGTCCAGCCGGTTGCCGTCCCGGTCGGAGAGGGTGTGCCGGCTCGCCTTCTTCCGCACGGCGTCGTGCAGCGGCACGTCGCCGACGGTCGTCGGCCGGTCCTTGCCGTTGTAGAGCCCGCCGATCACGAACGGATGGTCGAGGGCGCCCCGGTCGAAGGCGACCAGCACCTCGTCGTTGACGTCCATCGGGAACACCCCGCCGCCGTCGAGACCGCCCAGTTGCACGGTCCGGGTCCAGTCGCTGACGTAGGTGTCGTCCAGCCACGGGAACTGCAACCGGACCCGCCCCTGCTTGAGCGGGTCGTTCACGTCGGTGACCAGGGCGTTGGCCACACTGGGCAGCCGGAGCGCGCCTTCCGTGCCGCCGGACGCCAGCCCGTACAGCGAGCGCCACTGCCGGCCGCTGACCGTCACCCACGCCTCGTAGTGCTTGCCGTCGCCGAAGACGTGCCGCACGGAGGTGACGGTGTACTTGCCCTCGAAGGGCCGGCCGACGTCGGCCAGCGCCACCGCGACCCCCGGCCGCAGCTTGGGGTTGCCGCGCGCCACGACCTCCAGCTCGGCGAAGGAGGACGTCACGTCGTCGGCGAGGGCGTCGGCCGCGGACTTCACCTCGTTCTGCTTGTCGTACGGCGTGCCCGTCTCCACCAGGGTGGCCGGCTTGAACTTCCCCGCCGCCGCGCCCGGGGTGGTGCCGATGCCGATGCCCGGGTTGTCGGTGGCGGGCGCGGTGGCGGTCAGCTTCTTCTTGGTGGTGACGTCCCAGCCCCGCGCCTCGACCTTGCCGACCTGGTCGGCGGCGGTGACCGCGGCCCGCAGCCGCAGGATGTCGTGCCCGGCCTGGAGCACGAACGGGCTCTTGTCCCCGTCGGTCTCGGGCGAGGGCGCCCCGGAGGACGGCTTCGGGCGGACGAACTGGAACTTCCCGTCCGCGTCCACCGACATCACCATCTCGTTCTCGTCGGCGAGCCGGGCGAGGAAGTCCCAGTCGGAGACGTTGGACTGGCTGATGAACTCGTACACCGTCCGGGTCGACTCGATCCGCCCGACCGGCACCCCGTCCTGGGCGGCCAGCTTCCGGGCGATGTCGGACGCGCTCTGGTTGCGGTAGGCGGCCACCCGGCGCTGACGCAGCAGCCGGTGCCCGAGGTCGTAGCCGCGGACCACGGCGAAGCTGCCCGTGCCGTCGTAGTCGGCCTCCAGGCCGGTGACCTCGCCGGTCAGCAGCGGATCGCCGGCGCCCTGCCCGTCGGACACCGGAGTGAGGATCACCTTCGTGCCGAAGGTGATGCCCAGCCGGCCGAGGATCTTCCGGTACGGGTCGCGGAAGGTGAGCCGGAACGCGGCCGGCACGCCGACGCCCTGGTCGACCCAGCTGTCGACGAGCGCCCGGGCGTACTCGGGCGGCAGCTTGGCGCCGCCGATCCGCACGTCGATGATGTTGGAGAACGCGGACCGCACCATCAGGCGCGCACCTCCTCCGCGGCCGGCAGCACCAGTTCGACGCCGGTCGGCAGGTGCGCCGGGTCGTCGATCCCGTTGGCCTCCGCGATCGAGCGCCAGGCCGCGGCGCTGCCGTACTCACGCCAGGCCAGCGACTGCAACGAGTCGCCGGCCACCACCCGGTGCACGCGCTGCGCGGTGAGCGCGCCCGAGGTCGGGTTCTGCCCCATGGTCGCGCTGGGGATCTCGTGCAGCTGCAGCCGGACGGTGGCGCGGATCGGCACGCCGGTCGTCCCGAAGAGGGTGTAACTGGCCTCCACCGAGCTGACGTAGGCGACGAACCGGGCGGTGGAGAAGGAGCCCCACTGGAGCACCACCCACGGCGGCGATGGCTGCTTGGCGGCGATGCTCCTGGAGGTCACCTCGCAGCACTTGAGCAGCGACTCCACCTTCTTCAGCACGGTGTTGCCGGCCGGCTCGTCGGAGGAGTCGAGGAAGATCTCCACACTCATCTGCCGAGGCTCGGACCCCATGAACTCCGGCAGCGGGCCGTCCCGTTCGATCTGCGCGGGGGTGGACTTCCACTGGGCCCGCCGCGACAGCGAGAGCTGTGACGGGTTGAAGTCGAAGCCGAACGTCCTGATGAGCCCGCCGGGAGTGGTGCTGTCGCCGGCGGGCGGTTCGTGGATCGCGAGTGTGGCGCGCACCAGACTCTTGCCGGCACCGCCCCTGCTGCCCTTCGCCATTGTCCGCGGCCCCCTCTCAGTCCGTGAACCCGTGGTGGGTGATCTCCAGCACCTCGGTCGCCACCGCCGGGCCGGCCGGGTCCAGGGTGGGACCGGTCCAGCTCACCGGCAGCACGTCGATCAGCCCCCAGCGGGCGACCTCCGACCCGTCCGCGCGCAGCGCCGCGATCTGCGCGGTGGGCCGCTTGATGCCCGTCTGCACCGACGAGATCCACTTGGCGACCTTGGCGGTGTCGGGCGTGAGCGGGCGGGTCAGCCGGATGGTGGAGAACGTGACACGCGTGGGCAGTTGCCAGACGAAGCCGTTGTTGCCGCCCTCCTGGCGTTGCTCGACCTCCACCTGGGACGCCAGCCCCTCGCAGCCGTTGAAGTAGCCGAGGCTCTCGCCGTCGATGCTGAGGCTGAACCAGATGGTGGAGCCCGGGTCCTGGCGGGACATCGCAGGTGGGCCTTTCTGTCGTTCCTGGCGGGTGGTTCCTGGGTGCTGCCGGTCGGTGGTGCCGGTCGGTGCTGCCGGTCGGTGGTGCCGGGCCGGCCGGTGGAGTGCCGGCCGGGGGTGCGGTGGCGCGCCGGTCAGTGGCGGGGATCGCGGAGTCTGCCGATCCGTTCGCGGTCCATTCGCAGCTCGGTGCGGATCAGCCGGGTGACGCGGCCGATGATCCGGTGCACGAGCTCGTCGAGCTGGAAGTCGGTGAGTTCCCTGGGGTCGAACGCGCCCGGCGGGATCTCCGCGTGCTCCGACGGCGGAGCGCCGGGGGGCGGGCCGCCGGCACGGGAGGTGTGCGCGGGCGCCGGCGGTGGCGGCGGTGCGGTGGAGGGAGCGGCGGGTACCGCCCTGGCCTGCACGGTGGTCGGGACGGCGGCCGGCGCGGCGGGTGCGACGGGTGTGGCGGGTCCGACGGCGCCCGCGCCCCGGTTTCCCGGCGGCGTCGGCTCGCTGTTCTTCCGGAACCGCTGGACGACGGGCAACGGCGCGGCCGGAGCCGCGGGCGCCGAGGGCGGCGTGAGCGCCGCCGCGGGCGCCGACGCCACGGAGAACGGGGTCGGGGGGCGCGGGGAGTCCGGGTGCCCGTGGTCCGGCCCGGCGGGGGCCGTCGAGGCCGCCCGCTGGAGCGCGACCGGACCGGACGGCGACAACGGCGGTCGCGTCACCGCGGGCGTCGCGGCGAGGGCGTCGGGTGCGGTCGGGGCCGCCGGGGCGAGCAGCGGAGCGAAGCCGGTGGGAGCCGTGGGCAGGGGCGCCCCGAGGGGCGGGCGACGCCGGGCCGGACCGGCGGCCCCGTCGGCGCGCTGGACGACGGGCGGGGGAGTCCCACCGGGGGCGGGAGCGGACGCCGACTCCGGCCCGCTCGACGGACCGCGCCGGACGAACGGGTCACGCGGCGGCGAGGCCGCGGCATCGGCGGACGGGCTCGCTTCGGCCGAGGAAACGCGCTGGACCACCGGGGCGGGCGGAGCCGCCGGACCGAGCCGGGTGCTCGGGACAGGTTGGTGAGTCGGTACCGGTCGGTGCGAGGGGCCGGGCCCGGTCGAGGGAACGGACCGGTGCGCGGTGTTCGGCCGGAGCAGTGGGCCGGAAGGGGCAGGCGGGCCCGCGACGGTGGGTGCGGTCGGCCGGACGGCTGCCGCGGGAAGGACGGCCGGGGCGCTGGGCCCGGCTGATGGCCGCGGGGCGGCCGCGGGGTTCGGCTGGGCCGCCGCCTCCGGGGAGGCGGCGGCGCCGGTTCCGGCTGCCGTGTCGGGACCGGCCGGGGCGGTCGGCCGGGCAGCGGGGCTGGACAGCGGTGTGCGCCCCGGGCGGGACGAAGAGCTGCGCTGGACCGGCGGAGTCGGCGGGGCCGACTGGGCGGGCGGGGCCGGAGGGGCGGGCGGAGCGGACGGGGTCGGCGGGGTCGGCTGAGCGGACGGGGCCGGCTGGGCGGGCGGGTCGAGCGGTACCGAGGCGTGGGGGCGGGCGGGAGCGGTCGGCCGCGTCGAGGAGTGGGGCCGTGCCGTCGGATCGGGGGAGGCGGCGGGGGCCGGTTCGACGCGCGGGGCGGGCCGGGCGGACGCCTGCGGGCCGACCGGAGGGGTCGGCCCGGATCGCGGGGTCGCCGGGACGTCGGGCCGCGCGGAGAGGGGGGCGCCGAGACCGACGCGGGGAGAGCGACGGCCGGTGCTTCGCTGGACGGCCGGTGAGGCGGTCGGCGAGCCGCCGACCGAAGTGGTGGTCGCACGCGGGGAGGACGCGGCGGAACCGGGGGCGGTGGAGCCGGTCTCCGGCCGGTCCGCCTTCTCGCCCGGTACGGGAGCGCCGACGCCCGGCGTGTGCACGGGTCGCGCGGAGCCGGCCGGGCGTGCCCCGCCGGTCGTGGTGGCCGGAGTGGACGGTGCGGTGCTGGGAAGGCCGGCCGCGGAGCGGTCCGGGTCAGCGGGACCCGGAGCGGGGGCCGACGGAGTCGTACGGGCGCCCGCGGCCGATGACCGGCGCTGGACGGCGGGCCGTACCGCCTCGCCGGCGGATCCGCCGGGGGCGGCGCCGGGCGCCGGGGCGGTGCCGGGTCCCGAGGCGGCGCCTGGCCGCGGGGCGGCACTCGGCCTCGGAGCGGCACTCGGCCTCGGGGCGGTGCCCGGCCCAGGCACGCCACCCGGGCCCGAAGCGGTGTCCGGCCTCGGAGCGGCGCTCGGCTCCGAGGCGGCGTCGGAACCCGCGGCAGTGTGACGCTGAAGTGCGGGGGCGACCGGGTTCCCGGGCACGCCGGTGCGCCGCGTCGTCTCCGTCGCGGGGACCGGAGCGGCAGCCGAGCGGCCTACCGTGCTCCGCGTGGGGCCACTCGCGGTCTCACCGGAGGCGGGCGCCGCGGCCGCGGGCGGGTGGGGGGCCTCGGTGGAGCCGGAGCCATGGGACGTGCGGCCGCTCTCCGTGGCCACGGATCTCTGCACCGGCGGCTCGGAACGCACCGACGCCGACGGCGTGGCAGGCGTCGGCCGTGCCGAACCGGTGCCGATTCCGGCACGGGGAGCCGTGTCCGTGGGCGTCGTGGTCCGGGGCGCGCCCCGCGTTCCGGCGCTCGCCCGCTCCGAGGCCGCCGCCGAGCCGTGGCCGCCGGCCACCGGGGCGTCGCCGCCCGGCGGGACCGCGGCGGGGCGCCCGGGCGCGGTGCTCGGGCTGCCCCCCGAGGCCCGCGTGGTGCCCCGGCTGCCTTCCGCGGCCGGGGCCGGCGTCCCGTCCGCGGTACCGCTGCCGGCCGGTGCGGCCTCCGTTCCGGAGGTCCGGCCGGCCGGCGGCACGGTCGTCCGCCGGGACACCGGAAGCGTCCGGTGCCGTGTCGTCGAGGCGTCCCGCCGCGCCTGCGTGAGGGATCCCGGACGGGACGACGAGCCGGCCGGAACCGGGCTCAGCCGCGGTCCGGAGGCGGGAAGCGGCAGTTGAGCCGCAGGAGCGGAGGACGGCTGCGGTGTCACCACGGGGACGGCCGTCGCAGACGTCGCAGACGTCGTGGATGTCGCGGCACCCTCGGCCGCACCGGCCCGTTGCACCGTGGGCGTGGGCGTGGGCGTGGGCGTGGGCGTGGGCGTGACGGCGGACGAGGCCGACGGGCCGGGGACGGTTGGGCCGTTCGCCGTGCCGGCGGCGGTGTACCGGCCCGAGCCGCCCTCCGCGCGGACGACCTGAGCACGCCCCGAACCACCGGGTGCTCCGGTTGCTCCAGGCGCAGCAGGGGCGTGGGACGTCCCAGGCACCCCGGACGCCCCGGGCACGCCGGATACTCCCGGCGCAGTCGGCGCAGTCGGCGCGCCCGGCACTCGCGGGGCGACCCACCGCAGTGGTACCGCGGGCTTCCGTTGCACCGTCGGTCCGGGACCCGCCGACGGCAGGGCCGCCGCGGGTTGCTCCAGGCCCGCGACCGGGCGGGCCGACGACGGGTGCGCCGTGCCGCCGAGGACCGCGCTCGAACGCCCGTCCAGGACGGCGTGGGACGCCGTGCCCATGAACGACGGGTTCTGCCAGGTGGGCAGCCGTCCGCCGAACCCGGAGTCGGCGACCCCGGCCGGGTCCGGCGCCAGTGCCCGCTGGATGGGCGGCAGCGCCGGCCAGGACGCGGGCATCGCCGTACGACCGCGGTCCCAGGACTCCGAGGCACCGCCGGACGGCGTACCCGACGGCACCCCGGCGTCGGCGGCCACGCCCGTGGCCGCCCTGTCGTCCCCGTCTTCCGTCCGCCCGCGGAACCGGTCCAGGAAACCCACCGCTCAGCCCTCCGCCCCGGCGCGCGTCACCAAGGACACGATCTCGCCCGTGTAGCGGCGGCGGTCGTGGTGTTCCAGGTCCAGGATCTCCTCCAGGCTCCAGTGGAAGTGGTAGGCCACGTACGCGATCTCCTCGTGCAGCCGGTCGGTCGCGTACGTCACGATTCCCCCAGGCGGCTCCCGCCGAGTTCCACCTCGAAGGGCTCCGAGCAGTGCGGGCACCGCACGGCGGCGCGGGTGTGGCCCTCGGCGTTGATCTGACGGTAGAAGTCCTGGAGGAACGCCAGGTCGGAGGCGAACATGTTCTCCACGATCCCGTCGTGCACCATGGGCAGCGTGCCGAGGCGGGTGATGACCCGGCCGAGCAGGACGACAGACAGGTACGCCGGATTCTCCTGGACCCGCACGTCCCGCAGGGGGACGAGTTCGTCCCGCGCCGTGGAGAGCCGCATCGTCCCGTCCCGGTGGACGGCGCCCGACTCGTCGACGTAACCGCGGGGCAGCTGGAAGGCGAACTCGGTGCGCAGAGCCTCCTGCTGAACCGGGTGCTGCCCGCCCGGCGGGGGGACGGCGGCCGCGGGAGCCGGCCCCGGGCCCGGGGCCGGTACAGCCCCTTGGCCCGGTCCCGGAACCTCCGTGCCCGTCTCCGTCGCCGCCTGCGCCGCGTCCGGGCCGGCGTAGGAGACGGAGCTGCCGGCCCTGGCAGCCGAACGCCGCATTATTCGATGACCAGTTCTTCGAACGTGATGGTCACGGTCTCGGTGAGGGCGGCCGCCTCGCCCGCCTTCACCGTGCTGGCGTCGATCTTGCTGCACCAGGCGTTGCGCAGGTGGTAGCGCTTCACCGGGTTGTTCTGGAAGTCCATCATGATGATGGAGGCGTTCTTGCGGGCGGTGGTCATCTGCCCGGTGATGGACTGGTTGATCCATTCGGTGAACGAGGCCGACTGGGTCATGCCGCGTACGACCGTGCAGGTGCCGTTCTTCTTCACACCCGGCAGGTTCTTGACCACGTTCTGGCCGTTGGGGGTGTTCTGCTGGTAGGTGATGACGTCCTGCTCGATGCTGAGGCCGCTGACCTCGGCCAGGTACTCGACCATCACGCCGTCGATCTGGAGGCCGAAGTTGTGTGAGGTGAGGGCGTCACCCGGCTGGAGACTCATGAGTTCGCTGTCCTTCTAGGGGTGTTGAAGACGACCGGGGCGGGCGGGAGGTGGGCTACTCCTCCAACTCGCCGTTGCCGCTCGAGAACTGGGCCAGCCGGAAGATCACGAACTCGGCCGGCTTGACCGGCGCGATGCCGATCTCGCAGATCACCCGGCCGACGTCGACCGACTCCGGCGGGTTGGTCTCCTCGTCGCACTTGACGTAGAAGGCCTCCTCCGGGCGCTGCCCGAACAGGGCTCCGCTGCGCCACTCGTTGACCAGGAACGCCGAGATGTTGCGCCGGATACGGGCCCACAGCGCGTGGTCGTTCGGCTCGAACACCACCCACTGGGTGCCGATCAGGATCGACTCCTCCAGGTAGTTGAAGTACCGGCGGACGTTCAGGTAGCGCCACGCCGGGTCGGAGGACAGCGTGCGCGCGCCCCAGATCCGGATGCCCCGCCCCGGGAAGGCGCGGATGCAGTTGACGCCGATCGGGTTGAGCAGGTCCTGCTCCCCGCGGGTGATCTGGATCTCGAGGTCCACCGCGCCGCGTACGACCTCGTTGGCGGGCGCCTTGTGCACGCCGCGCTCGGAGTCGTTGCGGGCCCAGACGCCGGCGACGTGGCCGCTCGGCGGGATCAGCCGGGACTGGCCGCTGCTGGGGTCGAACGCCTTGATCCACGGGTAGTACAGGGCGGCGTACTTGGAGTCGTAGCCGGCCGTCTCCTGCCGCCAGACCCGGATCTGACGGGCGTTCAGGCCGGGCGGCGGGTCGATGACGGCGACCCGGTCGCCCATCAGCTCGCAGTGCGCGATCAGCCCGAGCTGGACGGCCTTGACCGCCTCCAGGTCGATCGCGCCCCGCTGGTAGGCGGCCATCAGGTCGGGCACCGCGACCATGGAGACCTCGTCGACGGCCTCCAGACCGCCGAAACCGGTGCGGTCCGCCGAGTCGCCGAGGTACTGGGCCGGGCCCGGGTGGGACTCCGGTGCCGCGTCGGCGGCCGGGCCGGCGGGGGCCGGCACGGGCGCGGGCGCGGCGAGGGCCACCGTCTGGTTGTCGGGGCGGACCAGCTGCGCGGCCGGCGCGGCCTCGGTCACGGTGATGAGCTTGGAGCGCTCCTTGACCTGCGTGACGACGTAGTTGCGGCCGCCCTTCTTGGCGGTCACGTCGAACGTCTCGACGGCCTTGTCGCCGTCCTTGACGATCAGCCGGAACCGCTCGGCCGGGCCCTCGCCCTCCGGGTCGGCGACCTCGACGCTCAGCGAGCCGCTGTCGCCGGAGGCGATGGCGGTCACGGTGAAGGTGCCGAGTTGCCGCGGCTCGCCGGACGGCAGCGCGGCCGGGGCGGCGGCGGAGCCCACCGCGGCGGGCGCCGCACCGTTGCGGCCGGCCGGGGCGCCGCCGTCCAGGGACGCGCCCTCGGCGGAGCCGCCCACGCGCACGACGTAGGCCGCCGTGCCGCCGTTCTGGAAGAACCCGTAGACCGAGTGGGCGAGGTAGTACCCGTCGGTGAACTCACCGAAGGCCGCGACGTACTGGCTCCAGTTGGTCACCAGAGTCGGCTCGTTGAGCGGGCCGGCCGGGGCGAGCCCCACGAAGGCCGCCACCGAGGTGCCCACACCCTCGATCGGGCGCGAGCCGCTGGCCACCTCCTCGACGTAGACGCCGGGCGACAGGTAGGACGGCATGCTTCGCTCTCCTCGGGGTACGAGTCAGGAACGGGTCCACCCTCACGCGCGAAGCGCGGCGGCCGAAACGTCCTGCGGTGCCGGGGTCGGGGCACTTTCCTTGCCCACAAGGGCAGGGCGCCGGGCCACTCGCGGCCTTGTGCAAGCGCTCTCCGGCGTGCGGCACGGCCCGGTGAGGCGCCGCTCCACCGCCTTCCCCGGCGGCAGGACGCGGACCGCGTTCTCGCGGGTCAGGGCCCCTGAACCGGTCTTGATGATCTTTCGGGCACCTGCTGTGCGCGGGAGACTCCTGACCGGGACACCGCGGATTCGTAACGTCGTCGCGTGAGCCTTTGGACTTCTCTGGAGCCGGCGTCGGCGACTGTCGATCCTGGCGGTAGCGCGCGTGTGCGGTTGCGGTTGCGTAATACCGGTGACGTGGTGGATGAGTACCGGTTCGAGCCGGTGGGTGATGTGGCTCCGTGGACGTCGGTGGAGCCGCGGACTCTGCGGTTGTTCCCGGGGACGACGGGGACGGTGGAGTTGACGTTCGCGCCGCCGCGTACTCCGGATGCGGTGGCGGGTCCGAATCCGTATGCGGTGCGGATCGTGCCGACGGAGCATCCGGAGGCGGTGACGGTTCCGGAGGGGAACCTGACGATCACTCCGTTCACCGAGGTGCGGGCGGAGTTGGTGCCGTCGACGGTGAAGGGGCGTTTCCGGGGGCGGCCGCGTCTGGCGGTGGACAACCTCGGCAACACGAAGGTCACGGCGTCGGTCAGCGGCAGTGACAACGGTGATCAGTTGTCGTACGAGATCCGTCCGGGGAATGTGCAGATCGAGCCGGGGCGGGCCGCTTTCGTGAAGGCGACGTTGCGGCCGCGGAAGATCATCTGGTTCGGGTCGAAGGAGCAGCGGCCGTACACCCTGGCCGTGCAGCGCTCGGGTGTGACTCCGTTGCCGGTGGAGGGCACGTTCGTCCAGCGCGGGTTCCTGCCCCGCTGGCTCGCCACGTTCCTCGGCTTCGCCCTGGCCCTCACCCTCGCGTTCGTCATGTTCTGGATCGCCTACAAGCCCGACGTGCGCAGTCTCGCCGGGGAGCAGGTGGCGGACATCGCCGTCACCGAGCTGCCGACCGCCATGCCGTCGGTCGGCCCGCTGCCGTCCGGAGCGGGGTCCCGGGGCGCCGGGATCGACCTGGCGGACGGCGGGAGCGACGGGGCGGGCGACAACGCCGCCACCGGCGGTGACGCCGCGACCGGCGGTGACGACGGATCGAGCACGGGCGGCGGAGCCACCGGCTCCGGCTCCGGCGGTGAGCCGGCCGCGGGTACCTCCGGCGGGTCTTCGGGGGGCTCCGAGGAGGAGGGGCCGGGCAGTCCGCTGCCCTTCCGGCCGGGCGACGGGCCCAATCTGTTCGTGCAGTTCGCGCAGGTCAGAATGGCCACGTTCCCGGAGACCTCCCCGTGCCGGCTCACCGAGGACCACACCGTGGGGGTCATGGACACCGCGACGGTCAACGCCTTGAAGTGCTGGCAGCAGCAGGTCGACGGCATCTACGACGGCGTCATGGCGCAGACCGACGGGCTCGGCAACCTCGGCCGCTCCACCATGACGGCCCTGCTGATGGCCCATCTGGGCAAGAAGACGGCCGATCTCCAGCCCGGCAACGACAACGCCAACGTGGTCTGGTTCAACAGCGTGCTGCTGTGGGCCACCTACGACCGGTTCACCGACGACGTGGTCTCCACACAGAGCCTGTTCATCCGGTCGAACATGCAGTACCTGCAGGGTGTCAAGCCGCGTGCGCACAGCCCCGTCAACGACGCCCTGAGCGACAGGATCGCGCTCTACCAGCGGGAGATGGGCATCCCGGTCACCGGGAAGGCGGACGACACGACCTTCCGGATGCTGCACGGGGGAAGGGTCGTCAGCCAGGACCAGCCCGGTGAGGTGACCGCGGGCAACTACCCGCCCCTCCCGGCGACGGACCAGTAGGAGTCCACGACGGAGCCGGACGGCCCGGACGGCCCGGACGGCCCGGACAGTGCGGACAGGACGGACGACTCGGACAGTGTGCGCGGCGCGCAGGGCGCGTGGCCCGGGCCGCGACCCCGGTCGCTGTCCGGGCTCCGGGGGTGGGGCCTGCCTCCCCTTCGGGCAGCGATCGTGCCCCCACGCCTGCTGACGGGCGAAGGGGGCCGGCCATAGCGTCGACCCAGTGAGCCTTTGGACTTCTCTGGAGCCGGCGTCGGCGACTGTCGATCCTGGCGGTAGTGCGCGTGTGCGGTTGCGGTTGCGTAATACCGGTGACGTGGTGGATGAGTACCGGTTCGAGCCGGTGGGTGATGTGGCTCCGTGGACGTCGGTGGAGCCGCGGACTCTGCGGTTGTTCCCGGGGACGACGGGGACGGTGGAGTTGACGTTCGCGCCGCCGCGTACTCCGGATGCGGTGGCGGGTCCGAATCCGTATGCGGTGCGGATCGTGCCGACGGAGCATCCGGAGGCGGTGACGGTTCCGGAGGGGAACCTGACGATCACGCCGTTCACGGAGGTGCGGGCGGAGTTGGTGCCGCCGACGGTGAAGGGGCGTTTCCGGGGGCGGCCGCGTCTGGCGGTGGACAACCTCGGCAACACGAAGGTCACGGCGTCGGTCAGCGGCAGTGACAACGGTGATCAGTTGTCGTACGAGATCCGTCCGGGGAATGTGCAGATCGAGCCGGGGCGGGCCGCTTTCGTGAAGGCGACGTTGCGGCCGCGGAAGATCATCTGGTTCGGGTCGAAGGAGCAGCGGCCGTACACGCTGGCCGTGCAGCGTTCGGGTGTGAGCCCGTTGCCGGTGGAGGGCACGTACGTCCAGCGTGGGTTCCTGCCCCGCTGGCTCGCCACGTTCTTCGGTGTCCTCCTGGCGCTGTCGGTGACCTTCGTCATGCTCTGGATCGCCTACAAGCCGAACGTCGCCTCCGGCGCCACCGAGAAGATCGCCGAGGCCGGGAGCACGCTGGCGCCGTCCCCGACACCCGCCCCGGTCCAGCCCGCGCCCGCGTCCCAGCCCGCGCCGGCGCAGACGCCGGAGGCACCGGCCGGCACCGGCGGGGACACCGGCGGCGACGGCGGCGACGGTGACGGCTCGGGAGGAGGCAGCGGCGGTTCGGGCGGCGGCGCGCCGACCAAGGAGCAGCCCAAGCCGGTGGTGCCCGCCCAGAACGTCGTACTGCGCAACACCACCACCAAGAAGTGCGCGGACATCCCGGGCTACGAACAGGGCCAGAAGGACGGCCCCGTGCGCGAGTACACCTGTGACGGGACCGCGCACGACAACCAGCTGTGGGACCTGGAGGTGAGGTACCCGAAGGACGGACCCGGCGGCCGGCCCCTCTTCCAGATCCGCAACGTCAAGGACCAGCTCTGCATGGACCTGCCCTACAACGGCGCCGCCCCCGTCCAGTCCCCGATCACCGAGTTCACCTGCGACGGCACCACCGGCGACAACCAGCTCTGGTGGGTGGACAAGCAGGAGAGCGGCGCCTACTGGATCCGCAACTTCGCCAGCGACAACAAGTGCCTGGACGTCGCGGGCACCAGCGACGGCGGCGACGACACACCGCTCACGCTCTACGACTGCACCAACACCGACGACCAGGAATGGCTGATCATCCCCCAGACGGGCGGCTGACATGAGCGGTCTGTGGACTTCTCTGGAGCCGGCGTCGGCGACTGTCGATCCTGGCGGTAGTGCGCGTGTGCGGTTGCGGTTGCGTAATACCGGTGACGTGGTGGATGAGTACCGGTTCGAGCCGGTGGGTGATGTGGCTCCGTGGACGTCGGTGGAGCCGCGGACTCTGCGGTTGTTCCCGGGGACGACGGGGACGGTGGAGTTGACGTTCGCGCCGCCGCGTACTCCGGATGCGGTGGCGGGTCCGAATCCGTATGCGGTGCGGATCGTGCCGACGGAGCATCCGGAGGCGGTGACGGTTCCGGAGGGGAACCTGACGATCACGCCGTTCACGGAGGTGCGGGCGGAGTTGGTGCCGCCGACGGTGAAGGGGCGTTTTCGGGGGCGGCCGCGTCTGGCGGTGGACAACCTCGGCAACACGAAGGTCACGGCGTCGGTCAGTGGCAGTGACAACGGTGATCAGTTGTCGTACGAGATCCGTCCGGGGAATGTGCAGATCGAGCCGGGGCGGGCCGCTTTCGTGAAGGCGACGTTGCGGCCGCGGAAGATCATCTGGTTCGGGTCGAAGGAGCAGCGGCCGTACACCCTGGCCGTGCAGCGCTCGGGTGTGACTCCGTTGCCGGTGGAGGGCACGTTCGTCCAGCGCGGGTTCCTGCCCCGCTGGCTCGCCACGTTCCTCGGCTTCGCCCTGGCCCTCACCCTCGCGTTCGTCATGTTCTGGATCGCCTACAAGCCGAACGTCACCACCGGCGCCACCGAGAAGATCGCCCAGGCCGGGAGCACGCTCGCCCCCGCACCGGAGCAGAGCCGGCCACTGGAGCACGTCTCCCCGCCGGCGCCCGAGGCGGCCGATCCGCCGCGGGCCGGCGGGGGAGAGACCGAGCAGCCGAGCGGGTCGGACGGCTCCGGAAGCTCGCACGCGCCGGACTCCTCCGGCTCGTCGGGCGGGTCCGGCTCCTCCGGCGGGTCGGGTGGCTCGGGCGCCGACAAGCAGGACGGCGGCTCGAACACCCAGCCGAAGAAGCCCGTGGAGGCCGAGGGCCAGCTGATCATCGGGCAGGGGTCGAACCGCTGCGTCGACGTCACCGACTCGCAGGACGGCAAGGGCCGGGACGGCACCCGCCTCCAGCTCTGGGGCTGCGCGCGGACCCCCAACCAGAAGTGGAACTTCCTCGGCGACGGGACCGTCCGCTCGCTCGGCATGTGCATGGACGTGGCCTGGGGCTCCAGGGACGACGGAGCGGCGATCCAACTGGCCCGGTGCAGCGGCAACCCGGCCCAGCAGTTCGTGCTGAGCACCGAGGGCGACCTGGTGAACCCCCAGGCGAACAAGTGCGTGGACGCGGTCGACAACGGCACCGGCGACGGAACGAAGCTGCAGCTGTGGTCGTGCTCGGGAACACCCAACCAGAAGTGGCGGGTCCAGGACTGACCTCCCGGCCCGGGACGGACCTCCTGGCCCGGGACCGACCTCTCGGCCCGGGGCCGGACTGCCGGCCCCCGACCGGCCTCCCGGCCCGGGACTCGCGTCCCGGGCCGTGGCGGTGACCGGCTCCGCTACCAGGAGCCGTCGCCCGGGAGCAGCCGGCCCGCCTTGCGGTACTCGCGGCGGGCCCCCTCCAGCAGATCGGCGGCGGTGACCGGGCCGCCGTGGCCGGTGGCGAGGTACGCGGCGGTCACCACGGCGCTGCGGATCGAACCGCCGGCCAGCTCGAAGTCCTTCGCCACGACACCGAGTTCGACGTTCTCCTCGCAGGGCACGTGGGACAGGCTGTGCCGCCACAGGGCCAGGCGCTGCTGGACGTCGGGGAACGGGAAGTCGACGACCAGGTCGAGACGCCGGGTGAAGGCCTCGTCGATGTTGGCGCGCAGATTCGTGGTGAGCAGGGCGATGCCGTCGAAGGACTCCAGGCGCTGGAGCAGATAGGCGCTCTCCATGTTGGCGTACCGGTCGTGCGAGTCCTTCACCTCCGAGCGCTTGCCGAACACGGCGTCGGCCTCGTCGAAGAGGAGCACGGCGTCGGTGCGGTCGGCTTCGGTGAAGATCCGCTCCAGGTTCTTCTCGGTCTCGCCGACGTACTTGTCGACCACGGACGAGAGCTGGACGACGTAGAGGTCGAGGCCCAGTTCCGCCGCGACGACCTCCGCCGAGAGCGTCTTGCCGGTGCCGGACTCGCCGGCGAACAGGCCGAGGACGCCGCGTCCCCGGCCGCCGCCGGCGCTGAGCCGCCAGTCGCCGAGGACCCGGTCGCGGTGGCGGGCGCGCAGGGCCAGCTCGCGCAGTTGGGTCAGGGGCGCCTCGGGCAGGACCAGGTCGGTCCAGTCGACGGCGGGGCGGATCCGGCGGGCGTGCCGTTCCAGGCCCGAGGCGGACTGCCGGCGGGCGGCGGCGCGCAGATGGGCCGGGGAGAGCGGGGCGCCTTCGAAGCCGGCCAGGTCCTGGGCGGCGCGGGCGGCGCGGACCGCCCGGTCGTCGGCCAGGTGGTACGGCGCGACGGTGGCGGCCAGGTCGAAGCCGGGCTCCGCACCGAGGACGGTGGCCCAGGCGAGCACGGCCCCGGCGGCGCGCCGGGGCACCTCCAGCACGAGCGGGTCGGGAGCGCCGTGGTCGCACCACTGGGGGTCGTACGGGCGCGGACCGGTGATCAGCACGGGCAGGCCCGCCGCGGCCAGTTCCCGGACCAGCCGGTCCGGCTGCTCCGGCAGTCCGGACACGACGACCGCGCCGCCGCTCAGCCGTGCCTCGCGCAGCAGGTCGGGCACCTGGTCCTCGGGACCGGCGAAGTGCAGGGCGGCCAGCCCCGCGGTGCGCAGTGCGGTGGCGGCGCAGGTCAGGGCGTCGCCCTCGCGGCTCTCGCGGAGGTAGGCGGTGAGCGGGGGAGCGGCGGCGAGCCGGTCGGCCAGCCGGTCGGCGAAGCGGGTGAACTCCTCGTCCGCGCCGGGTTCCAGCACCGGCGCGGGCAACGGGCGCAGGTGCCCGGCGAGCGCGGGATCGGGGGTGTCGTCACCGATCAGGTGGGCCACGAGCCGGTCGGGCGCCCGCAGCGAACGGCTGAGGAAGGGGCGTTCGTGCTCCTCCACGACGAGCAGCCCCAGCGCGCACAGCGGGGCCGTGGGATGCAGCCGGGCCCGTGCGGTCGTCGAGTGGACGGGGATGCCGCACAGGTCCAGGGCGAGGGCGACGGTGGCCCGCCGCCTGCTGACGTCGTCGTTCAGGTAGCCGTACAGCGGTTCGAAGGTGCGGTCCAGATCGGGGGCGAGGGCGATGACCAGGAGGGCCGCGTCCAGCTCGGTCAGGCCGAGTCGCGCGCACAGTCCGGCCAGGCGGTCCCCGGGCGGGGCGGCGGGGCCGGGAAGGGTGCCGGGCGGGTCGCAGAGCACGGCCCAGGGCAGGGCGCCGGGCCCGGCCTCCGGATCGGGTACCGGCACGGCCCCGGGCATCGGATCCGCCGGGCGCAGCAACCGCCTTACGGCCTCCTCCGACAGGTACAGGCCGCGCAGCGGGTCCGCGGCCGTGGGGTCGCCGGCGGAGCGGTGCTCGACCAGCGGCGCGACCCGCTCGCGCAGCGCGGCCAGGCGGGCGAGCAGCGCGTCGGCGGGGTCGTAGGGCGGCGCGCCGTGGGCGGCGGGGCGCGGCACGGACGCGCGGGGCCCGGGGGCCGGCGCGACGGTGTCGCGGTCGCCGGGCGGGCCGGGTGTGGCGGACGGTCCCGTCGGGTCGGCCGTGAAGTCCCGCGGGTCCGGGTCCGGGTCCGGGTTCGGGGCGGTGGCGCCGTGCGCCGGGCCGCTCGGCGCGGTCACGTGGTGCCGTCCGTCCCGCGGGCGCGCCGGGCCGCCGTCCGGGCGTCCCGGGCCGCCGCCACCTGCCGGGGCCGGTGGGCGCGCTCCTCCGGCTCGGCCGGGGTGCCGTCCAGGGTGCGCATCCGGACCAGCGCGCCCTCGGTGACCGGCGGGCCGGCGTCGTACTCGGGGTAGGCCGGGAAGGGCACCGTGACCACCAGGTCCAGGGACGGCTTGAGTTCGCCGCCGAGCGCGGACCAGATCTCCGCCAGGGACCGGGACTCCGTCTGGAGACCGGCCACCGACAGCGGCACGACCATGCCCAACGCCGCGAGCGGCTCGGGAAGTTCGGAGGGCGGTATCAGCTCGCGCGGCAGCAGGGTGGCCAGCGCGGCGGACAGCAGCCGGTGTTCGTCCTGCGGCTGCCTGGTCCAGGCCGTGATCAGGTAGGACAGCCGGAACCAGCGCGGCGGCAGGCGCCGCTTGACGACCACGTCCCGTTCGTCGACCACGGGGAGGTGGCCGCGCTGGCGGCGGCTCGCGTCCTCCCGGATGTCGTACAGATAGGCGTTGATCGTGGGGGCGTTGCGGCGGGCGGCCCAGTCCCGGGTGGGTGCGTCGAAGGCGACGTCGATGCCGGAACCGGCCAGCGCACCACCGCCGAGCAGGGTTTTGAGGACCTCGTCCACTTCGTGGATCACCGTCGTGCTCCCGCCCTGCCGTGCTCTGCTCGCCGCTCAACTCAAGACCGTCGGACGGCCCTTCCCGGTACGCCGTCCTGGCCGGCCCGGCCGCCACCGCGGCCCGTCCCCGCCCGGGGCGCCGCACCGGCCCCCTCACAGGGACCGTCCGTCGCCCGTCACGGTCGTACGGTCGGACCTCCGCCGCCGTCCCGACCGATCCTGCCCCGCGCCCGGCCCGTCCCCGAGGCGCGGCGGGGACGGCCGCGGTGCACACCGCGCTGCCCGACGGGCCGGTGTCCGCTGCCCGTTCGGTCAGATGTAGCCTTCCCGCAGGGCATGTGCCACGGCGTGCGCGCGGTTACGCAGGTGCAGACGGGTGGTCAGCCCGTGGATGACGTTCTTGACGGTGCGTTCGGAGTAGGACAACTTGCCGGCGATCTCCCCGGTGTCGAGCCCCTCGGCGACCAGTCGCAGTACGTCCACCTCGCGCGCGGTCAGGCCCGAGGAGGGCACACCCGTGCGGCCGGCCGCGTTGCGGTGCAGCGTTCCCACCTGGTCGATGAGCCTGCCGAGCAGATCGGCGGGCAGGTCGCCGTCGCCGCGGGCGGCCGCGAGCACGGCCTGCACCAGGCGGTGCGCGGTGGCCTCGTGGCGCCACACGATGGCACCCACCCCGCACTCGATCACGTCGAGCAGTCCGGCCTCCCGCAGGGAACTCACGACGAGCACCGCTCGGGCGCCCTCGCCGCGCACCAGCCGGCGCAGCCGGGCCAGCGCGGCCTCGTCGAGTGCGTCGTCGACCAGCAGCGCCACCGTGCCGGGGCCCGCGCCGGCCTCCTCCCGCAGGTCGACCTCGGGGTACCGGCGCAGCTGGCTCAGCACCCCTTCGCGCAGGATCGGGTCCGTGGCGTGCACCGCCACCGGCACCCGGTCGGCGGGACCGGCCGTACCGGACTGCGTGATCCGCGATGAGCTGAGCAACCGTCTCCCCCAAGTCCACTTGCCCGTCGCCTCGGTGGGGCCGGTGGCGGGCTTACGCCCCTCACCCTTCCGGGACGGGAGGGACCCGCACAATCGTGGAGCACCACGAGAGGCACCACGAGAACAGGCGTAGGGACACCACGAGGGTGACCGTCGGTCCGGTTCCATCGGCCCGGCAGTCCGCCCCAGTGGCCCTTGTCACGTCACCGAGCAGCAGCGACGGACGTCCTCGAAGGCGGAGGACGTCACGGCCGACCGAGGAGGCAAGGGTGCCCGGACCGCAGCGGAGACAGCCGAGCGGACCACCGCGACAGTCCGCGCGGGCGGCAGTGTGCGACCCGGTGTGCGAGCCGGAGAGTGGGCAGGTGGGTGGGCAGGTGGGTTACGGCAGGCAGTGCGAACCGCCGCGGGAGCACCGGGAGGCCGTCGCGCTGCTCGCGGCCGGCGCCGCACGCGCCCGGGCCGGCGTCGGCGGCCTCGTGGTGCTGCGCGGGGCGACCGGTACCGGCCGGACCGCCGTCCTGGAGGCCGCCGGGCGGACCGCCGCCGAACACGGCATGCGGGTGCTGCGCGCCCGCTGCTCGCCCCGCGCCGCCCGCGTCCCCTTCGCCGTGGTGCGGCAACTCCTCGAAAGCGGAGGGGGGTTATACCGGCCCGGCGAGGAGCGGGAGCTGGCCGAGACGCTGTGGCGTACGTTGCGGGCGTACGCCGCCGAGGCCCCGCTGCTGGTGGCCGTGGACGACGTCCACCTCGCCGACGCCCCCTCGCACCGCTGGCTGGTGGAGACCGCCCGGCACGTGGACCGGCTCCCTCTGCCGGTCCTGCTGGCCGTCACCGAACGCAGCCAGTACGACGTGGACCCGCCCCGCCCGGGCTTCACGCACACCCTGTCGCACGCGCTCGTGCACACCCGCACCCTCGCCCCCCTCACCCCGGACTCGGCGGCCGGACTGGTGCGTGCCCGGTTCCCGGCCGCGCCGCCGGCCTGGACCGACGCATGCGTGCGGGCCGGCGCGGGCAGCCCGCTGCTCCTGCGTGCCCTCCTGGACGACCTCGGCGCCCCGGGCGGGCACCCCCGTGTGCCCGAGACGACGGCCGCGCTCTACCCGGGCGCCTACCCGGCGGCCGTGTCGTGGTGGCTGGACAGCGCCGGCCCCGCCACGGCGGAGGTCGCCCGGTCACTCGCCGTCCTGGACGAGGGATGGGACCGCGTGGGGCCGGGGGCCCGGACCGTGACAGCGCTCGCGGACCACACGGGGCGCGGGCCGGGTGACGGTTCCTTCGCCGCCGGCCGGCCCGCCGGGGCGTGGGGGCCGCCCGGCGGTGCTCTCACGGAGGGAGGAGGCAGCCCGCTGTGGGCGGTGGCCGGTGACGGGTTCGCCGTCGGCTGGGACGGCCCGGGGCACGGGCCGACGTCCGGTGACCCCGCCACCGGGTGGGAGCACACCGCTGGGGACCCGGACCGGTTCGGCGGTGCCGCCGCCGGCGGGCGGGCGCGCACCTGGCCCGGCGCGGCCCGCGGTACCTCCGCCGGGGGACCGGAGCACGGCGGGCGACGGCCGGCCGCCGACCCCGTCGGCGGACTGGCCGCGCTGCTCGCCGGACTGGCCGGGGCCGATCCGGCCAGGGTGGCCGGCTGGCTCACCGCCATGGCCGGACTGGGACTGCTGCGGCACGACCCGGACGGCCGCCCCCGCTACGCCCATCCCCTGCTGCGGGACGCGGTGCTCACCGGCGTGTCCGAGGCCCGGCGGCGCGCGGTGCACCGGACGGCCGCCGAGGCGACGCTGCACCGCGGCGCCCCCGCCGGGGCGGTGGCCCGGCAGCTCCTGCTGACCGGCCCGGTCGGCGCTCCCTGGGCACCGGAGGTGCTCCTGGAAGCCGCGCACCAGGCCCTGCGCGAGGAACGCCCCGACGACGCCGTGGCCTTCCTGCGCAGGACCCTGGACGAACACCTGCCCGACGAACGACGGCAACGGCTGCTGACCGAACTGGGGTCCCTGGAGTGCGCCGGCGGGGACCCCGCCGCCGGGATACCCCGGTTCACCGAGGCGCTGCGACTGCCCGGCACCCCGCAGGACCGGGTGCGGGCGGCCGTCGCGCTGGGCACCGCGCTGGCCGGCCGCGGCCGGGCCCGCACCGCCGTCGAGGTGCTGCGCTCGGTGGACGGACAGCTCACCGGGCACCCCGAGCTGGTGGGCGCCCTGCGCAGCGCCTCCGCGCTGTTGTCCGACCGCGACCAGACGGTGCGGCGCGACGTCTACCGGCTGCTGCGCGACACCGCCGACCGCTCGCCCGAGCTGGTCGGCCCGTCCGCCCGGGCACTGCTGGTGCGGTACGCGGCCACCGCCGGGCTCACCTCGGCAGGGGACGCCATGCGGCAGGTACGCGAGCTGCTCGCCGAGCCGGCCGACCCGCTGACCGAGCCGTTCCTGCTGGGCACCGCCGCCGCGATCGCCCAGTGGGCCGACGAACTCGACGAGGCGGAGCGGCTGGTGGACCGCGGCCTGGCCGGTCAGCGGCCCGGGCTGCTGCACCCCATGCACGAGGCGCTGCTCAACACACGGGCCGACATCGCGGCGGCGCGCGGCCTGTTCGGGGTGCTGCCGGCCGAACCGCCCGTCGCCTTCGCCGCGGGACCCGCCAACACCCACGCCCACACCCTGCTCGCGCTCGTGGAACAGAACCGCACGGCGGAGGCGCGACGGCTCGCGGACGACTTCGACCTGACGGCGGCACCCGACTCCTGGGAGCTGAACCGGTTCCTGTACGCGCGGGGGGTGCAGCGCGCCGCCTCGGGGGACCACGCGGGGGCACTGCACGAGTTCCTGGAGTGCGGGCGGCGCCAGGCGGCCCGCGAGGTGATCAGCCCGGTCGTCACCCCTTGGCGCACGGCCGCCGCCGAGTGCCGGCTCGCGCTCGGCAGCCCGCGCGAGGCGCTGGCGCTGGCCGAGGAGGAGCTGCGGCTGGCCCGGATCTGGGGCACGCCCCGCACGGTGGGCCGCGCCCTGCGGGTGCTGGGTGCCGCCACGGGCGGGCGGCGCGGCCTGGAGCTGGCCGCCGACGCCGTACGGCTGCTGCGCGACGCGCCGCCGGGCGCCGAACCGGAGCTGGTGGCCGCGCTGCTCGCCCAGGGCCGGCAGCTGACCGCCGCCGGGGAGCGTGCGCGGGCCCGCCAGTGCCTGCGGGAGGCGGCCGAACGCGCCGAACGCCTGGGCGCGCTGCGGCTGCGGACCCTTGCGGAGGAGGCGTTGCGCGAGGGCGGCGCGCGCCGGACCGCCGGCGCCCGCACCGGCTCCGGTTCCCTCACGGGCAGCGAGCTGCGCATCGCCCGGCTGGCGGCCGAGGGCCGTACGAACACGGAGATCGCGGAGCTGCTGCACCTGGCCCGCCGCACCGTGGAGACCCATCTCACCAGCACCTACCGGAAGCTGGGCATCCGGCGACGCGGCGAACTGCGCGACGCGCTGGTGCCGTGACCGGAAGGGTTCGCCGCGAGCCGTGGACCCTCCCGGTCGCGGTACCGGGCGCGGTCCCAGGGCCGGCTCGGTCCGTCGGCGTCGGCCGTGGGCGGTCCACTGTCGTCCGTGGGCCGTCCGTGGGCCGTCCGTGTGGGGCCTGGTCCGCCTCCGTCGGCTTCGGGCCGTCCGCTTCGGCTTCGGTCCGTCCGCTGTCGGCTTCGGTCCGTCCGCTGTCGGCCCTGGGCCGTCTTCCTCTTCGTCGGCCGGTCGCCGCAGGCCCCGGCCCGACTCCCCCGGCCGGTCGGGCCGTTCGCCGGCCGCTGCCGCCGGGCGGGCGAGGGCATCCGGCGGGCGCGTCCGGACCAGGGGGGCCGGTAACTCGACGACCCCCGCTTTTGAACACGTTCAATAACGGCGTACGCTCCTGCCCATGAGCGACAGAGCCGCCCTGCTCAAGGGCATCCGCGTCTGGCTGGTTCTCTTCGTCGTCTGCCTGGTGCTCAGCGGGGCCACCGCCTTCCCGCTGGTCCACGAACTGCGCTGGGCCGAGAGTCTGTTGCGGTACCTGTCCGTGCCCGAGCACCTTCCCGCGCTCATGGACTGGATCGAACGGGTCCGCCGCGGGCTCGACACCGCCGACGCCGAGTACCCGTTCCTGCTGTACGGCACGGACTGGTTGGCCTTCGCCCATCTCGTCATCGCGGTCGCGTTCTACGGTCCGTACCGCGACCCGGTCCGCAACATCTGGGTCGTGGAGTTCGGGATGATCGCCTGTGTGGGCATCGTCCCGCTCGCCCTGATCTGCGGGCCGGTCCGCGGCATCCCCCTCTGGTGGTCGGTGATCGACATGTCGTTCGGGGTGTTCGGGATCGTGCCGCTGTACGTCGTGCGACAGCGGATCAAACGGCTGGCGGCGCTGACCGAGGCCACCGCCGATGTCGCCGGCCGTGCGGACACCACGCGGGCCACGGCTACTTGAGGGCCGCCAGTGCGATCCGCTCGGCCACCGGGTTCATCTCCTCGCCCTTGGCGTCGGTGGAGCCGACCGAGTAGACGAGGGTGCGGCCGAGGTCCCGGGTGGCGGCGATCACCGAGCTGTAGCCGTAGCGGGCACCGGTCTTCAGCCAGTACACCCGGCCTGCGTACTCGAAGCGCTGGAGGCCCGCGCTGTAGGTGGCGCCCTTGATGTGCTTCGGGACGGTGAACATCTCGCGCAACTGCGGCCGCGGCACGAGGCGGCCCCGGAACAGCGCCTGCAGCAGCCGCTCCAGGTCGGCAGAGGTGGAGATCATGTCGCCGGCCGCCCACCGGTCCGCCTGGTTCCAGTCGGTGACGTCCACGAACTCCACCGTCCCGTCGGCCTTCCGCACCGCCTGGTACCCGTGGTTGTGCGGGCCGGTGATGCGGGGGTCGGTGCCGGGGAAGTACGTGTCCCGCATTCCGGCGGGGCGCAGCACCAGCCGGGTGGCCTCACAGGCGTACGACCGTCCCGTCACCTTCTCGACGAGCAGCCCGAGGATCGTGTAGTTGATGTTCAGGTAGTCCTGCCGGCTGCCCGGCGCGAACTCCGGTCCCTTCGCCACCGCCGACGCCACCACCTGCCGCGGCGTCAGCGTGTCGAAGCGGTGCGCGTACTGGTCCTCGAAGGAGTCGCCGAAGCCGTCGCCGGACTGGATGCCGCTGGTGTGGTTGAGCAACTGCCGTACGGTGATGGGCCGGAACCGCTTCGTGAGCAGGCCCGGCAGGTAGTGCTGGACCGGTGTGTCCAGATCGATCCTGCCCTGCGCGGCGAGCCGCAGCACGACCGCCGCGGTCACCACCTTCGTGGTCGAACCGGCCCGGAAGCGGGCGTCCGGGTCGGCCGCCCGCCCGCTCTCCAGATCGTGCACGCCCGCGCTGCCACGCCAGGCGCCGTCGGTGCCGCCGACCCGGACCAGGGCGACGGTGGCGTCCTGGTCCGGCAGCCCGGCGAGCGCGGCGGAGAGGGCCTCGGCGTCGGGGCCGGACGCGGCCGGCGCGGCCGTGGAGGACGGGGCGGCCGGTGCGGTGAACGCCTCCGCCGCCGTCAACGGCCCGCAGGCAAGGGCGAGGACGAGGCATCCGGCGGTGAGGACGGTGGTACGGGCACGCATCTGCTGCTCCTGGGGATCCATGAGTCCGAAAGGCTCTTGGCGAGCATCCTCAGGGCGTGCGGATCCCGGCGGATCGTCGGTGAGGAGGGCGCCCACCCCCGATATCCCCCGGAGCAAGTGCCATGCGGGACACGTCGGTTGTCGGGGCAGGCCCCCTAGGGGTGGGGCAGGCGCCCGGCACCGGCCGGGACGGAGGCGTTCCGGTCGGTGCCGGCCGACCCGGGCGTGCCGAGTGCCCGTGCCGGACGGAGCGCGTCACCGGCCGCGCAGCGCGCAGAGCACGTCGACCCGGTTCGTCGTGATCGAGTCGACGCCGAGGGCGAGCAGCCGGCGCAGTGAGCGGCGGGTGTCCGGGGTCCAGACGGACAGCAGCAGGCCGTCGTGGTGGACCCGGGCCGCGAGGTCCCGGTCCACCAGGCCGAAACGGTAGTTCAGCCACCGGGGCCGCACCGCGTCCAGCAGCCCCGCGCGCGGCGGCGCGAGCGAGGTCCAGGTCAGGGCGATCTCGGCGGACGGGTCGGCCGCGCGCACCGCGAGCATCGCCGCGGCGCCCGCGCAGTAGTACACACGGTCCTGTGCGCCGCACTCGCGGATCACCCCGACGATCCGCCGCACCGCCCGCGGATCGCCCGCGCCGGGCAGGTCGACCATCACGCGGCTGCCCTCCGTCGCGGCGAGCGCGTCCACGAGCGTGGGCACCCGGCCGTCCGTCAGCCCGCGCACCTCCTCGGCCGACAGCGAGCGCAGCGGCCGGTCGTGCGCCCACAACCGCTTCAGCGACTCGTCGTGCAGCAGCACGGGAACGCCGTCCCGGGTCAGCCGTACGTCGATCTCCACCGCGTCCGCGCCCCGCTCCAGCGCGGAGCGCAGCGATGCGACGGTGTTCTCGCGGAAGCGGTAGGGGTCGCCGCGGTGGGCCACGGCGGTCACGGTCTGCATGGCCCCCATTGTGTCCCGGCTCAGGAGGTGAGCCACCGCTCGGTGTAGGCGTCGATCTCGTCGGCGATGCGCGCCTTGCCGGCCTCGTCGAGGAAGGAGGCGCGGACCGCGTTCTTCGCCAGCTCGGCGGTGCCCCGCTCGTCGAGGCCGAGGAGGCGGGCGGCCACGGCGTACTCGCTGTTGAGGTCGGTGCCGAACATCGGCGGGTCGTCGGAGTTGACGGTGACGAGGACACCGGCCTCGACGAACTCCTTGATGGGGTGCTCGTCGAGGGCGCGGACGGCGCGGGTGGCGATGTTGGAGGTCGGGCAGACCTCCAGCGGGATGCGGTGCTCGGCCAGGTGCGCGAGCAGCTTGGGGTCCTGGGCGGAGCTGGTGCCGTGGCCGATCCGCTCGGCGCGCAGCTCGGTCAGGGCGTCCCACACCGTCTCGGGGCCGGTGGTCTCACCGGCGTGCGGAACGGAGTGCAGCCCGGCGGCGATCGCCCGGTCGAAGTACGGCTTGAACTGGGGCCGCGGCACCCCGATCTCGGGCCCGCCGAGCCCGAACGACACCAGCCCCTCGGGCCGCAGCCGGTCGTCGGTGGCGAGCCGGACGGTCTCCTCGGCCGACAGGAGACCGGCCTCGCCGGGTATGTCGAAGCACCAGCGCAGCACGGTCCCGAAGTCGGCCTCGGCCGCCTTGCGGGCGTCCTCGATCGCGTCCATGAAGGCGCGCTCGTCGATGCCGCGCCGGGTGGAGGAGAACGGGGTGACGGTCAGCTCCGCGTAGCGCACCTGCTGGCGGGCCATGTCCCGGGCGACCTCGTACGTCAGCAGCCGGACGTCCTCCGGGGTGCGGATCAGGTCGACCACGGAGAGGTACACCTCGATGAAGTGGGCGAAGTCCGTGAACGTGAAGTAGTCGACCAGGGCCTCGGGGTCGGTGGGCACCTTGGAGTCGGGGTGGCGTGCGGCCAGTTCGGAGACGATCCGCGGGGAGGCCGAGCCGACGTGGTGCACGTGCAGTTCGGCCTTGGGCAGTCCGGCGATGAAGGCGTGCGGGTCGCGAGGCGCGCGCTGGTCGGTCAAGGGGTCCCTCCCCGGCGATGGCACCGCGGCCCGGCGGGCGCGGTGCGGGTGATCGGCTGATCGATGAGCACGACCATGGTAGGCGCCCGGGTCGCCGCGGGAGGGCGCCCCTGGCACGTGTGGGGAGGGCGCGGCACCGGCCGGGCCGCCCGGCCGTCGGGGGAGGGCCGACCAGGCTTTAGCATGGCGGGACGTTCGATCGAGGGGGACACGACAACATGACGGACGGAACGCGGGCGGGCGGCGACGCCGGAGCCGGCGACAACCCGTGGGCGCCGCCCGAGGGCGACTCCGCGGCACGGAAGCGGCCGGAGGGCCCGCCGGCGTTTCCGCCGCCCGCGGCGCGGCACCCGCAACAGCCGCAGGACCGGCCGCCCGTGCCGCCGACGCCTCCGTCGTCGGTGCACGACCAGGCCACCATGGCCTCGATGCCGTCCGGTGACTTCCCGCCACCCGTGCCCGGTACCCGGGCGGACGCCCCGGCCGGTGAGTCCGCCGTGCCCCCGCCGCCCATCGCCCCCACCGGCCCCGGCGCTCCCGCGGCCCCCGGCGGCTACGGCTACCCCGGCCACACCGGCCCCTACGGATATCCCGGCCAGCCCGGCTACCCCGCGCAGCCCGGCTACCCGGCCTACGGCTGGCCCGGTGTGCCGGTGGCCCCGAAGAACGGCCTGGGCACCGCGGCCATGGTGCTCGGCATCCTCTCCTGCTGCCTGTTCTGCCTGTACGGCGTGGTCTCGCTCGTCCTCGGCATCCTCGCCGTGGTCTTCGGCATCAAGGGCCGCCGCAAGGCGGAGCGGGGGGAGGCCGACAACCACGGCCAGGCCCAGGCCGGTTTCGTCACGGGCATCGTCGGTATCGTCCTCGGCGTCGCCGTGATCATCATCTGGATCGTCGTGATCACGACCGCCGTCCACGAGGCACGGAACTCGGACGAGTACCCGTACGACGCCCTGCGCCCCACCGCGACGGTCCTCGCCCACCGCTGAGACGAGGCCCCGAGAACGCCCCGCCGGCGGCACCGCTCCGGACCTCGCGGGTCCGGCACCGGACTCGCACCGCACCGGGGCCGAACCGCGCCGGCGCGGCCCCGGCACCGGGCCCGCGTCCGTCCTGGACCGGTCCCGTACCCGTCGGCCGCGTCCGTCCTGAACCGGTCCCGTGCCCGTCGCCCGCGTCCGCTCCGAAACTGCCCCCGCTCACGCGGTCCTGGGTGTCGGACGTGGCCATTACGATGCCTTGACATCAACGGAGGGGAGAACCACACCATGTCCGACACCCAGCCCGCGCCCGAAGGATTCGGGCCACCGCCCCAGCCACCGCAGCCCCCGCAGCAGCCGGCGCCGGGGTACGGACAGCCGCAGTCCGCTCCGGGTTACGGCTATCCGCAGCAGCCGGGCTCCGGCTACCAGCAGCCGGGTGCGGGCTACCAGCAGCCGGACGCCGGTTACCAGCAGCCGGGCTACCCGACCGCGCCGCCCCTGGGCTACCCGCAGACCCCCGGCTACGGCATGGGCATGCAGCCCAGCAACGGCATGGGCACCACGGGACTGGTCCTCGGCATCATCGGTGTCGTCTGCAGCCTGACCTTCTTCCTGTGGTTCTTCGGCATCATCCTGGGCATCCTCGGCATCATCTTCGGCGCCATCGGACGAGGGAAGGCCAACCGGGGGGAGGCCACCAACAAGGGTGCCGCGACGGGCGGTCTGGTCTGCGGCATCATCGCCACCGTGGTGCTGCCGCTGCTGGGCGTCCTGATCTTCGCGAGCATCATGAGCAGCGCGAGCACTTTCTGACGCCGTCCGCCGCACCGCAGGGGCCGACGCCGAGCGGCCCCTGCCGCATCCATCAGTCCCCGGCCCGGGGAGCCCGCCCCGGGCCGCGGAATCCCCCGGGCCGTGGGACCACCCGCACCGAGGAATCCAGCCGGACCTGAGTCTGGGCGGTCACGGATCCGCCGTCCAGTCCACGGCCCCGGCGCCCGCGGCCGGTCGATCCGGCCCCCGGCCCCCGGCCCACGGATTCCGCCCGGCCCAGTCCACGGCCCCGGCATCCGCGGCCGGTCGATCCGGCCCCCGGCCCACCGGCATCCCGTCCCCGCTCCACGCGCTCGCGCGTGCGTCTCCCGCCAGGGGTGACCCGTGCCGGGTCAGGGGCGTCTCGCCGCCCCGGAGGGGTCCGCCCGCTCCGGCCGCACCCCGTCCCGCAGCCGCTCCCGCGCCTCCATCAGCGCGAAGCCCAGCAGGTTCGGGCCCCGCCAGCGCTCCGGGTCCGCCGCCGCCTCGTCGTCCGCCGCCAGGCCGATGCCCCAGACGCGGTCCACCGGACTGGCCTCCACCAGCAGGCGCTCGCCCGTGTTCGACAGGAACTCCCGCAACTCGGGATGGGCGGCGAACTTGTGGACGCTGCCCTCCACCACGATCCGGAAGCGCTCCCGCGCCCACACGTCCTCGTCGAAACCGCGCACCAGCCGCCCCGCCTTCTTCGCCTGGGACGGGTGCCCAGCGGTCACGGCCCGCCGTTCCGCCTCCGCGTCCCCGAACAGCCGGGCCTTGCCGGCCATCATCCAGTGCTCGGCGGTCGCGTACGTGACGCCGTCCACCGTGAACGGCGACGGCCACCACTGGCTCAGGCAGCTCGCGCCGACCCGGCCGTCCGGCCGCGGCCGGTGTCCCCAGAAGTACAGGTACCTGACCCTCGTCCCCGCGCGGACCTCTCTGATCAGGGCTTCCCAGGATTCGATCTTCCCCATGCACGCGAGTGTGGCAGGCACCACTGACACTCCGTCCTGCCTTTTCCGTGGCGACTCGACACCTGGTCGACAGATTCCGTCGCGTAACCAAAAGGCAACAACGGAATCACTTGTTGGCGTCCATTGGCTCTGTCAGGATCGGCACTCAAATCGAGCTGGAGCTACGCCACCCGCCCCCGTGGACAGCGGGGCGACGGCGGAGGAGAGCGACATGCACAACCCGGGCACCGCCACCCCGGAACGATTCCCCGCGCAGGACCGTTTCGCCGAAGGCGCGCAGTACATCGCAGGACGTCTGACCAAGGGCACGTCCGGCCGCACCCACACCGTGATCGACCCGGCCACCGGCGAGGAGGTCCTCACCTACGAACTGGCCGGAACCGAGGACGTGGACGCCGCGGTCGCCGCCGCGCGCGAGGCGTTCCCCGGCTGGGCGGGCGCGACGCCCGGCGAACGCTCGGACGCGCTGCACCGCTTCGCCGCCGTGCTCGCCGAGCGCGCCGAGGACTTCGCCCGCGCCGAGTCGCTGCAGTGCGGCAAGCCGCTGAAGCTGACCCGTGAGTTCGACGTGCCGGGCACGGTCGACAACACCGCCTTCTTCGCGGGCGCCGCCCGGCACCTCCAGGGCCAGTCCGCCGGCGAGTACTCCGGCGACCACACCTCCTACGTGCGCCGCGAGCCGATCGGCGTCGTCGGTTCCATCGCGCCGTGGAACTACCCGCTGCAGATGGCCGCCTGGAAGATCCTCCCGGCGATCGCGGCGGGCAACACCATCGTGCTGAAGCCGGCCGAGCTGACCCCGTTGACCTCGCTGATGTTCGCGCAGGCCGCCACCGAGGCGGGCCTCCCCGACGGCGTGATCAACATCGTCACCGGCACCGGCCGGGAGGCCGGCGAGCACCTGGTCGGCCACCCCGACGTGGCCATGACCTCCTTCACCGGCTCCACGGCCGTCGGCAAGCGGGTCGCCGAGGTCGCCACCGCCACCGTCAAGCGCCTGCACCTGGAGCTCGGCGGCAAGGCGCCGTTCGTGGTCTTCGACGACGCCGACCTGGCGGCCGCCGTCAACGGCGCGGTCGCCGGCGCGCTCATCAACACCGGCCAGGACTGCACGGCCGCCACGCGCGCCTATGTGCAGCGCCCCCTCTACGAGGAGTTCGTCGAGCGGACCGCCGCCCTGATGGAGACCGTCCGGCTCGGCGACCCGTTCGCCCCCGGCACCGACCTCGGCCCGCTGATCTCGCACGCGCAGCGGGACCGCGTCGCCGGCTTCGTCGACCGGGCGCGCGCCTACGCGCGCGTGGTCACCGGCGGCCAGGCCCCCGGGGGCGAGCTGGCGGACGGCGCCTACTACCGCCCCACCCTGATCGCGGACGCCGGGCAGGACAGCGAGGTCGTCCAGTCGGAGATCTTCGGCCCGGTGCTGGTCGTGCTGCCCTTCGACGCCGACGACGAGGGGATCCGGCTGGCCAACGACACCCCCTACGGCCTGGCCGCCTCCGCCTGGAGCCGTGACGTCTACCGGGCGAACCGCGCCACCCGCGAGATCAAGGCGGGCTGCGTGTGGGTGAACGACCACATCCCGATCATCAGCGAGATGCCGCACGGCGGTCACCGGCAGTCCGGCTTCGGCAAGGACATGTCCGTGTACTCCTTCGAGGAGTACACACAGGTCAAGCACGTCATGTTCGACAACACCGCGGTGGCCCGGAAGGACTGGCACCGCACCGTCTTCGGGGACCGATAGCAGATCCCGGCCGGTGACCAGGCCGACCCCTCCCGAAAGGGCACCACGCGCATGGAGCAGTACGAGCCCGACCGCCCCTCCCCGGACCAGCCGGCCGCGCCGCGGCGCGCCCCGCGGGGCGGCAGCGCCGCCCTCACCCGCCGTTCGCTGCTGCGCGCCGGCACGGGCGGCGCGCTCGCCGTCGGCGGACTCGGGGCGCTGAGCGCCTGCGGGATCCCCGCGGCCGGCAAGACGCAGGGCGGCACCGCGACCGAGGACCACTCGGCCCGGGAGAAGACCGTCGCCTTCTCCAACTGGCCCGAGTACATCGACGTCGACAAGAGCGGCAAGCACCATCCGACGCTCGACGCCTTCGCCCGGCGCACCGGCATCCGGGTCAAGTACACCGAGGACATCAACGACAACAACGAGTTCTTCGGCAAGATCAAGCCGCAGCTCGCGGCCGGCCAGGACACCGGCCGGGACATCATCGTCCTCACCGACTGGCTCGCCGCGCGGGTGATCCGGCTGGGCTGGGTGCAGAAACTGGACCCGGCCAACCTGCCCCACGCGTTCGCCAACCTGGCCGGGCAGTTCCGCAGCCCGGACTGGGACCCCGGGCACGCCTACTCCTATCCCTGGCAGGGCGTCTCCACCGTCATCGCCTTCAACAGGAAGGCACTTGACGGCATCGAGGTGAAGTCGGTCTCCGATCTGCTCGACAACCCCAGGCTCAAGGGGCGGGTCGGCTTCCTGTCCGAGATGCGCGACAGCGTCGGCATGACCCTGCTCGACATGGGCAGGGACCCGGCCAAGGTCACCGCCGACGACTACGACGCGGCGCTCGCCCGTCTGCAGAGGGCCGTCGACAAGGGGCAGATACGCCGCTTCACCGGCAACGACTACACCTCCGACCTCAGCAAGGGCGACCTGGCGGCGTGCGTCGCCTGGGGCGGCGACGTCGTCCAGCTCAAGGCGGACAACCCGGACATCGGCTATGTCATCCCGGACAGCGGCTACATGACGTCGACCGACGTGATGATGGTCCCCAACAAGGCGCGGCACAAGGCGAACGCCGAGCGGCTCATCGACGCCTACTACCAGCCGGAGCAGGCCGCCGCGCTCGCCGCCTACGTCAACTACGTGTCTCCCGTCGACGGCGTGAAGCCCTACCTTGCGAAGATCGACGAGTCGGCGGCCGAGAACCCGCTGATCGTCCCCACCAAGGAGACGGCGGCCAGAACCCATTCCTTCCGCGCCCTCGGCGAGAAGGAAGAGGCGGCCTACGAAGAGAAGTTCGCGAAGCTCACAGGGGCGTGACGACCATGAAGACGACGACAGACAACAGCGGCGACGTCCGCCTCTCGCAGATCAGCAAGAGCTACGGCGCCTTCACCGCCGTGCACCCGCTGGACCTGACCGTGCCCCAGGGCTCCTTCTTCGCCCTGCTCGGCGCCTCCGGCTGCGGCAAGACCACCACCCTGCGCATGATCGCCGGCCTGGAGGAGCCCACCGGGGGCACCGTCCACCTCGGCGACCAGGACGTGACCCACCTGCCGCCGTACAAGCGCCCGGTGAACACCGTCTTCCAGTCCTACGCCCTCTTCCCGCACCTCGACATCTTCGAGAACGTCGCCTTCGGTCTGCGCCGGCGCGGCATCAAGAGCGTGAAGAAGCAGGTCGAGGAGATGCTCGACCTGGTGCAGCTCGGCGAGCAGGCGCGCAAGAAGCCGCACCAGCTCTCCGGCGGCCAGCAGCAGCGCGTCGCCGTGGCCCGCGCGCTGATCAACCACCCCAAGGTGCTGCTGCTCGACGAACCGCTCGGCGCCCTCGACCTGAAGCTGCGCCGCCAGATGCAGCTCGAGCTCAAGCGCATCCAGACCGAGGTCGGCATCACCTTCGTGCACGTCACCCACGACCAGGAGGAGGCCATGACCATGGCCGACACGGTCGCCGTGATGAACGCGGGCCGGGTCGAGCAGCTCGGCTCGCCCGCCGACCTCTACGAGAACCCGCGGACCACGTTCGTCGCCAACTTCCTCGGCACCTCCAACTTCGTCGAGGCCGAGGTCGACGCGAGGAGCGGTGACGAGGTGGTCGTGAAGGCGGGCGGCGGCAAACTCCGTCTGCCGGCCGCGCGATGTTCCGCCCCGGCGACGGCCGGCGGCAAGGTGCTGGTGGGCGTCCGCCCGGAGAAGATATCCCTCAGCCACGCCGACGACGCCGGCACGATCCCCGAGGGCCGCAACCGCATCACCGGCCGGATCGCCGAGTCCAGCTTCATCGGCGTCTCCACCCAGTACGTCGTCGACAGCCCGGTCTGCTCCGACTTCGAGGTCTACGTGCAGAACGTCGACCGCGACCCCCGCCTGGTCCCCGGCGCCGAGGTCGTCCTGCACTGGAGCACGGCGCACACCTTCGGCCTGGACGCCGCCCAGTCCCCGCTCGCCGGGACGACGGGCGTCGCCGGAGCCGACAGCGTCGAGGAGGAGGCCGCCTGATGGCCGCACTCACCGAGGCGCCGCCCCCGCTCGCGCCCACCGCCACCGAGGCCAGGGCCCCGCGCAGGCGCGGCCGCCTCACGCCGTACTGGCTGCTGCTGCCCGGCATCCTCTGGCTGGTCGTCTTCTTCGCCCTGCCGATGATCTACCAGGCGTCCACGTCGGTGCAGACCGGCTCCCTGGAGCAGGGCTACAAGGTCACCTGGCACTTCGCGACCTACTGGGACGCGCTGTCGGAGTACTGGCCGCAGTTCGTCCGCTCGGTCCTGTACGCGGCCTCCGCGACCGTCCTGTGCCTGCTGCTCGGCTACCCGCTCGCGTACCTGATCGCCTTCCGCGCCGGCCGCTGGCGCAACCTGATCATGATCCTGGTGATCGCGCCGTTCTTCACCAGCTTCCTGATCCGCACCCTGGCCTGGAAGACGATCCTCGCGGACGGCGGCCCGGTCGTCGGCGCCCTCAACACGCTGCACGTCCTGGACGTCACCAACTGGCTCGGCTGGACCGCGGGCGACCGGGTCCTCGCCACCCCGCTCGCGGTGGTGTGCGGTCTGACGTACAACTTCCTGCCGTTCATGATCCTGCCGCTCTACACCTCGCTGGAGCGCATCGACGGGCGGCTGCACGAGGCGGCCGGCGACCTGTACGCCAGGCCCGTCACCACCTTCCGCAAGGTCACCTTCCCGCTGTCGATGCCGGGCGTGGTCTCCGGCACCCTGCTGACCTTCATCCCGGCGGCCGGCGACTACGTCAACGCCGACCTGCTCGGTTCCACGGACACCCGCATGGTCGGCAACGTCATCCAGTCGCAGTTCCTTCGGGTCCTCGACTATCCGACGGCCGCGGCCCTCTCCTTCATCCTCATGGCCGCGATCCTCGTCATGGTCACCGTCTACATCCGCCGGTCCGGGACGGAGGACCTGGTCTAAATGCCCTTCGCCAACTGGCTCAAGCGCCGTCTCGTCGTCATCGCCGGACTGTTCACGCTCGGTTATCTGCTGCTGCCGAACATCATCGTCACCGTGTTCTCCTTCAACAGACCGAAGGGCCGCTTCAACTACGAGTGGCAGCGTTTCTCCACCGACGCCTGGAAGGACCCGTGCGGCGTCGCCGGAATGTGCGGCTCGCTCTCCCTCAGCCTTCAGATAGCCGTGTGGGCGACCCTCGGCGCCACCGTCCTCGGCACGATGATCGCGTTCGCACTGGTCCGCTACCGCTTCCGCGCCCGCGGCGCCGTGAGCTCGCTGATCTTCCTGCCGATGGCGATGCCCGAGGTTGTCATGGCCGCCTCGCTGCTCACCCTGTTCCTCAACATGGGTGCTCAGCTGGGCTTCTGGACCATCCTGATCGCCCACATCATGTTCTGCCTCAGCTTCGTCGTCACCGCCGTCAAGGCGCGTGTGATGTCGATGGACCCGAGGCTGGAGCAGGCCGCGCAGGACCTCTACGCCGGCCCGCTGCAGACGTTCCTCAGGGTCACCCTGCCGATCGCGGCACCCGGAATCGCCGCGGGCGCGCTGCTCGCCTTCGCGCTCTCCTTCGACGATTTCATCATCACCAATTTCAACGCGGGCTCCACCGTCACCTTCCCCATGTTCGTCTGGGGCTCGGCGCAGCGTGGCACACCCGTTCAGATCAATGTCATCGGCACCGCGATGTTCGCGGTCGCCGTACTGTTCGTGCTGACTTCCATGGTCATCGGAAATCGCCGCAACAAGCAGAAGGCATGACTGCCAAAACCCTGTAGGGAGTTGAAATCATGGCCCCTGGTGCCATGACCCGTTGGACCAAGTCGCTTTCCGAAGCCCAGCCGGTCGCGTACTGGCTCGACGACCCCGGCAGGCCCCGCCCCGAGCCGGCCCTGACCGGCGCCGAAACCTGTGACCTGCTGGTCGTCGGCGGCGGCTACAGCGGGCTGTGGACCGCGCTGATCGCCAAGGAGCGCGACCCGGGGACGGACGTGGTGCTGCTGGAGGGCCGCGAGGCGGGCTGGGCCGCCTCCGGCCGCAACGGGGGCTTCTGCGCCGCCTCCCTGACCCATGGCCTGGCCAACGGCCTCACCCGCTGGCCCGACGAGATCCACAAGCTGGAGGAGCTGGGCGCCCGCAACCTCGACGCCATCGAGGAGACGGTCGCCCGCCACTCGATCGACTGCGAGTTCGAACGCACCGGTGAGATCGACGTCGCCACCGAGCCGTACCAGGCGTGGGAACTGAGGGACTGGCACGCGGAGCTGGAGCACAAGGGCCTGGCCGAGGGCATCGAGTTCCTGGACCGGGACGCCGTGCGCGAACAGGTCGCCTCACCCACCTTCGAGGCCGGCCTCTGGGACCGCCGGGGCGTCGCCATGATCCACCCGGCCAAGCTCGCCTGGGGCCTGAAGCAGGCGTGCCTGCGTCTGGGCGTACGCGTCTACGAGCACACCCCCGCGCTCACCCTGAAGCCGTACGGCGCCGGGATGGCGGTGCGCACCCCGTACGGACGGGTCCGGGCCCGCCAGGTCGCCCTGGGCACCAACATCTTCCCGAACCTGGTCAAGCGGGTCCGCTCCTACACGGTCCCGGTCTACGACTACGCCATGATGACCGAGCCGCTGACGGCGGAGCAGCTGGCCTCCATCGGGTGGAAGAACCGCCAGGGCCTCGGGGACTCGGCGAACCAGTTCCACTACTTCCGGCTCTCCGCCGACAACCGGATCCTGTGGGGCGGCTACGACGCGGTCTACCCCTACGGCGGCCGGGTGCGCGCCGAGTACGACGACCGCCCGGAGACCTACGCCAAGCTCGCCGGGCACTTCTTCACCTGCTTCCCGCAGCTGGAGGGCGTCCGCTTCACGCACACCTGGGGCGGCGCGATCGACACCTGCTCGCGCTTCTCGGCGTTCTTCGGCACCGCCCACCAGGGCAAGGTGGCGTACGCGGCCGGGTACACGGGCCTGGGCGTCGGCGCGACCCGCTTCGGCGCCGAGGTGATGCTGGACCTGCTGTCCGGCGAGCGCACCGAGCGCACCGAGCTGGAGATGGTCCGCCGCAAGCCGCTGCCCTTCCCGCCCGAGCCGCTGGCCTGGACCGGCATCGCGCTCACCAAGTGGTCGCTGGCGCGCGCCGACGCGCACGGCGGCCGGCGCAACCTGTGGCTGCGGACGATGGACAAGCTGGGCCTGGGCTTCGACAGCTGAACCGGACGGCGTGAACGGACCTCCCCGCCGGCCCGGCGCGACCGGCGTCCGTGCCGGGCGGGGAGGTCCCCCCATGTCCGGGTGAAGCGGGCGGGCGCTGCCACAGGTCTTGACAACCGAATTGGTCTGGACCAAATTGTGCCGCGCCCCACCCTCCAATTCCCCCCTGCCCGGAGGCACTTGTGGTTCGCGACAGACACAGACCAGCTCGGCGCCGACTGCTCGCCGCGTTCACGGCCACGCTCCTGGCCGCACCCGGCATCACCGCGCTCTCCTCGGCCGCCCAGGCGGCCGACGCGGAACTCGCGCGCAACGGCGGCTTCGAGTCCGGCCTCGACGGCTGGACCTGCACGGCCACCGGAAAGACCGTGACCAGCCCCGTCCACGCCGGCACGGCCGCGCTGCAGGCCACCCCGGCCGGCAGCGACAACGCCCAGTGCGCGCAGACGGTGTCCGTCCAGCCCAACTCGCAGTACACGCTCTCGGGCTACGTCCGCGGCTCCTACGTCTACCTCGGCGCCAGCGGCACCGGCACCACCGACGTCTACAACTGGACCCAGTCCGCCGCCGACTGGCAGCAGCTCTCCACCACCTTCCGCACCGGCGCGAGCACCACCAAGGTCACCATCTACACCCACGGCTGGTACGGCACGGGCGCCTACTACGCCGACGACATCTCGCTCGTCGGCCCGGGCGGCGGCACCACCCAGCAGCCGCCCGCCGCGCCCGCCGGTCTGAAGACCGGCACGGTCACCGCCACCAGCGTGGCCCTGTCCTGGTCGCCCGTGGCGGACGCGACGGGCTACGCGGTCTACCGCGACGGCGCGAAGGTCCAGACGGTGACGGGCACCTCGGCGACGATCAACGGCCTGACCGCCGCCACGGCCTACAGCTTCCAGGTCACGGCGGTGAACGACGCGGGCGAGTCCGCGAAGTCGGCGGCGGTGACGGCGACGACCTCCCCGAACCCGGGCGGCCCCGGCGGGGGCGGCGATTCCGGCCTGCCGGCCCACGCGCTGGTCGGCTACCTGCACGCCAGCTTCGCCAACGGCTCCGGCTACACCCGCATGGCCGACGTCCCCGACAGCTGGGACATCATCGACCTGGCCTTCGGCGAGCCGACCTCGGTGACCTCCGGCGACATCCGCTTCAACCGCTGCCCGGTCACCGAGTGCCCGAGCGTGGAGAGCGACGCCGACTTCAAGGCCGCCATCAAGGCCAAGCAGGCGGCCGGCAAGAAGGTCCTGATCTCCATCGGCGGCCAGAACGGCCAGGTGCAGCTCACCACGACGGCGGCGCGGGACACCTTCGTCTCCTCGGTCTCCAAGATCATCGACGAGTACGGCCTCGACGGCCTGGACGTCGACTTCGAGGGCCACTCCCTGTCCCTGAACACGGGCGACACGGACTTCAAGAACCCGACGACCCCGGTGGTCGTCAACCTGATCTCGGCCCTGAAGACCCTGAAGGCCAAGTACGGCTCCAAGTTCGTGCTGACCATGGCCCCGGAGACCTTCTTCGTGCAGATGGGCTACCAGTACTACGGCACGGGCAAGTGGGGCGGCCAGGACCCGCGGTGCGGCGCGTACCTCCCGGTGATCTACGCCCTGCGCGACGACCTGACCATGCTCCACGTCCAGGACTACAACTCGGGCTCGATCATGGGGCTGGACAACCAGTACCACTCCATGGGCGGCGCGGACTTCCACATCGCCATGACGGACATGCTCCTGACGGGCTTCCCGGTGGCCGGCGACGCGAACAACATGTTCCCGCCGCTCCGTCCCGACCAGGTCGGCATCGGCATGCCGGCCTCCACCCAGGCGGGCAACGGCTACGTCGCCCCCGCCGAGGTCAACAAGGCCCTGGACTGCCTGACCAAGAAGACCAACTGCGGCTCCTACACCACCCACGGCACCTGGCCCGCCCTGCGCGGCCTGATGACCTGGTCGGTCAACTGGGACCGCTACAACGGCTACGCCTTCCAGAAGAACTTCGACGCCTACTTCGGCTGAGCCGCCGGATCACCAGCCACAGGGCGGAGAGCAGCACGGCTCCCAGACACCAGCCGGCCACCACGTCCAGTGGCCAGTGGTAGCCGCGCCGCACCAGCCCGTAGGACACCGCGAGCACGAGCGCGGCGCAGAGCCCGAGGGCGACGCGCCGCGCTCGTGCCGTACGCAGCCACGGAAGGAGGACGAGCGCCGCACCCCCGTAGGCGACGACGGCGGTGGCGGTGTGCCCCGACGGGTAGTACCCGGCACCGGGCGGCACGGCGGAGGTCCCGTGCCGCCCGGTCCAGTCCTTGAGCGGCACGACGACGGCCGGCAGCAGCGCCATGAGCACGGCCGCGGCGAGGGGAGCCGCCCACCAGCGCCCCGCCCCCGCCCTGAGGCCCCGCCAGGCGACGTACCCCAGCACGAGGATCAGCGCCGGCACGGCGATCTGCACGTTCCCGAGGTCGGACAGCAGCTCGGAGGCTCGGTCGGGCTCGATCAGCGCACGACTGGCCCGCCGGTCCGCGGCGAGCAGCGGCCCCTTGCCGACGACCTGCCAGGTGATCAGCGCGAAGAGGGCGGCCGGGACCGCGACGAGGGCGAGGCGCGGCACCGGGCCCCGGGCCGGCCGCCCCGCGTCGGGGCGTGGTCCGTCCGTCCTCGCGGGCGCCTGCCCGATGTCCTGGTCGCGGGGGATCGACACGCACCCAGCTTCGCAGGTCCGCCCGGCCCGGGCCGCACGTCGCCGTCCGTCCGCCCGCCGGACCGGGCGGGCGGACGGGCGGCGACGTGCGGCACAAGCGGGCCGCGGCCGCCTCGCCCGGGCGTTCGCCCATGCGGGTCTGCGTCCGGGCGGGCGCGCGTCCGCCGTCCGGTTCCGCGGCCGCGCGCGGACATGACGAAGGGCCGGCGCAAAGGGGGGGTCTGCGTCGGCCCTTCGGAGGTGGCCGTTCCGAGTTTCCGTGACCGGCCTGATCGGAACGGAACGTCGCGCGCCCCGGGGGGTTTGGGGCGGCGACTGTCCGATCGGTGAGGAGATCCGGAGCCCGGGGGCCCCGGTTGTGCGCGAGGCACGACCAGGCCGAAGCTGGGGAGGCCGCGACCCGGTCTCGCCCACAGTCCCCTGTGGGCGGGTGTATCTCTCATCTGGTGAGAACCTACGGCAGGTCAGGGGCGGAGAACAGCGGGAACGGCGACCCGCCATCCTCCTCGCACACCTTCTTCACACCGTCTGCCGCCGGTCCGCCCGTCGGGCGGGCCGGGCGCTCAGATGCGCGCGAGCGCCTGCTCGATGATGTCCAGGCCCTCGTTCAGCAGGTCGTCCCCGATGACCAGCGGGGGCAGGAAGCGCAGGACGTTGCCGTAGGTGCCACAGGTCAGGACCAGCAGGCCCTCGGCGTGGCAGGCCTTGGCCAGCGCGCCGGCCGCCTCCGGGTTCGGCTCCTTGGTGCCGCGGTCCTTGACCAGCTCGATCGCGATCATCGCGCCGCGGCCCCGGACCTCGCCGATGGCGTCGAACTTCTCGGCCATGGCGCCCAGGCGGGCCTTCATGATCGCCTCGATGTTCTTCGCCTTGGCGTTGAGGTCGAGCTCCTTCATGGTCTCGATCGCGCCCAGCGCGCCCGCGCAGGCGACCGGGTTTCCACCGTAGGTGCCGCCCAGGCCGCCCGCGTGCGCGGCGTCCATGATCTCGGCGCGGCCGGTCACGGCGGCCAGCGGCAGACCGCCGGCGATGCCCTTCGCGGTGGTGATCAGGTCGGGGACGATGCCCTCGTCCTCGCACGCGAACCACTGGCCGGTGCGGCAGAAGCCGGACTGGATCTCGTCGGCGACGAAGACGATGCCGTTGTCGGCGGCGAACTGGCGGATCGCGGGCAGGAAGCCCTTGGCCGGCTCGATGAAGCCGCCCTCGCCCAGCACCGGCTCGATGATGATCGCGGCGACGTTGTCCGCGCCGACCTGCTTGCTGATCTGGTCGATGGCCTGCTTGGCGGCCTCCGGCCCGGCGTTCTCCGGGCCGGTCGGCCAGCGGTAGCCGTAGGCGACCGGGACGCGGTAGACCTCGGGGGCGAACGGGCCGAAGCCGTGCTTGTACGGCATGTTCTTCGCCGTCAGCGCCATGGTCAGGTTCGTACGGCCGTGGTAGCCGTGGTCGAAGACCACGACCGCCTGGCGCTTGGTGTAGGCGCGCGCGATCTTGACGGCGTTCTCCACCGCCTCGGCGCCGCTGTTGAACAGGGCCGACTTCTTCGCGTGGTCACCCGGCGTGAGCTCGGCCAGCGCCTCGGCGACGGCCACGTAGCCCTCGTACGGCGTGACCATGAAACAGGTGTGGGTGAAGTCGGCGAGCTGCGCGGAGGCGCGGCGTACGACCGCCTCGGCGGACGCGCCGACGCTGGTCACGGCGATGCCGGAACCGAAGTCGATGATCCGGTTGCCGTCGACGTCCTCGATGATGCCGCCGCCCGCGCGGGTGACGAAGACCGGCAGCGTGGAGCCCACGCCCTGCGCGACCACGGCCGTACGGCGGGCCTGCAGCTCCTGCGACTTCGGGCCGGGGATGGCGGTGACGACGCGGCGCTCCTGCTCAAGTGCGGTCATGGGGGGCTCCCTGATGAGATCTTGCGTGGTGCGTACGGCCCGGACGCAGGGGGTGTGCACCGGATGCGTACGAGGGCGTTTTCCGGACGCTTTCCTCTTTTCTCGCAGGTTAGGGCGGCGGAAGAGGGCTGGGCATGCTCCATGTGGGCGTTGTCGGCGCTCGCGGTTGTCCGCGATGGACATAGAGGAGAGGGGCGTGAGCGCGGGGCGGAACGGGCGAAGCGGCGACGCCCCGGCGGGTGCCTTGGCGCGCGATCCGTGAACTCCCCTTGCCGGGGCGTTAGATTGACTCGCTGATGGTGGACGGAACGGCGGACCGCGCGGCTGGTCAGGGGGCACGGGAGATGGACGACGGGACGCAGGACGCCCGGGGCACGCATCCGAAGCACGCGCATCCCGTGCCGCGCCCGGCGGCGCCCCGGGACGCCGCCGGCGTGCCGTCGCACCCCGGCGCCGTGCCGCCCCGGCCCGAGCGTCCTCCGACGGCGCCGGACGCGTACGGGCGGCAGCCGCTCCCGGCGCGGCCGGCCGCCCCCCGCTCCGCCGTCGCGGACTGGCTCGACACGCCGCGCCCGGCCGCCGCGCCCGGCATCTGGCGCTTCGGGCACCGCCCGCCCAAGGGCGCGGACGGCCCGGACCGGCTGCCCTCGATCACCGTCGTCGGGCTGCTGATCCCGCTGGTCGTGGCCCTGCTCGTGTGGTCCCTGTGGCGGCAGGGCGCGCTGCCGTACGAATCGGCCCCGCTGCGGCTGTTCACCCCCTCCGACTGGTGGTGGGGCGGCACCGTCTCGCCCAAGGGGATGGAGGGCCGCGAGGCCCGGGTGGTCTACGACGGCCTCTTCTTCGCCGTGCTCGTCTACGCCGTCGGGCGGCTGGGCAGCTGGCCCGAGGTCGTCCGCCACTTCGTGGCCCGCCGTCCGCAGCCCGGCCGTGCCGGGTTCGCCGCCGTGGGCGCCCTCGGCGCCCTCAGCCTGGTCTTCCCGGGCGCCTTCCCGCTGGTGGGCTGGGACCCGCTGCCCGTCGTCGACCCGGTCTTCTCGCTGGTCGTGCTGATCTCCGGCGGCTACGACCTGTTCACCTCCCAGCTCTTCACCGACACGCTGTACGCGCTGATCACCGCGCTGGTGGTGTGGCCGTTCGCCCGCGTCGGCGGCTGGTGGGGATACGCCAGGGAGATCGCCGCGCGCCGCCGCGCCGCCACCGACCCCGCCGTGCCGCCGCCCGCCGACCTGCCCCGCTCCCAGTGGCCCGAACTGCGGCACGCCGGGCAGTACCAGGCCGCCGACCTGCTGACCGCCGAGGTGGGCGGCGGCCGGATGACCGACGTGGACTGCGCCCGGGTGGAGCGGGCCTGGACCGAGGCCCGCTCCACCGCGAGCCTGGCCGCCTTCACCGACACCGTGCTGCGGCACGGCGCCGCCGCCTGGCTGCACCCGTCCGGCGCCCGCGACCTGCCGGGCCGCACCGCCCGGCACGACCTGCTCCAGGCGCAGGTGCGGCTCGGACGCTGGGTGGCCGGGGAACGGGCGCCGCGCGCCTACCACGACGCGGGCGCGGCCGTCGGGCCGGAGACGCTGGGCACCTCGCTGCTCCTGGTCGGCCCGCCCGGTTCGGGCAAGACCCGGCACGTCACCGAGCCCGTCACCGAGGCGCTCGCGTTGCAGGCGCTCACCGGCGGGTGCGCGGTGGTAGCCGTATCCGCCGCCGGGGCGCCGCTCGGCCGGGACTCGGCCTACGACGTGGTGGTCCGGATCGGCGACCCGGCCTCCGTCCACGACCTCGATCCGTACGCGGAGTCCGACGATCCCGACGAGGCGGCCGCCTTCCTCGCCGAGGCGCTGGTCGGCGACCTCGACGGCGTGGGCGGCCAGAGCGCGGCCACCGCGCTCGCCCAGCTCCTCGGCCCCTACCGGGCGGTGCACGGGCGCTTCCCGTCGCTGCCCGTGCTGCGCGAACTGCTGGAGGGCGACCCGGGGTCACTGGCCGCCCTGCGCGCCGGACTCGCCGCCGACGAGCACGCCGCGATGCGCCGCGAGCTCGACGCCCGGATGCGGCAGGCCGGGAGCGCCGCCGACGCGGGCCGGGCGCTCGCCGACCGGCTCGCACTCCTCGACCGGCCGGTCTTCGCCGAGTTCTTCGGCGCGGGCGGCGGCGGCCGGCCGTTCTCGTTGCGAGCGGTCGCCCACCACCCGCTGCGGGTCCGCGTCGACCTGCCCGAGCGCGGGCACGAGGAGGCGTCCCGGCTGATCACCCGGTTGGTCCTGGCCCAGTTCCACACCGTCGTACGGGACACCCGGCGCTCCCACTCCGCCTTCCTGGTCCTCGACGACGCCACCGGCGCCGTCACCCCGGAGTCGGTGCGCCGCGTCCAGCGGCTGCGCGCCCAGAACGCCGGGGTCGTCCTCGCGCTGCGCACGATCGCCGACGTGCCCGAGGCGCTGCACGGCCCGCTGCTGGGCGCCGTCGGCTGCCGGATGGCGCTGGCCGGGGTGACCACCTGGGACGGCAGCCGGTTCGCGCACGCGTGGGGCACCGAGTGGGTGGAGACCAAGGAGGTCGCCAAGCACACCGTCTTCGCCGACCAGCCGATGACCCGCGCCATCCACGCCCTGCGCAAACTGGTCACCGGGAAGGCCGTGACCACGGACGCCGTGACCACCAAGCAGGTCGAGCGGGAGCGCTGGTCCGCCTCCCAGCTGGCCCACGAGGTCCCGCCGGGACACGCGGTGCTGTCGCTGACCAGCGTGCGGGGCGAACACGCGCCGCCGCTGCTGGTGGACCTGCGGGGCTGAACCGGACGGCCGGGCGGGCCCGGCCGGCCAGGGACATCCGGTGGGTCAGGGGCGTCCGGCCGACGCGATCCGGCCGACGCGATCCGGTCGGCCGTCCGGCCCGTCGTTCGACCGGAACCCGGTCGTCCGGCCGGAGTCTGCTGTCCGGCCGGAGTCTGCTGTCCGGCCTGAGTCCGCTGTTCGGCCGGGATCAGCCGTTCGGCCGGAACCCGGTCGTCCGGCCCGGGTCCGGTCGCCCGGCCCGCTCCGGTCCCGGGCCGAACCCGGTGGTCCGGTCCACGCTGGTCCGCGCGCCGCGTCCGTACGTCCGGCCCGCACCTCGCCGCCCGGAGGGGGCCGGACCGCCCCGACCCGATCCGGACAACCGGACGGGCCGGCTCCCGATGACCGTACGGTGAGGCAGAATCGGCATAGGGCCTTCATACGTGACGGCCAAAACAACACAATGATCACGCGGTCTCCGCGTCATCCGGTCCCGCCGTCCCGCACTCTCCGCAGACCCTGAAGGCCTCATGCCCCCGACGCTCGCCTCGCTCGTCCACCACTCCGCGCTCAAACTGACCGTGCGCGCGGGCGCGGACCGCCTGGACGTACCCGTCCGCTGGGCGCACGTCAGCGAGCTCGCCGACCCCGTGCCGTACATGGAGGGCGGCGAGCTGCTGCTGATCACCGCGCTCAAACTGGACGCGGAGGACCCGGAGGCCATGCGCCGCTACGTGAAGCGGCTGGCCGGAGCAGGGGTGGTGGGGCTCGGCTTCGCCGTCGGGGTCAACTACGACGAGATTCCCGAGGCGCTCGTGGACGCGGCCGAGGCCGAGCGCCTGCCGCTGCTGGAGGTGCCCCGGCGCACCCCGTTCCTGGCCATCAGCAAGGCGGTGTCGGCGGCCATCGCCGCCGACCAGTACCGGGCGGTCACGGCGGGCTTCGCCGCCCAGCGGGAACTGACCAGGCAGGCCCTGAACGCCGGGCCGGAGGGACTGCTCGCCGCGCTCGCCGCCCAGGTCGACGGCTGGGCGGCCCTCTACGACGCCTCGGGCGCCGTCGTGGCCACCGCGCCCGAGTGGGCGGTCCGCAGGGCCGCCCGGCTCACCGCCGACGTCGAACGGCTGCGCGACCGGCCCGCACCCGCCTCCGCCGTGGTCGGCGGCCCGGAGACCGAGGACCGCGTCGAACTGCACTCCATCGGCACCGGACGGCGCCCGCGCGCCGCCCTCGCCGTCGGCACCGCCGCGCCGCTCGGGACCGCCGAGCGGTACGCCGTCCACTCCGCCATAGCCCTGCTGACCCTCACCACCGAACGCTCACGCTCGCTGCACGCCGCCGAGCAGCGGATCGGCGCGGCCGTGCTGCGCATGCTGCTCGCCGGACAGCCCGACCACGCCCGGGCCGTCGCCGGGGATCTGTACGGCGGCCTGCTGGACGCGCCCTTCCGGGTGATCGTCGCCGAGTCGGCCTCGGCGTCGGCCGCGCGGGCGCACGCCGACGGGCACGCGCGGGTGCAGGCCGCCAGGCCCGCCTCGGCCGCGGCGCCCGCCGCGCCCGGCACCGGGGGCGACCCGCTCGCCGGCCTGGCCGAGGTCGCGGAGGCGGCGGCCGCCCGCTCCGGCGAGGCGGTGCTGGTCGTGCCCGACGGGGAGCGGCTGGTGGTGCTCGCCGGGGACGGCAGCGCGGCCGTCGCCGCGTGCGCGGAGTACGCCGCCGCGCTGGAGGCGGCGCGGGCCGCCGTGTCCGAACGGACCGCCGGCGAGGAGGACGAGCTGGTCGTGGGGCTGTCGGCACCGGCCGGGCCGATCGCCGCGGCCGCCGCCTACAAGCAGGCCGAGCAGGCGCTGTCGGTGGCGCGGCGGCGCGGGCGGGTGCTCGTCGAGCACGAGCAGCTGGCGTCGGGGTCCGTGCTGCCGTTGCTGGCGGACGACGCGGTGCGGGCGTTCGCGGACGGGCTCCTGCGGGCGCTGTACGAGCACGACGCGACCGGCCGCGGCGACCTGGTGGCCTCGCTGCGGGCCTGGCTCTCCCGGCACGGCCAGTGGGACGCGGCCGCAGCCGACCTGGGCGTGCACCGGCACACACTGCGCTACCGGATGCGCCGGGTCGAGGAGATCCTCGGGCGCTCGCTGGACGATCCGGACGTACGGATGGAGCTGTGGCTGGCGCTGAAGGCCACCTCCACCGAGTAGCCGCGGACCCCGGCCCGCGGCCACGGCGGCGTCGCCCGGCCCGACGGGAGTGAGCCCGGCCGGGCAAGAGCGGGCGCGGGTCCGGCCTGGCGAGCGGGCGCGGGCCGGCAAGGGCGGCGGGCGCGGACCGGCGAGGACAGTCCCGGTCCCGGCCCGGTATGAACGGGCGCCGGCCCGGCCCGTCGCGGCGGGGCGCGCGCCCGGTCCGCCGCGAGCGGGCGTACGCCAAACCGGCGCACCCCCGCCCCCCACTGCTCCACCCCGGACAAGCGCTCCCGGGTCGCCCCCGCCCTACCGTTGACGACGCAAGCAGACACCTCCGACGCGGAAGGGCCGGGACTCGTACATGACTTCCACCACCGCCTTCTGGCTCGCCGGCCGCCAGGCCACCGGCGAGGACACCTTCGACGTCTCCTCCCCGTGGGACGGCCGGCTGGTCGGCACGGTCAGCGTGCCGTCCGACGCCCAGGTCGAGGAGGCCGTGGCCGCCGCGCACGCCGTGCTGGACGAGTTCGCCGCCACCCCGGCCCACGTCCGGGCCGCCGCCCTGGACCACGTCGGCAAGCGCCTGGTCGAGCGCACCGAGGAGATCGCGCAGCTGATCTCCGCCGAGAACGGCAAGCCGATCAAGTGGGCGCGCGGCGAGGTAGGGCGCGCGGTGTCGGTGTTCCGGTTCGCCGCGGAGGAGGCCCGCCGGTTCAACGGCGGCGAGGCCCAGCGCCTCGACACCGACGGCGGCGGCCAGGGCCGTCTCGCCCTGACCCGCCGTTTCCCGAAGGGCGTCGTCCTCGGCATCGCGCCGTTCAACTTCCCGCTGAACCTGTGCGCGCACAAGGTCGCCCCGGCCATCGCCGCCGGTGTCCCGATCATCCTCAAGCCGGCCCCGGCCACCCCGCTGTCCGGTCTGATCCTCGGTGAGCTGCTGGCCGAGACCGACCTGCCGGCCGGTTCCTGGAGCATCCTGCCGGTCGCCAACGAGAAGATGCCGGCCCTGGTCCAGGACGAGCGGCTGCCGGTCATCTCCTTCACCGGTTCGGAGAAGGTCGGCTACGCGATCATGGACTCCGTGCCGCGCAAGCACTGCACCCTGGAGCTGGGCGGCAACGGCGCGGCCGTCGTCCTCGCCGACTGGGCGAGCGAGGCGGACCTGGACTGGGCCGCGAACCGCATCGCCACCTTCTCCAACTACCAGGGCGGCCAGTCCTGCATCTCCGTGCAGCGCGTGATCGCCGACGCCTCGGTGTACGAGCGGCTGCTGCCGCGCGTCGTCGCCGCGGTCGAGGCCCAGGTCACCGGTGACCCGTCCGACGCCAGGACCGACGTCGGCCCGCTGGTCAGCGAGGACGCCGCCAAGCGCGTGGAGTCCTGGGTGCGGGAGGCCGTCGACGCCGGCGCCACCCTGCTCACCGGCGGCAAGCGGGACGGCGCCTCCTACGCGCCGACCGTCCTCGCCGACGTGCCGGCGGACGTGACGATCTCCTGCGAGGAGGTCTTCGGGCCGGTGCTGACCGTGCAGAAGGTGGACGGCGAGGCGGCCGCGTTCGCCGCGGTCAACGACTCCAAGTACGGCCTCCAGGCGGGCGTGTTCACCCACGACCTGCAGACCGCCTTCCGTGCCCACCGCGAGCTGGAGGTCGGTGGCGTGGTCGTCGGCGACGTCCCGTCCTACCGCGCCGACCAGATGCCGTACGGCGGCGTCAAGCAGTCCGGCGTGGGCCGCGAGGGTGTGCGGTTCGCGATGGACGACTACACCTACGAGCGGGTCCTGGTGCTGACCGGTCTGGCGCTGTGACACCCGGCGGCCGGCCGGCCCGGTGAGGGCCGGCCGGCCGATCAGGGCGACGGCCGGAGTCCGCTGTGCGGGGACTCCGGCCGTCGCCGTCCGCCGGCCTGCTCCGGACCCTCAACCGGAGAAGCCGACGTGCGCGATCCGCAGCGGGCCGCGCAGCCTGAGGTGGAGGTCGTGCACACCGGCGGCGGCGAGCGCGGCGCCGCAGGCGGTGTAGTCGTACGGCCCCGACGTGGGCGTGGCCAGGGCGATCACCGCCAGTGCCGGGCCGCCGTCCAGGGACACCTCGACGACGCCCTCGCCCGCCAGTTCGGCGCTCACCTCCGTGACGCCATTGCCGAAGTCGCAGTGGCGGTAGACCAGTTCGGCCGTCCGGCCCGGCAGCGGCGCCACCGCGTCGCCCGACACCTTCGTCCGGTCCACGATCTCCGCGCCCGACTGCTCGTCGAAGTCGGCCGGCTCCAGGCCGCGTTCGCGCACCCGGCGGGGAGCCGCCGGCTCGCCGTCGAGGGTGATGGCCGTGCGTACCCGGATGTCCTCGCTGGAGGCGCCGACCAGGAGTTCGTACGGTCCCGGCTCCAGGCGCATGCGCCCCTGGGCCACGTCCCAGAACTCGAAGGCGGACAGCGGGACTTCGAAGTCCAACCGGGCCGAGCCGCCCGGGGCGAGGGTGACGCGGCGGTGGGCGGCCAGCTCGCGGCGCGGCCGGGGGACCGACGGCTGCACGGCCCGCAGGTAGAGCTGGGCCACCTCGTCGGCGGTGACGTCCCCGGTGTTGGTGACCGTGCAGGAGACCCGCACCGCCCCACCGTCCGCGCGGGCGGTCGGGTCGCCGTAGGCGAACGAGGCGTACGACAGCCCGTGCCCGAAGGGGAAGAGCGGGCCGCCCTCGAAGTAGAGGTAGGTCTGGCGGCTGCCGATGACGTCGTAGTCGAGCAGACCGGGCAGGTCCGAGTCGTCCGCGTACCAGGTCTGCGGGAGGCGGCCGGCGGGGGAGACGTCACCGGCCAGCACCCGGGCCAGCGCGGTGCCGGCCGCCTGGCCGCCGTGCGCCGTCCACAGCACGGCCCGCAGCGGCTCGGGGTCCACCGCGTACGGGTACGCCGACACCAGCACCAGTACGGTGTCCGGGTTGGCGGCGCGGGCGGCGCGCAGCAGCCGCTCCTGGTGCCCGGGCAGCCGCAGGGTCGTACGGTCCTCGGTCTCGCGGCCGTTGATGTGCGGGTCGTTGCCGGCCACCACCAGCACCACGTCGGCCCCGGCGGCCGCACGGGTCACCGCGTCCTCGCCGCGCTCGGTCACCACCAGCTCGAAGACCTCGGCGGCTTCCTCGTCCCGCGCGGCGACCTTCACGCCGTCGGCGGCGACACAGACGTGACGACCGGTTCCGACGTGCCGCAGGAGGTGACGCCCACCGTGGGGTTCCCCGTGCGGTTCCAGGCGGAACGTCTCCTGCACCACCCAGCCGCCGGGCTGGTCGGCGGCGGCCCGGAGGTAGCCGTCCTCGGCCACCGAGAGGTAGCGGCCGTCGGGCGCGCGCAGCGTCAGGACGCCCCCGCCCCAGTCGGCCAGGGCGAGTTCGGTGCCGACGGGGCCGGTGGTCAGCGGCGGCAGGTCGGTGCGGCCGGTCAGCAGCGCGGGATCCAGCGCGCCCTGGGCGCCGCGCACCCGGTCCTCGGCGCCGTCGGCGGCCGGGACGTGTAGGAAGGCGCCGGAGCGGGTGCGCAGCCTGACCCGGTCCACGCCCTCCGCGAAGTCGACGCGGTCGGCGCCGAACCGCTCGTACAGGCCCCCCAACGGGGTGGACCTGCGCAGCAGCGTGCCGCTGTACCAGTCGGTCTTGCACTCGTCGGCGAGCAGGCCGACCACGGCGATCCGGGGGCCGGGGGCGTCCGGGTCGCCAGGGGTCCCCGGCGCGAGGGGCAGCAGGCCGTCGTTCTTCAGCAGCACGACCGCCTGCTCGGCGGCCTCCTGGGCGAGCGCGCGGTGTTCCGGTGTGTCGAACTCGCCGGGCGCGGCCGCGTACGGGTCCAGGTCCGGGTCGAACTCGCCGAGCCGGAACCGCACCGAGAGCTGGCGGCGTACGGCGGCGTCCACGTCGGCCTCGGTCAGCAGGTTCCGCGCCAGCGCGCCCCGCACCCGCTCGGTGATCACCGACGAGTCCGTGCCGTGGTCGGTGAAGCTGTCCACGCCGGCCAGCAGCGCGGCGGCGGTGGCCTCCTCGTGCGTGTCGAAGTAGTGCTCGGAGTTCACCAGGTTGGAGGGCGCGTCGGCGTCCGAGCAGACCAGCAGGTCCTCGTCGGTCCAGGTGCGCAGGTGCTCGCGCAGCAGCGGTGAGACGTGGTTGGGGCGGCCGTTGACCAGGTTGTAGGCGGGCATCACGCCGGCCACCGCGCCCGCCCGGACCGCCCGGCCGAAGGCGCGCAGGTCGTACTCGTGGAGGACCCGCGGGCGCACCGAGGACGAGCAGGTGTCCCGTCCGGTCTCGTTGTTGTGCGCCAGCCAGTGCTTGAGGACCGGCGCGGTGCGCCAGTACGTCGGGTCGTCACCGCGCAGTCCCCGGGTGTAGGCGACGGCGATCGCCGAGGTCAGCGCCGGGTCCTCGGAGTAGCCCTCCTCGTTGCGTCCCCACAGCGGGTGGCGCAGCGGGTTGACGACCGGCGCCCAGACGTTGAGGCCGACGCGGTCGTCCCGGGCGCGCATCGCCCGGACCTCCTCGGAGACCGCCTCGCCGACCCGGCGCACCAGTTCGTCGTTCCAGGTGGCGCCCAGCCCGACGGCCTGCGGGAACACCGTCGCCGGGCCCATCCAGGCCACACCGTGCAGTGCCTCCTGCCCGGTGCGGAACGGGCCGACGCCGAGCCGCGGGACGGCGGGCACGTACTGGTGCAGGAAGGAGACCTTCTCGTCGAGGGTCAGCCGCGCCAGCAGATCGTCGATGCGCTTCGTGAACGGCAGTCGCGGATCACGGAAGGGCGGCGTGTGAGGCGTTCGTACGGTCACGTGAGGGTCCCTTGGCGATGGAGCGGATGGCCTCTTTCGAAGCGCTTCGATGCTCAGTCGACCCGGGGTCGGGTGTCAAGACATCCCCGGGCGGCAACTCCGCATCGTGGGCCGCATATCGAGGGACATCCGAACTCGGTTCGGACCGCGAGGATTCGGAGGAATCTTGGAACCGGCCCTTGTGCGCCCCCAGGTGTTCACTTAACCTCGCAGCAACATCGAAGCGCTTCGACTCACGGGATCCGTCCTCCCTGCGGCGGGTCGTTCCTCACGGAGACCGCTTCCGCTCAGCCAGCTCCACTCGAGACATCGAGACATCGAGACACCGCAGCCGACGGCTCCACCGCCGGGTGTTTTGGTGCGCCACGAAGGGTTGACGCAATGACGCCGAACGCCGTCCCCGCCCCAGCCGGCGGCCCCAGCCGGAGAAGCTTCCTCGCCTCCACGGCGGTCGTCACCGCAGCGGTGGCCGGGGGGATGCCGCTGCTCGCCGCGTGCGGCGGTGGCCAGGAAGGCCGTAAGGAGGGCACCACGTCCGGCAGGGCGGCGCAGAAGATCCTCCCGTCCTACGTGGCCTCCAGCGTGGTGGCCCCGGACATCCCCTCGAAGAACGGCTCGGCGGCCGGCTTCACCAAGGCGATCGCCATGGACCGGCTGAAGGCGTCCGTGCCGGACAAGGCCGGCAGCGGCGGCCGGCTGAAGATCATGGCCCCGCTGTGGGGCACCCCTCCGCCCGGCGGCAACCCCTACTACAAGGCCATGAACGAGGCCATCGGCGTCCAGGTCACCTGGCAGAACCAGGACGGCAACACCTACGACGAGAAGCTCGGCGCCGTCCTCGCCTCCAGCGACATCCCGGACGTGGTGGTCGTCCCCGGCTGGAACCTGATGGGCAAGATCCCCAGCGCCGTCAACGCCAAGTTCGCCGATCTCGGCCCCTACCTGTCCGGCGACAAGGTCAAGGCCTACCCGAACCTCGCCGCCGTGCCCACCGACGCCTGGCAGCGCTCCATCTTCGGCGGCCTGCTCCGCGGGATCCCGATGCCCGCCTCCTACGTCACCAACATCGCGCCCTTCTACCGCAAGGACGTCTTCGACCAGAAGGGCTGGCAACCGCCCAGGAGCACGGACGAGTTCCTCGCCTGGGCGAAGGAGGCCACCGACGCCAAGGGCGGGGTGTGGGCCTGCGCCGACATGAAGTGGACCGCGTTCAACGCCTTCGGCGTCCTCAACGGCAGCGACAAGGCGCTGTGGTGGAACATGAAGGACGGCAAGCTGGTCAACCGGGTGGAGACCGAGGAGTACCTGGAAGCCGTCGAGTGGGCCCGCAAGCTGTTCGCCGCGGGCGTGGTCCACCCCGACGACATGGCCGGCAAGACCACCAACCCCGCCAGCACCCGGTTCACCGCCGGCAAGCTCCTCGTCTACAACCAGGACGTGTCCGACTGGTTCGGCAAGACCTCCGAACAGCGCACGCAGAACGCGAAGTTCGAGATGGCCGCCATGGACGTCTTCAGTCACGACGGCGGCGACCCGCTGCTGTGGGCGGTCCAGCCCGCCAACATCTTCGCCTTCGTCAGCAAGAAGGCGTCCGAGCAGCGGATCAAGGACTTCCTCGCCGTCGCCGACTTCTGCGCCTCGCCCTACGGCACCAAGGAGTGGCTGCTCACCAACTACGGTGTCGAGGGCGCCGACTACACCCTGAAGGACGGCGTGCCCACCAAGACCACCAAGGGCGTCAACGAGGTCCTCGGCGCCTTCGACTACACCGGCGACCCGGCCCCCTTCGTGGCCCACCCCGACTTCCCCGAGGTCACCCGGGGCATGGTCGAGTGGCAGCAGCGCATGGGCGCCTTCACCAAGAAGTCCTCCTTCTACGGGCTCACCATCACCGAGCCGAGCCGCTGGTCCAACCTGGCCGACGACTTCGAGCAGCTCGAGGACGACGTCATCCGCGGCCGCAAGAAGGTCGGCGACGTGCAGCAGGCCGTGTCCGACTGGAGGAAGCGGGGCGGCGACGACCTGCGCGACTGGTACAGGAAGCTGCTCGACGAGAACGGCTCGGCCAAGTGATCCCGGGCGTCCACCGGACGCGGGGCTGAGGCAAGGAGAACAGCCGTGTCACACAGCACGGTGCCTCGCGGCAGGGCCGAGGCGAAGACGGCGGAGCGGGATCCGGCGGCGTCCGACGACGCCGCAGGACCCGGCGGAGGGAAGGGCGGACACCCGGGCAGGCTCGGGCTGCGCATCCGGTTCCGACGCGACCGCACGCTGATCCTGATGACGCTGCCGGCGGTCCTGCTCCTCCTGGTCTTCAACTACGTACCGATCCTCGGCAACGTGGTCGCCTTCCAGGACTACGACCCCTACCTCAGCGACAACGGCTTCGTGGCCATGCTGCAGAGCCCCTGGGTCGGACTCGACCAGTTCCAGCGGGTCTTCACCGACTCGGAGTTCTGGCACGCGGTGCAGAACACCTTCGTGCTGTTCCTCCTCCAGCTGGTGCTGTTCTTCCCGGTCCCGATCCTGCTCGCGCTGCTGATCAACAGCGTGGTCCGGCCCCGGGTCCGGGCGGTCGCCCAGGCCATCATGTACCTGCCGCACTTCTTCTCCTGGGTACTGGTCGTCACCGTCTTCCAGCAGATCTTCGGCGGCGCCGGCATCATCGCGCAGACCCTGCGCGAGCACGGGCACAGCGGCTTCGACATCATGACCGACCCGGGGATCTTCAAGTACCTGGTGACCGCCCAGATGGTCTGGAAGGACGCGGGCTGGGGCATCATCGTCTTCCTCGCCGCGCTCGCCGCCGTCCCCGGCGACCTCTACGAGGCCGCCGCCATGGACGGCGCCGGACGCCGGCGCCGCATGTGGCACATCACGCTGCCCGCGCTGCGCCCGGTGATCGCGCTGCTGCTGGTGCTGCGCGTCGGTGACGCGCTGACCGTCGGCTTCGAGCAACTGCTGCTCCAGCGGCAGGCGGTGGGGCCGGACGCCTCCGAGGTGCTCGACACCTTCGTGTGGTGGAACGGCATCCGCAACCAGGACTTCGGCTACGCCGCCGCCGCGGGTCTCGTCAAGGGCGTCGTCGGACTGACCCTCGTCCTGGTGGCGAACAAGGTCGCCCACCTCATGGGCGAGCAGGGGGTGTACAAGAAGTGACCGCCGTCGTCGACACTGCGCCGCGCAGCGAGAAGAGCGGGAGGGGGCCCGGCCGCTGGGCGGCGCCACCGCGCCCCGTCTGGGAGGAGAGACCCAGCAGGGCAGGGCTCGGCGCCAAGGGCCTCGTCCTCGCCCTGGCCTCCCTGGCGGTCCTCTTCCCGCTGTGGATCGTCGTCGTCACGAGCCTGTCCTCGAAGAGGACGATCGACGAGACCGGCGGCCTGGTGGTGATCCCCAAGGACCTCACCTTCGTCGCCTACTCCGAACTGCTCGGCGGCGGCCAGGTGCAGCGGGCCGCGCTCGTCAGCATCGGTGTGACCGTCGTCGGCACGCTCTTCAGCATGACCGTGTCCGTGCTGTGCGCCTACGGCCTGTCCCGGACCGGCTCGCTGGGCCACCGCTGGATCCTGATGACCCTGCTCGCCACGATGTTCTTCGGCGCCGGCCTGATCCCCACCTACCTGCTCGTGCAGGCCCTCGGCCTGACCGACACCTACCTGGCCCTGATCCTGCCGAGCGCGGTCAGCGTCTTCAACATCCTGGTGCTGCGCGGGTTCTTCATGGGCATCTCGCCGGAGCTCATCGACAGCGCCCGCATCGACGGCGCCGGCGACTGGCGCATCCTGTGGAAGATCGTCCTGCCGCTGTCCCGCGCGGTCCTCGCCGTGATCACGCTCTTCTACGCGGTGGGCTACTGGAGCGCCTGGTTCAACGCGTCGATCTACCTGACCGACCAGGACATGATGCCGTTGCAGAACGTCATGATCCAGCTTGTGCAAAAGCAGCAGCGGCCGGTGGGCCTGTCCACCCAGATCAACACCGGCCAGCTGTCGCCCCTGGCGATCCAGATGGCCGTCATGGTGATGGCCCTGCTGCCGGTCGCCGTGCTGTCGCCCTTCGTCCAGAAGCACTTTCGCAAGGGCATGCTGACCGGCGCGGTCAAGGGCTGAGCCCCCCGCGCGCCCCCGCACGAGCGGGTCCGCCGGCGCCGGGTCCGCCGGCGCCGGGTGCGCGGCTTCGCCGTGATCGCCCGCGCACCCGCGGCACGACAGCGCCCCGGCCCCGCACCGGTCGCCCTCCCACCCCTCTCACGCGGAACGAGGTATGTCATGCAGACGCCCCGCCCCGGCGCGGCGGACGGGCCGCTCCCGCCGGGACCGTCCCTCGCCGACGTCACCCGCGGCCGCGTCCTCTTCGGCGGCGACTACAACCCCGAGCAGTGGCCCGAGGACACCTGGCACGAGGACGTCCGCCTCATGAGGGACGCCGGGGTCAACTCCGTCACCCTCGGCGTCTTCTCCTGGTCCACCCTCGAACCTCGCCCGGGGGCACGGGAGTTCGGCCGGCTCGACAAGCTGATGGACCTGATGCACGAGCACGGCGTCGGCGTCGTCCTCGCCACCCCCACCTCCTCGCCGCCGCCCTGGCTGGGCCGCCTGCACCCCGACACCCTGCCCCGCGACGCCGACGGCCGCACCGAGTGGTGGGGCGGCCGGCAGCACTTCTCCCACTCCAGCGCGACCTACCGCCGCTACGCCGCCGCCATCACCGAGGACCTGGCCGCCCGCTACGCCGGCCACCCCGCCCTCACCATGTGGCACATCAACAACGAGTACTGCACCTACGACTACGGCGACGAGGCCGCCGCCGCCTTCCGCCGCTGGCTGCGCGCCAGGTACCGCACCCTCGACGCCCTCAACACCGCCTGGGGCACCGCTTTCTGGAGCCAGGGCTACGACAGCTGGGACGGCGTCCTGCCCCCGCGGCACGCCCACTACCTGAAGAACCCCACCCAGGTGCTGGACTTCCACCGCTTCACCTCCGACATGCTGCTGGAGTGCTACCTCGCCGAGCGCGACATCGTCCGCCGGCACACCCCGCACCTGCCGGTCACCACCAACTTCATGCCGCTCTGGTCCGGCCAGGACGGCTGGCGCTGGGCCGAGGAGGAGGACATCGTCTCCGTCGACCTCTACCCCGACCCGCGCGACCCGCTCGGCGCCCAGCACGGCGCGCTCGTCCAGGACCTCACCCGCTCCCAGGCCCGCGGCCCCTGGATGCTCATGGAGCAGGCGGCCGGCCCGGTCAACTGGCGCCGCGTCAACCACCCCAAGCCGCCCGGCCTCAACCGCCTGTGGTCACTCCAGGCCGTGGCCCGCGGCGCGGACGCCGTCTGCTACTTCCAGTGGCGCCAGTCCCGGCAGGGCGCCGAGAAGTTCCACTCGGCGATGGTCGGCCACGCGGGCGAGGAGGGCCGCGCCTTCAAGGAGGTCAAGCGGCTCGGCGCCGAACTCGGCAGGCTGGCCGGCGCGGTACCGGGCACCCGGGTCACCGCCGACGTCGCGATCCTGCTCGACTGGAACTCCTGGTGGGCCGGCTCCCAAGAGGCCCGGCCGTCGGCCCTGGTCGACCTCCCCGCCGTCCTGCACGCCTGGCACCGCGCGCTCTGGGAGGCCCACCTCACCACCGACTTCGCCCACCCCGAACACGACCTGTCGGCGTACCGGGTCGTCGTAGCCCCCCAGCTCTACCTGCTCACCGACGACGCGATCGACAACCTGCTGGCGTACGTCGAGGGCGGCGGCACGCTCGTGGCCGGCTTCCTCACCGGCGTCGCCGACCAGGACGACCGGGTCCGCCCGGGCGGCATGGACGCCCGGCTGCGCGAGCTGTTCGGCATCCGCGTCCTGCACGAGTGGTGGCCGCTGGAGGAGGGAGAGGGCGTCGAGTGCGCGGGCGGTCTGCGCGGGACGCTGTGGTCGGAGGAGATCGAGGCCGCCGACACCGTGGCCGAGACCGTCCCGTACGAGGGCGGCGAACTGGACGGGCTGCCCGCCGTGCTGCGCCGGGGCCGCGCCTGGTACGTCTCCACCCTCCCCGAGCCCGCCGCGCTGCGCGCGCTGCTCACCCGCGTCACCGACGGCGCGGGGGCGCGCCCGGTGCTGGACGGGCTGCCCGCCGGCGTCGAAGCGGTCCGGCGCGGCGGTCTGCTGTTCCTGCTCAACCACGGGCGCGAACCGGTGGCCGTGGATGTGCCCGGCGCCCACCGCGACCTGCTCACCGGCGCGGCCGTCACCGACCGGATCACGCTCGGACGCCATGGAGCGGCGGTGCTGGGACCGTGACCGAAGAACGCCCGGCCCTCGCGCACGGCACCTGGGAACCGCTCCCGGCCGACCGCTGGGAGGACGCCTTCCTCAGCGGCAACGGCCGGCACGGAGCCCTGGTCTTCGGCGATCCGGACAGCGACCGGGTCGTCGTCACCCACCACACCCTGGTCCGCCCCAACGGCGGCGAGCACGCCCGGCCGCCGCGGCTGGCCGACCGACTCGGCACGCTCCAGACCCGGTTGCTGGCCGGGGACCACACGGCCGCCGAGTCCTTCACCGACGGCCGGCCCCTGCGGTGGGTGCAGCCCTTCCACCCCGCCTTCCAGATCCGGCTGGACCGCCCCCACGGCACCCGGCGCGTCCCCCAGGCCCTCGACCACGCCCGGACGCAGGGCGCCCCCGCCCGCCGCTTCGTCGACTTCACCACCGGCGAGGCGACGGCCGTGTGCGCCGACTGGAGCAGCCGCGTCTTCGTCTCCCGCCCGGACGACGTCGTCGTCCAGCAGGTCACCGCGCCCGGCCTCACCCTCGACATCCGCCTGGACCACCGGCTGCCCGGCGCGCCCCTCGCCCTGGGCGTCGGGCACGGCGCGCTGCTCACCCCCGAGGGCGCCGTGCTCAGCCTGCGCGCCCGCTATCCCGGCAGCGACCGCGCCTACACCGGGGTGACCCTGATCGCCGTCACCGGCGGCAGCACGGAACTCGCCCCGCCCGGCGGCGTGCACATCACCGGCGCCGAGTCGGTGCTCCTGCTCACCCGGGTCCGCCGGCACACCGGGGAACTCGACGTGACCGCCGAGACCCGCGCCCTGCGCGCCCTGCTCACCGAGCGACCCGGCGCCTCCGCCCCCGGCCCGGCCGCCCCCCGCCACGACGCCGCCCCCGGCCCGGCCACCGCCCCGCCCCGCGGCCTCGCCCCCGACCGGCCCTACGACAGCCTCCTCGCCCGCCACCTGACCGAGCACCGCACCGCCTACCAGCGCGTCACCCTCGATCTGCGCGCCGACCCCGCCGAACGCGCGCTGCCCGGCTCGGAGCTGCTCAAACGGCCCCGCAGCGCGGCCCTGCTGGAACGGCTCTTCGCGGCCGGCCGCTACCACCTGCTCTCCGCCAGCGGAATCCTGCCGCCCCGCCTGACCGGCCTGTGGACCGGCGACTGGAACACCGCCTGGTCCGGGGCGTTCACCACCGACGCCAACCTCAATCTCCAGACCGCCTCCGCCGCGGCGGCCGCCCTCCCGGAGGTCACGGAGGCACTCGCCCGCCTCGTCCACCGGCAGCTCCCCGACTGGCGGGAGAACGCCCGCGCGATCTTCGGCGCCCGGGGCGTGGTCGCGCCCGCGCACACCGACGGCGAGTCCGGTCACATCTACCACTTCAGCCGCGAGTACCCCCTGCACCTGTGGACCGCCGGCGCCGACTGGCTGCTCAAACCACTGGTCGACCATGACGACACACGCGGCGAACGCGACCCCCGCACCACCGCCCTGCTCGCCGAGACCGCCCGGTTCTACGAGGACTTCCTCACCCGCACGGACAGTGCCGGGAACCTCGTCGTGGTCCCGTCCTACTCGCCCGAGAACCGGCCCGCGGGCGGGAGCTGGGGCGCGGTGAACGCCGCCATGGACCTCTCCGCCGCCCGGCACGCCCTGCTCACGGCGGCCGCCTACCACCCCGGCACGGCGGACGCCGCCCGCTGGCAGGCCCTCGCCGACCGCCTGCCGCCGCACCGGGTCAACGCCGACGGCGCACTCGCCGAGTGGGCCCGGCCCGGCCTGGAGGACACCTACGACCACCGGCACCTCAGCCACCTGTACGGCGTCTGGCCGCTCGACGAGATCACCCCGCACGACACACCCGAGCTGGCCGCGGCCGCCCACCGCGCCCTGCGACTGCGCGGCGCGGAGAACGACTCCGCGCACGGGCACCTCCACCACGCCCTGATCGCGGCCCGGCTCGGGGACGCCGACCGCGTCGCCCGCGCCCTCGCCGCCGTCCTGGACGGCGACTTCTTCCACGCCTCCCTGATGAGCGCCCACTACCCGGGCCGCGACGTCTACAACGCGGACGCCGCGCACACCCTGCCCGGGGTGCTCATCGAAACGCTTCTGCACTCCACCCCCGACCGGCTGGTCCTGTTCCCCGCGCTCCCGGCCGCCTGCCCCGAGGGGGAACTGAGCGGAGTGCGCACCCGGTTCGGCGCCGCACTCGACCTCACCTGGTCCGGCGACACGGCCACCGCGGTGCTGCGCCCCACCCGCACCCACCGGATCGAACTGCTGACCCCCTCCGGCGCCCGGCCGCTCGAACTGGTCGCCGGAGAGGACCGTGTCCTCGAGCTGCGGACGCGGTGATCCCTCCCCGCGATCTCCCCCCACCCATGGAAAGGGACACCATGGCAACACGCACCCCGAGCCGCCTGTGCACGGCGCTGATCGCCCCCGCCCTGGCGCTCGCCGCCACCGTCGGTCTCGCTTCCGCGCCCGCCCAGGCCGCGGTCTGGAACTCCTGCGACCAGTGGGGCAGCACCACTCTGAACGGCTACACGCTCTACAACGACATCTGGGGCTCCGGCGCCGGCACACAGTGCATCTGGGCCAACTCCGGCACCAACTGGGGCGTGTGGGCGAACCACCCCGACACCGGCGGCATCAAGGCGTACCCCAACAGCAAGAGGGTGATCAACAAGCCGATCACCTCCCTCTCCTCGCTGACCAGCAATTACAGCGTCAGCGTCCCGTCCTCGGGGGCGTACGACACCTCGTACGACATCTGGGACACCGGCCACAAGTACGAGGTCATGCTCTGGGTCAACAAGACCGGGGCCGTCGGCCCGCTCGGCAGCCCACAGGGCAGCGTCACGGCCGGCGGTTCGACCTGGACCGTCCACAAGGGCGACAACGGCTCGAACGAGGTGTTCTCGTTCGTGCGCACCTCCAACTCCACCTCCGGCACCGTGAACATCCTGCCGATCCTGAAGTGGATCAAGGACACCAAGGGCTGGTTCGGCAACGTGACCGTCGGAGAGGTGCAGTTCGGCTTCGAGATCACGTCGTCCTCGGCCGGCCTCGACTTCCGCACCGACAACCTGACGGTCAGCAGCGGCTGACGTCCGGACGTCGGCGAACCGCACGGCGTCCGCACGACGGCCCGACGCCAAGCGCATGACCGCATGACCGTGCGGCCGGTCCCCGTACCGCGGGACCGGCCGCACGTCCGTGTCCGGACCGAGGCACCCGGTGATCGGGAGCCGGGCCCCGTCCCGCGGGAACAGCGGGATGCGGTCCAGCGGGGATCAGGGCGTGGACGGGGCCGGTCCGGAGCTCGCGCGGACGGTCAACTCCGGTGCGATGAGCACCACGTCGTCCGAACCGCGGCCGTCGAGCTTGGCCACCAGGTGCTCCACCGCGCGCCGGCCCATCTCCTGGGCGGGAACGGCGACCGAGGTCAGCCGCACCGAGGCCTGTACGGCGACCTGCTCGGGGCAGATCGCGGTCACCGAGACGTCCTCGGGCACGGCCCGGCCCCGCTGGCGCAGCAGGGCGAGCAGCGGCTCCACCGCCGCCTCGTTCTGCACGACGAAGCCCGTGGTGCCGGGCCGCTCGTCGAAGATCCGGGCCAGGGTCGCCGCCATCGCGTCGTAGCCGCCCTCACAGGGGCGGTGCAGCACCTTCAGGCCCAGTTCCCGAGCCCGGGAGCGCAGTCCGTCCAGGGTGCGTTCGGCGAAGCCGGTGTGCCGCTCGTAGACGGCGGGCGCCTCGCCGACGACGGCGACGTCCCGGTGCCCCAGCCTCGCCAGGTGCTCCAGGCACAGCGCGCCCGTCGCGCCCCAGTCCAGGTCGACGCAGGTCAGGCCGGTGGTGTCGGCGGGCAGGCCGATCAGCACGGAGGGCTGGTCGGTGTCCCGCAGCAGCGGCAGCCGGTCGTCGTCCAGCTCGACGTCCATCAGGATCATGGCGTCGGCGAGTCCGCTGCCGGTGACCCGGCGCACGGCGTCGGGACCCTCCTCACCGGTCAGCAGCAGCACGTCGTACCCGTGCGTGCGTGCGGTGGTCGCGACGGCGATGGCGATCTCCATCATCACCGGCACGTACATGTCCGTGCGCAGCGGGACCATCAGGGCGATGATGTTCGACCTGCTGCTCGCCAGCGCGCGGGCGCCCGCGTTCGGGTGGTAGCCGAGCTCCCGGATGCTCTCCTCGACCCGCTCCCGGGTACTCGCGGAGATGGACCGCTTGCCGCTGAGGACATAGCTCACCGTGCTCGCCGAGACTCCGGCGTGCTGGGCGACCTCGGCGAGGGTGACCATCCAGCTCTCCAAGCTTGTGAAGCGCTTCGACAGTGCGCGTTACCGACATGGGTGGTGTGAGGGTGGTTCGACAGTAGCCCCAGGGAGAGGACGTGTCCATAGGCAGTCGAAGCGCTTCGACAGCTTACCGTCCCGCGCGGGTGGAGGTACCCGCACCGTCCTCCCCGAAGGGGCCCCGGCGCAACTCCGCCGCCGGACCGGCCGTGCGCGGGCGTCCGGAGGCGCGCACCCGCGCACGGGGGCACGCGTGCCCGCCGCGAGGGCCGGGCGCACGACTGGCCCGCTCGCTCGGCTCGCGTGATCCTGGGTGCACCCGCGCCGCAGCGGGCCGGTACGGACGGTGCGGTGTGACCGTCCGTGCGCGCGGGGTGGTGAGCCCGCCCGTAAACGGGTACATACGAACCAGTAGCACCGGTCGGTAACGTACGCCCCCAAGATCCCTATTCGCGGCGAGGTGAGCCTCATGTCCGCACCACCCACCAAGAAACCAACCGTCACCGAGCGCGAGGCCCGCCAGGTGGCGGAGGCCGCGCGGGAGCAGGACTGGCGCAAGCCCAGCTTCGCCAAGGAGCTGTTCCTGGGCCGCTTCCGCCTCGACCTGATCCACCCGCACCCGCTCCCGGCCGACGACGACGTCCAGCGCGGCGAGGAGTTCCTGGCCAAGCTGCGCGACTTCTGTGAGACGAAGGTCGACGCGGCCCGGATCGAACGCGACGCGCGGATCCCGGACGACGTCATCACCGGGCTCAAGGAGCTCGGCGCCCTCGGCATGAAGATCGACACCAAGTACGGCGGTCTCGGCCTCACCCAGGTGTACTACAACAAGGCCCTCGCCCTGGCCGGCTCCGCGAGCCCCGCGATCGGCGCGCTGCTCTCCGCGCATCAGTCGATCGGCGTACCGCAGCCGCTGAAGATGTTCGGCACCCAGGATCAGAAGGACATCTTCCTGCCGCGCTGCGCGCGCACCGACATCTCCGCCTTCCTGCTGACCGAGCCGGACGTCGGCTCGGACCCGGCGCGCCTGGCGACCTCCGCCGTACCGGACGGCGACGACTACGTCCTGGACGGCGTCAAGCTCTGGACGACCAACGGGGTGGTGGCGGACCTCCTCGTCGTCATGGCGCGGGTGCCGAAGTCCGAGGGGCACCGGGGCGGCATCACCGCCTTCGTCGTCGAGGCCGCCTCCGAGGGCGTCACCGTGGAGAACCGCAACGCCTTCATGGGCCTGCGCGGAATCGAGAACGGCGTCACCCGCTTCCACCGGGTGCGGGTCCCGGCCGCCAACCGCATCGGCGAGGAGGGCCAGGGCCTGAAGATCGCCCTCACCACCCTCAACACCGGCCGGCTCTCCCTGCCCGCGATGTGCGCCGGCGCGGGGAAGTGGTGCCTGAAGATCGCCCGCGAGTGGTCCGCGGCCCGCGAGCAGTGGGGCAAGCCGGTCGCGCTGCACGAGGCTGTCGGCTCGAAGATCTCCTTCATCGCCGCCACCACCTTCGCCCTGGAGGCCGTGCTCGAACTGTCCTCCCAGATGGCGGACGAGAACCGCAACGACATCCGCATCGAGGCCGCCCTCGCCAAGCTCTACGGCTCGGAGATGGCCTGGAAGATGGCCGACGAGCTGGTCCAGATCCGCGGCGGTCGCGGCTTCGAGACCGCCGCCTCCCTGGCCGCCCGCGGCGAGCGCGCCGTCCCCGCCGAGCAGATGCTGCGCGACCTGCGCATCAACCGCATCTTCGAGGGCTCCACCGAGATCATGCACCTGCTGATCGCGCGCGAGGCCGTGGACGCCCACCTCTCGGTCGCCGGCGACCTCATCGACCCCGACAAGACCCTCCAGGACAAGGCGAGGGCGGGCGCGAACGCGGGCGTCTTCTACGCCAAGTGGCTGCCGAAGCTGGTCGCGGGCCCCGGGCAGCTCCCCCGTTCGTACGCGGAGTTCCGCCCCGCCGGACACGTGGACCTCTCGGGACACCTGCGCTACGTCGAACGCCACGCCCGCAGGCTCGCCCGCTCCACCTTCTACGCCATGTCCCGCTGGCAGGGCCGGATGGAGACCAAGCAGGGCTTCCTCGGCCGGGTCGTCGACATCGGCGCCGAGCTGTTCGCGATGAGCGCGGCCTGCGTCCGGGCCGAACTCCTGCGCTCCCGCGGCGACCACGGCCGCGAGGCCTACCAGCTCGCCGACGCCTTCTGCCGCCAGTCCCGCATCCGTGTGGCCGAGCTCTTCGACCGGCTGTGGACCAACACCGACGACCTGGACCGCACGGTCGTCAAGGGCGTCCTCGGCGGTGTCTACGAGTGGCTGGAGCAGGGTGTCGTCGACCCCTCGGACGACGGCCCGTGGATCGCCGAGACGCCCCCCGGCCCGAGCGGACGGCGGAACGTGCACCGGCCGATCCGATGACGGCGGCGCCCGGTCACGGACCGCCCGGCGGCGCTCGCCGCCGCGTCCCCGGAGCGGCGACGGAGTCGACGGCCCCGGTGCCGTCGCGGTAGCGGGGCCCGCCGGGACCCCCGCGGCCCGGCGGAGCCGGCGGGGGCCCAGCCGGGCCGACGGCGCCCGCCGGGCGGCCCGGGTCCTTCACGGCGGGCCTCTGCCGCGCCCTCCACGGCACCGGCCGAGTGTCCGCTCGGCCGGTGCCGTCATGGCCGGAGGTACCGTCCATGACGGCACAGGCGTCCAGCCGGCGACGGGACGGCCGTCCATGCGACATAGGGGATATGTCCGACGATCGGTCGGACCGACTGCCGCCCGTGTCGACGATGCCCTGTCCGCCCGGGCATCCGCTGCGGCCACAATGGGGGGATGAGCGACAGTCCAGCCCCTCTCGCCGACCCGCACCTCGTCTTCGACCCCGTCACCGGGGACGGTCCCAAGGACGTGGTGGTCCTCGGGTCCACCGGATCCATCGGCACCCAGGCCATCGACCTCGTGCTGCGCAACCCGGACCGCTTCCGGGTCACCGCGCTCTCCGCCAACGGCGGACGGGTCGGCCTCCTCGCCGAGCAGGCGTTCCGGCTCCGGGTCCGGACCGTCGCCGTGGCCCGCGAGGACGTCGTGCCGGCCCTGCGCGAGGCGCTGAGCGCGCAGTACGGGAGCGGCGAGCGGCTGCCGGAGATCCTCGCCGGGCCCGACGCGGCCGCGCAGCTCGCCGCCTCCGACTGTCACACCGTCCTCAACGGCATCACCGGTTCCATCGGTCTGGCCCCGACCCTCGCCGCACTGGAGGCGGGCCGCACCCTCGCGCTCGCCAACAAGGAGTCGCTCATCGTCGGCGGCCCGCTGGTCAAGGCGGTCGCCAAGCCCGGCCAGATCATCCCGGTCGACTCCGAGCACGCCGCCCTCTTCCAGGCCCTCGCCGCCGGCACCCGCGCCGATGTGCGCAAGCTCGTCGTCACCGCCTCCGGCGGGCCCTTCCGCGGCCGTACCAAGGACGAGCTCGCCGGCGTCACCGTCGAGGACGCCCTCGCCCACCCCACCTGGGCGATGGGGCCGGTGATCACGGTGAACTCCGCCACACTCGTCAACAAGGGCCTGGAGGTCATCGAGGCGCACCTGCTGTACGACATCTCCTTCGACCGCATCGAGGTCGTCGTGCACCCGCAGTCATACGTCCATTCGATGGTCGAGTTCACCGACGGATCCACACTCGCCCAGGCGACGCCCCCCGACATGGGCGGGCCCATCGCCATCGGCCTGGGCTGGCCCGAACGGGTCCCCGACGCCGCGCCCGCCTTCGACTGGAGCACCGCGTCGACCTGGGAGTTCTTCCCCCTCGACAACGACGCCTTCCCCTCCGTCGGACTCGCCCGGCACGTGGGCCGGCTCGCGGGCACCGCTCCGGCCGTGTTCAATGCGGCCAACGAGGAGTGCGTCGACGCGTTCCTGCGCGGCGCGCTGCCCTTCAACGGGATCATGGAGACCGTGACACAAGTGGTCGAGGAACACGGCACACCCCCGGCGGGAACTTCCCTCACCGTGCCGGACGTCCTCGAAGCGGAGGCCTGGGCCCGCGCCCGGGCCCGGGAACTGACAGCGCAGACGGCGACCGCGGAGGCGCGTGCATGACGTCCCTGATGATGATCCTCGGCATAGTCGTCTTCGTGATCGGCCTGCTGGTCTCCATCGCGTGGCACGAGCTGGGGCATCTGTCCACCGCCAAGCTCTTCGGCATCCGCGTGCCGCAGTACATGGTCGGCTTCGGCCCGACGATCTTCTCGCGCCGGAAGGGCGAGACGGAGTACGGCATCAAGGCCATTCCGTTCGGCGGCTACATCCGCATGATCGGGATGTTCCCGCCGGGCGACGACGGCCGGATCACCGCCCGCTCCACCTCGCCCTGGCGCGGCATGATCGAGGACGCCCGCTCGGCCGCCTTCGAGGAGCTCCAGCCCGGCGACGAGAAGCGCCTGTTCTACACGCGTGCCCCGTGGAAGCGGGTCATCGTGATGTTCGCGGGCCCCTTCATGAACCTGATCCTCGCGGTCGCGCTGTTCCTCACCGTCCTGATGGGCTTCGGCGTCTCCCAGCAGACGACCGTCGTCAGCGAGGTCCAGAAGTGCGTCATCGCGCAGAGCGAGCAGCGCGACACCTGCCGCAAGGGCGACCCCGCCGCACCCGGCGCCGCCGCCGGCCTCCGGGCGGGCGACAAGATCGTCGCGTTCGACGGGATCCGCACCGGCACCTGGGACAAGCTCTCCGACCTGATCCGCGCCAACCCCGGCAAGAACGTGACGATCGTCGTCGAGCGCAAGGGCCAGGAGAAGACCCTGCACGCGAAGATCGCCACGAACCAGGTCGTCAAGAAGGACTCCAGCGGCCGGATCGTCGAGGGCCAGTACGTCGACGCGGGCTTCCTCGGCTTCGGCGCCGCCACCGGCATCGCCCGCCAGGACTTCGGCCAGTCCGTGACCTGGATGGGAGACCGCCTCGGCGAGGCCGTCGACTCCATCGCGAGCCTGCCCGCCAAGATCCCAGCCCTGTGGGACGCGGCCTTCGACGGCGCTCCCCGCCAGCCCGACTCCCCGATGGGCGTGGTGGGCGCGGCCCGTGTCGGCGGCGAGATCTTCACCCTGGACATCCCGCCCACCCAGCAACTGGCCATGGCCCTGATGCTGGTCGCCGGCTTCAACCTCTCCCTGTTCCTGTTCAACATGCTCCCGCTGCTGCCGCTGGACGGCGGCCACATCGCGGGCGCCCTGTGGGAGTCCCTGCGCCGCCAGGTGGCCAGGGTGCTGCGCCGCCCGGACCCGGGCCCGTTCGACGTGGCGAAGCTGATGCCGGTGGCCTATGTGGTGGCGAGCGTCTTCATCTGCTTCACCGTCCTCGTCCTCATCGCCGACGTCGTCAACCCCGTCAAGATCTCCTAGTGCCGCAACAGGCAACGTTCGCCCCGTCGCGACGCCCGGCACGCCTGCCCCGAGCTCTTCGAGCAGGGGGCACCCCCAGAGAGCACGCACCGGGCGCCGCTCCTTGACGGGCAAACGTTGCCTGCCGCGGCACTGGGCACGAGTTGTTCACGGCGGCCGGACGGATCTCTCCGTCCGGCCGCCTACCAATGAGTGGTTTGCCGGGTGGGATGTGCTGGGGCAGGCGCACGTACCGTAATCTCGGACCCTGGAGCCCGCTGCTGAACGGGACCGGACCTTGATCCACGACTTGGGGTTGCACAGCAGATGACTGCGATTTCTCTCGGCATGCCGTCCGTTCCGACCAAGCTCGCCGAGCGCCGCAGGAGCCGGCAGATCCAGGTCGGGCCGGTGGCGGTGGGCGGGGACGCGCCGGTGTCGGTGCAGTCGATGACCACGACCCGTACGTCGGACGTGGGCGCCACGCTCCAGCAGATCGCGGAGCTGACGGCGTCCGGGTGCCAGATCGTCCGGGTGGCGTGCCCCACGCAGGACGACGCGGACGCGCTGGCGACGATCGCCCGCAAGTCGCAGATCCCGGTGATCGCGGACATCCATTTCCAGCCGAAGTACGTGTTCGCCGCGATCGAGGCGGGCTGTGCGGCGGTGCGGGTGAACCCGGGCAACA
>NZ_JBIBUK010000006.1:0-342811 GCF_043079345.1 Streptomyces sp. NPDC015220 | reverse complement strand
GGTGCCGTCGCTCTGCTGACCGTTGTTGTACAGCACGCCGACGTCGCTCTTGCCGTCGCCGTTGAAGTCGCCCGAGGTGACCTTGGCGCGGTCCCAGTTCCAGCTCCCGCTGCCCGCGTCGACGTTGTCCCACACCTTCACCGGCTTGTTGAACCCGGCGCCGTTGCTGGTGAAGGTCCACAGGGCCGACCGGTACGTGCCGTCGCTCTGCTGACCGTTGTTGTACAGCACGGCGATGTCGGCCTTGCCGTCGCCGGTGAAGTCGCCGGTGGTCTGGGAGGTGGCGGCCCGGTTCGCGACGAAGAAGCTGGTGGCCCCGGAGCGGGGGCCGGTCTGCCCCGCGTCGTTCACAGCCGCGACGGTGAGCGCGTGGGGTCCGTCGGGCAGCGTGCCGGTGTCCAGGGTGACCGCGTAGGTGGGGCCGGACCCGGTGGCGGTGCCGACCAGGTCGCCGTCGACGTAGAAGGACGCCTGGGTCGGGGTGCCGACCGCGTCGGTGACGGAGGCGGTCAGGCGGACCGAGCCGGTGAGGACCGATCCCCCCGCCGGCGCGGTGACCCGGGAGACGGGCGGGGTCGGCGATGGATAGGGGTCGGTGTGGTCGGAGCCGAGGCCGGCCTTGGGGCCGCAGTTGGGCCAGGCCCCCTCGCCCTGGCCGGCGAGGACCTTCTCGCCGATGAGTATCTGCTCCTTCTTGGTGGCCAGGTCCGCCCGGGCCGCGTAGGCGGTGCCGCCGTAGGCCTGCCAGGTCTGCTGGGAGAACTGGAGTCCGCCGTAGAAGCCGTTGCCCGTGTTGATGCTCCAGTTGCCGCCGCTCTCGCAGTCGGCGACCTTGTCCCAGGTGCTGACCGAGGCGGCCTGGGCGGTGGTGGGCAGGGTCAGGACGGTGGTGCCTGCCAGGGCAACGGCGGCGGTCAAGGCCGCGTGAAGTCGTACGGTACGGGTGGGCATCGGGGTTCCTCACGGAGAGTCGGGTTCATGGAGACGGAAGGCGTGTGGGCGGCGGGAGCGGGACCCGCCGCCCACACGACGGGCCGATGCCGTCAGGCGAGCTTGCTGTTCTGCCAGTTCCAGCTGGTGAAGTTCGCGCTGTCGAAGACGAGGGCCGGGTTGTTGAAGGCGGGGCCGGTGCTGGTGAACTTCCACAGGCCGGTGCGGTTGGTGCCGTCGTCCTGCCGGCCGTAGCCGTACAGCACGCCGATGTCGGTCAAGCCGTCGCCGTCGAAGTCGCCGGAGGTCAGCTTGCTGGCGTCGGCGTTCCAGCTGTCGGTGCCGGAGTCCCACTTGCGCTGCGGGTTGCCGAACCCGGCACCCGTGCTGGCGAACGTCCACAGCGCGGACTTGTTGCGGGAGTCCTCGGTCTGGCCGTTGTTGTAGAGGACGCCGATGTCGGCCTTGCCGTCGCCGGTGTAGTCGCCCACGGTCAGCTTGGAGCGGTCCCAGTTCCAGCTCTTGACGTCGGTCTCGGTGTTGTCCCACTTGCGCACCGGGGCGTTGAAGCCGCTGCCGGTGCTGGTGAGGGTCCACAGGGCGGTGCGGTTGGTGCCGTCGCTCTGCTGGCCGTTGTCGTAGAGCACGGCGACGTCCGCCTTGCCGTCACCGGTGAAGTCACCGGCCGTCGCCTTGGCACGGTCCCAGTTCCAGCTGCCGCTGCCCGCGTCGACGTTGTCCCACTTCTTCACGGGGTTGCCGAAGCCGCTGCCGGTGCTGGTGAGGGTCCACAGGGCTGTCCGGTACGTGCCGTCGCTCTGCTGACCGTTGTTGTACAGCACGCCGACGTCGGTCCTGCCGTCGCCGTTGAAGTCACCGGAGACGACCTTCTCACGGTTCCAGTTCCAGCTGCCGCTGCCCGCGTCGACGTTGTCCCACGCCTTCACCGGCTTGTTGAAGCCGGCGCCGTTGCTGGTGAGGGTCCACAGGGTGGTGCGGTTGGTGCCGTCGCTCTGCTGACCGTTGTTGTACAGCACGCCGACGTCGCTCTTGCCGTCGCCGTTGAAGTCGCCCGAGGTGACCTTGGCGCGGTCCCAGTTCCAGCTCCCGCTGCCGGCCTCGACGTTGTCCCACACCTTCACCGGCTTGTTGAACCCGGCGCCGTTGCTGAGGTAGGTCCACAGGCCGACGTGGTTGATGCCGTCGTCGGTCTGGCCGTAGTCGTACAGGACGCCCACGTCCGACTTGCCGTCACCGTTGAAGTCGGCGTTGAACGTCGAGCCCGACTCGCCGTTGGAGGTGATGATCTGGGCGCGGTCGCCGCCCGTGTTGCCCTGGGTGTCGGTGACCTCGACCGAGAGGATGTGCTTGCCGTCCGGTACCCGGCTGGTGTCGAAGGAGTAGGAGTACGGGGCGGTGCCGCGGGTGGCGATCTTCTCGCCGTCCAGGTAGTACTCGACGGTCGAGATGCCGTAGGTGCCGGCCGAGACGGAGGAGGACAGGTCGGCGACACCGGTGACCGAGATACCGGGCAGGCCCTTCAGGGAGATCTTCGGCGGTGTGGCCTTCTGCAGCACCGGCGAGATGTAGCCGCTGATGGTCTGGCCCCAGGGGGCGTCGCCGACGGCATAGCGGGTGGTGCTGTTGGTGGTGACCAGACCTTCGGAGCTCTGGCTGTGACCCTGGTTTCCGCCGGTGATGGTGACCACCCCGTTACTGATGCCCGTCACCATCGCCACGTGCTGGGCCCAGCCGTTGGAGTAGCCGTAGACGACGGCGTCACCGACGTGGGGGGTGTTGGACTTCGTCCCGTACTTCAGCCCGTACTGATAGAAGCTCGCGGCCGCATCGGTGAGCATGCCCATGCCAGACACGTTGTTGCGCGCCCACACCCAGCCGACGAAGTCCGCGCACCAGGCGTGCGACTGACCGCCGCGTCCGTCGCAACTGCTGCTCTGGCTCAGGCCGTCGTCGTAACCGCCGTGTGCGCACGGCCCGTTGCCGTTCTCGGCGGTGGCCGTGGCGGCAAGCTGCTCCTGAGGTGTGGCGGCGTGGGCGGGGACCCCCGCCAGGCCGGTGATGACGGTGGCAGCGACCAGGGCACCGAGAGCTGACATCGTGCGACGGTTGGCTTTGACGTACGCAGACATGGGTTTCTCCGTGTTCGGAGCACGGCTGAGCCGTGCCGGTCGGTGGGGCAGGCGTGAGGAAGGGGCACTGGTGTGACCGGGGGGCGAGAAGGCACCCCGGTCCGGCGCCCCGGAAGGGTCTGTTGGTGGGGGATCCACTGATGCGGGATCCCGAGGCGAGGGGGCTGAGCCATGCCCTCGGGTGTCGTCGGACCCGCGCCTCATGGGTGTGCCGGGTCCGGACTGCCGTGCGGATCGCAGTCGCGTACGGGCGTCGCGCGTCTCGCGCGCCCGGTGTCCTCCTGCGTCGCGGCTCGGCGGCGGGACTACTGCCAGCCGAGGTCGTTCTGCGAGTCATCGGCCACCGGAGCGAGCGGCGCACCGACGACATGGGCCGGTGCGACCGGAGCGGCGGCGTGGTGACCGCAGAAGACGGCGCCCAGAGCGAGAAGGACGACGGCGGCCTGGCTCATACGTATGCGCATGACGAGCATGACTCTTTCCCCCTGGGAAGCGATGACACGTGGCGAGCTGTGCAGTCCGCCTGCGGATGCGGGGCCGAACCGTTCGGCCGGCCGCTTCCATCGGCGTGATCAACAGCTTCACCGCTGATCAGAGGCGCGCAAAGGGCTGAAGCCTGGCCCCAATCGGCCATGGCCCGTTCCGTCCAGGACCTGCTCGGCTCCGCTAGTCGGGGCCGGACGAGGACAGCAGCCGCTCGTAGTAGGGGGTGACGAAGGCGGCCCCCGAACTCACCACCTCCCACCCGCGCAGCTTGGGCGAACCGGCGAGCGTGCGCCGGCACACCTCCAGCGCGCGTGCCTCGGCCTCCCGCAGGGAGGGAGCCACTATCCAGAGAGCCAGCACGGGGTGGGGCGTCGCGTCGGGATGCGCGCGGACGTGTTCGACGCCGTCATCCGCGTTCGCCGCGGCGAGGACCAGGTGAGTTACGTCGTCCGGCGGAGCGGCTCCGCCCGTGCCGCCAAGGCGCGTATGGATGAGGTACATGGTGCCGAACATCACAAGCGGACGGCACGACCGCCAGAGCAAACAGGTGGCCTGTTCCGGCCATTGCCGCTTCGGTCCACATCCCTTCACGATGCCTCAACAACGTTTTCATGACACGATCATGAAGTTCACGAGAAAGGCAAGCGACCGAAGGGGGTGGGGATGCGTCCCGCTCTGGACCTGGACCCCGTCGCGGAGTCCGTCTACAGGGAAATGCTGGCCCATCCGACGGAGGGCATCGCAGCGCTCGCCGAGCGGACCGGGCACTCCGCGGAAGACGTACGCGACGCCTGTGACCGGCTCAGCGAACTGACCCTGGTCCGGTCGTCCGGCGAACACGACGGGCAGTTGCGCGCCATCGCCCCGGATCTCGGCATGGAGGTCCTGATAGCGCGCCAGCAGGCGGAGCTGGCCGCCCAGCAGGCGCGGCTCGAGGCATCCCGCGCCGCGGCAGTCCGCCTGATCGCCGAGCACGCCGAACTCAACCGCACCCAGGGTCTCGGCATGGAGCAGCTCAACGGCCTGGACGCCGTCCGGGACCGTGTCGCCCTGCTGAGCCGGTCCGTGCGGGAGGAGGTGCTGACTTTCGCTCCCGACGGTGCGCAGACTGCGGCGAACATGGAGGCCTCCCGGCCACTCAACCGCGAAGTCCTCGCCCGCGACGTGGTCATGCGGACCGTCTATCTCGACAGCCTGCGCAACAACCAGGCCACCGTGGACCACGCGAACTGGCTGACCAGTCACGGCGCCCAGGTGCGCACCGTACCGGCCCTGCCCACCCGCATGATCATCATCGACCGGTCCACCGCCATCCTTCCGGTCAGCAGCGCCGACACCGCCTCCGGCGCGGTGATCCTCACAGGCCAGGGCACGCTCACCGCGCTGTGCGCGCTCTTCGAGGGCGTCTGGGCCACCGCCCGACCGCTGGGCGAGATCCAAGTCCGCGACGGCAATGGCCTGACCAGCCAGGAGAGCACCACGATCAGGCTCCTGGCCCAGGGCCACACCGACGAGGCGATCGCCAAACGGCTCGGCGTCTCCCAGCGCACCGCACGCCGTGTCGCGACCGACCTCATGGAGCGCCTGGGCGCGCGCAGCCGGTTCGAAGCGGGAGTCCGAGCCGTCCAGCGCGGCTGGCTCCCGAGCCGGGCCGACTGACCCCGCGGCGTTCCCCGAGTCCCCCGAGGACGCCGCCGAGCGGGCCCGCTGGTGCGAAAGGCACATTCTGGAGGTCCTGCACGGTCTGCCGACGGATGTTCCGGAAGGGACCACTCCGCGGCCGGAGTTCGACCCGTAACGACACTGGCCGGCCCATCGCGAGCGGGCGGAGGCCGTCGAGTTGACGGCGGCCGGGCATCAGGTGTCGGCCAGCGGCGTCAAGCAACGGTGCCGCGTTGGCGTTACCAGTGGGATGAGCTGGTAGGGCCGGCGGCCGGCCGGTCGGCCAAGCAGATGCAGGCGTTCGGCCAGGTCGCCCCGGGCGTGGTGGAGGCGATGCGACAGGCGGTCGCCGAGACCGCCGACGCGTCGTCGAGGACCATCGGCCTCACTCCCTGGCGGACCCGACAGATTCTGTCCGATCGAAGGCAGACCGCCGAGGTTGAGCTGCCGTCTCGGGCCATGCTCCATGGGCTGTTCGACAAACTCGCCGCCGACGCCCATGGCACCGGGCCGACCTGTGCGCGCCGCTCGGCCCGGGCGCGTCCGTCCGAGCCGATCGGCGAAGTACCGGCCAGTGCGCCCGGTGAGCTGATGCGGATCGATTCCACGCCCATGGATGGCGCGGCGCGATGACGGCGTCGCCGAGAAGGCCGGGCTGACGGCCATGGCCGGCAGTGCCGCCAGGTCGATCACCGCGGCGGTGCCGCGTCCCTCCACGAAGGCCGCTGACGCCTCCACGTCGCCGGCTCGCAGTGTTACCCCGGCGGTCCTGCCAGGGCCTTGATGGCCGGGCGGAGCAACGCGGCGATGTGTTCCGCGGGAACCTCACGGAGCGCGGCCAGGCCGAGGAACTGGTGGCCGATGGTCACGCCCAGCAACGCGGTGACGAGCAGGGCGGCACGCAGTTCGGGGTCCTCGGCAGCGGGCAGGGCGGCACCGACGCTGTCGATCTGTCGGCCGAGAGAGACACGGACGTGATCGGCCGCAGCCTGGTCGGTGAGCATCGATCGCATCATCGCCGCCGTGCCCTCGGGAAGACCACCGAGCTTGAGGCCGAGCGAGGCCAGCAACTGATCGACAAGCTCATCGGTGCCAGTAGCCGTCAGTGGGGCGGGGACCACCTTCACGGCCTGGCTGAACAGCCCCCGCTTCGAGCCGAAGTACTGCATGACCAGAGCCGGATCGACGCTCGCCGCGGCCGCCACGGCGCGAATGGTGGTGCGCTGGAATCCCTTCTCGGCGAACAACTCACGGGCGCTGTCGAGGATGCGGACCTCGGTCGCTCGGCGTCGGTCGGCGCGGGACTGGTGAGAAGTGGACACCGATTCACTCTACAGCCGTTGACCGAAGGTCCGACCGACTCTACGGTGAGTGAGTCAACAAGTGTTGAGCGAATGAGGCAACCCCCGTGTCACATCTGGATACACCTGCTGCTCGCACCCCTCATGAGGTGCTGACCTGCTACTACCGAGCCATGCTCGACAAGTCCCCGGACGATCTCGCCGATCTCTACACCATCGACGCGGTGCACGAGTTCCCGTTCGCCTCACCCGGCTTCCCCCCGCGCTTCGAGGGGCGTGAGGCCGTGCGCGCCGGCTACAGGGCGGCCTGGGGCGCCAGCCCCGTCCAGGTGAAGGAAGTCAGAAGGGTCGCGGCTCACGAGACCGCCGATCCCGCAGTGATCGTCGCCGAGCATGTCGTGGTGGGAACACTGCCGGCCAAGGCCACCACGTTCACCGTCCCCGGCCTCCTGATACTCCACGTCCGCAACGGACTGATCACGCGAGTCCGCGACTACATGGACGGCTTGGGCGTCACCAGCGCCGGAAAGTGAAGGCCCCGAGCAGTTCCCGGTACGACAGAACCCGGACAGCTACCTCGCCGGACTTCACCTGCGCGCCTCGATGATCTGGCGGCGGCCGGCCCCTCGGCCACGACGCCGACCTCGACAAGGAGCGGCACACCGTCGAGCGACTGATCAACAAGCTGAAGGCCTGGCGAGGCGGCTGGGGCCGTGACCGCGGTGTCAGTCCGCAGGCGCCCGAGTGGCCGGCCGGAGCAGCCGCGTAGCCCATCACCTGCCGGGAGCAGGAAGCCGAGCGCACCTGTGTGTGAAAGCGCTGGTCGCGGGTGCGGGCTGTGCGGGACCATGGGTACATGCCTCGACGCCTCATGTTCGTGCAGTTGAAGTCTGGTTACGACACCGACCGTGGACCCTCGTGGATCGGGTGGGTGGACTTCTCGAAGACTTGGAGCACTGCGTATTTTCAGGGAAGGACACTGCGCCGGGCAGGCGGGATGTTCGACGCGAACTTCTACGACACGCAGACCCATGAGGAGTTCTGGGTCTCCGGGCCGAAGCGGGACCGCTCCGACACCCGCTATGGCCCGTCCAACCCGGAAGTCGAGCCGGATGCCGTCGAGACCTATCACGCGTTCCTGGACGGCGCGCCCCTGCCAGGGCGGGAGAAGGGCTGACCCGGGCTCCCCGCGGTCGGGTGGTCATCACCGATGCCGTCCAACAGGCCGTCCTGCTCGTCCCCGCGTCCGCATGGACGCCCGCGCCCGATCCCGACGGCAAGATACGCGACGGCGCGAGGGTCGCCGAACGCGCGGGCGATGTCCTCAAGGGCCGGCCGAAAGGCATGCGGCCGATCGTCCGAAAGGAACGGCCGCACCCCGGCGCCCAGTTGCGCATCACCGACGCCGACGGCATGCGGCGACGAGTGACAGCGTACGTGTCGTGATCAGTTGTTGTACGAACTCGGCTGGTGTGAGGTAGCCGAGCGCGGAGTGGCGACGACGCCGGTTGTAGCACGACAGCCGGCGGAACAGCTCCAGCCGGGTCTGATCACAGGATGCCCAGGAAGTCGGAGGCGCCGCTGCCCGCGCGTCTCGTACCATCGGCCCGCACCGACCCGTCGAGTATCTCTAAGGATTTTGTGAATCACTCCGATCTCCGCGCCAAGGTCCCCTCGCTCGCGGCCGGCATGGCCGCCGCCGAGCACAGCCCGGACATCCAGCTGTCCCAGACTCGCCACCGTGCCGCGCTCGTGGCGAGCTGGCACATCGCACCAGGTTCAACCGTCCTCGAACTGGGCTGCGGCCAGGGCGACATGACCGCCGTCCTTGCAGAGGCGGTCGGGCCCGAAGGGCGCGTGGTGGCCGTTGACGTGGCCGAACCCTCCTATGGGGCGCCGGTCACGCTCGGAGAGTCGGCAGCCCGGCTCGCGGCGGGCCCTCTCGGCCCGCGCATCGACTTCCGCTTCGGCACCGACGTCCTCGACCCGTCGTTCGACTTCCCCGAAAGCACCTTCGACCACGTGGTGCTCGCACATTGCTCCTGGTACTTCGCATCGCTCGGACAACTGCGAGACACGCTGGCCCGGGCCCGGCCGTGGGCGCGGCGACTTTGGTTCACCGAGTGGGACTTGACGCCTGCCTGCGACGACCAGCTGGCGCACCTGCTCGCCGTGCTGATCCAGGGGCAGACCGAGGCCGCGGGATCGCACGGCCAGGGCAACGTCCGCACGCCTTTCTCCCGTGAGGGCCTGCTGCGGCTCCTGCCCGAGGCCGGCTGGACGGCCGACGGCAGCGACTCGGTCGATACCGAAGAGCTTCAGGACGGCGACTGGGAAATCGCTGCCTGCCTCGACCTGGTCGAAAGGGGGGACCGTCTGGCCGCGCTGCCCGAGCCGGTGCGACAGCTCGTCCTGAGTCAGGCCGACGTTCTCCGGGCCATCGCCAAGCCGCGCGGCAACCGAGCGCTCGCCGCCTATTCAGTCACCGCGCGCTGACATACCAACCTTCGCCCATGTCCGCTGCCAGGCCGGGGACGTGGAAGGCGTCCGGCGAGCCCTCGGTCAGGCCGACGTGCCTGTGATCGAGGCTGTTCCGCCAGTCGACGAGCTTCCCGGCGTAGGTCGAGTCGGCCCCCACGATCGTGATCTCGGGGCACCACGCCCCTGATCTCGCCCGACGGCGGCCATCTCACCGTCTTCAACCCGTGAGGTCACGCCGTGGTCGAGAGCGGTCCGCCCGGCAGGACCCAACTCAGGGGCGCGCAGGAAGTCCGCGACCTTCGGTAGCGTCTCGGCCCGGCATCGCACACAGTTCACCCCTGCATTTCAACAGCAGGAGCAGATCCATTGCGGCGAGTACCGCGGCGCCTGCGGGCCGCACGGCGAACCCCTCGGCCGGCACGATCCTGGCGGGGAGGACGTCCGGCCCGGTGTGGAGCGCAGCGAAGGCCCCGGCGACCTTGAGGGCGCTGTCGTCCACGGTGAAGCTGACCGGCGAGAGGTGGCGGTAGGCGTGGTCGCCCTGACCGAGCGACTCCGGGTCGGCGGGGACAAGGGGGATGGTGGCCGTCGGAACCTCTCAAGAGGGAGATCATCGTCCCGGCGCGGTGAGACGGGCGCGGCGCGCGGGCGCCGAACGGGCCGGCCGCCGCGTGGAGACGGCAGCCGGCCCGGACCCTTCTCCGCGCGCGTGCGGTCAGGAGGCGAACGCCCGCTCCAGCCTGGGGATCAGGTCCCGCAGATCCTGCTCCCAACAGGCGCCGTTGTGGCCGCCGTTGCACTGGGTGCCCCAGGCGGAGCCGTCGCCGTAGTCGACGTAGTGGTACGGCATGCCGAGCGCGTCCATGCTGTCTTTGACATGCTGGGCCGCCCCTTCGAGCCAGAACTCCGGTTCGGTCGGTACGCCGCCGCCGTTGCCCACGTAGATGGAGACGCCGATCCCGGCGAGCTTGTCCATGTGCGCGGCCGGATCGACCTCGTTCCACCGCCAGTCGGCGTTGAACACGGGGTAGGGCGAGCCGAACAGCGCGTCGCTGTCCACGCCGGGCCTGTACGGCGAGCTGTCGGGGTCGCAGGCGCCGGAGGACGAGCCGCAGATCGCGCCGAGCGCGTCGGTGACGGAGGCGACTGCGGCCAGCCGCAGGTCCATGGACCGGACCGACAGGTCGATGTCCCCCGACAGGGACGCGGTCTGGCTGAACAGGTCGGGCCGGACCTGGGCGTAGTGCAGGGCGCCGAACCCGCCCATGGAGACACCGGCCACGGCCCTGGCCTTCTTGGTGGGAATCGTCCGCAGGTTCGCGTCGACGAACGGGATCACCTGCTTGAGGTGGAAGTTCTCCCAGTTCTGGGCGCCGAGCTGCGTCTTCTGGTTGAGCCAGTTGGCGTACCAGCCCCGGGCGCCGCCGTCCGGAATGACGGTGATCACCGAGTTGGACATGGTCAGCGCCGGATAGTTCTGCTGGATCGGATCGTCAGGCGAGCCGTGCAGGAAGTACAGCACGGGATAGCGCCTGTTCGGGTCGTCGTAGTAGCCGCTCGGCAGGATGATCTTGATGTGGTGCTTGCCGGCGACCTCCGGCGTGGTCACCGTGATGGTGAAGTTGGTGGAACCGCCCACGGCCGTGTCGACCTGGGTCAGCCCGAAGCCGTTCGTCAGCGGCGGCGGTGCGGTGCCGCCGGCGGCCTGTGCCGGACCGGCCGGCAGGGCCAGGGCCAGGGCGACGGCGGTGACCATTCCGGTCACTGTCAGTCGCCGGCGGTTCGATGTCCTTGCCACAGCGTGCCTCCTCGTGAGCCTTCGTAGTGTGCGGGGCGGGATGCGCGGGACGCGGTGACGTCCCGGGGGAGGAGCACGCCGGAGGCCGTCGTCGGGGTTCCGGCGCGCTCACCCGCCGATCTCAGTTCAGGACCTCGACCTCCAACTGGGGCGAGGCAGCGATCTGTTCCTCGGTGAAGCGCTCGGTCACCCACTGGCCCGCCGCGAACAGCCTCGTCTGATCGGCGTAGTGCGGCGAGGTCGGGTCGGCCGACTGGGAGTAGGTCAGCAGGGAGGAGGTCTGCGGCGGGCCGTCCGCGGTGAAGCGCACCTCCTGGATGAAGCTGGACCCGAAGACGACGTCCCTCCTGCCGTCGACCTGGCCCGGAGTGATGACGTTCAGCACGCCCAACTCGCCGATCGAGCCGTGGATCGGGATCCGCTCACCGTTGCGTTCGACCTTCTGGACGTCCGAGAGCCGTGCGTCCAGCGGAATGCCGGCCTTGCGCAGCGCGAACACCGCTCGGGCGAGCGCGTCGCGGACGGCCGAGCTGCCCGGGTCCAGCGAGTTCGGGGTGTGCACCGGGTCCTTCGGGTCGAAGGGCACCCGCCAGGGCAGTTTCTCGACGGCCTGCCCGCCGAGCAGATACGACCAGTAGTTGGCGAACAACCAGGACCCCTGGCTGTCGGACGTGTAGGCGTGGCTCTTCCAGGCGGCGAGGATCGGGCAGGCTTCGCTCACGTTGACCAGGTTGCCGTCCACCAGGACTGTCCCGAAAGGCGTGTTCCGGCACGCCGTCACCGTACTGGTGAGGGCCAGGTCGGCCGCCCTGCTGTGGTCGGCGAACAGCGACTGCCGCATGGTCTCGGGCGTGAAGCCCTTGCCGGGCAGGCCGTCGGTGCCGTCGATCCGGCTCTGCGCGGTGACGATCAACTCCTGGGTGCGCAGCGACCGGGGCGCCGCCATGTCGCCCATCACCCGGGGGAAGGACAGCGGCTGCTCGGGATTGGCCAGCCAGGCGCTGTCGTTGGCGTTGCCCACGAAGTCGGAGCGGACGAGGCGCGGCTGCTTGCGCGGGTCCATCAGTCCCGGCGCGACCGCGTTCGGGTCGTCGGGCCAGTCGCACGCGCTGCGCTTGCCGTCGAGGATGGAGACCGGCGGCACGTTGGGCAGCCGCAGCGTCTGCTCGAACAGCAACCGGCCGGTCTCGGTGAGGCACGACCGCGCGTGCTCGTCGGTGATGTTCGGGGTGGCCTGGATGTCCGCGTACAGCGCGTCGCCCTTGCGGTCGACGGCGACGGTGTTGAAGAAGGGGACGCCCTCGGTGGTCTCCAAGGTACCGACCACGTCGTCGACGTCCTCGGCCCGGTCGAGGTGGAACCAGGTGTTCAGCGCCCGCAGGTTGTCCATGTTCGCGTCGCGCACCGCGTGGGCGCTGACGACCCACGGCAACGGGACGCCCTCGACCGAGGTGGTGATCGGGCCGTACCGGGTGGACCACAGCGTCCTGGTGACCTTGCGGAGGGAGCCGTCCGCGTTCCGCACGTCCACGGTGACCTGCTGCGAGGTCATCCGCTGCCAGACGCCGTCCACCAGGTAGGAGGTCGCATCGAGCGGGTTCACCTGCACGTCGAACAGGCCGAACGGCGCGACCGTGGCGACCGTGTGGCTCCAGGCGACGTCGTCGTTGTGGCCGATGTTCACCGCGGGCAGTCCCAGCAGGCCGGCCCCGGAGACGTTCACCTTGCCGGGGATGGTCAGCTGGCTCTGCCACATCCGGTTCTTGCCCTGCCACGGAAAGTGCGGGTTGGCCAGCAGCATGCTCGTGCCGCCGGACACGCCCTGCGAGCCGACCGCCAGCGCGTTGCTGCCCATGCCCTGCCGCGCGCTCACCGCCATCGCGTCGCGGATCCTCTGCGCGGTCCGCGCGGGGGAGGACACCGGCGAGGCGGCGGTCTCGGGCCCGGGCGGGGCGGTGGCCTTGGCCCCGAGCCGGGGCGCGGTGGCCGGTCCGGAGAAAGACGCGGCGGACGATGCCCCGGGCGGCGCGGCAGTCACCTCGCCGTCCAGCAGCGCGTCGGCGCTGCCCATGATGATCTCGGCGTGCGCGTGCCGGTAGACGTCCAGCTCCGTGATCGGCCGCACCCAGGCCGCACCGCGGCAGACCGGATCGGGGATGCCGTCCACCCCCGTCTCGGCCAAGTACCGGTTGTATCCCCGCACATAGCCGCGGATCGCCTCCTTGACCTCGACCTCCGGGCCTTTGGGCGCGGGCTGGTCGATCAGCCGCTCCACCACCCGGTCGTCGTTGATCCGCTGGAAGTACAGGTCGCTGTTGAGGTTGGTGGTGGTGTTCTGGTTCTGGCCGGGGCTCGCCCTGCCGTCGGGCCCCAGATAGCGCGACCTCTGGGCGTCGACCATCAGATACGTGTCGGCCAGCGTGCAGATGTTGTCCTTGGCCGCGGCGTACCCGTACCCCAGCCCCAAGCCCTCCCAGCTGGAGGCGGTGATGTGCGGGATGCCGTACTCGGTGTAGCGGATCACCGCCTCGGCGCCCCCCTTCCCGGCAGCGGACGAAGCGGCGGCCGTCGTCGTACTCATCATCGCGACCGCGGCCATGACCGCCATCGGCAACCTCGATCTGAGTCTCCTGCGTGTCATCGAGCCGTCCCTCCCGTACCGGCGGCTTTGTCCGGACACGGTCACGCTAAGGAGGACCGATGAAATTCCCATGACGCCGCTGTGGGTGTGCCACGGTCCGGTCCGACGGGTGACCGCTCGGCGGCGGTCACTCCCCGCAGGCCCGTTCGGCGTCGCATCCCCTCGAGGAACCGGGATTTCATCGTTTTTTCAACACCCTTCGCCAGGATGAACCGGCCACCGCGGGCCGTCCGGTCCGTATCCGCAGCCGTGGCGCCGCGATCACCACGTGCCGCACGGCACCGGCCGCGGCGCCCGACGACGCGCGAGCGCCGGCACCGCGCCGGCGGCCCGCGCCCCCGACCGACACCGAGTTCACCGTCGGCTGACCGACCGGGTCCACCGCCGGTGACCCGACCCCGAAGGGACGACCATGTCCGACTCCGCACACCCCGACCGCCGTCCGCCCACCCGCCGGAGCCTGCTCAAGGCCGGCGCGGGCGCCGCCCTGACCGCCGGCGCGTTCGGCGGCTCCCTCGCCGCCGCCCCCTCCGCCGCCGCGGCCCAGAACGGCGCGCCGCTGTGCGAACAGCCCGGCGACTCGGCCCGCGCGCAGGGCCTGGGATCGGGCGACCTCGCCATCCCCTACTACCGGGAGCACGACAACACCTGGGGCTACGTCTTCGGCGACTCCTTCAGCGAACCAGCGCTGGGAGGGGAGTACCTCGGCTCCCCGGTCATGCTGAACCAGGCCTCCTTCGACGCCTCCGGCTCGACCCCGATCTCGTTCACCTGGGCCATGCCCACGGGAGGCGGCGCCCGGCAGCTCTTCGACTATCAGCACAACGCCGACAACGGACACGGCTTCGAGGTAAGCCGCATCCCGAACGACTGCATCGAGTTCGGCGGCCGCACCTACATCCAGTACACCTCCGTGGAGGTCTGGCAGCCGCCCGCGGGCTACGACGGCTCGCGGATGTCCGGCGTCGCCTACTCCGACGACCACGGCGTCACCTGGCACGACTACCCCTACCACTGGGCGGGGGACACCCAGGGCGTCAACCAGTCCCTGTACGGCATGTGGTCGTTCGCGGGCATCGACCCCGACGGCTGGCTCTACATCTTCTCCAAGCGCTGGAACGGCAGCCACCTCAACACCGGTGACGGCGGCGCGATCCAGCTGTTCCGCATCCGGCCGGAGGAGTTCCGCGCCGGCAACTTCGGAGCGCAGGAGAACTGGGCTTACCTGGACGGCAGATGGCAGTGGACCCGCGCGGTCCAGCCGTCGGTGGTTCTCTCCGGCAACAACATCGGCGAGTTCTCCGTCAAGCGCATCGGCGGCACGTACTGCATGAGCTACTTCGACGTCACCGACTACTCGATCTGCACCCGCACCGCTCCGCGCCCCGACGCCGTGTGGAGCGCACCCAAGCCGCAGATCGTCGGCAACGCCACCTGGCCGCCCAACCACTGGGGCAAGCCCCAACTCCCCTTCCTGTACGGCGGATACATCCACCCGGGCAGCGCCGGCCCCACCTCCCTGACGCTGATCGTCTCGCAGTGGAACGGCCAGCCCCACCAGTCGCCCTACCGCGTCCTGCAGTACGACGGCATCAACCCGTGAGCCACGCCCAGCACTCGCTTCTCGCGGAACACACCCCCACAGGAGGAGACAAGTGAGCGCAGTCCGCTTACGCCGCGCCAGAGCGGGCGGCACCGTCCTGCTCGCCGCCCTCACGGTCCTGACCGCCCTCGGCGGCGGCCCCGCGACCGCCGACAGCACCAGGCCCCCGAAGACACCCGGCCCCCTCGGCCACCCCGCGCCCGCCACGGCGTACTGCGACATCCCCGCGGAACGCGACATCGCGGTCACCCGCAAGGTCTACGAGGTCGGCCAGCGCATGAGCGTGTCCCCGAAGGTCATGCTCGCCGGGTTCGAGACCGGCTGGGTCGAGTCCCGGATGAACAACCTGGCGTGCGGGGACCGGGATTCGCTCGGCGTCTTCCAGCAACGCCCCTCACAGGGCTGGGGATCACCCGAGCAGGTCCTCGACGTCGACTACGCGGCGTCGAAGTTCTTCGAGGTCGCCGAGCAGATGGAACCCGGCATGGAGGGCAGCACCGCCGGACAGCTCGCCCAGGCCGTCCAGCGCTCCGCCTACCCGGAACGCTACGACCAGGCCGAAGGCGCCGCCGTCGCGCTGCGGGACGAGGCGTTCCAGCCCTACGGCACGATCGGGGCGAAGTACGGCGGCATGGGCGGCCCGGGCAGCGTCCTCGGCGCGCCGGTCCGGGCCGAGGAGGCGGCCTCGCTGGGCGGGCGCTTCCAGCTGTTCCGGAACGGGATCATCCTGTGGCACCCGGATGTGGCGTACGCGGTGTACGGGGACATCCTGTCCAAGTTCTGGGCGACGGACGCGGAGCGGCGCTGGGGTTTCCCGACGATGGACGAGGCGGACGCGTCGCGGGCGCCGGACGGGACGAAGGGGCGGTACCAGTTCTTCGAGCGGGGCCTGTTCCTGTGGTCGCCGTCGACGGGTACGCACATCGTGCACGACGCGATCTACGACGCCTTCCACGCGGGGGGCCACGAGAGCGTCCTCGGGTATCCGACGACGGACGAGACGGACGAGGCCGGCGGCGGGCGGATGCAGCGCTTCGAGAACGCCACCATCCACTGGCGCGCCGACAAGGGCACCTGGATCACCGACAACTGAACAGGAGAACTCCCTTGAGGTCCCTTCACCGCAAGGTGCTTCGCACGGCGGCCGTGACGTCGGCGCTCCTCTTCGCCACCCTCTGCGCGGTACCGGCCGCGAGCGCGTCGAGCCCCGACGGGCCGATCGGGCGGGGCGAGGCCATGGACCGCGCCTGGTCGTGGATCGCCGAGCAGGTGCCGTACAGCCAGTCCGGGTGCCACGAGAACCAGTTCGGCTGCTACCGCCCGGACTGTTCGGGCTACGTCTCCATGGCCTGGCACCTGAGCAGCTCCCTCACCACCTGGAGCCTGTGGGACGTCACGTTCGACGTCCCGGCCGACGACCTGCAACCCGGCGACGCCCTGCTGCGGGACTCGGGCGGCGTCGACCACGTGGCGCTGTTCGTCCGCTGGGCGGACCCGGCCCACACCCGGCCGGTGGTCCGCGAAGAGTACGACTTCGGCCATGTGGCCGAGGAACACGTGTGGAACGACGGGCTGCGCGGCTTCTCGCCCCGCCGCTACAACGCACTGGACGACCTCGCGCCGTACGGCACCATCGCGGTCAAGTACGACAGCATGGGCGGCCCCGGCAGCGCCCTGGGACAGCCGATCCGGGGGGAACGGGACTCGTCGCTGGGCGGGCGCTTCCAGCAGTTCCGGAACGGGATCATCCTGTGGCATCCGGATGTGGCGTACGCGGTGTACGGGGACATCCTGTCCAAGTTCTGGGCGACGGACGCGGAGCGGCGCTGGGGTTTCCCGACGATGGACGAGGCGGACGCGTCGCGGGCGCCGGACGGGACGAAGGGGCGGTACCAGTTCTTCGAGCGGGGCCTGTTCCTGTGGTCGCCGTCGACGGGTACGCACATCGTGCACGACGCGATCTACGACGCCTTCCACGCGGGGGGCCACGAGAGCGTCCTCGGGTATCCGACGACGGACGAGACGGACGAGGCCGGCGGTGGGCGGATGCAGCGCTTCGAGAACGCCACCATCCACTGGCGCGCCGACAAGGGCACCTGGATCACCGACAACTGACCCGTACCACCGACCCATCGCTTGACAGGCACCTTCCCGGGGCCGCCGGCTCACCCTCGCCGGCGGCCTTGCACGAGACGGCTCTGCCGCCGGGCGTGGCGGAACTGGTACACCGTCCCGGCCTGACACAGGACGCCCCGCTGATAGACGTCGTCCAGGAAGGCGGCGACGGCCCAGGGGAGACCGTCCGGTCAACGGCACCCGGATGCGGGTGTAGACGCACTTCAACGCGGCGTTCTCCGACGGGAAGCGGCCCCAGGAAGTGGCCCCGTGCCCGGACGGCCTTGAGGATGCGGGCGTTCACGCTCTCGATCGCGTTCGTGCTGCGGATCACCTTGCGGATCTCGACATCGAAGGAGAGGAAGGGTCTGGGCGAAGGTCGCGGGCGAAGCCCGCAAGGGGAGCCAGGGTGTCGTGCTCGACGCCGGCGATCCACTTCTCGAGTCGGTCACCGTGGCGTGTAGTCATCATGACGGCGAACTTCCTGACGTGGCCGGGTCGGGGGACGGAGCGGCGCCTGAGGCGGGCCGTCCCCGGCGCCGGCCGGATTGGGCCCACTCACAGCCGTCCCGGACAATGAGCGCATGGACATTCGATCCCCGCATGTGAGCGAGCTGCCTGTTCTCCAGGGCATCGAGAGGGCCGCCGGTCAGCGGTACCACGACATCGGCATGCCGGAGATCGCCGAGGACGAGCCGCTTGCGCTCGACGAGCTCGCCCGGTACCAGCGCGACGGGACGGCCTGGGTGGCGGTCGACGCGGCCGGCGTCCCGATCGCCTACCTGATCGCCGACCGCGTCGACGGCAACTTCCATGTCGAGCAGGTCTCGGTGCATCCCGGCAGCGCACGGCGCGGGGTGGGCAGGTCCCTTCTGGAGCATCTGGCGGACCACGCAAGGAGCCGGCGGGCGCCCGCCCTGACCCTGACCACGTTCGCCGACGTCCCGTGGAACGCCTCCTACTACACGCGCTGCGGCTTCCGGGTGCTGGCCGAGAGCATGCTCACGCCTGGTCTGCGGGAGATCCGCGAGCGCGAGGCGACCCACGGCCTGGACCGGTGGCCGCGCGTGTGCATGCGCAGGGATTTGTGACGCCGCGGGCCGCCGTCCCGGGGCGGGGGAACCTCCGCTCGGCCCATCGCGCCGCCCCGGGACCGCCGCGCCGCCCGAAGACCGCTGAAGCGGCCCGGGGTCACCGCAGGCGGCAGATCGTGCGCGGGTCGGCTCCCTTGGGGCCGGGCGGTGCGGTGAGCGGCGCCTCGCTGCCCGCGGGCCGTCCGCACACGTTCACCGACCGCACCTCGCCGCCGTCGTAGCTCACCCGCACGATCTCGTAACCGTGGCCGCGCTGGTCGGCGTAGGGTCGGCTGCCGGCGAAGCCGACCGTGCCGACCGGCAGGTTCGGGTTGGGGTGCCAGCGCAGGTCGGCCCAGGTCTCCGCGGCGGTCTGCGGGACGTCCCCGTTCCGGGCGGCCCGGTAAAGCACGGCCGTGGCGCTGTAGGACAGCACCGTCTGCCCGCTGGAGAACAGCGCGTCGGTCCAGGGCCGTGCGCCATCGGCGAGCGCGGTCCGCCGTGCTCCGGCCGGCAGGAGGTGCATGAGGACGCGGTGGGCGTCTGTGTAGAAACCCGTCGTCGCCGCGAGGTCCATGGGCGCGAGGGCGAAGTGGTAGAGGGTGACCTCGTCGGGGATGCGCAGGGCCTCGCCCTCCTCGTAGTTGCTCTTGGTGAGGTCGTCGCCGGTGAACACGGTGATGCCGCGGCCCGAACAGCCGGGCGTGGAGCCGAGTTGGGACATCAGGTTGGGCACGTCCTCGACCCGGCCGGCGAAGTAGAGGGCCCTCGGCACGGGCCGGCTGCCGCAGATGTCGCCAATGGGGGTGGTGAGTTCGGGCTCGCCCTCGGCACTGAGCCGGTACGTCCGGGAGGGCGCCGGCGCGAAGCCCGCCTCGGCCAGCATGCGCTTGCCCACCCGGGCTTGTTCGGTGGTGTAGAAGTCCTTCTCGCTGCCGACCGACCGGGACAGCACGACGCCCTGGGCGCTCTTCTCGCGGGCGGCCAGCTGACGGGCGACGACCCGCAGGGCGTTCGCCTCCTCCTCGTCGGTGGCGGCCAGCCCGAACCAGTTGGAGAGCCTGCGCGCCAGGTGGCTGCCGGAGTTGGTGGTGCTCACCACGGGCAGCCCGGCCCCCTTGAGGATGCGGGCGGCCTGCTCGGTCTCGGTGGTGTCGCGCCCCATGCCCACGACGCCGACGACGGAGCGGTCGCGGCGCGCCAGGTCGGCGATGTGCCGGGCCACGGGGAGCACGTGCAGCATGTTCTCGCCGGCGTTGGCGAGCAGGACCTTGATCTTGGTCGGCTGGTCTGTGCTGACGTTGGCGTAGTGCTGGTAGAGATACACCCCCGTGATCTCCTCCAGCCCCTTGCGGGTGTCGGCCTGCCGGGCGGCGGTGACCGGACCGGCGTAGACGATCGTCACATGGGCGTCGCGCGGTCCGATGGCCGCGTTCTCGGCCCTGATCGCCCGCTCCACCGCGTCGAAGGTGACGCCCTTGCCGGCGCCCGACAGGCTCAGCGTGTTGCCCTGCGCGAGCCGCACGTTTCCGGTGGCGACGCCGACGCACTCGCCGTCGTAGAGACCGGAGTCGGTGTTGGAGCCGAGCAGCCGGCCCTCGCAGTATCGTCCGGCGAGGTACCGGTTGCCGAGGAAGCCCGCGGCCAGGCCGAGGGCGAGAACCACGGCGAGGCAGGGCCTGGACCACAGGAGCCACGCGGGCGTCCGGCGGATGCGGTCGGTGGAGTGCTGTGCGGAGTGCCGGTGGCGCAGCTCGTCGGCGGGCATCGGGATGTACAGGATCCACGGCAGGGTGGCGGCCCGGCCCGGGGACTGGCCGGCGTTGAGGTTGGTCACCCAGCGCTGGTACCTGGCGTCCGCTTGGTACGCCCCCTCCTCGCCGTCGGCGTCGGGGCGGTCCGGTGCGGCGTCCGGCTCCGGGTCGGCCGGGACCAGCGGCCGCAGGCGTTCGGTCGCCGGGACCGCGGCCAGCACGAGCAGCGGATCGACCTCGCTGCGCCGACTGCGCACGTTGCTGAGGGTGCGCAGCAGAAGCAGACCGCCGTCCCGCTCGGTGGCCCGGGGCAGGTACACCACGGGCGGCACGGTGCGCTTGCGGCGGCGCAGGTCCAGCGCTCGCGGTCGGAAGTTCTCGCGCAGGTCCTCCAGCAGCGCCAGCACGCGGAGCTCCAGGTGCAACTGACGAGCCGTCGGATCGCCCGCCTGGGCGGCGATCACCTGCTGGGCGACGGCGAAGGCACGGCCGCGGATGGTCTCCCAGGACTTCGCGGGCCGCCAGCGCGACCAGTCGGCGGCGGCCGGCCGGTCACTCAGCGGGGCCAGGAAGGTGGTGGTCGCGAACCAGCGGCTGGCCCGGCGCAGCCACAGCAGCGGCGGCGCGCTGCGCGCGAGCAGGTGCACCAGGCCGAACAGCGTCAGCGCCAGGGCGCCGCCCCACACCGCCGTGCGCCAACCGCCCTCACCCAGCAGCACGCTGAGGCAGGCGATGAACATCGCCCCCACGAATCCGGAGGGGTTGACGACGGCACCGACGGTCTCCGCGAGCGCCGGGACGCGGCGTCGGCCCTCCTCGCCGTCGGGGCCGCCGCCGGGACGCCAGCGCAGCTCGGCCAGTCGGCGCATCAGGCGCTCCCGGCGCTCCGCCGCCGTCCACACCGTCGCCACCTCGGCGCCGACCTCGGGCGCGGCCTGCTCGATGGCCCGCAGCAGGCTTGAGCGCGGGAAGGCGAAGGGCTTGTACTGCGACTGCCGTGCGTTGTCCCAGGAGTGCTCGCACAGCTGGCGCACCATGTCGACGGCCGAGGAGTAAGGGTCCGGGCCGCCCCCGCCGTCGAGCCGCTTGGCGATCAGCCCGCGCGGCTGCTGGCTCTGGCGAACGAACTCCACCACCTGGACGACCCGCCGGTCGAGGGCGCCGGTGGCGTCCTCCTCAGTGGCCTGCAGCACCACCAGCGGGGTCACCGGAGGGTTCGCCCGGAAGCCGTCGATGAGCCGTCTCATCAGGGCGAAGACCGCGTCCGCGGCCTCCACTCCGGCACTGCCGGTCCAGACCCGTCTTCCCATGTGCTCCGCCCCCGTCGCATCGGCCCGATCGAACATCGAGTTCGATGGGAATACCCGGACCGGGGCGCCGCTGCACCCCGGGAGCCCTGCCAATGTCGGGGCCGCCGGGAACCGGACCCGGACGCCGCACGGTCTTCGGCTGGAACGGCATGGGCCGGCTGTTGCAGCCGTCCCTGTCCGCGTCGACCCAGTGCTTGGACTCGCTGCGCCCGTAGCCGGTCGGTCCTCCACCCGCACCGGCAACTCGGAGAGACCATCGTGTACCGGCAGGGTCACCGACTCCCCCGGCACGCGCAGCCTTCAGTAGTGGCCTACCGTTGAGCGCCGCGCTGGTCCGCACCCTGGACGGGAAGGTCGACGCCGCGCTGCTGGAGCGGGCCCGGGCCGTCCACCGTGCCTGCGTGGCCGACTACCTCGCCGAGCGCGGAGACCTCGTCACCGAGGCCGGGCACTCGGCATGCACCTGATCCACCGCCGGCCCCGGTCGCACGGTCCCAGCACCGCAGTCCTGGTCTGACGGCGGGCAGCGGGCCGGCCGCTCGGGGCCCACTTCACCAGACCCGCGGCCACGAGAGCAGTGGCCCAGCTCACGGACCGCGGTGCGCTCCGCGCAGCCTCGCGCCCTGACATAAGGCGCTCGCATGGCGTACATATCGCGTGCCAGCCACATACGGAAGGCGCGCCCTCGCCGGACACGGGGCGTCTGTTGGTGTCCTGTGACATCGAAGTCTGAGCGAGTGCCATCGAAGTCTGAGTGGCGTCGACCGCTCAGGATCAGAGGCGTCGTGCGAGGAAGACGAACTCTTTGCCTGGCCGGTCGGGCGCATCACGAACGTCTTCCACCATGTAGCCCTGCGTGACCAGGTCCGTCTCGACCTCTTTGCGCTCTCGGAAGCGCAGGGTCGAGTCCGACGTCAGCACCTGTCCGTCCGCTGCGAAGATGTAGGTCCAGCGGAAGGTCACCAGGGGCCGGCTCACCTCGATCAGCTGGACCCAGCTCTCGACGGAGCCGACGCCCGGGATGTCCGTCACGTGGTAGGAGTTCTCGCGGGTCCACTCTTCCCAGGCTCGTCTGGCCGGATCACGGGTCTCGAAGACCAGGTGCCCGCCGGGCCGTAGTGCCTCGTAGGCTCCCCGCAGTGTCTTCTGCCAGGTGTCCGGATCAACGATGGCCTGGGCGACATTCGCTGTCATCGTCGCGAGGTCGACCTGCGGTGGCGGGAGGGCTGTGGCGTCACCGCAGATCCAGCGCACTCGGTCGCTGCCCGGTTCGGCCCGGGCGACGTCGACGGATGCCTGGGCGGGGTCGATGCCGACGACGTCGATCCCGCGGTCGGCCAGGAGAAGTGCGAACACCCCTGTGCCGCAGCCGATGTCCAGAACGTGGCGCGCTCCGAACTCTTCCGCCATCCGGAGGTAGGCATCGAGATCGCTGCGGTCGGGGTCGAGCCGATCGTAGATCGCGGCGAGTCGTGGATGCCCGAAGCAGTCGTCAGCCATGCGGCCGAACGCTTGCAGAGTCGACCTCGAAGAGCTACTGAGTTCCGCCGGACTCGGCCGGATCCGTGTACGCTTCCGCGAGCTGCCCCGCTGCCCCTGACCATCCGCACTCCATGCCGATCAAGCTTCGATGGCAGAGATCAAACTGCGGTAGCACCGGACAGTGAGGGCGGTCTTCCGCTCCTGGGCATGCACACGCCTGGGCCACCGCGGCCCGCCGTTCGGAGCAGTCGAGCCGGGGCGGCAGCCGGTGTCCACCGCCCTCCGCAAGCGGCAGGCCGAGGAGGAGCACGGCTGCCGGGTGCTGCCGCGGCCGGGACCGCCGGAGTGGATCGTCGAACGCATCGCGGTCGGTGTTCTTGTCGAAGGTGTAGGCGCGGGTGGTGCAGACCGCGTCGGGGATGGTGTCCTGCACCTGGGTCAGGCGTCCTGCCTTGTCATAGGCATAGGCCCGGGAGGCGGTGACGCCAGGGGTGCCGAAGTGGGGGTTTCGGGAGATCCGGGCGGAGGCTGCTCGCCAAGGTGTCCTGGACACCCGGCCGACGGATCCTCGGGCGAGAGCGTTGCCGAGTTGCTGGCCGAGGATCGCTGGCGTACGGCCCTGGGAGTACGGTCCCATGCCCGGCCCGGCCCAGGAGCACGTTCCCGGGGGGCGGTCTCGTCCTCCGCGCGGACGGATTGACGGCCCGTCGGATGGTCCTCTGGGTAGGGCGCCGAGAAGAGCTCCGGCGCCCTACCCGGAGGAGCTTTCCCGTGAACGAACACGCACCGCGGCACCACCGTCCGAACCGTCTCCGCGGTCACCGACGCGGGGTGGCGGTGACCGTGACCGCGGTGGCCGCCGCCGTGGTGGCCGGCATCCTGGCACCGGCAACGGCCTCCGCCGGCCCGCGGCCGGACGCCATGCAGCAGCGCCTCGACGCCCTGGTCCAGAAGGACGGGGTACCCGCCGCCCTCGCCACCGTCAAGGAACGCGACGGCCGCAGCCGCACCTACACCGCCGGGGTCGGCGACGCGGCCACCGGGGCCAAGGTCCCGGTCGACGGACAGGTGCGGATCGGCAGCAACACCAAGGCGTTCACCGCCGTCGTCGTCCTGCAACTGGTCGCCGAGGGCAAGGTCGGCCTGGACGCGAGCGTGGACACCTACCTGCCCGGCCTGGTGCGCGGCGACGGCTTCGACGGTCGGAACATCACGGTCCGCCAGCTGCTCCAGCACACCAGCGGCCTGCCCGACTACGTCAACCACGAGGTCGTCCTCAACGAGCCCAAGCGCTACTTCGAACCGCGCGAACTCCTCGACGCCGCGCTGGCCCAGAAGGCCGACTTCGCGCCCGGCGCCCAGTGGGGGTACAGCAACACCAACTACCTGCTGGCGGGCCTGATCATTCAGAAGGTCACCGGACGCCCGCTCGGCGAGGAGGTCACCAAGCGCGTCATCGACCGGATCGGCCTGCGCCACACCTACTTCCCCGCCCCCGGGGACATGACGATCCACGAGGCCCACCCCAAGGGCTACCAGCGTGCCGCGGACGGGTCGCTGCGCGACTACACGGAGCTGGACCCGTCCTGGGGCTGGGCGGCCGGCGCGATCGTCTCGACCAACACCGATGTCACCCGGTTCTACGGCGCGCTGCTCGGCGGCCGTCTGCTGCCCGCGGCCCAGCTCGCCCAGATGCGCACCACCGTCCCCGCCGACGAGGTCGGCGCCGGAGTCCGCTACGGACTCGGCCTGCTGAGCCGCCCGCTCTCCTGCGGCGGGCTCGCCTGGGGGCACGGCGGGACGATCCCGGGCTACCAGACCTTCGGCGGCACCACCGACGACGGCCGCGCCGTGAACATCGCCGTCACCACGATGGCGGACGACGACACCGGAAAGCACGTGGAGCAGGCAGTGAACGAGGCGCTCTGCCGCTGATCGTCCCCTGGGTGGCCGGCGCCGGCCCTCGGCGCCGGCCACCCTGCCGCACCGCCTGGCGCCTCCCTCTTTTTCCCAGCAGTGGAGTTCCGATGAACGAACACACCCCGCGGCGCACGGCGCGCCGCGTCCGCATGGTGCGGTACGCCACGACGGCCACGGCCGCCGCCGGGCTCGCGCTGACCGCCATCGCCCCGACCGCGGCCTCCGCCGCACCACGCCGGGACGTCGTGCGGCAGCGCCTCGACGCGCTGGTCAAGGACGACGGGATGCCCGCCGCCCTCGCCACCGTCAAGGAACGTGACGGCCGCAGCCGCACCTACACCGCCGGGGTCGGCGACCTGGCCACCGGGGCCAAGGTCCCGGTCGACGGGCAGATCCGGGCCGGCAGCAACACCAAGGCGTTCACCGCCGTCGTCGTCCTGCAACTGGTCGCCGAGGGCAAGGTCGGCCTGGACGCGAGCGTGGACACCTACCTGCCCGGCCTGGTGCGCGGCGACGGCTTCGACGGTCGGAGCATCACGGTCCGCCAGCTGCTCCAGCACACCAGCGGCCTGCCCGACTACATGGACGCCCCCGCGCTGACCGACTTCACCACCATCCAGTACCGCTACTTCGAGCCGCGCGAACTCCTCGACGGCGCACTGGCCCAGAAGGCGCGGTTCCCCGCCGGGACCGACTGGGAATACAGCAACACCAACTACCTGGTGGCCGGCCTGCTGATCCAGAAGGTCACCGGCCGCCCCTTCGGCGAGGAGGTCACCAAGCGCGTCATCGACCGGATCGGCCTGCGCCACACCTACGTCCCGTCCACCGGGGAGACCGCCCTCCGCGAGCCCCACCCGCACGGCTACCTGAACACCGGCCCGGACGCGCCACTGATCGACTACACCGAGATGGACTCCTCAATGGCCTGGTCCGCGGGGGCGGTCGTGTCCACCAACACCGACCTCAACACCTTCTACAGCGCGCTGCTGACGGGTCGTCTGCTGCCCGCCGCCCAGCTCGCCCAGATGCGCACCACCGTCCCGGCCGAGCTCCTGGGCCCTGGCGTCCGCTACGGCCTGGGCATCCAGAGCAGGCCACTGACCTGCGGTGGCCTCGTCTGGGGCCACGGCGGCACCTCCGTGAGCTACCGGACCCGGGGCGGCGTCACGGAGGACGGCCGTGCCGTCGACATCGCCGTCACCACCATCCCGGACGCGCCCACGGCCAAGCGCCTGACCGACGCGGTCGACGCGGCCCTCTGCCGTTGACTTCCGCCCGGACCCGGAGCGCAGAGCCCGGCACTCGGCGAAGCAGGCCGCCGCGGCGGCGGACCGGTAACCGCCGGATGCCCACATCCCCGGCCGGTCGGCGCGTCACCGGTCCGGCCAGCGGCGCTCCCTCCCCCCGCTGCCACTCCCACAGGCCCGCCGCCCGGCGGATCCCGCCGCTTCTCCGGGCTCCCTTCGCGGGCTCCCATTCCTACTGGTCATCACATTCGTCATCCGGCTTCGAGGGGGGGACCATCCTGAGGGCGGGGAGCCGGGGAGTGACGTCGGACGGTGTCGTAGCGGTGCAGCAGCCAGCGGAGGAGGTCCAGGCGGGCCTTCCCGCCCGGCCGGACACCCTTCCTCCCGCCCGAGCGGACCAGTCCCGCCCGAGCGGACCAGTCCCGCCCGAGCGGACCACCGTTCCTCCCCCGACGCGGCGCGTTCCGTCCGCCGCCCGGCGGCTAGGATCCGCCGCATGGCCCTGACCGCGCAGCTCGTCGACCGTTTCGAGGCGTCCAGGCCCCGCCTGGAGGCCATCGCCTACCGTCTTCTCGGCTCCGCGAGCGAGGCGGAGGACGCCGCGCAGGAGACGTTCCTGCGCTGGCAGGCCGCCGACCACGACCGTATCGAGGTGCCCGAGGCCTGGCTGACGAAGGTCCTCACCAACCTGTGCCTCAACCAGCTCACCTCCGCCCGCGCCCGGCGCGAGACGTACGTGGGCCAGTGGCTGCCCGAACCGCTGCTCGCCGGCGACCCGATGCTCGGTCCGGCCGACACCGCGGAGCAGCGTGAGTCGGTCTCGTACGCGGTCATGGCCGTGCTGGAGCGCCTCTCTCCGGGCGAGCGGGCGGTGTACGTGCTGCGGGAGGCGTTCGACTACCCGCACCGGGAGATCGCCGCGATCCTCGACATCAGCGAGGCCGCCAGCCAGCAGACCTTCCACCGCGCCAAGAAGCACGTCGCGGAGGGCAGGGCCCGCACCGAGATCGACGAGGCCGCCGCCCGGCGGATCGTCGAGGAGTTCCTCGCGGCGGCCACCAGCGGCCGCACCGAGCCCCTCGTACGGCTGCTCACCCAGGACGCGATCTCCGTCGGTGACGGCGGCGGCAAGGTCCCGGCCCGTACCAAGGCGTTCGAAGGCGCTCTCGCGGTCGCGAAGTTCATGCGGGGCCTGTTCAAGCCGGGGAAGGCCAAGCAGGCGCTGGTCGGCGGCGTCCCCGAGGTCTACGCCACGACCGCCAACGGCGACCCGGCCGTCGTGGCGGTCGTCGCCGGGCGGGTCGTCGGCGTCATCTGCATCGAGGTCGCCGCCGGGGGGATCGCCGCGTTCCGCAGCCAGGCCAACCCCGACAAGCTCGACCGCGCGACCCGCCGGTGGGCGGCGGCCGACCACGGAGAGCCCCTGCTCCGCGTCCTCTGACCCACCGGCCCCTCGCGTGGGCCACGTCATACCGCCGCCCTGTCAGAAAACGGCGGGCCGCCCGTTTCAAGGGGCGAACCCGCTCGAGACAGGAGCCAGGAGATGCAACAGCACCGGATCATCGTCCGCGGAGCCGGATACGCCGGAGCCGGATACGCCGGAGCCGGCGCCGCCGGACGCCTCGCCAGGCGGCTGCGCCGCGTGGTCTTCACCACCCTCACCGATGACGACCTGGTGCCGAACTGGGGCGAGATCACGAGCCCGTGTTCACTGGACGACGTCGCCGCGCTCAAGGAGACCGACGGCGGTCCGGTCGTCATCCACGGCAGCTCCACTGACCCGGCCCCTCACCGACGCCGGCCTGATCGACCGCTACCACCTCCTCGTCTTCCCCCTCCTCCTCGGCGCCGGCAAACGTCTGTTCAGCACCGCGGACAAGGCCACCCGGAAGCTGAGGCCGACCGACCGAGCCACCCGGCGACCGGACCGGTACCGCGGGCCGGTCGCCTCTCGTCGGCGGAGCCGAGCCCGCGGGGGAGCGGTCACCGGGGGAGTGAACACGGTGTCCCGCGCCAGGGCCGCGGGGGCCGCCTCCGTCGTCGGCGGGAGTCACCGTGCGGTGACCGGGGTGGCACCGCCGGTTCCGCCGGTGCCGTTCGGTTCGCCGGTGCGGCTCGTTCCACCGGTGCCGCTGTCGCCGTCTACCGAGGGAGAGGACGGGGTGGGCTGCGGGGTCGGTGTGGCGGGGGTGCGGGTGGGTGCCGGCGTGGCGGTCGGCGCGGAGACGGTGGCCGGCGGGGCCAAAGGGGGAACGGGGACCGGGCGGGATGCGGCCGCGGTGGGCCACAGCAGGGCCACGGAGGCGACCACCGCCGTGACCGCGCCCCCCGCGGCCGCCGCGCGCAGCCCACGGCGCCGGGCCGCACGGCGGCGGATCCCCTCGAACGCGCCGGGCGGCGGCGCCAGCAGCACCGGCCCCTGGCGCAACAGCGTGGCCAGCTCCTCGTCGCCGTCCTCGTCCCAGGGCTCAACGGATGTGATCAAGTCGTCCTCCCAGGCGGGCGCGCAGGTACTCACGGGCGGCGTGCAGATCGGCCTTGACGGTGCCCTCTCGGCGCTCCGTCAGCTGGGCGATCCGACGGACCGGCAGGTCGGCGTAGTAGTACAACAGGACGACGGTGCGCAGCCGTTCGGGCAGCGACTGCACCAGCAGCCGTATCGGGACCGAGGTCTCCGCGCCCTCCGCCGGCCGGGCGAGCGCGGCCTCGGTGCCGACGCGCCGCACCGCCCGTCGCTCACGCTCCAGTTTGCGCCAGTGGTCGCGCACCAGGTTGGCCGCCGTGACGTAGAGGAAGCCGCGGGGCTCCTCGACGGCGGTCCAGCGCGTCCACAGCCGGGTGAACGCCTCGGACGCGATCTCGTGGGCGGTGCCGTCGTCGTCCACCAAACGGCGGCACCAGCCGGCGAGAGGGGGGTACAGATCGGCGAACAGTTCGGCGGCTGCCCTGTCCTTGGACCGGCTCAACTCTCTCCCAGCGGCGGAACGGTGGTGGGGGCGGGGCGGGGCGGGTGTCCGGGGCCGGGCCACACCGGGTGCGCCACGGCGGTCAGGGTGGCGAACACGATCACGTTGTCGAGGTATCCGTCACCGCTCCTCGCACCGCCGCAGGTGATGAGACGCAGTTCCGGGCGGTCGGTGTCGCCGTAGACCTCGCGGGTGGGGAAGCGGTCCTTGGCGACGGTACGCACCGCGTCCACCGTGAAGGTCGCCGAGGCCCCGTCCTGGAGCCGGACGACGACGCGCGCGCCCGGCCGCAGCCGCGCCAGCCGCACGAAGACCCCGTCCCCGTACCGGCCGACGGTCACATGGCCGAGGATCACCGACGGCCCGAGCTGCCCGGGCGTGGGTGAGCCGCGGTACCAGCCGGCCGGGGAGTGCGCCCGGACCGGTGGCACCTGAACCGTCCGGTCGGGCGCCAGGCCGAGACCCATGAGCGGGGTGTCCACCCCGATGTCCGGGATGCGCAGGCGCACCGGTGCCGACCGCGCGAGCGGGGCGGGCGCGGCCCTGGTGGTGGCACCCGCGGACCCGGTGGTGGCGGCTCTTCCCGCCGGGGACGCGGCCACGCCGGAGGCCTGGCAGCCGGTGACCGCACCGACCGCCAGACAGACCGTGGCGACGACCGCCGGCAGCGCACTCCTCCGGTACGCCCGCACGGGTCAGCCCCGGGCCTTGAGCCTGCGGCGCAGCACCACCGCGCCACCGCCGAGGGCCAGCACCACGGTGCCGGCCGCGACCGTCGCCTCCGAGGTCCCGGACGTCTCGGCCGGCACCCCGGTGTCCGGCGCGCCCGAGGGCACCGCACCGACCTGGCGCCCGTTCCCGCTCACCGTGGTGGGCACGGGCACCGGCTCGGGCGTGGCAGGACCTCGGCCGGACCCGGTCCGACCGCCGTCCGCTCCGGCGCTGCCCGCCCCGCCGCCCGCGACGGTGGGCACCGGCACGGGTGTGGCGGAACCTCTGCCGGACCCGGTCTCAGCGGCGGCCGGTCCGGCATTGCCCGTCCCGCCGCCCGCGGCGGCGACCGACGGTGCCGGCGTGGCGGAGGAACCGCCGCTGTCGGCGAGAGCCGTCCCGGCTCCGGCCGCGCCCAGCGCGACAGCGCAGCCGAGGGCGGCAAAGAAGGACCGTGCACGCATGAGGAGTCTCCCTCGATCAGCCCGGCCCTCCCCCCACGGGGCGCCGGGCGGCTTTCCGGTGCGGAATCGGGAGGAGAGACGACGCGGTACCGGCCGGGGTTGTAAAGAGAGGGCAAAGAGTCAGCCGGCCGTGGCCGCCGGCGGGACCTCGGCCACCGCGGCGGCCGGCTCGGCCTCGGGCGCGCCCGGTACCGGGGCCCCGGGCAAACTGTCCAGCGCCCGCGCCAACCAGTCCTCCTCCGACTTGAGTTGCTTCAGCCGCTCCTGGAGACCGGCGATCCGCGCGGTGACATCGCCCTGTTCCTTGCGGTTGGCCGCGAGGTCAGGCGTACTGCTGCGCGTACTTGGTCTGGATGGGGGCCTTTGCGGGCTCATCGGCCACGACAGCGCTCCTTCTACCTGGTCGTTGCTGCCGGATGCCACGCACTGTGAGGGACGGCAGTTGCTCTCCCGCGTGATCGCCACTCTTGCGGTGACCGTGGAGACCGGCTCGCTGGGCGACCAGTCGGGGGCGCTGCGCCCACCGCTGCGAGCGTCGCCGACGACCTCGAACAGCTCACAGAGGCAGGGCTCACCGATTGCACCCTGTGGCTGCCAGTCGCGGCTGAGCATGTCGGCAAGGCGATGGAGTGGGTCGCAGCCGAGGTCACCCCGCGACTCACCTGATGGCGTGGCACCCCCCCGCGATCTCGTCGATCGGGGAGCCGGCAGCCGTCGTCGGTGACCGCGCTGAGCACGCGCATGCCTTCCCCAGCCGCACTGTGAAGCGGGCCTGCTCGGAGACCTCAAGGATCACTCGGGGGACGGTACCGCCCTCCGTATGCCCTCCCAGAACCGATCCACAGGTGCTGGGCATTGCTCGATCACGGCGGGTGAACCCCTTGTTCCCACGTGTGTGCGGGGCGACACGGCGGAATGGTTTCGCCCGGCATGCCGGTCCGGGGAACATGGTCGCGGACGCCAAGGGCCGGGGCCGCGCCGTTGTCGGGGGACGCGACCGGGCCACGCCATCGGGGGGATGCCATGAACACAGCCGTACGTACACGAACGGCGGACAGAGGTCGCGGAGTGCTGGAGGGGGCGTTCGCGCTGCTGGAGGCCCTGCGACGGCACGGCGACGAGGCAGGGGTGACCGAACTGGCGGTCGCGTGCGGAGTGCCCAAGAGCACGGCTCACCGGCTGCTGGAGCAGTTGGTGGCCCTGGGGGCCGTGGAGCGCCGTGGCGTGCGCTACCGGCTGGGCGCGCAGCTCTACCGGCTCGGCCAGGCGTGGCAGCCGCACCCGGGACTGCGTATGGCGGGACGTCTGCCGCTGCACCGGCTGAGGGCCGCTACCGGAGGCAGTGCGGTGCTGGCGGTGATGCACAGGGAACGGGCTCTGACGGTCTGTTCGGTGCCCGGCCGGGTGGAGCCACTCGTGCCGGTCCGCAACGGCGAGGCGTTCTCGCTGGACACGGCGCTGGGCAAGGCGCTGCGAGGCCCGGTGCGCAGCGGTGCCGTCCTGGACCGGGAGGATGTGGTGGACGGGGTCTGCTGCGCCGCGCTGCCGGTTCGGCTCCCGGCGGGGGCCGTGGTGGGGGCGGTGGCCGTGATGGTCGAGGCCGGCCAGCGGCTGGAGGTGATGGCGGACCGGGTCGCCGAAGCAGCCGCCGCCGTCACCCGCGCGTTGGGCCGGTCCGGGATCGAGGTATGTCCGTGAGAAAGGCGTGTCCGGCCGCGTTCCGTTCAGCGGAACGCGCGTAGATGCGAGGCGGTGACGGCGGGCAGGGTGGATGCGTGCCGGGGACGGCACGGGCCTCGCCGGACAAGACGGGGCCACCACTTCATCCAAGGGGGAACCAACCATGCGTGGAATCGCTCGAGTGGCCACGGCCGCTCTGCTCTCGCTGGGCAGCGTCGCCGGATTCGCCGCGGCGGCCCAGGCCGAGCCGATCGACTACGTCCGCATCGAACTGCTGGAGCTGACCTGTCACCAGCAGAGCGAGGGTGATCACGACGAGGCCTACCTGAAGGTCACCGACGCCAACGGAAACGCCGTCAAGGTGTGGCCGGGAAGCCTCAAGTACCAGACCATGGGCCCGGGTTACGTCCGGTCGATGACCGACGGCAACGGGAACGCGGCCCTCGTCCTCGGCAAGCAGCAGGCGCGCACCATGACGTTGTGGGACTACGACACGACGAGCGGTGACGACAAGCTGGGTGCGACGCTGGTGACGGGCAGTGAGGCGGGTGCCGAGATCCAGTACCGCTCGCTCGAGGGGTCCGGCGGCGTCTACACCATTGCCTACCGGGTCATCGACATCTGACGGTCCCGGTGTCCTCGCGTCGACGGCGTGCCGAGCGGGTGCTCCCCACCCGCCCGGCGCCGGATCGCGCCCCATCGGCGCGGGGGCATCTCGTCCGGGCCGCGGGCCGGCCCGGTGAGGGCGCTCGTGATCAGGAGATCGGCCGGGCAGGCGGTGGGGGCCGCGGTATGGTCGCGCGCTCGTTCGGCCGGCATCTTCAGCGAGCGCGGCTGCAGGGGTTCTCCCCGCCGACGCGGGGCGCTCCCCGTACCCGTGGGTATGATCCCAGCGCCCGGTTCAACCGACTTCCGGCAGTGCGGGCGGGGACGGAGTGCTCCGGCTGCACCGTGGTGCCGAAGAGGTGGCCGGTGGAGCGCACGTCCGCTCGGCCGATGCACTCACGCCGGTCGGCATCATCCCGCTACCGTGCGAAGGTCAGGCCGAGCGAATGCTCCAGACCTGCGACCCCCTCCTCGGTCACATGGACCACGCGCGGTGCCGCACCCCAGCGCACCCAGTCCAGCTCGAACAGCCGGGCCGTCAGTGCCGCGCCGAGTCCGCCGGCCAGGTGGTGCCGGTGCTCGCTCCAGTCGACGCAGTAGCGCACGGCGGGGCGGCGCGGTGGCAACCGGTCGGTGTCGACACCGAGCTCGCGCAACTGCGCCGGGCCGCTGTCGGTGAGGGCGTAGTGGATGTCGCGTCCGTAGGAGGCGGGGCGGTCGCGCACGGCCCGCTCGGCGCGGTGGACGCCGTCGTAACCGGTCAGCACGCCGCGGTCGAGCAGCGCGCCCATCAGACCGGTACCGAGCTGTCCGGCCAGGTGGTCGTAGCAGGTGCGGGCGCGATGCAGGGCGTTGGTGCGGTTGCTCTGCTTCAGCGAGGTGATGGGCAGCGGCGGGGCGATCAACGCGAGGGCCTCCAGAGCGGCGGAGACGTCCGGACCGGCCAGGCGGTAGTAGCGGTGCCGGCCTTGCCGACTGACCGTGACGAACTCCCCCTCGACCAGCTTGGCCAGGTGCACGCTGGCGGTGGCAGCGCTGACACCCGCCTCACCGGCGAGTGCGCTCGCGGGCAGGGCGCGGCCGTCGGCCAGGCACTTGAGCATCCGGGCCCGCGACGGATCGGCGACCAGCGCGGCGGCGCGGGCGATGTCGGTCTGCTGCTTGAGCGGCTCGTCCACCATGATCGCAGCTTACGACATCAACACTTTTACGCACGACGAAGTGTCCGGCTTCGATGATCTCCACATGAGAGCAACGCACCTCGCCGCCCGCAACGGGCCGGCCACGGGGCCGACAGCCGGACGGGCCACCGACGCCCGTCAGCCCGCGCTCGCCATGGCTCCGCTGATCGCGCTCAGCCTTGGCTATTTCCTCGTCATGCTCGACGTCACCGTCGTCAACGTAGCCATCCCAGACATCCGCACCTCGCTCGGCACCGACGCCACCGCCCTGCAGTGGATCGTCGACGGCTACAGCACCCTCTTCGCCGGTCTGCTGCTGCTCGGCGGCGCGCTCGCCGACCGCGTCGGCCACCGCCGGATCTTCCTGACCGGACTCGGCGTCTTCACCATCGCCTCGCTGGCCTGCGCCCTCGCCGGATCACCGGCACCGCTGATCGCCGGCAGGCTGGGGCAGGGCGCAGGTGCGGCACTGCTGGTGCCCGCATCTCTCGGCCTGCTCCAGACCGTCTATCCCGACCGCTCGGTGCGCGCCCGCGCCGTCACCGTCTGGGGCGCGGTCGCCTCGGTGGCCTTCGGCGCCGGGCCGGTGGCCGGCGGACTGCTGGTCGCCGGCAGCGGCTGGCGCGCGGTGTTCTGGTTGAACCTTCCCGTCGCCGCCCTCGCGGTCGCTCTGACGCTGCGGCACCTCCCGCCTGCCTCCCGGCCGCGAGACAAGGCATCGAAGCCGGACCCGCTCGGCCAACTCCTCGGCGTCGTCGGCCTCATCGCGCTGGCCGGCGGACTCAACGAGGCGGGCACACGCGGCTGGACCTCATCCCTGGTGCTCTTCGCATTCGGCCTCGCAATCGCAGCCCTGGCCGCCTTCGCCGCCGTGGAACGCGCCCTCGAAGCACACATCCGCGCAGGCGGCCGACGCGCACCGCTGCTCCCGCCATCCCTGTTCCGCGCCCCCTCCTTCACTCCCACCGCGGCCATCGGCCTGCTCATCAGCCTCGGCTATTACGGCATGCTGTTCCTGACCACCCTGTACTTCCGGCAGGAGCGCGACTTCAGCGCCCTGGCCACGGGGTTCGCTCTGCTGCCGTCGGTGTGCATGGGGCTGGTCGCCGCCCCGCTGTTCAGCCGGATCACCGCCCGCACCGGCCCGTACCCGCCCATGGCCGCCGGCCTCGCGCTGGGCGCACTCGGCTTCCTCGGCTGGCTGCCGACCGGCCCCCACACCCCGTATCCCGTACTGCTGTTCGCCTTGATCGCCACCGGCCTCGGCCAGACGCTGACGGCCCTGGCCGCCACCGCCGCGATCGTCGACACCGCACCCGCCGCGGGCGCGGGCATCGCCTCCGCCGTCTTCAACGTCGCCCGGCAGGTCGGCAGCGCCGTCGGGGTGGCCTTGTTCGGCACCCTCGCCACCACGGCGTCGGACTTCACCGAGGGCCTGCGGCTGTCGGCCTGCCTCGCTGCTACGGCCTTCGCGACCGGAGCCCTGCTCGCACTGGCCGCCCGCCGCCGAGTCGACACCCCCACCGCGGGGGAAGACCGACCCACCGTGTCACCTGGCAGGCCCTGCAAGAAACCCAGCAAGAATCCCCACGGAGAGGATGACTGACCATGACGAACTCGAAGACCACCGTGACCGAACCGGCCCGCCCCCTGACCGCCGAGGTGCTGCACTACACCGCCTTCACCACCAGCCCGACCGGCGGCAACAAAGCCGGGGTCGTCCTCGACGCCTCTTCTCTCCGCGACACCGAGATGGTGACGATCGCCGCCGAACTCGGCTACTCGGAGACCGCGTTCGTCACCCGCGGGCCCGGCCCGGACAACGGTCGGTCGTTCACTCTGCGGTTCTTCAGCCCCAAGGCGGAAGTGGGCTTCTGCGGCCACGCCACCGTGGCCACCGCGGTCGCGCTCGGCGAGCGCATCGGCGAGGGCCACTTCGACTTCCACACCGCCGCAGGCCACGTGCCTGTCGCCGTCCGCGAGGAGAACGGCGTACTGAAAGCCACCCTCACCAGCGTCGAGCCCCGGGTGCACGACACCGCCTCGGCCGATGTGACGGAGGCTCTGGCGGCGCTCGGCTGGCAGGTCGGCGATCTGGATGCCGCCCTGCCCCCGAGGATCGCCTTCGCGGGCGTGCGCCACCTGGTCCTTGCGGCCGCAACCCGTGAGCGACTGGCCGACCTCGACTACGACTTCGACCGACTGATGAAGCTGATGCAACGGCTCGACCTGACGACCGTGCAACTGGTGTGGCGCGAAACGGCGACCGTCTTCCATGTCCGCGACCCGTTCCCGGTCGGCGGCGTGGTGGAGGACGCCGCGACGGGCGCCGCGGCCGCGGCGTTCGGCGCCTACGCCCGCGACCTGGCCCTCGTCCCGGCAGACGCGAAACTCACCCTCCACCAGGGCCACGACATGGGCCGTCCGTCACTGTTGGAGGTCGACCTGGTCACCGGCGATCCACGGGTACGCGTCACCGGCGCCGCGATCGGCATCCGGCCGGCGTTGGCGCCGCGGTCGTAGCGGGACATCGCGGAGCGGCACGCAGAGCGTGCCGCTCCGGGCGAAGAGACCGTCCAGCGCCTGGCGGGGTGGCGGTGAGCGCGCTGGCGTACGCACCTGGTCACGCCGGCCACTCCGTCTCGTACGTCTGGGTCCGCTGCTCGCTCCACGGCTCCCGGGCGGGCGGCCCGTACTGGTCGCTTAGCTGCTCGACCTGGGCCTGCGTGCGTCTGCCGCTCTTCGCCGGCACCGTCGCCTTCGCCCGGTCCGTGATCGGCTGAACCGGCCCGGGCGAGGCGCTCGCCGCGCGCCACGAGGTAGCGCCGTCGCGCCGGGTGGATCCCGCCATCGCGGACGCGGTGGAGCGGAAGACCGCCGCGATGCGTGCGCTTGACACATGGTGCTCCCCGTCACGCACGGGCCTCCCGTGGCGGGCGGTCGGCGGCTTCGGACAGTGCGGACGTCCGGAACAGGCAAAGAAGGGTGTCCCGTACGGGACAGACAGGACATGCGTCGCGGGATTGACTTCCAGCCAGCCACCCGATGAACGAGCCAAGGGAGTCCGTTCCATGCCTGAGCAGCCGAAGAACGAGTTCTGGAAGAACCTCAAGCCGATCGAGAACTCGTTCAAGCCGGACGCGCTGCCGGAGGTCTACCTCTCCGACGTCGCCACCGACGACGACCGCTACTACGCGCCCTTCACCGACACCGTCAGCTCCCGCCCGCTGTGGATCAACGTGAAGGACAACACGTGGTCCGACATCCTGCGGGCCAAGGAGGCGGGTCTGGTCAACCGCCACTACCACCCTCACGAGGTGTTCGCGTACACCATCTCCGGCAAGTGGGGCTACCTGGAGCGGCCCTGGACGGCCAGCGCCGGTGACTTCGTGTACGAGGCTCCGGGCGAGGGCCACACCCTGGTCGCGTACGAGAGCGAGCAGCCGATGAAGGCGCTCTTCATCGTCAAGGGCCCGCTCATCTGGCTGGACGAGAACGGCGAGCCCACCGGCTACTTCGACGTGCACGACTACATCGAGATGTGCCGCCGCCACTACGACGAGGTCGGCATCGGCGCCGACTACGTCAACTCCCTGTTCCGCTGACCGGCAGCGTCCAGAACCCGACATGAGGTCGCCATGACCAGAACCCCTTTCCGGTCCGGCGCCGCGGCGCCGGACCCGGAGGCGGCACCCGGGGACGCTGAGGCCCGCCGCTACGAGCGCCGTCTGCTGCTCGTCCTCTTCGCGGCCTTCGGCTTCGTCTTCTTCGACCGCCAGGCGCTGACCTTCCTCGCCCCGTTCATCTCCGACGACTTCCACCTCTCGCACACGGCCCTGGGCGTCCTGTCCGGTGTGCTGGCGCTCACGTGGGCACTGTCGGGGCTGGTCTGCGGCAGGCTCGCGGACCGGTACGGCCGCCGCCCGGTCCTGATCGCCGCCGTCGTGCTCTTCTCCTGCTTCTCCGCGGCGGGCGGCCTGATGACCGGCTTCGCCGGTCTGCTGATCGCCAGGGCCCTGATGGGCCTGGCGGAGGGCGCGGTCCTCCCGCTGGCGCAGTCGCTGATGGTGGAGGCCTCGCGGGAGCACCGGCGGGGCCTGAACATGGGCCTGCTCCAGGGATCGTCGGCGGGGCTGCTGGGCGGCATCGTCGCCCCGCTGGTCGTGGTCTGGATCGCCGAGCACCACAACTGGCGGACGGCGTTCCTGGTGACCATCGTCCCCGGGCTGCTGATCGCCGTGTGGATCGTGCGGTCGGTGCGCGAGCGCCCGCCCGTACCGGTGCTCCCCGACGTGTCGGACGCCACCGGCGCGGGCACGTCCGGCACGGCCGGCGACACCGCCGTCGACACGGCGAGCGGCACCGCGGACGGCCCGGCGGACGCCGGCGCGCGGGAGGAGGCGGCACCCCCGCTGCGCGAGGTGCTGCGGGAAGTGCTGACGCACCGCAACATCGTGCTGTGCGCCCTGGCGGCCTGCTCCTACCTGACCTGGTTCACGGTCGTCATCACCTTCACGCCCACCTACCTGGAGGACGAGAAGGGCTTCTCCTCCAGCACGATGAGCCATGTCATGACCTGCTTCGGCGTGGCCTGGGTGCTGTGGGGCTTCCTGACCCCGGCGGTGTCCGACCGGATCGGCCGGCGGGGCGCGCTCATCGCCTTCACCGTCGTGGCGGCGCTGTGCCCGCTGGCCGTGGTGTACGTCGACAACCCGGTGCTGCTCGGCGGCGTCGTGGTGCTCACCTACACCGGTCTGGGCTGCTTCACGCTGATCATGGCGACCATTCCCGCGGAGACCGTGCCGCGCCGGACGCTGACCGTCGCCCTCGGCCTGGTCATGGGCGTCGGTGAGCTGGCGGGCGGGTTCATCGGCCCCCTGGTCGCCGGGCTGGCCTCGGACGTCTGGGGTCTGGACGCGGCGATGTTCATCTCCTCCGGCGGCGCCGTCGCCGTGGTCCTGCTCGCGCTGGGGCTGCGGGAGACCGCCCCCGCGGTGCTGCGCCGCAGGGGCGCCGACGCCGGGCCCGCACACGACGCCATACCGGTTTCCACCTCGGAGGGTGCGATATGAAGGCCGCGGTCTGGTACGGAGCGCGCGATGTACGCGTCACCGAACGGGAGGTGACCCCGCCGGGCCCGGACGAGGTGCTGCTGTCGGTGGCGTATTGCGGGATCTGCGGCAGCGACCTGCACGAGTACACCGACGGCCCGCACTCGGTGCCGGTCGGCAAGGCCCACCCGGCCTCTGGCGCCCGCGCCCCCCTCGTCCTCGGGCACGAGTTCTGCGGCACGGTCACCGCCGTGGGCTCGGCCGTGCGGGGGCTGGCGGCGGGTGACCGCGTCGCGGTCGAACCGCACTACCGCTGCGGCGCCTGCCCGCGCTGCCGGGCGGGCGAGTACAACATCTGCCGCCACTTCGGCTTCGCCGGGCTGATGGGCCACGGCGGGCTGGCCGAGTACGCCACGGTGCCCTCGTACATGGCGCACCGGCTGCCCGACGACGTGCCGCTGGAGCAGGCGGCCCTCTTCGAACCGGCCTCGGTCGCGCTGCACGCGCTGCGGCGCGGCGGGGACGCCGACAGCGTGGCCGTCGTGGGCCTGGGCCCGGTCGGGCTGCTGACCGTGCTGCTCGCCGCGCGGCGGGGGATCCGGCGGATCGTCGCCTCCGACGTCAACCCGGCCCGGCTGGGCCTCGCGGCGCGCCTCGGCGCGACCGAGGTGGTGGACGCCAGGGAGGAGGACGCGCGGCTCCGGGTGCGTGCCGCCTGCGGCGGTGAGGGCGCCGACGTGGCCTTCGAGGTGGTCGGCTCCCAGGCGGCCCTGGACACCTGCCTGGCGGCGACCCGCCGCGGCGGGCGGACGGTGCTGGTGGGGCTGGGGCGCCGCGTCAGCTTCGACTCCTCCACGCTGGTGGACAACGAGCACTCGATCGTGGCGAGTGTCGGCTACCGGGACACCTACCCGGAGCTGATCCGGCTCGTCGGGGCGGAGGGCCTGGACCTCCGCCCCGTGGTGACCTCCGTCATCGCCCTCGACGACGTGGTGCGCGAGGGGTTCTCGTCGCTGCTCGACGGCGGCGACCAGATCAAGATCCTGGTGTCGCCCTCGGCCCCCGCCTCCAAGGAGCACACCCCGGCGGCCCCGGCGCACGCCGGACGGGAAGGAGACAGCCGATGACCACCGGCGCACCGACCGGCCCCGGTACCGGGCCCGTACCGCCCGCCACGGGTACCGCCCCCGCCGCGCCGTCCGGCCCCGTACCGCCGGGGACCGCGCCGTCCGGCAGCGCGCCCCTCCCCGGGCCCGTGCCCGGTGCCGCCCCGCCGTTCCCCGGCCCCGACGCCTTCGCGGGCCGCACCGCGCTGGTCACCGGCGGCACTTCGGGCATCGGGGCCGCCACCGCCGAGCTGCTGGCGGAGCTGGGCGCGCAGGTGTACGCCCTGGGCCTGCCGCCCGCGCCCGGCGGCGAACCGCCCCGGCACGAGCGGGTGCGCGTCATCGAACAGGACGTGACCGACCGGGAGGGGCTGGCCCGCCGCATCGCGGAGACCGGCACCCTGGACCACTTGGTGGTCTGCGCGGGCATGAGCGCGGACCGCGCCGAGTACGAGCCCGCGACCTGGGACCGCGTGCTGGCGGTCAACCTGGGCGCGGCGATGACGGCGTGCGAGGCGGCCCGGCCGCTGCTGGCCCGTCGGGGCGGCTCCGTCGTCACCGTCTCGTCCATGTTCGCGCTGTTCGGCAGCCGGGACCGGCCCGCCTACAGCGCCAGCAAGGGCGGCGTCTCCCAGCTCACCCGGTCCCTGGCGGCCGAGTACGCGTCCGACGGCATCCGGGTGAACGCGGTGGCGCCGGGCTTCGTCGTCACCCCGCTGGCGCGCGGCGTGCTCGACGACCCGGCGGCGGCCGGCGCCGTCCTCGCCCGCGTCCCGATGGGTCGCCTCGGGCTGCCCCGGGAGGTCGCCTCGGTCATCGCGTTCCTGTGCGGCCCGGCGGCGGCCTACGTCAACGGAGCGGTGATCCCCGTCGACGGCGGCTACTCGGCGGCCTGAGACCCGCCCCCGGCCGGTCCGGGCCCGCGCCGCACCCGCCCCCGGCCGGTCCGGGCCCGCGCCGCACCCGCCCCCGGCCGGTCCGGGCCCGCGCCGCACCCGCCCCCGGCCGGTCCGGACCCGCGCCGCACCCGCCCCCGTCGGACGGCCCGCGCGGCTTTGCCCCACCCGTCCCGCACGGTTCACCCCACACCCGCCCCGCCCTGCCGCCCCCTGTCCGACGGCCCGCCCCGGTTCTTGGGAGCGGGCCGTCGGACGGGGGTCCGCCGTCGGGTCGTGACCGGAGCCGCGTCGCCGAGTACCCTTCGCTGACCGGCACAGCGCGCGCGGGCACCCCGGCCGGGACCGATCCCGGCGGAACCGCTCCGGCGGGGCTCGCCCGGCGCATCCGGCCCGGCGGGGCCGGCTTCGAAAGCGCACTCCCACGCGGCGTGCACGACCCTGGCTCACGTCAGCAAGGAGGCCGAGTTGACCGGACACCCCGCCACCGTGTTCTCCCGAGTGTCGACACGGTCGGTCGACCAGGCGGACCGCGTCGACCTCTGGGAGGACTACAACCGGCAGGCCCTGGTCGGCCTGACCTGTTCCCCGTACTCCGACGACGGGCTGCTGGCCACCCAGACCAACGTCAGCCTCGGCAGCCTGCGCCTGGCCGACATCGCCGGGAACGAGCACGTCATCGAGCGCAACGCGCGGCTGTGCCGGGAGACGCCCAAGGACTCCGTCTTCGCGACCCTGCTGGTCTCGGGGCAGGCGGTGTTCTTCCACAGCGGCGGCTGCCTCAGCCTCGGCGCGGGCGACCTGGTGCTGTACGACACCCGCCGCTCCTACCTGCTCGGTTTCCCCACCACCATGCGCCAGCTCCTGGTGGACATCCCCCGGGAGGTCTTCGCCGAGCGCTGCCTGTCCGCCGAGCTTCCGGCGCCGCTGGTCTTCTTCGGGCGGCGGTCGTCGGCCGACGCCCCGGCGGTGCGGGCCCTGGAGTCCGTGCTGTCCGGCTGGTTCGCCCAGCGGGAGGCCGGCGACGTGGCGGGCACCGAGGGCACCGTGCTGAGCCTGGTGCGCTCGCTCACGGCGTCCCGGGTGGGGGGCGGACGGCCCGGGGACGACCAGGGCGCCCGACTGCTGCTCGCCAAGGAGTACATCGACCAGCACCTGTCCGATCCCCGGCTGTGCGCGGAGCACGTCGCCGACGCGGTGGGCGTCTCCACCCGGCAGTTGAGCCGCGTCTTCCGGCAGGCCGGGCTCAGCCCCTCCCGCCACATCCTCGAAAGCCGCCTGACGCGGGCCCACGAGCAGCTCACCGACCCCGGCTCGGCACGGCTGACGGTGGCCGACATCGCCCATGCGTGGGGCTTCGCCAGCCAGTCGCACTTCACCCGCGTCTTCCGCGAGCGGTACGGGCGGACCCCGGGCGAGCTGCGCCCGGCCTCGCCCGGCCGCCCGGACTGACCACCGCGACCGCGCGCGGGCGGCCGGTACGGGCCGGTGGCCGCTACGGGGTCCGGCGCGGCGCGACGCAGCTGTGGAACCCGCGCCCGCTCTTGCGGCCGAAATGCCCCTCGCGGACCATCCGGACGAGCTGCTCGGAGGGCAGGAATTGGTCGTCGCCGGCGCGACACTGCCGTCGACTTCTCCTACGACACGCTCACGCCCGAGGCGTGTGGCTTCACCGAAGCCGACGTTCCAGGCCGGTGTGGTCCGCCTCGACATCCGACCTCACATGGGAGACCAGACGGCATCACCGGCCAGAGCGTGTCCGGGACGGCCACCGGTTTCGCCCGCGAACCCTCGGGCACGCTGGTGGCCATGAGGACCGGCGAAAACAGCCAGTACTACCTCACCGACGCCCAGAACTCCGTCATCGGCCTGGCCGACACCACCGGCAAACGCACTGCCACCTACACCTACGCCCCTTACGGCCAACAGCGCACCAACACCGGCACCCAACAGCCCTTCCGTTCAGCGGATCTCGCACCTACTTCGCACTTGCATCGAGGAGGAGAAAGTGAAGGGAATCACCGACAGTTTGGCTGCCGGAGGAAAATATGCACCGGTCGAGAATTCGCAAGACGTCCTCCTTTTTGTGGTTGCATTCGCGGTGATCCTGGTTATCCTCTATGTTTTCATGCGAAACAGGCGCGGTAAGTAGCCTTGGGAAGCGGACCGTGGAGCCCGGTAGCCCGGACGCGATGAAGTGCGACTGTGACGAGTACCCGTTCGCCGCCGGCGGGGAAAGAGGCAGCCCGAGCCGGGCCAGCACCCGCATCATCTCGACCAGTGACAACCGCAGCGTCGGCGCCCGTCTCGGCGGCTTCTGCAAGAGCCGGCGCGTCCTGGGCGACGACGCCTACTACGTCCGCATCAAGTAAGACCGATCCGCATCGAGCAAGACAAACCATCTGCCTGGCACACTGGCCCTCTCCAGCACATGACCGGCAGGCATCGCAACGACGACGGGGGATCTCGATGCCACGTTCCAACCGGCAGCTCCTCCAAGGCCGCCCCGGCCGCTCAGGATGAAGGAGCGGGCAGACCTGGCCGTCATGGACCCCGACGCAGGCAAACCACCACGCGGACGCGGGTTGTTGGCAGCAGAGAAGGACTGGCTGCACATCGACGCCGGAAACGCCCTGGAGAACCCCATCGTCACCCTCTGCGCCGGAGAGGACCCCGGAGCAGACAGCGGCTGGGACGAGGTCGAAGAGATCACGCTGTTCTCCACGAAGGCAGCCCGGAGCGCTACGCGTCGATCACCGTCATCGACAACCCGGTCCATACGGGCTTCACAGCAGATCAGATCCAGGCGCTGATCAGACGCGATGACGAGGACTGGCCCGACAGCACTCTCATCCTCATCGCCGACGACCGAACGCCGGCCTCCGTGGAGTTTCCGCTGCCGACCGTGAACAACCTGCCCGACGATGACGACGCCCCGTTCAGGATCACCCTCCCAGCCGCCGGGGCCTTCGTCGTCAACATGGAGCCGGCCAACACGAGCTTCGGTGACTGGGGCAGCGGTGTCGACGCCGACGGCGTCTGCCGGGAAGAGCACTGCTGACAGCGCCCGGGCGGCGGTCGGCCTCGCGGCCAGGCCGAGCACCGCGGGCAGTACTGGGAAGAGGCCTGGTCCGTCCCGTCTGGCCGCTGCGGCCCCGGCCTGACCGCCGGGACCGCTGTGCTTCCGATGTCCGGGACGCATGGGCGGTAGCCGCGCAAGGCGTGGATCGAGCCGCCGCTGCGAGTCAGAAGGAGATCTGCCGCTTCGGTCCCTGCAGCCCCTTTCAATGCCGGATCGTGCAGGCGCAGAGTAGTGCTTGGTCAGGTTGGTCGGTTGTGGTGGTGCGTGTGCCGACCCCGCCTACGGCACCAACGCCCACCTGCGAGCGGCACTGTCCGACCGTGCCGGGGTGCGTGCCGCCCGCGGGGAAACGAATCGGGGGCGTACCCGGCCGCCGCCGGGCACGCCCCCTCCTCCTCGGGGTGGGTCCGAGCTCAGCAGCTCAGGTTCGAGCCGGGCGTGGTGCCGAGGATCTGGACGAACGCCTGGTACTTGCTGATACGGCTCTGGACCTGGGCGGGGTTGCCGCCGTTGCACTCCAGGCTGCCGTTGATGGAGCGGATGGTCTCACCGAAACCGGCGCCGTTGACCATGGCGTTGTGGGCTGTCATGGTGCCGGGGCCGGACTGCGTGTTCCAGTACCACAGGCCGGTCTTCCAGGCCACGGCGGCGTTCTGCTCCACCTGCCAGGGGTTGCCCAGCAGATCGATGCCGAGGGCGTCACCGGCGGCCTTGTAGTTGAAGTTCCAGCTGAGCTGGATGGGACCGCGGCCGTAGTAGGCGGCCTGACCGGCCGGGCAGCCGTAGGGCTGGTTGGTGTCACAGTAGTGCGGGTAGTTGGCGGTGTTCTGCTCCACGATGTAGACGAGACCGCCGGTCTCGTGGCTGACGTTGGCGAGGAACGCCGCTGCCTCCTGCTTCTTCACCGTGTCGCTGCCGGTGTTGGCGAAGGCCGGGTAGGCGCTCAGCGCCGCCTTGAGGCCGCTGTAGGTGTAGAAGGAGTTCCGGTTCGGGAACATCTGGTTGAACTGCGACTCGCTGACGACGAAACCCGAGGGGTCGGGCTGGTTGCCGCCGCCGCCGCCGCCCGAGCCGCAGACGCCCTGGTCGGCCCAGACGTCCGAGGCACCCGGACGCTCGTTCTGCGTCCACCACTTCGCGGTCCAGTTGTGCCCGTCGTACGAGGCGGAGCCACCGCCCGTGTAGACGGACGAGGCGTTCCAGGCAGGCGCGCAGGTGGCCGCGGCGGCCGTGGCGGCGGGGAGGAAGACGAACGTCGCGACGACCGCCACGAGGGCGGCCAGCAGGCTCATGACACGTTTGATCACGCGATCAGCTCCTTCGGCGCGGTGTCGCCGACGGGCGACACCGCCATGGGGGGGCCACCACACTTAAGCCAGATGGTCTGAACCTGTCAAGGTCTAGACCAAAGGTCGTACAGGACCCGCCGACGTGCGAGGACGCTCCGCCGGAGTGCCGGCCACGTGCTCATCACGCTGTCAACTGGGGTTATAACGGCCGCCGTTTGGCAGTGAGGGCCGAGTGCGGCGCGTTCCGTGCGCGATGAATCTTCGCGGCCGTCCAGCAGGCGGGACGGCATTCTCGCGTGCGTACGCGAGCCCGGTCCCGCGGACTGGGTCTCCCGGCGGACTCAGTTGTGGATCCCCGGCCGCCCCGCGCAGAGCCGGCCGACGCAGACCCGTCGAGGTGATCCGCTCGAAAGCCCCGCGCCTGGCCGCCAGGCTGATCGACGACGTCTTCGACGCCTTGGACGAGCAGACCGTCACCGTTCCCGGCAGCGGCACCCTCGACATCGTGGCCCGTTTCTGGCCCGTTCGCCGCCGTCCACGAACAGCGCCAGGCCCTGGACGAACGGCATAGAGGCACCCCGCCCGGGTCCCGGCCCGGACCCGGCTCCGAAGAACCGGGACAGGGGAAGGGGGACCCGGGAGCGGCGGCCTGCCTCAGCAGGTGAGCCCGGACCCCGGTGCCGTACCGACGATCGCGGTGATCCGCTCGTACCGGGCGACCCTCGACGCCACCGACTCCGGGTTGCCGCCGTCGCACTCCAGCGCGCCGTTGAGGGAGCGGATGGTCTGGCCGAAGCCCGCGCCGCCGACCATCGCCTCGTGGGAGGTCATCGTGCCGGGACCGTTCTGGGTGTTCCAGTACCAGAGGGCGGTCTGCCAGGCCACCGACGGGTCGCGCTCCACCATCCACGGGTCGTTCAGCAGGTCCAGGCCGAGCGCGTCACCGGCCGCCTTGTAGTTGAAGTTCCAGCTGAACATGATCGGGCCGCGGCCGTAGTACGCCTCCCGCCCCGCCGGGCAGCCGTAGGGCTGGCTGTCGTCGCACTTGCGCCAGTAGTTGGCCTCGTTGATCTCCTTGACGTACCGCAGCCCGACCGACTCGAAGTCCGCGTGCGTCAGGAAGGCGGCGGCCTCCCGCGCCCGGGTCTGCGGCGTACCCGTGTTGGCGAAGCCCGGGTAGGCGTGGAGCGCGTCGATCAGCCCCTGGTACGTGTAGAAGGGGTTGCGCTCCGGGAAGATCGCGTCGAACTGCGCCTCGCTGATGACGAAGTCCGACACCCCTCCGGCGCAGGCGCCCCGGTCCGCCCAGACGCCGGTGGCGCCCGGATTCTCGTTCTGCGTCCACCACTTGGCGCTCCAGTTGCGCCCGTGGTGGGAGACGGTGCCACCGGACGGGTAGGCGGTGGTGGCACTCCACGACGGCGCGCAGGCGGGCGTGTCCCCGGCCGCCGCGGCGGGCGCGGCGGTGGCGACTCCGGGGGCGGCGGGGAGGAAGGCGGCCGCGGCGACGACGGCGCCCAGTACGGTCAGGAACCTCTTGATGCGTTTCAGCGCTGCTCACTCCTTCGGCGCGGCGCGCCGAGCACCTCGGCGGGCCCACGTGACGTGCCGGTCACTCAATCCCTGCTGGTCTGGACCTGTCAAGGTCTGGACCAGCCATGCGCGAGGCCCGGACGCGGACGATTTCCGTCCGCCTCCCCGCGTAACGGAACGGCACCAGCGGCCACGCTCCGCCCACCCGCGGCGCAGTCTCTGTGCGAGACCTGGGGCCCACGCCGAGGTCCACTCCCTCAAGGGCGAGTCGTACCGCATGCGCGGCCGCGAACTCGGCCGCACATCCACCAGCAGCAACGACTGACGGACACAACCATCCAACGAGACTACGGATGGCCCACAACTGAACCGCCGAAGTTGGCCTCATATTGAGCCCTCGCCGACATTGCTCACCTAGCTGGAGGCCAGGCGGCGGTGGCCGGCGGGCGGGCGGCCACCGACTGGGGGAGCGGTGCGTGAACTGCGAGCCTGCGGCGCAGGCTCAGTGGCGGATGGCGGTGCAGAAAGCGCACGGCCTGCAGTGCGCGGTGGGCCTCGCTACCCATGAGCCCAACCGTCTCGAAGGTCCCCGCCGGCAGGCGACGCGAGAGGACACGCGCTGAACCGGGCAGCGCGCACGGCTTCCATCCTCGGGATACCGGAGCCTGGGGTAGCACGAGAGGGGCCCGGCTGATGCGGGCCCCTCCTGTTCGCAGCGGGGACAGGAGGGGAACCTGCCACCTCTGGGTCATGAGCCCGGCGAGCTGCCGAGCCGTTCCACACCGCGCCGGGTGGCGCCGCTGCGCACAGCTCCCGAGACCGGCGTGGTCCGGCGGGCGTCAGCCGCGGACGATGTTCTCGGCCTGGGGACCCTTCTGGCCCTGGGTGATGTCGAACGTGACCGGCTCGCCCTCGACCAGCTCGCGGTACCCGTTGCCGGAGATGTTGGAGTAGTGGGCGAAGACGTCCGGTCCGCCGCCGTCCTGGGCGATGAAACCGAAGCCCTTCTCGGAGTTGAACCATTTCACAGTGCCGCTGGCCATACTGGGTCCTTCGATCTTGCCGGGGATGCCGGCCGGGGTGAATAGCAGGGATCTTGGAAAGACCCCCGGCGTCCGTTCTACCCCGCCCACGGCCGAGTCATTCGATCATCCGACCGCGAGTCGGACGCGTCCTGGTGACGGCAGCGGCGCGGCCCCGCGCAGGACGCTGAGCGGACGGGGCGCGGCGCCGGGCGACGGTGGTGCGTCGTCGGCACCCGCGTCGCCCGGCTGGACATCGCAACGAGGCCGCCCGGCGCAGTGACCCGGCCGGAAAGCCGGGCGCCACGCCGACCACGGCCTGTGCCGGACCGCGGCCCAAGCAGTTCTGCACAAGGCCCCCTCAGAGCACCGGCTCGTATCCGGACGCCTGGCCCTCCTGAGCAGGACGCATCGAGCGGTGTCGGCGACGTCGTGGACGTTCAGCCGCAGCGCCCGGATGCCAGTGATCACGTCACGCCATGGCTCGTACGCCGTCTCCACGCGTCCACCCGACGCGCGGACGTAGGCGATCGCGACGCCGTAACCGAAGTACTCGCTGCGCGCCGGCAGCGGCCGCAGCGGCACGGTCTGCTCCAGCAGCGCGGCCGCCCGCCAGTACGCGTCCGGAGTGCCCACATCGATGTGCGGCGTGTTCACCCGGTGCCGCGCCACGGCGGCCACCAAGGCCGCGTAGTCCCGCACCTCGAGCCTCTTGCCCAGCGGTTCCTCCTGACGGTCCAGGAGCCGGCGCAGATCGATGAACAGTTCCAGGATCAGGCCGCCCGGCGCTCGCTGCCGGTGCTCTGCGGCAGCCCGCCGAGGCCCCGGTCGAAGGCTCGACGACACCGGGCTGCGAGACGACCTCGCGGAAGGCATCGGTGGCCACGCCGAGCGCGAGCCGGTTCTCCTGCTCCCTCGCCGGCTCGGCCAGCAGCGCGCGCACGCTCGTCCTCCTCGCCGCGGCGACCGCAGCGAGACGGTCCCGCGTCTCCGTGTCGATCCTCACCGTCGTATCAGCCATGACCCGAATGAACGCCGACGACTACCTGTGTGAATACCGCCCGGGACGGCCGCGGGCGCTCAGGAAGGCCCCGAAAGACCCGCGGGGTGGAAGACTCCCCGATGCACATACTTGGCGGTGCTCCCATCAATCAGGCCTGCTAGCGGCGGCGGGTGGTGAGGGAGGCGGGGGCGCTGGGCGGGGTGCGATGGCCGTTGGCGGACAGCGGGCTGGCGGTGAGGGCAGGGGTGGCCGGGGCGGCGGGCGCAGCGGGGAACTGGACGCAGGCGGTCTGCGGGGCGGTGGTGCTGCGGCCGAACCGGCAGGCGACGGCGGTGAGCTTGATGGTGATGAAGTCGGCGATCTGGGCTCCGTACTGGATGGGGGTGCCGTTGATGGTGATGTCGCCGACGGTGAAGCCCTTGGCCGCGGGGACCTCGTAGAGGGCGCGCACCGGATGGGTGGCATCACCGCGCAGATAGCTCCAGTAGCTTTTCGGGTCGGAGCCGTCGGGGGTGGCCCAGCCGTCGGTGGCCAGGTCGTTGAAGTAGAGGCCGACTGGGTTGGTGAGGCTCAGGTCGGCCTTCTGCCGGGCGAGGGCGTTGACCGCCGCGCCGATGTGCGGGTCGCTGTTGCGCTCGGGCTCGCCGTATTTGCCGCAGTTGATCAGGTCCTGCTCGGTGGTGAGTTCCTGGCCGTCGATCACCCGCACGATGGTGGCCGCGGCGGCGAGTTCGATCTCGGCGCCCAGGGTGTTGGCCTGCTGGATGAGGTGCATCGCGCCGTCGGTGGTGGAGTCGTTCCAGCGGTTGCGGCGCCGGTAGCTGCCGTCGGACGCGAACAGGTCGCTGTGCTGGACGGCGGGGCTGATGTGGGTGCGGTAGAGCGCAAGGACGGCGGCGGGACTGGTCTGGGCGAGCAGGTCCCAGTACTCAGGGCCCTCGCAGGTGAAGGTGACCCGGGTGATCTTCCTGGACGCCAGGTCGCGGGTGATGCTCCACTCGCAGTACTCGTCCTGGGCGTCACGGCTGGCATCCGCGCGCTCCCAGCGCTGGGTGTCGCCGATGGCGTTGACCTTGATACGGCGGGGGAAGGCGGTCCAGGTGACGGCGGCCTGCTGGGCGTCGGCCGCGGTGTCGGCCCTGGTGAGGTCGTAGAACTGGCTGCGGGGAGCGTCGTTGGTGGCCTGGGTGGGATCGGGGCCCTTCACGGCCTGGTCGATGCTGCTGGTGATGAAGATGTTCCAGGCCTTGCGCCCGGTGTCGTCCAGGTCGGTGAGATGGCCGGGCGGGTCGTAGGCGTTGGTGGTGCCCATGGCGATTCTCCTCGGCGGGTCAGGGCTGGGGGATGACGGTGGCGTCCTCGAGCATGGCCAGGCGGGGCTCGGCGGCGGGGATGTTGGTGACGGGCAGGGTGAGATCGAACTCGTTGAGGCGCATCCCCTTGAACTCCCGGCGGCGGGATTCCGCCAGGCGCACACAGTCGAAGAAGCCGTCCTGGGTGCGGATGCGGGCGGCTGCCGCGGTGAGGTAGGCGTCGATGCGCTGGGCGAAGGCAGCGGGCCAGTCCGTGCCGGGCAGGGCCCAGGCGGCGGCGAACCGGCCTTCGGGACTGGTGGCGGGCAGCCTCGCTGCGGCGGAGAGGATCGCCTGGGTGATCCGGCCGGCCAGCGCGGCGGTCGGGGTCGGGGTGGTGGGGACGTAGGCCATCAGCTGGGCGCGGTCGGCGCTGAAGACCGGGTCGGTGAAGTCGACCATGAGCGCGCATACGGCGAACTTGGCCGGGATGATACCGAGTTGGACCAACTGGCGGACGACGTCGTTGTCCTCGTGCGCGGCCTCGGGTGTCACGAACGCGAAGAAGGTGTCGCCTGGGCGGGAGAAGCCGCTGACCTTTTCCTCCAGGTGGAAGTCGAAGGCGGTGAGGCTGTCGATGTAGTGCGTGGCGGGCGCCAGCGGCAGGCCCGCGGTGACGGGCAGGGCCAGCGGCGCGCCGAGCAGTAGGTCGGTGTTGAGCCAGAACCCGGCCGGCAGCGGGAGGTCGGCGCCGGTCGGTGTGATGGTGCTGCTCTGGGTCGCGGTGCTGGCGAGGTTGACCGAGGTGGTGGTGAACAGGTGGCGCAGCAGCCGGTCCGGGTGCTCGATGGTGCCGGTGGCGGTGACGGCGGCCAGGCGGGCGGCGGTCCAGCGGCCGACCAGGGCGCGGACGGTCAGTTCGAGGTTCTCGGCGCCGGAGAGCTGCTGGTAGAGGGGGTTGGCGCGGAGCGGGTCGTCCGGGGCGAGCTGGATGGTGGCGGCCTGGGACTGCCAGTTGCTCCAGGGTTGCTTGAGTTCCTTCATCACGACGCTGCCGTTGACGTGGCTGTCGAAGCAGCCGTTGCCGCGGGAGCCGGGTTCTAGGGCGGACCAGGAGTTGCCGGTCCATACCCAGCCCGGGGTGATCCGCATGTAGTAGTTGAAGACCCTGGCGGTGGGGTCCCAGGCGGCGACCTGGAGGAAGGTGGTGGCCGGATCAGCGTCGGCGCCGGTGCTGATCAGCAGGTCGGTGTCGCGGCCCTGGACAGCGCGGGCGATCGCGAAGCGCAGGTCGCGGTGCAGGCCGGGGGCGGTTGCGGGCGGGACCTGGCCGGCCTCGCCGATCAGGTACACCTGCTGGGCGGCGGTGGCCGGCGGCGGGAGAGAGGCGAGCAGGTCGGGCAGAGTGAGGGGGAAGCGGTCGTGCCGGAACAGGAGCGTGGCCATCGGGTCGCCGAGGGCGGCGAGCTCCTGCGCCGTCATCGGGCGGGCCTCTCGGTCGATACCGCTGACATAGCGGTACAGGCGCCCGGCCGCAACAACGGGCAGGTGCGGGGCGCTCCCCGGCCCGGCCGGGCCGGGGGCGTCGGCGCCCTGGACGGCGGCCTCACCGGCGGACTGGCCGAGGGTTGCCCTGGCCCAGGCCGTCGCCCGTCGTCGTTCGCGCGGCTTGTCCATCGCCGGTGCACCTTTCGGGTACGAGGCCGGACCGAGCGAGGTCAGTGCCCTGTCGGCCGCTCGCGGTCAAGGCCGTTCGATGACCGCCGTCTGTCTCAGCGGCTCACGCAAGCGCCACACCACCCGCCCCGTGACCGTGCAACCGGGCCGGCGGTGACCCCCCGGCAGCGATAGCAGCGCGGTCAGCACGCACGGTGCTGACCGTCACGGGGCCGACACAGCGAAGGGCCGTTCCTCGGCGCCGCGGATGAACGGGCGCCGCTCGCGCGCGACGCGCGGGTCTTGGTCGATCTCTTCGCCGGACTCGGGCCCGCGCTGACCGACTTCGGCGTTTCGGGGTCCGGATCCATGTCGATAGCTCCCGAGCCCCCGGTCCGGACGGTGACGCGGGGCGCGTGTGGCCGCGCCGTGACCAGGTCCGTGCCTTGGGCGGCCGGAGCGCCTGGCCCGACTCGTCGGCGAAGCACAGCCACGCATCCTGGTTCCTCACCGTCTTTCCACGCGGGGCCAGGTCTCCCTGATCCAGGTGGCCACCGTGTCCTCGTCGCGCTCGGCGGCCCGGCGCACGGTCAGGGCATTCTCCGTACGTGGTCCAAGGCCGCTCCCACGTTGACCAATCCCGCGCCGGTGGCCAGGTCGTCGCCTGGTGTGGCTGGGTTGTTGAACCGTGGGTGGGTGTGGCCGACGGTGATGTCGGTGGCGGTCCGGGTGAGGGCTGTGACGATTTGTTCGGGTGTGAGCCCAGGCCGGGCGCCCAGCAGCACGGCTGCGGCGCCGGCGATTTGCGGGGCGGCTGCGGAGGTGCCCGAGAACAGTGCCCAGCCGTCGTCCGATCGTGTGCCGTCGCCGGTGTCCGGGAGTTGGCCGTCACTGGCTTGGCTTTCGTCCATGTCGATCTGGCAGCCGGGTGGGATGGGCAGCATGAGGTACTGGGCCCGCGGCTGCATGCCCACCAGGCCGCACACCGTGGGCACGACCACACCGTCGAACCATGGACTGGCGTAACCGCTCGCGTAGTTGGATGCCTGAAGGTCGAGTGCGGGGCCTGCGAAGACTCCGCCCGCGGCGATGACGCCGGGGATCTGCGGTTCCACGGAGAACTGGCCGTTTCCGGCGGAGAAGACGACCACGATGCCCTGCTCCACCGCATCGAGGATCTCCAGTACCCAGGTGCGGTACGCGTGCGGCAGGGGATCGGCGGGCGGGTAGTCGAGGTCGCCGCCCCAGGAATTGCTGATCACCTGCGGATGATCAGCCTTTGCACGCAGGACCCCGGTCATGGCGCTGGTCAGCTGGCCGCCGGCATTGCTGGCCCGGTACGGCCTCAGCGTCGCGCCGGGCGCTATCGCGAAGATGTTGGCCGATTCCCCGGTCCCGTGCCCGACCGGGTCCTGTGAGGGATTGGTCCCCGGTATCACGGCGATGACGGGGTCGATGTGGTAGCCCTGAAGGGTGAAGTAGGGGTGCGTGTACTGGCCGGTGTCCACCATGGCCACCTGCACTCCGGCGCCCACCTCGCCTTCCCGCTGCGCTGCAGTGGCGCCCAGCAGCATGGCTACGTCTCCGGGGAGCCTGAGGTGGTACTTCGCCACAGTCGGCGGCTGAGCCGACGGCGACAGTTGATTCGGCGAGCGCGGCTGCTCCAGCACCACTGCCTCGATCGAGTCGGCAGGTGCGATGCCCACCCCCAGATCCTCAGGTTGTCCGTCGCCGACGATGTCAAGGTGGGTCACATAGCGGACGCGCCCGCTCTGCACGTGCTGCAGCGACTCGTACGACTCGACACGGCCGCCGGTCAGCTCCTCGAACGCGGCAGGCGGTCCGCAGACCGTGAATCCCATCCGGCTTTCGGCAGTGATCGCGAGTCCGGAGGTCTGCGCTTGCTGCTGGGCGAGTTCGCGGGTGTGGCCATCGGCGTGGAACGGCTCGGTCGAGGAGAACTCGTCCGCGTGGGTCATCGGTCTGCCGCCCTGGGAGCGGGCCGACACATAGCCGAACACCAGTTCAGGGGCAGGTTGCCCGTTCCTCGTGATCGCTGGAAGGAGTGCCATGTTCTTCTCCGGGAATTCACCGGGCCTCAGATTCCGGTTGACGGGGTGTCGTGAGTGTGGAGTTCGGGGATCGGCAATACGGTCACTGACCGCACGATGCCCTGGAGTTCGTCCGGGACCGGGAGCTCCACCGCCTGTCTGCGGTTGCCGGCGGAGTGGCCGAAAGCCTCACGGAATCGCCGTGCCGCTCCGGTGAGCAGCACACCGGCCGCCATGGGCAGGACATCGATGCCGTGTGCGGCACACCACTGACTGACGGACTCACGGGTCATGCCGTCTTCCCGTAGCTCGGCCACGGCTTCGACCACCTGTTGTTCACCTTCGCGGTGGTCCTGGGACTCGCCGGTCATCCAGCCGGTTGTGATGCGGCCGGCCTTCTGGGGGCCGGCTTTGCGTACTGCTGCTGGAACGCCGCCTGGGCCACCGGATGCTCCGCGTTGAGCACCAGCACGTCTCCGCGGCCCCGCGCCTGCTCCAGCTGCGGGTACAGCGCGGATCGCTCCGGCGCGTAGAGCACCTGGACGCGTCCTTCGCCGGAGCCCCGTTCTGCGATCGGGGTCACTGCAACCGAGTTGCCGCCGGCGTCGGTGACCCACAACTGGAAGTCGTCCTCCTTGAAGAAGGCGATCTCGGTGATGGGACTAGGGTAGTGGTGGACCCCACCGCCCTGCGGCAGTTCTGCCGAATGCGCGTCATGCGGCAGCGGGACGCTGGCGTTGCAGATCGAATCGGTCCACCTCTTCACTCCGTCGGCATCGGTGATGGGGGTGTCCAGCAGTTCACGGATACCGAGTTCCTGCACAGCGTCAGGGAAGAGCGCATACAGGCGGCGGGCGTTCTGGCGGAGCAGATCGACCTTGGCCGGATCGGCGCAGAATTGGGAGGACCACTCGATTCCGGCGAGATTACGGACCATGAACCAGCCCTCGTCGTCCTTGAGCCACAGCCCGCCGCCGTGGTGGTCCTCGACGGGTTCCGGCCCGTAGAACGGCGGGTTCAATGTGTCGACCAGCTCGTGCATTCGCTTGCGGGAGGCGATGTACTCCGCGGAGTCCCGTCGGGGTTCATGTCCGGGGATGTTGATCGTCCAGCCGAGTCTCTCCGACTCGGTGTGCGGCTTGCTCGGGTCTGCCCGCGTTGCGGCCATGGCGCCCTCCTCACCGAGCGCGGCGTCATCTTCGCGAAATGGCTTGTATACGGATCAAATATGTTTACCTTGGATATGTACGCCGTATCTCCACCCTGCACCCGCAGCCAACATGAGGTCAAGGCAGATCTGCCCTCCGCTGGGAGACGGACATGGAAGACGGTGCGCGCCGCAGGCCGGCATCAGATCCAGCCGAAGGGAAGCCATCGGCGGCCCGCGGCCGACTGAGCCGACCGAGTGTGCTCGCGGCCGCCATGGACCTGGTCGACCGCGAGGGCCTGGCCGCCTTGACCATGCGCCGCCTCGCCACCGACCTAGGGGTGGAGCCCATGGCGTTGTACCGGTACGCGGCCAGTAAGCAGGCGCTGCTGGACGGCGTCATCGAGATGTTCTTCGCTGAGGTCAACGCCGACCTGGCGGCGCAGACCGTAGCGGAGCACGCTCGTCCCCAGGCCGAAGCGGCCGTCGCCTGGCGCCAGGAACTACAGCGCATCGCACACGCCTACGCGCGGGTCGCCCAAGCCCACCCCAGCGTCTTCCCGCTGGTCGCCACGCGGCCAGTGACCCTCCCGCTGGCCCGCCGCCCCGCCCCCATGCTCCAGCTCAACGAGCACGTCCTCGCCCTCCTGGCCCGATCGGGGTTCGATGAGCACACCAGGCTACGGATCTACCGAGCGCTCACCGCGTGGGTAGTCGGCTATCTCCTGGTCGACAAGCGCCAGATGATCGACAACCCCGAAGAACCCGACCCTCTTCTGCGCCTCGGTCTGCATCGGCTGCCCGCCGCCCAGTACCCGCACCTTCGGGCTACGGCCCCATTGCTCGCCGACCACGATGCGGAGCGTGAACTGGCCAGCGGATTGGGCATCCTGTTGGACCAGGCCGCAGAAGGCCCGGCTGGCGCTGCAAGGGCCGCCGGACGCACACCCTGATCGAGATGAAGACCAACCGAGAACGGCCAGGGCTGTCTCTACCCGGCGTCCCACAGCCAGAGGACGCCTCGACCATGGAGACGGGCGGGGCGTGTCCGAAAGATCGCGTGAGTCCGTGATGTGACAGGCTGGCCAGGGCCCGGTTGCAGGGCCTTGACCAGCCGGGACGGACGGACCATGACGGAAAGGGAAACCCCGGCCGTCGAGCCGGTCGAGGACAAGCTGGTGAACGAGGTCGTCGAGCGGCTGATGGATCGCGCCGACGCCTCCGGTGCCGCCTTGCTGGGCGAGGGCGGGCTGCTGACCGCGGTCACCCTCGCGGTGCTCGAGCAAGCCCTGGATGCCGAGATGACGGAACACCTCGGCTATGAGAAGCACGATCCGGGCCGCTGCGGCTCGGGCAACTACCGCAACGGAACCGCGCCCTGGGTTTTCCGTCCGGGGAGGTTGTGGACGCGTGAGCCAGGTCTCGACTGAGGGATCTTGAACAGGTGAGGGTCTTCCGGTTCGGTGTGGATTGCGACGTCTACACCGAACCGGAAGACCCTTGTGCCCCACTGAGGCCCCCGAGGTGTGAGGAAGGGGGACTGCAGGTCAGACGGGTCTCATGGAAGGAGCCGCCTCCAGCTTCCACGCCGCGCCACGCCGGTTGCGCATGACGGGACGCCCGGTACGGTGACCGCGCTGCGGCACGGGCAGGCCTCCCAACGTTCCGGAAAGAGAAATCCCCTGATCCCTCGGGACCCTCGTCCTACTTATCTTTTGTCCCAGGGGGTCCAGCTTTCGCCGATTTCCGGCCGGAACCTGAACCAGAGCGAGCCGTCGGTTCCGAACACGTTCACGCGCGTGATGAAGTCGTCATTCTGGTAGCCACTCTCGATGATGACCTTGCTACGGGCCACTCCGCCGAGGGACACCCACCTGCCCCACGTGCCGTCCTTGCCCACGCGTGTCCACACCGCGTAGTCGGTACCGACGACGAACTGTTCTTTCCTGCCCTTCTCCGGCAACTGGTGCTCGCTCACGCCGTACTCACAGATGTACCGACCGCCGCCCTCGGCCCCGCACTCGTTCGCCTGGGCCGGCGCGGTGGCCACCGCGAGTCCCGCCACGGCGGCCGCCGCGACGATCGCAGCCTTGATCTTCATCATCCCGAGCTCTCTGTTCTCTCGCCTACGTGGGTGACGCGGTGTGCAGCACCGCGTGCGCGGGACGTGTCGGCCGAAACCGCCGTGCGTGGCCGACTGTCCGCGCCCCGGCAGTATGTGGCCCTCCGCTAACGATCCGCTTGCGTTGCTCTGGTTAAGTCGGGGGCCTCGCTCCTCCGCTCTTGCCAGGACCACGTACACCTGTACGTCGACAGCCCGGTCCGGTCCGGCCCCTGATCCTGCCCCCACGTGCGGATCCCAGGTGCCGGGCCGGACAGACCCCCGACCCCGGCGCCGCATCAGCAAGACGCCCGGACCCACCCGCTGATGGGAATCTTCGAGAACGGCTCTGGCCGCAGTTCCGTGAACAACAGAGTCTGCTGTGCCAGCAGAGACAGATGCGCCGATAGCCGCCGCCTCCCGACCGTAGGACATGCTGTTGCGGTGAGTGATCCTCAATCAGCATGGCAGGAATGGCGGGACAGCCTGGGCATGCCACGCACCGGACGTCGCCGCCCGCTGCACCTCCCGCCGCCCGACGCCCCCGGCTCGGTCGTCATCGCCGCCGCCCTCAGCCACCTCGACACGCCGCCGCCCGCCGGATCCCGGCCCGACCACCCGGCCCTGCCCGACCCCTTCGGCGTCACCCCGTCCCCTACGGTGCGCTCAACGCACCTGCACGAGCACCGGGTGGACCGATCGGGACGATCTGCCGTGCTCAGCTCAGCGCGTTGTACGTGTTCCAGCCTCCGCCGATCTTGGTGCGCGTCGCGTAGGGGGTGGTAGCAGTGCCTGTTCCTTTGTACAGCCACAGGATGCCCGAGTTGTCCCGGGCTATCAGGTCTGGTTGGCCGTCGCCGGTCAGATCACCGGAACCGCTCAGTGCGTTGTAGGTGTTCCAGCCTCCGCCGATCTTGGTGCGCGTCGCGTAGGGGGTGGTAGCAGTGCCTGTTCCTTTGTACAGCCACAGGACACCTGAGTTGTCCCGGGCTATCAAATCTGATCTGCCGTCGCCGGTCAGGTCCCCCGTTGAGGTCAAGGAGTTGTAGGTGTTCCAGCCTCCGCCGATCTTGGTGCGCGTCGCGTAGGGGGTGGTAGCAGTGCCTGTTCCCTTGTACAGCCACAGGATGCCCGAGTTGTCCCGGGCCACCAGATCCGGCCTGCCGTCACCGGTGAGGTCCGGGCCGGGGCTGGAAGTGGCGGCGGGGACGACCCAGGTGGGACGTCCGTTGCCCTGAACGTCGCCACTGGTGATCGGTGCGCCCGGCCCTCCGGCAGCGGTGGCTGAATGCACCGTCAGCCGCATGTCCGTGCCGCCGGCGAGATAGGCCAGCTGGCTGCCGTCGGGCGACCAGGACGGGTACATCACCCCACCGGGGTCGGCCGTGATCTGCGTCTCCTGGCCGCTGGCCAGATCGCGCACGAACACCTGGAATCCGCCCGACGCCTGCCGGGTGAAGGCCAGCTTGGTGCCATCGGGCGAGTACGCGGGCTGGAGGCCCAAGGTGAGCGGGGTGGGTGTACCGCCCTTGTGCGGGTCGTACACCTCGATGGTGCTGCCGCGAAGAAAGGCCAGCGTGCCGTCCGGGGCGACCGAGGGCTGGCCGTCGAACACGTTCGGCTGGTCGGGCAGCACGTAGCCGAGCCCGCTCCCGTCAAGGTTGACCTTCATCAGCCGGAGGCGGTCGTGACCGGGCATGGACTGGAAGCCCAGGTAGAGCATGTCGCTGTTCGGGCCCCAGGCGAGCTGGGCCACCCACCCGTCCGGGTCCTGGACGTCCATGGCGACAGGCCGCGCCCCGCTGCCGTCGGAGTTGGCGACCCAGACATCCCCGAACCCGTCCTCACTGATGAACGCCAGATGCCGCCCGTCGGGCGAGAAGACCGGGCTGTCGTACTCGCCCGGAGGCAGTCCGTCACCAGTGGGAACCAGGACCCGGCGATCGGAACCGTCGGCGTTCATCGACACCAGCGAGAACGTCAGCACGCCGTCGACCGTGGCCGATTCCGCATACACGACGCGCTGCGGTCCCTCCGCCGCCTGCGCTCCGACAGTGGATCCGACGACTCCTACCCCTCCCAGCACCAGCACGGCCGCGGCGGCCCCCACGCTCGCGTACCGGCGCAGAACCATTCTTGTCCGCATGATCCCCCCAGGATTGCCATGACGGCGGTGCCACTGCGCTCCGCGGGGCTCCCGGCCGCCTGAGGACCGCACCCTACCCGACAGGTCAGACAGCGCTTCCGCCCGTGCTGGAAAGACCGGAGCGCCCGGCCATTGGGACTCGCCCGCCCCTCAGCTCAGGAGGCGCCCGTGCTGTTCGCCGAGACCGCCCACCCCTACGACGACTCCGACCAGCTCGCCCAGTGGGCCTGGCGCTACGGGTACTTCGACGAAACCGGGCGAGGGCAGCGCCCGGACAGGCGCTGCCTTCCGTAAGAGTCGTCGAGGGGCCTTCGGCCTCGGCAACGATCCGGGCTCGCTGCCTCGCCTTTCCTAGATCAGCGTGTTGTAGATGTTCCAGCCTGTGCCGGCTTTGACGCGGCCGGCGAAGGGTGCGGCCGGGTTGCCGGTGCCCGCGTAGAGCCACAGCACTCCGTCGTGGTCGATGGCTAGCAGGTCGCACCGGCCGTCGTTGTTCGTGTCGTGGGTACTGGCCAGGAAGGTGTAAGTGTTCCAGCCGCCGCCGATGCGGGTGCGGGCGGTGAACGGGGCGGCTGGGTTGCCGGTGCCCTTGTAGAGCCACAGGATTCCGTCGTGGTCGCGGGCCAGGAGGTCGGGGCGGCCGTCACCTGTCGTGTCCGTCGCGCCGATGAGCGCCGTGTAGGTGTTCCAGCCGCCGCCGATGCGGGTGCGGGCGGCGAAGGGGGCGGCTGGGTTGCCGGTGCCCTTGTAGAGCCACAGGATTCCGTCGTGGTCGCGGGCCAGGAGGTCGGGGTGGCCGTCGCCGGTCAGGTCGCCCGCGCCGGTCAGCGTGGTGTAGGTCTGCCAGCCCGCTCCGACGCGCCGGCGCGGGGAGAAGGGGACCTTGATGTGGCCGGTGCCCTGGTAGTACCAGAGCACGCCCGAGGCGTCCCGGGCGACGAGGTCGCCGGTGCCGTCGGCCTTCAGGGCGGACAGCTTGGAGAGGACGTTGTAGCTCTGCCAGCCGCCGCCGACCTTGGTCCGCGCGGTGCGGCGGTTGCCGGCTCCGTAGGGGTCGGCCTGGTACTGCCACAGCACGCCGGCGCTGTCGCGCCCGTAGTACGCCGCCCGTGCGAAGGACGGCACGACGTCGGCGGTGAACGTCAGGTCCTCCTGCCGGCCCGCGTACTGCCTGCCCTGCGCGTCGCGCACCTCGAACGACCCCCTCAACGCACCGGCCGGCAGGCCCCAGGTGGCGCTGAAGCTGAGGTACTGATCGCGCTGACCAGTGCTCCCCCAGCCGTCGAGGGCCGGCAGGTCGATGCTGAGCGAGCCGTCGTCCCCCACGGTCCACGCCAGGTGGGAGTACTGCTCGCCGTCGGCGGAGTAGCCGACTGTGACCGCGTCGGCGAGCTGCATCGCGGTGTAGCCGGCGGCGGCGATCTCCTGCGAGCTGAACACGATCCGGGTGCGCGTCGACGGCGGTGGCGCCGTCATCGACATCTGGATGTGCAGCTTCTCCTGCACGGGGCGGCCCGCACCCGTGGTCACCTCGACGGGGGTGTTGTCCTGGTAGGCGCCCTGAGGGGTCTGCCACTGGGTGCTGAGGTAGGGCTGGTCCACCTGAAGCAGATTGGTGGAGCCCAGGCTGGTGGAGGAAGCGATGGCCTTGTTGGTCGTTCCGTCGATCAGGTAGGCGAAGAGCTGGCTGTATCTGGAGGTTGAGTAGTCGGCGCTGACATGGAGGTGGATGACTCCGTCGGCGAGTGGGGCACCGGCCACGCCGTTGTGGTCGCTGTCTTCGGCTCCGATGAGCAGGTACTGGCGTCCCTCGGCGCTGGCCAGGGGGAGCGCCTGCCCGGCATCGTCGGTGAAGTGGAGGTTGTCCACCGCGTTGCCGGGCAGCTCGAGGCGGATGTAGCCGTCGGTGGCCGGCGGCGCGGTGACGGTGATGTCCACGTTGGCGGCCGGACCCCACAGGTCGATCCGGTGGTCCACGCCCACTGCGATCGAGGCAGCGGCGGGATCCGCGCTCGCGCTCTGCAGCGGTGTGAGACCGACTCCGGCCCCCAGGGCGGCTACGGCGATCGCGGTCCGGTGACGGCGTGCTATGCGCACGAGTCGTTCCTTTCGAAAGGGCTCGTCCAGGTGGACGAGCGTGCATGGCGGCCGGCGAAGGGGCCGGGGTGTGACCTTGCGGCTTCGCCGGCAGCGTTGCAGAGCGCAATGGATGGGCTGTGGCGTCCTCTTTGCGAGTGCGAGGGCGCCATCGATCGCGGGCGCTGCGGACGGCAGTCCGAGTCCGGCGGTCGGCAACGCGACCGTGAGCGTGCTGCGCAGGCCGCACCTGGTGAGTCTGCTGCGCCGACGGTGCAGCAGACCGGCGGATATGGGCATGCGCCCCCCTCGATCGAACCAGCGATGCGTGCTGCGCGGGCAGTCGGCCGCATGCGCAGCGCATGGCGTGGGTCGCACGGCCAGTGAGGCAGCCTTGTAGTGCACATGTGGACAGTCCGCGCCGAGTAGATCTTCGTCCCTGGTTCACCAAGACGTCCCCAAGTGATGACCAAGGATCCCCACAGGTCTTCCATGGCATCTGCGCAGATGCGTACGGTGCGAGGGTTCCTGTGGATCAATGGAGGGGGCTTCGCGCTGATACCCGCACGGTGAAGGGCTGGCGGCCGACTCGGCTGAATCCGCAGGTAGTTGATACAGAGGATGCGATCCCCGCCGTCGCTCTGTTCAGCTTGCTGGCGTCCACGCTCGTTGCCCCTACGGTGGCCGAAGCGGCTGGACCACACCTGCAAGGCGCCCCGGGTCCACTCGGTGACCGTTCACAGTGTCCCTGCCGGCGGGCGGCGCCCGACACGGAACGTACCGAGCTGGAAACCCCGCAAGGTCTCCTGGTCCACGACGGGAACGGCGACACCATCGAGACCGGCTCCGCTACGGCGTTCACCAGGCCATGCTCGGCATCGCTCGACTCCGGTCTCAGCAGTGCTTGTCGCAGCCATGCGTGGAAAACCCGGCCCGGGTGCCCGGTGCTCGCAGCCGGTCGTGGCAGCCCGGCCTGCCCCGAGTAGGCGGGACGGACCGACAGCGGTGACGCTCGTGCGACGCTCTGGGCGCTCGCTCCCAGGGGGCGAGCCGAGAAAGTGGGTCTGACTTGGGCTTTTCCGCAACTCGCTCAGCGCGGCATCTTTCCCAGTGAGTGCGCGTGATGCGCGCCGTGGGCGTTCGACGGTCAACAGCGCAGCCCCGGTGGTCACCAGCCCTGGTGGGTGAAGCCCGCCCAGCCGACCAGGTTGGCGGGGCGGATGTACCGGGCCCGGACAGCGAGGCGGGCCGGCATCCTGGGCGGGGTTCTGCGCTGTGGGTCCAGCATCCACAGCTGGGCCCGGCGTAGGGCCTGCCCTGGCGGCAGCGCCTCGCACCGCAGGTAGTGGTGGGTCATGTACATTAGCAACGAGGTCTCCTCGTCCGGCACCGGCCACAGGGCGCCGAGCACCGTGTGCGCGCCTGCCGTCAGAAAGGCCGTGGCCAGGCTGTACGCCTCGTCGTAGCCGCGGCTCGAGACGTTGCTCCAGCAGGCCGCGAGGCACACCAGACCGGGAGCGATTCGCCGGACCGTGCCCTCGATCAGCTCCTCCGCGGCCAGCCTGCTGCCCGCAGCCAGGTCCAGGTACGCGCTGTGCCGCTCGCCGGGATCGACCCGTGCGTGGCAGGCCAGGTGCAGCACGCCGCCGCGCAGGTCCGCCAGCCGTGCGGACACCTCTGTCGCATCAGCGGTGTCCGCGTCGAGATACGTGCCGTTCGGGTAGAAGACACGGTGGATCGCCTCCGCTTCCTCGCCCGCGTACCTGAGATCCCCGGTGGGGTTGCCGATCACCAGTGCCGGGCTGCCGGATGCCCTGGCCTCGGGGGGCGTTCGCCCGGCGACCTCGCACAGGGTCCGGGCAGAGGGTGCGTACGAGACCTGCAGGTCCTCCAGCACGTACCGCCGGCCCGGCCCTCTGGCGCGCCAGGCGGCGTGCCACGGTACGGCGCCGAGCGCGCCCAGGGGGATGAGAACGACGGAAGGAACACGGGATCGGCCGGGCTGAGCGCCGTGGACGTCGCCGTTTCCGCGGAACTCCGCCGTCAGCAGCGCCATGACGGACTTCCAGGCCCAGCCGCACAACCGGTCCAGGGCCTCGGCCCCGCGCGGCGGCACCCCGCCCTGGGGTGCGGTCACCGGGCCCGCGTCCCTGCGCGGACTCCCACCCCCGCGCCCACGCGGGTCGCCGCCCGCGCCGCCGACGGCCTGGTACGCCGTGAGCTCCTGGGCATCGAGGCGCAGGTCCGGCAGCTCGACCGAGCGCAGTGCCCCGTCGGCCCCGACGATCAGTGCGGCGCCGGGAATCGACAGGCTCCGCCGCGTCGGCAGCACCAGTTCCCCCGTCGGCACCAGGTAGACGAGCGCGTCGGCGCCGAGGGTCCGCAGCGCCCCAGCGATCTCGGCGAGGGCCGGAGTCTTGAGCAGCCTGTTGCGGTACGGCGATGCGGCCAGCACTTTCAGTACCCGGCGGCGCAGCCGCACATCGGGCCCGGCCGGCCGGAGCACGGACGTGGGCTCCAGGCTGCCGAACGGGCCGGGTTCCGGCTCGAGCGGCACCGGCCCGGCCGTGCTCCACTCCTCGGCCAGCTCGTCCTGGCCGAGCTGCCTCAGCATGTCCGGCACGGTGGCGCTGACCTGCGCCGCGTGCAACATCAAGGCGCGGCCGCTGTCCAGCGCCCGGACCGCGTCATCAAGTTCGCCGTCCAGGACGCACCAGCGGGCGACGTCGAGGCAGGTTTCCTCCATCGCCCTGCTGCCCGCCTCCATGGCGTGACCGGTACCGGATTGGAGAAGGACATTCCAGGCGAGGCCGGACAGCGCGGCGAGGCCGATCTCTCGTGACTCCTCCCCGAGCCGGGCGGCTGCCGCCGTCCGGAACCGCGGCATCATCATCGACCGCGAGCGCAGCGCGTCCGCCAGGAGGCGGCCGACGCCGGTCCACATCGGGTGGGCTGGTCCCTCGGCCAAGCGCCGGACCCGACGCAGCAGCGAGATGGCCTGGTCGGTGTGGGCGATGATCTCGCGGCCCGCGGGAGAAAGGTGGCTGAGCGGCTTGGGCTCCCAGCGGACGACACCGGACTGCAAGAGATGGGCGGTGGCGAGCTGGGCCGCGCACCGCATCCAGTGCTCGCCGCCCTCCTCGCACCGTTCCAGTGCCTCACGGAGCAGACCGATCGCCTCGGCCATCGCTTCCCGGTCCCCGTCGTCCGCCGCCCCGGCGATCACTTCGACCGCGGTCTGCACCAGCGCGTAGGGATCCGTCGGATCCGGCCGTTCGCGGGCGTCGAGCCGCGGACGCGGTCCCGGCCAGGACTGGCCCGTCCGCTGGGTGATCAGGTTTTGGAGCATGGTCCGGCTGGTGGCGAGCCACGACTCGGCGCTGTCCCGCCCCGGGTGGTGGCGCGGCAACCGGGCCAGCGCGATCTCCTGCTCGCGGATGTACCGGTCCAGTGCCTCCTCGTCCCTGCCGAGGTAGGCCCGGCCGACGCGGAGGCAGGCGATGTAGCAGGTGAGGTACGCCTGGTCGTCCGGCCGGTCGGCCAGGCCCCGCCGGGCTGCGGTCAATTCCTCGATGGAAACGTCGAGTTCGCCCTCGCCACCCCGTAGCCGCGCGTGCTCCGCTCGCGCCACCGCGCGGCCGATGCGGAAGCCGGTGGCGGTGGCGGCAGTCGTCTCGTCCATGGCAGGGAGCTGGCTGGAAGCCGCGTCGAGATCCTCGACCGCCTTCTCGAGCAGCTCCGGATCGGCGTGCGCAGCGGCGGTGTCGTGCAACACGACGAGCGCCAGGGCTCCCGTGATGTGCGCCTGCCATTGCGGGTCCCGCACGGTCCGCGCCGCCGCCGCCAGCTCCTGCGCCTGCTCAAGCGTGCAGCAGGGTCCGCTCTGTCGCATCAGCGGTACGAGCTGAAGCAGATGGCCGGCGAAGCCCGGGCGGCGCGGGTCGGTGCCAGGCATGCTCCGCCAGTGGGCGTAATAGAGGTCGAAGGCCGCCGCGGCATCGGTCGTGCCCGCGTGCTCCGCGACCACCGCGCTGAGTTGCCCGGCCGCCGTGCTCCACGCCCGGTCACCGATCACCGCCTTCACGGAGCCCATCAGGGAATCGAGGTCGAAGCGATCAGTCATCCGGGCCGCCGCCCCTCACCACTGCGGCACGACGGTACGCACCTGGACCGTCTGCGTGGCCCACTGCCCCGGCCCGCCCGCTTTCTCCGGATGAGCGTCCCTGCTGCTCCGCGCGGGCGCGTCGAACCGAAGCACTCCGTCCGCGTGCCGGAGTGCGGTGCCCCGGCTGCCGAGGGGTGCGAGCGGGTCCCAGCGGTCGAGATGGAAGGGCACGGTGTTCAACTCGCCCTCGCAGACGATCAGCTTCAGCCAGTCCCGGACGAATGCGCCGGGCCTCGGCGGCCTGTGCGCCGGCAGGGACAGCTGCACGGGCCGGTTGTCGAGGGCGTACCCGGTGTGCCCCGGTCCGACGAACCGGCCGTCGTCGAAGAGCCCGGTATGGGAGGCGTAGCTGTCGGTGAGGTCGAGCAGGACGCACCACAGCCGGCGCCCCGTGGTGGCCCGGTGGCGGATCCGTACCGAGACCAGGGGCGGCACGGGGCCTGCGGGCCCGAGGCCGTACCGGCAGACGATCTCTCCGTCGCCGTCGGGCACCGACGGAATGTCGCTGTCCCAGGGCGTGATCTCCAGGCGGACCAGTCCCGTCAGCGGGGAGTGAGGCGCCTCGAGGTCGCGGAGCTGGTGCCAGCGTGTCAGATGAACGAGACAGGCCGCGACCCGGTCCGCGTCCTCGGGCCCGTCCAGCGGCAACGGGGGGACGAACGGAGAGCCGTCGCGCCGCAGCACACGCGCCTGCCCTCCGCGGGCTTCGATCCGGAACAGCAGGGCACCGGCGTCCTCCGGCCGTCCGACGAGGTGCAGCAGCGGGGAGGGGCTGCCACCGGGCCCGGCTTGGGCGATCGCCCGTGCCAGCGCCCGAGCCGCGGCGGGGTCGTCGGGTGCGGACAGGGCGACCGAGGCGGGCGGCACGGCCAGTGCGGAGAGAGCCACCGGGTAGACCTCCGCCGGCGTCGGTGACCAGCACACCGGCTCGACGAGGGTGCGCTCCAAGCACACAGTCGCGGCCCTGACCGTGCGGCCCACGGCCGCCGTCCGCTCAGGAGTCCGCCGGGGCATGTCCGGCCCGGTCACCCGGAACTCGGTGCCCGGCCCCGGTGGCAGGCCGTGGCCGCTGCCGCAGTCGACCTGCCAGCCGTCCTGCCGGTCCTCCCACAACAGGTACGGGCTGGGATCGCGGGCCCCGGCGCCGCCGAGGAACGGCTGGTCGGCGATCCCGCCCGGTTCCGCGGGCGCCAGCGTCGGCCGCTGGTACGTGCAGGAGACCTGCAGCCGGGACCGTGCGGCGGCGTGCACCTCGCGGTACGTCGCGGCCGGGCTCGCCGTCCGCAGCGCGCCCAACAGGGCGTAGCTGAACAGACCATGCGTCCGGCCCTCGAACCGTCCCTCGTAGGAGGGCTGGTCGAGCCGGGTGGCGGCGAGCAACACGTGCTTCGCCGGCTGCTCGGGAACGCGGGCGTCGCGTGCGGCCGCCGCGAACCAGGCGGCGTCGGGGGACGCGAAGCGCGCAGTGAGGTGCCGACCGCGGGTGGCGCCGCCGGCGTAGCAGCAGTCCAGCACCGCGACCGTGTGGACGCCGCCCGCGGCCACCTCGTTGAGGAGCGCGCCGAGGCGCTTGTCGACGAGCAGGCCGTCCGCGCATACGAGTGCCTGATAGCGGCCGGTGGCCTCGATGTCGAGGTGCGCTCGTTCGGTGGTCGGCTGCTCGGTGCCGTGGCCGGAGAACCAGAACAGCGCCGTGTCCCCGGGCCTCGCCTGTCCGAGGTGGCGTCGGATACCCGCCGCGACAGCGCCCACGGTGGCGTCGCCGTTCAGCAGCTTCCTCAGCTCGAGCCGCCCACCGGCGCGTCGCACCAGCAGTTCCTCGGCGGCCTCCACGTCGTTGAGACACCCGGTGAGCGGCGTGCAACGGTCGGCGGGGTAGGCGTTGATACCCGTGAGGAGGGCGTGGACAGTTCCCATCCGGCCGCCGTTCACCGCTCGGTGTAAACGCGGACTTGTTGCGGTCGCACGATGCGCTCGTCCATCCGGTAGCCATGCCGCACCACTTCGGCGATCTGGCCGTTCTGTTCGGGGGAGAGCGCAGTGCTCGTTCCGACGGCTTCCTGCAGGTCGGGGTTGAACGGGCCGCGGGTGACGGGGATGCGGGTCATGCTGTACTTCTCCAGGACAGCCAGCAGTTCCGCGGCGACGGAGCCGGCGAAGGCGTCGCCCTGCGCGGCCTGTCGCTCGACCCGGTCGACGAGGAGAACGAGATCGTAGAGCAGCGGCTGCACGATACGGCCCTCAGCGGTCTTGCGCGCCTGGTCGAGCTCCGTCAGCAGACCGTCGAGGCTGCGGCGGGCCTCCCGGTCGTTGAGCAGCCGACGGCGGAACTGGTCACCGAGAGCGGCCAGTTCGTCGCGCATGCCGTCGACCGCGTCCGCCACGACGGCGAACGGGTCGGACCCCGGCGCGGTGGCCGGGGGAGCGGGCACAGGGCCGAGGCCGGGCCGCGGGTCCGGCGGCGGCGCCGTCGGCTCGGCGAGGTGCGGGACGGACGGCTCCCCCGGCTGGGGCACTGGCGGCGGAGTGGTCATGAAACTCTCCTGGTCGGCGGCCGTTGGTGTGGGGGCAGTTCGTTGCAGGTGTGCTGCCAACGCGGCTTGACGCCCATCGCGATCGGCAGTCCGAAGAACCCGGCGAGGGGCAGCACACTGAGCGGGCCCTGCAGCACGAGCACCAGCGCCGCGCAGACGCCCATGACCGGGGCCATGCTCTTGTACCAGCGCCAGGTCCTGCTGAGTGCCTCGCTCGCGTGCACCCGGTACACGGTCAGCCGGTCGCGGAGTGCGCCGTCCGAGACACCGACGGCCAGCCCTTGGTCCACGCAGTGGGTGACCATCGAGGCACTGTCGGCAGAGGCGATGACGTACCGCTGCCGCGTCGGGTGCCAGACCATGGCATCCTCGGCGCGCCGCAACCAGATCCAGCCGATCTGGTTGCGGACGCCGTCGTGGCCGGGCCGCTCCGTCAGGGCTCGTTCGTAGTTGCTCAGCGCCTCGTAGTGGCGGCCGACCCGGTAGAGGCTGTCGGCGGTGGCGATCCGGAGATCGACGTCGGCGGGTGCGAGCTCAACCGCCTTCAAGTGCCAGTCGACGGCGTTGTGGTGATCGCCGAGCTGCTCCCACGTCTGGGCGATCAGGGAGTGGGTGAGTGCGTCGTAGGGGTGCAGTGCGCGGGCCCGCTGGAACTCCTGGAGCGCGTCGCCCAGCTGTCCTTGCCTGGCGTGCAGGGTACCGAGCAGACGCCAGGCGTCGCCGTTGCCCTCGTCGTGGTGCACAGCCTGCCGCAGCTCATACAGCGCGCCTTCGTCGTCTCCCTCGCTAATCAGCCTGCGGGCGTGCCCCACCCAATCCCGGCCGTGCAGGGTGGGCTGTGGCTGTGGCTGTGGCTGTGTTGGTGGCTGTGGCTGGGGTGCGGACTCCGGCACGCGGGCGCGCCGGCGCGCCTGGTGCAGTCTGCGGTCGTAGGCCTGGCGCCGGGCGCTGTCGAGGAGTTCCTTCCGCGCCTTTGAGACCAGCTCGACCTTGTCCTCGGCCTCCCGCCGCCTCTTGGCGTCGGGGGCCCGGCTGGCCCGGCTCGACCAGGTGCGGAAGGCCCGGTCGAGCTGCCGGGAGACCTGGTCCGCGCTCGCGGCCCGGTCGATCTCGAACTCCGCGTAATAGTCCGGGACGTCGTCGGTCGTCATCGCTGTCTGCTCCGGCTGCAGAGTCGGGACCTAGAGGGTCGAGACGCGGGCGACACGGTCACTGGACTCGCGCAGCTCGGTCTGACTCAGATTGCCGGGGCGTTCGAGCTCGAACTCGCCGAGCCACTTGCCCGTCGTGCCGTCCTTCACCTCGACGTGGATGACGCCGTCGACGTCATAGGAGTAGAACACCTCGAACGGCGCGCCCTTCGGGTACTGCGGGATCTCGATGGTGCTCTCCCCGACTGACTTCACGTACGCCAAGTCCTCGTCGTTGCCCTCGGTCACCTGTACCCGGAACCGTCGCTGCCGGTCGTAGAGGGTGACGAAGACGTCGCTCTTCCTGGTCGGCACGGGCGTGTTGTGCGGGATGATCACCGTGTTGAACTGGTGGTCGTGGTTGTCCGGGTCGGTCGTGACCATGCCGAGGGACTGCGAGGTGACGTCCTTGATGGACTTCACCTTCCCCTTGGTCAGGCGGGCCAGGCCGTCGCCGGGGGAGGACTCGACGCTCGCCCCGCTGCCGACGTACTTCCGCTTCTCCTCCGCCTCCTCGGCGCGGACCGAGGCGTCCAGCGCGAGCAGTGCGGCGCCGAGCGCGACCACCTCGTCCTGGGCGATGCCGCGCTCCGGCTCCCTACCGGAGAGCCGCTGTATCAGCTCCGGCACCATGGGCATCCGGGTGGAGCCGCCGACGAGCAGTATCCGGTCGATGTCGTCCCAGCCGAGCCGCGCCTCCTCCAGCACACCCTCCGTGATGATGCGGGTGCGGTCTAGTAGTTCTGCGGTGATCTCCTCGAACTTCTCGCGGGTCACCCGGATCTGCTCGTGGCGGCCGCCCCCGGAGAGCATCACGACGGCCTGCGGGGCATTGGAGAGGGTGCGCTTGGCGATCTCCGCCTTGTCGCGCAGCTCGGCCTGAAGGCCGTTGTCCTCGTTGAGGTCGGGACCGCCCGAGGCCATGAACGCGCCGTTGAGGTAGTTCATCAGCGCGCCGTCCCAGTCGAAGCCGCCGAGGTTGCGGTCCCCGTCGGTGGCGATCACCGTGTAGTCGCCGTCCTCGACCCGCATGACGGTGACGTCGAAGGTGCCACCGCCCAGGTCGTACACGAGCACTGTGCCGATCGCCGCACCATCGTCCCCGTCCTCCCCGCTGGCGTCCGCGGTGGACTGGTCGAGGCCGTAGGCGAGCGCGGCCGCGGTGGGCTCGTTGACGATGCGCAGCACTTCAAGTCCGGCGATCCGCCCGGCGTCCTGCGTCGCCTTGCGCCGGACGTCGTCGAAGTACGCGGGCACGGTGATCACCGCCTGCTCGACGGGCTCGCCCAACATGAGCTCGGCGTCTTCCTTGAGACGCTTGAGCAGCAGAGCCGAGATCTCCTCGGGCCGGTACGGCGTGCCGGACTCCGAGTGATAGACCGGGTTGGTCTCCCCCATGTAGCGCTTGACGAACTGCACCACGTGGTCGGGAGCCGTGGCCGCGGACCGCTTCGCCTGGGATCCGACGACCACGGTGTCGCCCTGGAACATCACTACGGACGGTGTGATGTTCTCGCCCTCCCGGTTGCGGACGATGGACGGACTTCCCGCCCGGTCCGCGACCGCCACGGCGCAGTACGTCGTCCCGAGATCTATGCCCACCACACGCGCCACCGCTGATTCCCCCTTCTGCACGTGGCCCTGCCAACACCTCAATCATGCCCATTCCAGGGCCGCTTGACCGGCATTCGGCGAGAGCCGGTGGAGGTTCCGGCCGGCCCGCGACGCATCCAAACCCGCTCCGGTTTCCGTCCGGTCGTCAGGCCCCCTGTCGGGCGACCGTCCCGCCCCGCCCTCGCATGACCACCGCTCAGTGATCACGACATCGGACAGGCCCTATGCGTCGGGTCTGCCTGCCCGAGCGCCCGCAGCCCCTGAGCCGCTCCGGCCGCAGAGCCCCGGGGACGTGGCACAGGGGGATATCCCCCGGCCAAGCCCGGAGGAAGCCATCAGTGTGGTCCACCCTCACCCAGGCCATGATCGTTTCACCGTCCGGGGAGAACGAGACCGAGGAGTTCATGATGACGGAGCACCACCAGGCGATCGGGCGACGGAGGCTGTTGCTCGCAGCGACGGCCGGCCTCGCAGCCGTGGCCCTGCCGGCGCCGACCGCCTCCGCAGTGACCAGCGCACCTGCCGCACCCGCCCTCACGGGGGCGAAGGACCAGCAGGCCGCCGCGCTCCGCGCGCTGGAGCGCGCCGCCCACCACCTGCGCTCGACGGAACCGGGCGGCAGCACTTCCGACCTGCGGGCGCTGGACGCCATGATCTGCGACACCAAGGTGGTCGGGTTGGGCGAGGCGACCCACGGCTCGCACGAGTTCTTCGCCATGAAGCAGCGCGTCTTCAGCCACCTCGTCGAGGAGAAGGGCTTCACCACCTTCGTCCTGGAGATGGGCTGGACGGCCGGTCTGCGGATCGACGAGTACGTACAGGGCGGCCCGGGCGACGCTCGGCAGGTGGCCAAGGAGACTCTGACCGGATCGCCCTGGGAGCGAGAGGAGTTCGTCAGCCTCATCAGCTGGATGCGGCGGTACAACGACCGCCACCCCGATCGCAAGGTCCACTTCATGGGGAACGACATCGGGGCGCCCAAGCTCGGCGACGCCGTCTTCGACCGGGTGCTCTCGTACGTCCGCGCGAACCGCCCCCAGGACGTCGCGCGCCTCGAAGAGTTGTACGCGGGCCTGCGGCCCCTGGACGACGTCTTCGCGTACCTGCGCGAACCCGTTGCCGAACGCCGCCTGAACGCCACCACCGCCCAGCGGGCGTTCAACCTGGTCACCGCGAACAAGGGGGCCGGCGGCGACGCCTACGAATGGGCGGAGCAGCACGCCCGGAACATCGCCCAGACCTTCGCGTTCGCCGCGCTCGACCTCTCCGACCCGGCGTCGGTCTCCGAAGCGGAGCACTTCCGTGACCGGGTCATGGCCGACAACACCGCCTGGTGGCACCGTCGCACCGGCGACAAGATGCTGCTCTCGGCGCACAACGGCCACGTGGGTTATCTGTCCAGCGACCCGGTGATGTACCCGACGACCCAGGGCGTCTTCCTGCGCAAGGCCCTCGGCCGGGACTACGCCGCCATCGGCTTCACCTTCGGCCGCGGCTCCTTCCTCACCGCGACCACCCTCGGCAGCCCCTGGAACAAGGTCACGGTCCCCGCTGCCACCCCCGACATGCAGGAGTACATCCTTGACCGGGTGCGCTACCGCGACTACTACCTCGACCTGCGCACCCTGCCCGCCGCGGGCCGCACCTGGCTGAACACCCCCCGCCCCACCTACGAGGCCGGCTCGTCCTTCAGGAAGGACCCGCTGCCCACTCTCGCCATCACCCGGGCATACGACATCCTGATCCACCTCCACCAGGTCCACGCGGCCACCAGCCTCTGAGGTGCCCGGCTGATTCCGGGGTTCGGCTGGGGGTGGTGCGGTCGCCGGCGGAGTACGGGGACCAGGTCGCGGACCGGAGGCTGACGCCGCGAAGTTCGGGGCGGGAAGTGCGGGCGGGGACGCGGGGCGGGAAGTGCGGGCGGGGACGCGGGGCGGGTCTCAAGGGATCGGGCACGCGCGTGGCCGCCTTGTGTGCGTGGGCGTGGGCGGGGGCCCGCGCGCGTGCCCTTGTGACGGGTGAGGTCGTCACCGCGTCTGGCCTGCTCGACATCGACCATGTTGTCCCCATGGCCAACGGCCGGTGCTCCGGAGTCGACGAGTGGACCACCGGTGCCGGATCTCGCGCGGCACTTGTCCGCCGGTGGCCGGCGGCTACATCGCCGCCGGCCACCGGCGCCGACAGCCGCCCTGTTCAAGCGCCCCGCGCGGGTGCCGGGGACTCCCTGCGGAACATCCACCCCGTCGCCGAGGTGGACGGCCAGAAGATGATCGAGGGCGTCTACTAGCGGGCGCCTCCCCGACTCCGGAGAGGAACAGTACCGATGGCGCACGCGCCCACGGTCCGGCACCTCCAGATCGACGGAACGGGCCTGTCACCCCGCGCGGTCGCCGCGGTCGCGCGCCGTGACGACGGCAGGACACGGGTGGTGCTCAGCGAAGCGGCCGTCAAGCGGATGCACGCCTCCGTCGGCCTCAAGGAGACGCTGCTCGCACAGGAGATCCCCATCTACGCCGTGACCACGGGGTTCGGGGACAGCTGCGTCCGGCAGATCTCGCCGGACAAGGCCCACGAGCTCCAGCGCAACCTGGTGCTCTACCACCTCAACGGCGTGGGGCCGGCCGCCGTGTCGACCGTCGCCCGGGCGGCGATGCTCATCAGGGCCAACGCGCTGGCCAGGGGGAGTCTCGGCGATCCGGCCGGAGGCGGTGTCGACGCTCCTGGAGTGCCTGGAACGCGACATCCTGCCCCTGATCCCGGAACGCGGCTCGGTCGGCGCCAGCGGCGATCTCGTACCGCTGTGCTACCTGGCCGCGGCACTGATAGGCGAAGGACAGGTGCTGCACCGCGGCACCGTACGTCCGGCGCTCGACGCCCTGCGCGACGAGGGTGTGGAGCCGCTGCGGCTCGCGCCCAAGGAGGGCATCGCGCTGGTCAACGGGACCGCCTTCGCCACCGCCTAGCCTTCGTCTCCCACGACCGCCGGCCGGACGAGGACATCGCGGCGGTGAGCCGCCTGATCGAGACGGGGGCCCTGCGGCGCGCCGCGGGGTTCGCCGACGACGACCCCTTCCGAGACGAACGGAGCACCGCGCCGGGCGGTGCGTGCCCCAGGAGTGTTTTCACATGACCAAGCGCAAGTTCGCCCTCCTCGGTGCCGTCGGCACCGCCGTACTGGCCCTGGGAGCGTCCTGTGTGCTCACCCTTCCCGCGCAGGCCACGCCCCGCAGGACCATCGATCTGGCCATAGGCAACGACGGCGTCGTGCAGACCGATGTGGGCGCCCCCGGACTGAGCGTCGGGGACGAGAGTCCGTCTACGCCGACAAGCTGTTCCGCGACGGCAGGCAGGTCGGCGAGGACGGCAGTTCCTGCCGGGTGACCGGGTTGGACGGCGCGAAGATCACCACGAACTGCGTCCTGTCCGTGCGGCTGCCGGACGGACAGCTCACCGCACAGTCCCTGTGGACCAAGGGCAGCGACACGGTACGGATGGCCGTCACCGGCGGCACCGGCGCCTACCGCGGCGCCACTGGCGAACTGACCTGCAATGACATCCAGACCCCGCACGAGACCTACCACATCGTGCTGGACAGGTGAGCGCCACCGCGGCACCGCCGACGTCATCGCCCGGGCCGCTCGGAGTACGCCGCTTCCCTGGGGCTGGCCATGTCCAGCAGCAGCATGGCGTCGTGGTCCGGGGTGCCGGGCATCGCCTGGTAGGTGACGAGACGCTGGCCGTCCGTACGGAAGATCGCCATCACCTCGAAGTGCAGGCACATCGCCCCGACCTCCGGATGCTGGAAATGTTTCTCGCCGCCGCTTCGCGCCTGGACGTCGTACCGTTCCCACAGGCGGGCGAACTCCGAGCTCTTGACGACCAGTTCGCCCACCAGCTGGGCCAGCTCCGGCATGTCCGGGTCGGCACCCGCCATCGCACGCAGGTGGGCGGCGCTGTGCGCCGCCATCCGCTCCCAGTCGCGGTACAGCTTGCGCCCCATCGGGTGCAGGAACATGTAGCGGGTGATGTTGCGGCGCTCCGGCGGCCAGTCCGTGATGCCGGGGAAGAGGCGCAGCCCCGGCCGGTTGGCGGCCAGCAGACCGTTGACGCGGCTCACGACGTACGCCGGTGCCGGGCGTAGCGTCTCCAGCAGGACGCGGACCGACTCCCGCACGGTGTGCGCCGGGTCGGTGGACGGTGCCGGAGCCTGCCCCGCTGCGAGCGCCACCAGCTCGTGCAGCCGTTGCAGTGCGTCACCGGACAGACGTAGCGCCTCACCGAGCGCGGTGACGACGGCGGGCGACGGCCGTGTCTCACGGCCACGCTCCAGCCGCGTGTAGTAGTCGACGCTGACCCCGGCCAGTGTCGCCAGCTCCTCGCGACGCAGTCCCGGAGTGCGGCGGATGCCGGTGCCGGCCGGCAATCCCACGTCCTCCGGCCGGACCTGGCCCCGCCGAGCGCGCAGAAAACGTCCTAACTCCGTGCCATCACTCATCCCTCCATTGTCCCAAAAGGTCCCGCCGCGAGGGGGGCCGTATCACAGCCAGGAACACCGTTCCCCCGCACGGCGCGGTCTGCCGGGGGCCCAACGCGCCGGGAAGGCTGTTGCCCACCTGGTTGTCCCGTCCTTCTGTCGTCCGGCGCCGACTCCTTGTTCCGGCAGGGGCGGCGCAGTGAGGAGCAGTGCACGATGAGCTTGACGCGATCCGGGGAAGGCGCCGGACCGACCAGCGGTGAGCGGGTCCGAAGCGGCCCGGATGCGACCGGTTCCACCACCGCGGCCCTCGTCGCCGCCGTCCTCGGCTTCTTCGTGATCACACTCGACGTCTCCGGCGTCAATGTGGCGCTGCCCGCCGTGGGAGACGATCTCGGCGGGTCCCTGTCGGGCCTCCAGTGGGTCGCCGACAGCTACACCCTCATGTTCGCGGCGCTGATGCTCTCCGCGGGCGCGCTGTCGGACGCGGTCGGCGCGCGCCGCGCGTACGGCTGGGGGCTCGCCGTCTTCACCCTCGCCTCGCTGGCCTGCGGTGTGGCGCCGACCCTCGGAGCGCTGACGGCGGCGCGCGTGGTGCAGGGGAGCGCGGCCGCCGTGATGGTGCCCACCTCGCTGGCCCTGATCCGCCAGGCGTTCCCCGACCCGCAGGCGCGGGCGCGCGGGATCGCCCTGTGGACGGTGGGCGGCGCGGTCGCCATCGCCGCGGGGCCCCTCCTGGGCGGACTGCTCACCACGGAGTGGAGCTGGCGGGCGGTGTTCTTCCTGAACGTGCCAGCCGGGCTCGCCGGTTTCCTGATCCTGCTGCGGGCGGCGCCCTCCCCGCGTCACCCCGCCGTGTTCGACCCGCCGGGGCAGCTGACGGCGGTCGTGACGCTGGCCGCGCTGACCTTCGCCGCGATCGAGGGCGGTCACGACGGGCTCACCGGTACCGTCCTGGCCGCGGCCGGGACCGCCGTGCTGGCCGGGGCCGGCTTCGTGGCCGTCGAAGCACGGCGGCGCACTCCCATGCTGCCGCTGGAGCTGTTCCGGCAACGCGGCGTCAGCGTGCCGGTCATCGCGGGTTTCGCCTGCAACGCCGCCTTCTACGGCGGAGTGTTCGTGCTGAGCCTGTTCTTCCAGGAGCAGCGGGGGCAGTCGGCTTTCTCGGCCGGGCTGATGTTCGTCCCGATGGCCGTGATCACCGCCCACTTCAACTATTTCTCGCCGCGGGCCGTCGCCCGCTACGGCCCGCGCGCGGTGATCGTCGCGGGGCTGCTGGTCGTCATGGCCGGCTGCTGCGGTCTGGCCGCCGTCGGCGCCGGCACACCGTGGTGGCTGATCGCCCTGCCCATGGTGCCGCTGGGTATCGGTGGCGCTCTCGCCATGCCGGCGCTGACCTCGCTGATGCTCGACAGCGTCGCCGCCGAACGAGCCGGCACGGCGGCGGCGATGCTCAACACCAGCCGCCAGACCGGCGGAGCGCTCAGCATCGCCGTCTTCGGTGCGCTCCTCGCCGGGGACTTCATGCCCGGCATGCGGGAGAGCCTGCTGCTGGCCGCCGCTCTGCTGGCGGCCAACGCGCTCGGCGCGGCCCTGCTGCTGCCGCGTCGATGAACGAACGGCGGTGCGACCTCGGCGAGCACGCGGTCGCACCGCCGCCCGTGCGCCTCTCCAACGGCCGGCGCCATGTCTCCCGGCGCCTGGCCGCCCACGGCTCGCCGTGCTCTCCAGCGGGCCGGGGCGGGTGCCGGCGGCACCGTACGGGCGGCGTCCGGCGCCGCTCGAAAGGCTCGTCGGCGGAACCGCGGCGGCGACCCCCGGCGTGCCCGGGCCAGGCACTCGCGCAGCGGATCCGCGTCCAGCTTCCCGGCGTCGGGTACACGCCCTTCGGCGCCGTCACCGGGCACAGCTCGGTGACATGGCTGACGATCCCGAACCCGGCCGTCTCCCTCAGGTACGACCGGGCCACCGCGCCCAGCGCCACCCGCGCCGCCGTCTCCCGCGCCGAGGCACGCTCCGGGATCGGACGGGCCCCTGCGAAGCCGTACTTCCGTGTCCCCGCCAGGTCGGCACGGCGCGGACACGGCCGGGTCAACGGCGCGTCACCACCGCCGCACATGTCGAGCCCCCGCCGATCCGGTCGCCTCGTACAACACGTTCTCGCTCCTCAGCGCCCGCCGCGGCATCGTGGGTTCCTCCATAGGCGGCATCCGCGAGACGCAGGAGATGCTCGACTTCTGCGCGCGGCACGGCATCGCCGCGGAGATCGAGCGGATCGCGGCGGCCCGGGTGGTTGACGCCTGGCAGAACCTGTCGCGCGCCCGTTACCGGTACGTCATCGACATCGCCACACTCGGCACACCCGGACCCGCGGCGCCCGCAGAGCCCGCAGAGCTCGCAGAGTCCGCAGCACCCACGGCCCACGCAGTCCCGACGAGGCGACAGGCGCTCACCCGGACACAGATTTGGCATACGGAAGTTCGCTCGCCGGAACGCCGCCTTCCCGTCGTGTCCCCGCCGGAGCACGTCTCACCGGCGCCGGTGCTCCAGCCGGGTCCGCCTCGCGAGCCCCACCCGGTCCGGTGCCCTCACCGTTCGCCTCGTCACCGGGCCGCACCCCGCCCGGTCCGGCCGGGTCGCGTCCGGCCCTCCTTCGGCCCGGTCCCAGTCCCCGCCCGCACGCAGCAGTCAACGGAGGCATATCGCATGTGAGGGCGGCCAAGAGCTGGACAGGTGACCGCGCGAGGCAGGCAGGGCTGGGCCGTCCCCCACGCCCGCTACGGCGCGGCAGCGGGCGGGGCGCGGCGAGCACCGGGGCCGGAGGCCCCGGCGTCGCTCAGGACGAGGCCCGGCGGCGCCGGGCGGCAACGGCCCCCAGGACCACGCCGACCGCGATGACGATCAGTCCGCGCGCCCAGACGTCGGCCTCGATCTGCGTGGCGAGCGCCACGCAGGAGGCCGCCCCCAGGGCGGGGACGGCGGTGTACGCCCGGAAGTGCGGGCGGTCGGAGCGGTCGCGCCGCTGGACGAGCACCGCGGTGTTGACGATGAAGAACACCACGAGGAGCAGCAGCACGAGGGTGGAGGCGAGGCTCGCCACGTCACCGGTGAGTGCCAGCAGGAAGGACAGCACGGTCGTGGCCGCGATCGAGGCCCACGGCGTACGGCGGCGCGGGAGCACCCGGGTCAGGAAGCGGGGGAGGAGGCCGTCCCGCGCCATGCCGTAGGCCAGGCGGGAACTCATGATGCCGGTGAGCAGCGCGCCGTTGGCCACGGCGACGAGGGCGATGGCGCCGAACACCTTCGGCGGCACCCCGCCCGCCGCCTTCACCACCTCCAGCAGCGGACCGCTGGAGCGGGCCAGCGTCGTGGTGGGGACGGCGGCCGAGGCGACGACACCGACCAGGACGTACACGGCTCCCGCCGTAACCAGGGCGCCGAAGAGGGCGCGCGGGTAGGAGCGACGCGGGTCGCGGGTCTCCTCGGCGACGTTGACGGAGGTCTCGAAGCCGACGAAGGAGTAGTACGCGAGCACCGTTCCGCCCAGCACACCGGCGGCGGCTCCGGTGTGGGCAGTGCCGAGGTGGGCGAGCCTGCCGGGATCGCCGTCGCCGCGCAGGAACAGCCACACCCCGAGCCCGACGACGAGCAGGAGACCGCCGACCTCGACGACCGTCGCCGCCACGTTGGCGCGGGTGGACTCGCTGATGCCACGGGCGTTCAGCAGGGCCAGGGCGCACAGGAAGACGGCCGCGACCAGCACCACCGGAATGCTGACGAAGACGGCCAGGTAGTCGCCGGCGAAACCCCGCGCCAGCGCGGCGACGGAGACGATGCCCGCGGCGAGCATGCAGAATCCGGCGAGGAAGCCGGTGAACGGCCCGTAGGCGAGAGTCGCGTAGTGGGAGGCGCCGCCCGCCCTCGGGTACTTCGTGGCGAGTTCGGCGTAGGAGGCGGCCGTCAGGAGCGACAACAGCAGGGCCAGCAGCAGGGGCAGCCACACGGCGCCGCCCGAATCCGAGGCGATCTGGCCGACCAGGACGTAGACCCCGGCGCCCAGTACGTCGCCGAGGATGAAGAAGTACAGCAGGGGGGTCGTCAGCGCCCTCTTGAGGGCGGGCGCCCCGTTCTGCCGCGAGCCGTCTGCCGCGGCAGTGGAAGGAGTGGTAGGAGGTGTCACCGCACCCGTCTACCCCTTGGGGCCCGGCCGCAGACGGCAACCATTCGGCAGCGGCCCGGGCCGCCCCGGTACCGCGCCGGGCCGGCCCCGGCAGACTTGACCCCGGACGGCAGGACTCTCCTCAGCAGCGGCCGGGACGCAGCGGCGAGACCCTGGGACGTGGGCGCCCACCGGCGCCTCGCCACCCTCAGCGGCCACCCCGGCGTCGCCTGGTCGGCCGTCTCAGCCCGGACGGCGGACCCTGGCGACCATCGGCGACGACCGGACGGTACGCCGGCGGGACCTCCGGACCCACCGGCAGCTGACCGACCCCGCTCACCGGCCACACCGATGTCGTGCACTCGGCCCTCTTCTCCCCGGACGGGAACACCCTCGCCACCAGCGGCTCGGACGGGACCGCACGCCTGCGGGACACCCGAGCCTTCCACGACCTGGCCATCCTCACCGACCAGGCCCGCACGATCGCGGGTCCGTCCCTGACCGAACGGGAACGGCGCCGCCATGTCCCCGACGGAGTCCCGTACCACCGGATCCGCCCCTGATCCGCGGTCGCAGCCACGGCCTGAGCGGGCCCCGTTTCGTCACCGGGTCGCGAACGCCGTCCCCGCCCGGCTCAGGGCGACAGCACAACCCTGCCGAACACCTTTCCCGCGTCCATCTCACGGTGGGCCAGCACCGCCTGCTCCAGCGGCAGCACTTCGTGCACGGCCGTGCGCAGCTCCCCGTGCGCGGCATCGGCGAACTGGGAGGACCGCACGGCCTGCCGGTCGGGGCCGGGCACGGTGTCAGAGCTGAAAGTGGCGAACGACAACGACCTGCGGAAGGCGTCCATCAGCCGCATGCCGAAGTCCGCAGGCGGCTGCCCACCGACCACCCCGACGGCCACATACCGACCGTCGGTGTTCAACCTGTCCAGAAAGAGGGGAAGCCGGGGACCCGCCACGACATCGATCACCACGTCGAAGCCCGCCGGTGCGTCCGGGCCGCCCTCGCCGGCGCGGTCGAGGACATGGGTCGCGCCCAGGTCGCGCAGGCGGGCGCCACGCTCCACCGACGAGGCGGTGACCGCAACCGCGCTCGCGCCGGCCCTGGCCGCGAGCTGGACCGTCGTGATCCCGATGCTGCCCGCCGCACCGCGCACGAGCACCGTCTCGCCAGGCGCGAAACGGGCCCGCTCCAGGGCGAAGTGGGCGACCACGCCGGAGCCGCCGAGGGCCACCGCGTCCGCGCCGGACAGACCGTCGGGCAGCGCGAGGACATCCTCGACCACGGCGACGGCATGCTCGGCATACCCGCCGGACAGGCCGGTGAACGCCCACACCCGCTGCCCGATCCACGAGGCGTCCACGCCCTCTCCCACCGCGGTGACCCTGCCCGCGACCTCGCTGCCGAGGAGATGGCCCTCCCGGAAGCCGTGGGCAGCGAGCGTTCCCCGGCGGATCACGGCGTCCACACCGCCCACCCCGATCGCCTCCGTGGCGATCCGCACCTGTCCCGCGGCGGGAACGGGCACGGGCACATCGACGACCTCCAAACCATCGGGGTCTCCGAACGTCCTGATCACGACGGCTTTCATCGCTGCTCCTCGGGTCGGTGAGGGAGGGAACGCAACTGCTGCGGCCGTGGCGTCGAGCCGGGCCCGCGGCCGGGGCGTCACCGGCGAAGTGCCGGGACGGGGCGGCAGCACTGCCATGGGACCGTAACGGACGACCCCGCCCGTTCGGCCGAAGTGAGAAACGATGACCAATCATGTGCCTCGGATCGTGCGCTCCGACGCCCGCGACAACCGGGCCCGCGTTCTCGACGCCGCCCGCGCGGTGTTCGGCGAGGAGGGCCTGAGCGCGCCCGTGCGCGAGGTCGCCCGGCACGCAGGCGTCGGCCCCGCCACGCTGTACCGGCACTTCCCGACCAAGCAGGCACTGATCGCGGAGACCTTCGCCGAGCAGCGGCGAGCCTGCCACGCCGCCGTCCGCGACGCCCTCACGGATTCGGACCCGTGGCACGGATTCCGAAGCCTGATCGAGCGGATCTGCGAACTGCACGCGCACAGCCGCGGATTCGCCGACGCCTTCATGACGGCCTTCCCCGAGGCCATGGACTTCGCCGCCGACCGAGAGCGGACTCTGCGCGCGGTCGGCGAACTGACCCGTCGCGCCCAGGAAAGCGGCCGGCTGCGTCCCGGCTTCGTCGTCGACGACCTGATCCTCATGCTCATGGCCCATCAGGGCCTCCAGGACACGCCGCGTGCCGCCCGGGTCACGGCCTCCCGCCGCTTCGCCGCCTACGTGATCGAGGCGTTCCGCGCCGCGCCAGAGACCGCGACGCCCATGCCGCTGCCGCCGGCACCACGCCTGCGGCTCACGCACTCGCCCAGCACGCTGTAGACCCTGGTGTCACGACAGATGGTGAGCCCCAGCCGCCCCCGTCCACTTCGATCCCCCGGCACTGATCGCCCACGCATACCGCGGCCACGCTCGCTTCCTCGCCGTCCAGACCTTGGACGGCGACACCGGCGAACACGACCAGGACGGCGTGGCGGGCGCACGATGAACGACACCCACGTCGTGCTCCACGACTCCGCATCCGGGACGATGGGCTGCGGCGGCCCGCCCCGCCAGCGCTGCACTGCCACCGGCCCCCGGGACAAGAATCCAGCTACACCTACGACCGCGAGGGCAAGCTGACCAAGGTCACCCCGCCCAGCCCGCTCGAACCGATCGCCTACACCTACGACGAGCTGGGCCGGAAGAAGACCGTCACCGACGGCCGCGGGGCGCTCTCGCTGCCACTCCTCACTGCATGGGCATAGGTGCTGCCGCAGGTAGCAGCCGCGAGGACGCATGCCAGTGGACCGGGGGCGTGACCTACCAGGAGCACGGGCGGGAAATGGCGTTGCGTCCTGTGTGACCGGCAGGGAGGCTGGCTGATTGGAGGCGGTGAAGGTGATCGACGTTGTGTTGAGGCTGTCGGCACGCGATCTCGTGCATGCGGATCTCGTGTCGTGCGGATGGGCGGGGTCCGAACTCCACTTGGCCGGCGTCGCGAGGCAGTTGGATCGTGCCCGGCTCGGTGAGGTCGACTACCTTGCGGTCTGCCCGGCAACGGACGTTCCCGTTGCGAAGGGGGGCGTCGACTACCGGGTCAAAGAGGGCGTCGGCACTCTGTGGCAGCTGGCGGTCCATCCCGCACTGCAGTCGTGCGGGATCGGCACCTTCCTTGTCGAAGCCGCGGAGCTTCGGATCAAAAACCGTGGTCTGCGGCAGGCCGAGCTCGGTGTGGAGGAGAACAACCCCCGGGCTCGGGCGTTGTACGAACGGCTGGGCTATGTTGCATACGACCGTCAGCCCGACGCGTGGGACGAGCAGGCCCCGGACGGATCGTCGCGCCGCTACGAGACGATGTGCACGTTGATGCGTAAGGAACTCTCGTAGGGGCTATGGGGGCTATGGGGGCTATGGGGGCTATGGGGGCTATGGGGGCAATACCGGCGATTCGGTCCGCTTTCCGGCTGATTGAGGTGGCTCTGGTCGGCCCGACCAACCGAACCGTCGAGGCCTCTGGTCGTTGTGGGCTGTGGTGCTCGGCTCGTTCGAGGGCCAGTTGGACATCTTGCGTCTGATCACGCGCGGGCTGGAGCGCAACCGCCGCGCGGGCAGCGGTCGTTCGGTGATCTCACGCGGGCTCCGGCTGAGGGAGCGGGCCAGCGGGGAGGGGGAAAGCGTCGCCCGCCCGGTGACGTGGCGGAGCAGGGTGTCGGCGGACACCGGCGGGGGTTCGGGGCACCGTCTAGATTTGTCCTGCCGCCCGGGCGGCCGCGACGACCTCCTGTACGGCCCACAAGCCGCCGGGCGAGACGTCGATGTCAGCCCCGATCGCCTGCTGCCGCGGCCCGCCCGGCACCCACAGTCGGCACAGGACGCGGCTGCGAAGCCCGGCCGCGCGCAGTTGCGGAGCCTCCTCGGCTGTGGTGGTGCCGAGCCGGCTCGTGCCCGCGGCAAGGGCCGCACGACACGGCGCCGTGGCCGTACAGGTCGGACTTGACGACCGCCGTCACGGCGGCGTCTTGGCGAGGGCGCGAAGATTGTGCACGTCAGAGCGCAGGGCGGCGGTCGGCGCGGCTGGGCCCTCGCTCATGGTGTTCTCCCTGACTCTCAGGCCGGCAGGCCGCGTCGTCACGCTGGGACTTGGTGCGCCGGACGCGGAAGCGGTCGGGGTGCGACGGATCCCGGTCCACGATCCGTATGGACGGCGAGGCCCACTGCCACACCCTGCTGCCGGACGGGCGTGAGAAGCGGGCAGGTAGCGCAGCAACGGGATCGCGGCACCGTCCTCCCTCAGCGAGGTCGCCCATTCCTCGAACTCGGCTCATTGGATCAGGTCGGTGTGCGGATGCTCGGGAGAGGTCGGACAAACGTAGATCTGCATGTTGTCGGCGCTGCCGACTTCGACCTTGGTCGGCTGCGAAGGGCTCTGACCACAGCAATAACCGACGGTGTTGGCGGTGTTGGCGGCATCCTGGTCTTCGCACGGTGCCCAGCTGTGTCCCTCGCCGCCGTCCCATTCGAAGGAGGCGATGGTCAGCAGCGGGACCATCTGGGCATCACAGACAGTGCAGTATCGGGGGTTGGGGTCGGTGCGGCCCCACGGAGGCCAGCCGCCGACCTTCCATCCGGGTGCGTCTGCCAGATGGATGTCATAGAAGTCCCGGGGACAGTCCGCGTAGAAGCTGTCCACGTCGGCGCCGGCTGCCTGCCATCTGCTCCAGTCCTCCACCATCAGCCGCATCTGCGGGCTCAGATCGAGGCTGTCGGGGTACTCGGTGATTGCTTCCGGTGCCAGCGCGCACGGTTCCGGCACATAGCCCTCATAGTTCACCTCGTACGGCTCCGGCGGTGTGGCGAGGATGTCGACGACCGTGGCGGCGGACCGCCAGAACAGCGCGGTCGACGGCTTGTGATCCGGATCGTGGTCGTAGGGGCACCAAAGAACCTGGAGCAGATCGGCCTGTCCGGGCGGCCGCAGCAGGGGTATGTCGCGTAGATACAGCTGGGCCACGGGCAGCATGGGGACCGGGCAGTCCGCGGGCGACGGGGGGCCGGCGTCGAGTCGCTTCGCGAGCGTCGCGGCGTTCCGCTCCCTGAGCGTCTCCTCCTCGGGCGTGATCCTGGGACCACCGTGATCACCGTGCCACCGGGCTCGCATGCGCCTCGTGAGTCGCACTTCGGCCGGCGACTGGCGGAACCCACTGTCACGGTGCAGGTGCGAGGCTTCGCAGTGCGGCCACGGCTCCTCAGCCGGCCACAGCAACGGTCCCCCGACCGAGCTCTCCCCGACCGAAGGCGACCCGGGACGAGGGTGCAGCCGGATCGCAGGACGCGCCAACGGCGCCAGCTCAGGAAAGACCACGGTCGCGTCCACGGGCCGCGGCGGAGTAGTACGTACGAAGACCATGCGGTGATCCTGCCACCAGACACTGACGACCCCCGGCCGCCTCGACCAGCCTCGGTGGCATCTGTGTTCAGCGGGTCAAGTCCAACGCATGCAGCCTCGGCCACAGCGACAGCAGGGGAGCGCGAGGCCCCTCCGGACCTCTTCCGCCGGCCGCACCGCTACAACACCGTCCGAGGCCGCTCCCGCCTCGGCCACCGCAGCCCGATCGCCTACGCGCGGCCACTTTGAACACCATCAACCACGCCGGCCGAAGCCGCACAACGCGTGTGCAGGATCAGGGGTCAAGGCCCGAACCGTGGTCGGCCCTGACATTGATCATGGTCCGGTCGCGTAACCCCGGAACGTTGAGTCGCCCGTGATCGTCTGAACAGGACGAGTGCAGGCATCACCGGCGGGAGGAACCCACGATGGAGGACGCAGGGCAGGGGCACCGATCCAGCGCTCGGCCGGCCCCCCTCGCCCCCTGGTGGGCAGGGCTTGGTCCGCTCGGCGGCGGAATCCTCGTCGTGGCCGGTTTGTCCCTGCTCGCCTGGCTGTTTCTCGGAGGACACAGCGCCGACGAGGAATGGGGCGCGTACTACGGCGCGGGCAAGGTCGTGGCGATCGGCGCCGTGATCGCCGGTACGGCACTGGTGTCGAGGGGCCGCAACGGCGGGGCCGGGGACAGGGCCGATTCGGACGGCGGGGCGGGATGACGGGACCCTGCTGACTTACATCGGCCCGCTGACGCGCGACGTCGCGGTGGTCATCGAGGACAACCCCGACCTCCTCGGAGAGATCGTCGAAACCATGCCGCGACGTTTCGAGGAATTGATCACGGACGCGATCGCCGTCGAGTCAGGACCGGACGCGGCCCCCTGGGTCGCACAGACGATGATCAGGGCATCGATCGGTCTCAAGCATCAGGCCGCATCACGGGAGTTCTACCTCGACCGGCTGAAGGTCGCTGTCGATCTCCTGGTGCGCTGAAAACGCTCCCGGTCTCCCGTGGGACCCGCGGTCTCGGACGGCGACGGGCCGGCCGCCCGTCGAGGCCGGCGCTCGGCAGCGCACGCAAGGCCTCGTGGCACCGGACGTTCGGTGTGTGCGTTCCTCGGTTGTGTGACCGCGCGATCACGGGCCCCGTCAGGCATCTGTCGGGCCGCAGTGAGTGGAGCCCCCGGGCAGAGACTGTTCCTCACCGCTCGGGTTCGGCTGCGGGTTGCCTGCTTTCCGGACGGCGGGCTGCGGTTGTCGCCGACAAGGCAGTGGGCGGTGCGCGGCCGTACGGTCTGCCGGCATCTGGTGCAGGAGTTGGTTTTCGGCCGTCGCTTTGGGTGCAGACGTCCACGGTGCTCTGCGCGACGGTGAGTTACCGGTGCGGACCAGCGCGCAGTGGGGTGGCCTGCCCGAACGGTTCGGGCCGTGGAAGACCGTCTGCGAACGCCACCGGCTGTGGTCGGTCGACGGGACGTGGGAGCGTCTGCTTCAGCAGGTCCAGGCCGAGGCTGACGCGGCAGCCCAGATCGACTGGGACATCGCGGCGTCTTCGACCATCGTGCGCGCTCATCAGCACGCGGCCGGCGCTCGGACCGAGCCGCCGCCGGCGCCCGCGCCAAAGGGGGCCGAAGAGGTGGAACACCAGGGCGAAACGCCGTGGCAGAGTCTGGTCGCCCGCCTGGTGGAGGTGGTGCTGGAGGTGAGGGCCTGGGGAGGGCGCTCGCGGGGCGGGTTCACCAGCAAGCTCCACCTGAGCGCGGACGGTCGCTGCCGCCCGCCCGTTGTCCCTGGTGGTCACCGGCGGGCAGCGGGCGGACTGCACGGTCGCTGAGCTGTGATCTTCTCTGACCCGACCGTTCGGGCCGTTCGGCGGCGGCCACGGCGGCGGCGCGTCCTGACATCTGGCTCGGCGAGGGTATGTGACGTACCCTCACAGTGGCGCCCTGGCACACGGGAGGTGCACCTGATGGCAGGCCTGTTCGCCCTCATCTTCTGGGCAGCCGTGTGTGGCTTGGCCTGGCAGGGGATCAAGGCATGGCTGGAGGACAAGCCCGCCGCGAAGTCTTCCGTCCCGGTCGCACGGCAGAAGCCGTCCTCGCCCCCCGCTCCGCGCCCGCCCAGCACGGCGCCGAACGGGAAGGGGAAGCCGAACGGGAAGGGGAAGCCGAACGCGAAGGGCGCGGCAACGGCGCCGTCCACGGGCCCCAGCGCCGCCCACCAAATCCCTGACCAGGACATCGGCGGGGCGTCGCAGGCGACCCACCAGCACACTCACCACTCCGGCGATGGAAGCAGCCACAGCGGCGGGCACCACACCACGCACCATGACGGGGGCGGCAGCCACCACAGCGGCGGGCACGACGGCGGCCACTTCGACGGCGGCGCGTTCTGACACCTGCCAGCAGGCGTCCGACCAGGATCGGGCGCTGCTCGCGGACCCTTCCGTGATCTTTGTTGCGGAACAGGGTGTGCGTGCCGCAGGTACTTGATGGACTGGCGCGATGAAGATCTTGTCGCCTCGTGTTCTGCGGGCTCTTGAACGGTTCAACGCCGCTTATCCCTGGGATCACAACGCCCACTACCATCGCTGGGTCCTGCGGCAGGTGCCGAGGCGCTTCGACCGCGCCCTGGACGTCGGTTCCGGCAGCGGTGATCTTGCAAGGCTCTTGTGTGGACGAGCTGACGCCGTACAGGCCGTCGATTCCGATCCGGTGATCACAGCCCAGGCCCAGAAGCTGACTCCTTGCGGGCTTCCCGTGACCTTCACCGTCGCGGATGCACTAGCCGAGTTTCCTGCCGGTCCTTACGACGTCATCACGTGCGTCGCTACGATCCACCATCTGCCGTTCACCCCGGCGCTCACCCGTTTCCGCCGTCATCTGGCTCCGGGAGGGACTCTGGTGATCGTCGGCCTGTTTCGCGTCCAGACCCCTGCGGACCACCTGCTCGGTGTTGTCGCCATTCCGGCCAACGCTGTCATGGGCTGGCTCAAGAACAAGGGGCGCCCCTCGCGACGGCCCGTCTCCATGACGGCCCCTACTCGTTCAGCGGACATGACCTTTGACGACATCGTCCGTGAAGCCAGAGACGTCCTCCCTGGCGCACGGCTGCGACGACGGTTGTTCTGGCGTTATACGCTTGTATGGAATCAGCCCTGAGCGGCTCGTGGCTTCCTCGCCCCAGTGCCGGTGCGGGGGCTCCGCCGTTCCGACGGATTGACGTGGATCAGTGCGCGAGCAGAGTGGGTGCCACCGCGCACGCTGCGGCAGTACGGCAGCGCCCAGGAGGTCGACGCGCTGGCGGTGCCGGGACCGGGAGAGTGGGTGTACGCCTGGGCCTGGCAGGACGAGACCGCCGGCCGAGTGCGGGCCGCGGGATTCCCAGGCCGTGGCGACGGCAACGACGAGGACGAAGCCACCGGATCGGTAACCCTCCTGCTCGCCGACCGGTTGGGGCGGGCAGTTGCGGTCACCCAGGTCAGCGGGTCGCGGATCATGGCGGCCCCCGGCTCTGACGGGACGACTGATATCGGCGGACGAGTCTGCGCCATTGAGAATCCCGGGTGGCTGACTTCCCCGGTCATGGCAACCGGGTCCCTGATCTCGCCCGGTTGGTAGCGTCACCGGCATGAATCAAGACCGTGTGCTCGAAGCGTTTCGTCGGGAATCCGGGGCGCTCACTGATGCCGTGTCAGGACTGTCCGAGGCCGAGTGGAGCCTCCCGACACGCTGCGTCCCCTGGACCGTACGTGACCTGCTCGGGCACGTGTGCGTCGTGATCGATTGGCTTCCAGGCATGCTGGACGCGCCGGCCCCGGGTGAGGCCAGGATTTCCGCAGCGGAGTACTACCGCCCGGACGACCGTTTTTCACCCCGGACCAATAGCGCCCGGATCGCTCTGGCTCAGGACCGGGCGGCAGAGTCGACCGACGGTGCCGCTTTCGCCGAGGATTTCACCGCGACCTGGCGGCGAGTCGACCGGCTGTGTCGGGTCCAGCCGGCCAGCCGTACCGTGTGGACGCGTCATGGTGACGCCATGCTCTTGTCGGAGTTCCTGCTCACTCGAGTCGTCGAAGTCGCCGTCCATGGTCTTGATCTGGCTGATGCACTCGGACGCGAACCCTGGCTCACCTCGTCTGCCGGTGACACCGTGCTGGAGCTGTTTCTCGGCACGGAGCAGATGGCGGCCGCCGACACATTGGCTTGGTGCCAGCCGCGTTTGCTGCGCAAGGTTACCGGCCGCGAGCCGTTGGACGATTCAGAGACCGCACAGATCGAACAGCTCGGCATCCGGTGGCTCGCCCTGGGCTGACACCTGCGCCCCGTTGCGACGAGATCATTCCTGAAGAGGGCCCGGAATGATTGCTGTCGACGTTCAATGAACCTTCGTTCTCTGAAGATCGTCCAACGAGACCACGCGAGCTCAGCGGGCCTTCGAAAACCCCTACAAACACCCGGGGCGTTCAACAACCTCAGACCACCTTTCTTGGCAAGATCCGGGGTCATGACCGGGCTCGAACCGGACCTCTTCGTCGTCGCACTGCTCCCATGCGCAGTTCACGGCCTGGTCGGGCACCGGGCATCACCGCCTGGCGCTACGTCACCGATGCCGTCGAGTTCCTGGCCATTTTCGTCCCTACGCTCACCGGAGTGGCCAGGACCGCGGGAGGCCTGTGCTCTGCTGGACGGTGCTGCGCAGCCTGCGCTGGTGCGGGCACACCCGCTGCTGAGTCATGCCTTTCTGCGGGTGATCGCCTCAGTGATGGCAACTGCGGCCGCCAAGGAGCCCGCGGTGGCGGCGAGCAGGGCACCGGTGGGCGCCAGGGCGTCCGCCGAGTCCGACGCGTTCTGCAGGTGGGTGAGCATGATGTTGACCGGGGATACGCCCTTGCCCAGTAGCACGGCGAGCAGGAGCACCAGGGCGAGGACGAGCGCGTGGCCCTGGCGCCGGAACACCAGCCGCGAGCACACCAGTCCGATGGCCATGCCCGTGAAGGCGCAGGTGAGCTGGGCCGCGGCCCCCAGTGCCAGATCCGCGAGGCCGGGTGTGCGGGCTCCGGACATCAGCGGCAGCACCAGGCCGGCAGCCATCAGCAGCAGGCACCACAGCGCGGCCGTCCCGACCGTGGCGAGCAGGACGCGTAGGTGGCTGCCGGCGCTGACGACGACGATCGAGCGGTGCGCATGGTCCTCCAGACCGATCAGTGTCATGGTCAGCCAGACCGAGCACGGCAGCATGGCACCGGCCACCGCGGCGTAGGTCGTGGTGAGCGGGCCGGTGTCGCTGCTGGTCAGCACGGCGACGAGGCCGAGGAACAGCAGCAGCGGCGCGAGGTAGCGCTGGGAGAGCAGCAGCACCGTGAACATATAGCCGACCAGGGCGATCACAGGGTGGTCCCCTTAGCATCGCCCCGGAAGCCGCGTTCGTCCGCGGCCCCGGCCAGGCTGGCCACCGACCACCGGTGCCGCAGCGCCGTCAGCAGTACGGCATCCGAGTGCTCCCGCGCCACCCGCAGGACGACCTCCCCTTCGCGCCGGGCGGTGTCCGTCACACCCGGCAGCACGGACCAGTCCACCTCGATCGGCAGAACGCCGGTGGGCGGCACGGTCAGGACCAGTTCGGCCATCGAGGTGCGACTCCCGGCGTGCCGGTCGCTGTGCAGGGTGACCCGGCCGTCGCTGATGACGTAGACGCCGCTCGCGCGCGTCTCGGCGATCGCCTCGCGGTGGTCGGTGAAGACCACCGCCCCGCCCTGTGCGGCCACTTCGTCGATGAACTCGGCGAGGACACCGTGGGCCGAGGCATCCAAGCCTGACCAGGGTTCGTCGAGGACCAGCAGGTCGGGCAGGACGAGCAGGGCCTGGGCGAGTGCCACCTTCTGCGTGTTGCCCTTCGACAGCGTGCGCAGCGGTGCGTCCCGTCCGCCTGCCAGGGACAGCCGCTCCAGCAGGTGGGTGCCTCGGGCACGGGCGGCGGAAACCGACAGGCCGCGGATACGCCCCATGTGGGTGAGGTAGGAGATCGCCGAGATGCGGTCGTGGACGGTGAAGCGGTCCGGTACGTAACCGATGTGCGGCGGTCGGCCCGACACGCTCCCGGTGGTGGGTTGCGACAGCCCGACGAGGATCCTCAGCAAGGTCGACTTCCCCGAACCGTTGCTGCCGACCACCGCGAGGACGTCACCGGTCGCGACCTCCATGTCCACGTCATTGAGGATCCATCGTCCTCCGCCGTACCGTTTACCGACCGCCTCACAACGTAACAACTCGACTCCTCACGGTGGTCTGCACACCGGCCCTTCCAACCTGGCCTGTGTGTGGGCCCTCTGTTCGCTCTTCAGGAGCAATTTCACAATGATCTGTCGACGGAGGCGGGCGACTTTGATCGGTGCCAGGCATCAGCGGCCTGAGCCTGCTGATACTGCTGCGCCGGCGCCTTGACGCCGAAGGCGGCCGCCTCACGGTCACCTGGCTGCGGTCCCATCCCTTGGGCCCGTTGCGGTTACTGGACACTCAGTGTGCCTCGCATGCGGAGCCGTGGCGCAAGCTCCTACAGACCGCGTAGCGCCTCGTACAGGTCGTCGAAGGCTGTCCAACAGTCGATGCTGCCGTCGTCGTACAGGCTGCCCATGTACCAGCCCTCGCCATCGGCAGGCTTCACGAGACACAGGCTGTGGAATCCGAGAACGATCTCTGGGCGTGGCATCTCGCGAGCCCCGGCGAAGGCGACCCACTTCACTGAACGATCAGGATCCAGCACGACGGCTTCCTGATCGCCCGACGCATCGCGGATCTGTTGAAGAGTCCATCCCCGGGGTAGCCGCGCGTCCGCCATCCGCAGATGATCCCACTTGCCACGAATCACCGCTTCGAGGAGGTGCTGGACGAAATGGATCCGGCATGGCGCCCGGTGCGGAACGCGCCGGAGGGCAGCGCACCAACCGCCGCTCTCGCCGCGGGCGCGGGCCCTGTCCCGATGCGGCGGGCTGAGTTGCCGGACGACCGGCCGCTTCGGAGTCGGCCCCATGGCGGTCAGCCTGCCGTCAGCACTTCGACCCCGTTCACGGTGAGCTGCTCGACCACCGGGTCCTGCGGGGGCGTGTCCGTGATCAGTCCGCTGACCTCTTCCCAGGGCAGGACACGATAGCGGGAAGCGGTGCCGATCTTCTCGGAGGAGGCGAGGACGTAGGTGTCCGCGGCCCGTGCCGCGAGGGCGCGTTTCATCGCGGCGTCCTCGGCGTCGCCGGTGGTGAGTCCGGCCTCGGGGTGCACGCCGGTGACGCCTAGGAGGAAGAGGTCGGCGGAGACGTTCTGCGCGGCCTCGACCGCGGCCGCGCCGCAGGTGACTGCCGAGTGCTTGAACAGGCGGCCGCCGAGCATGAAGACCTCGGCCTGCGGATGGTCGAGCAGAGCGGCGGCGATCGTCGGGCTGTGGGTGATCACCGTACAGTCCAGGTCCCTCGGGAGCGCGTGGACGACAGCCAGGGCGGTGGTGCCTCCGTCGAGGATCACCACGCCGCCGGGGCGCACCAGCCCGGCGGCCACCGAGGCGACCTTCCGCTTGCCGTCCGGGGCCACGGCCTGCCGGGCGCCGTAGTCCGCCACCGCCGGCGAAACGGGAAGCGCCCCGCCGTAGACCCGCTGGCACAGCCCCTCACTCGCCAGGTCGCGCAGGTCGCGCCGCACGGTGTCCTCGGAGATCCGCAGCTCGGCGGCGACATTCTTGGCGACGATCTTGCCCTCCCGGGCGAGCAGGTCCAGTAGGTGGTCACGCCGTTCAGCAGCCAGCATCCGCGTTCTCTCCTGTTCTTGCACGTTTCTGCATGTATCGTAGCGCCCGTGACCGACAAGCCCATGCTCATCCTCATCGCCGGGCCCTATCGCTCCGGCACCAACGGCGACCCCCGGGCCATGGCCGCCAACCTCGCGCGCCTCGAAGCGGCCGCATGGCCCGTTTTCGCCGTCGGCCACCTTCCCGTCATCGGAGAATGGATCGCCCTGCCCGTTCTGCGCTCGGCCGGCGCGGGTCCCACCGATCCCCTCGCCGACCAGGTGCTGTACCCGACAGCCGAGCGCCTGCTGGCCCGCTGCGACGCCGTGCTGCGACTGCCTGGCGACTCCGAGGGAGCCGAACAGGACGTCGCCATCGCGCGCCGCCGCGGCCTGCCCGTCTACTACGACATCGCACAGATCCCGCCCCTGAACCGACAGGGGGTCGCGTGAAGCCCCGCCCCGGCGTGGACACCCCGGACCACCGCGGCCGCATCGGCCTCGACCGAGCAGGACGCGATCTGCACCGCAACCCGGACGTCGTGGTCCGCGACGTCGAACTCACCTCTCAGGGCTGGCACGTCCTGCGACGCACCACCTTCGACCACCGCCGCCGCGACGGACGCTGGGAAACCCAGCAGCGGGAGACCTACGACCGCGGCAACGGCGCCGTCGTCCTGCCCCACGACACCGCACGCGGGTGCGTCCTGCTCACCCGCCAGTTCCGCTACCCGGCCTACGTCAACGACCACCCCGACGGCATGCTCGTCGAAGCCGCCGCAGGGCTGCTCGACGCGGAGGATCCGCCCGCCGCCATCCGCCGCGAGGCGGCCGAAGAACTCGGCGTCACCCTCGGCCCGCTCACCCACGTCCTCGACGCCTACATGAGCCCCGGCTCCGTCACCGAACGCCTCCACTTCTTCGCCGCCCCCTACACCCCCGCCGACCGGACCGGAACCGGCGGCGGAATAGAGGAGGACGGTGAAGACATCGAGGTTCTCGAACTGTCCTTCACCGAAGCCCTCGCCATGACCCGCGACGGACGCATCACCGACGGCAAGACCATCCTGCTCCTGCAATGGGCAGCCCTGGAAGGCCCGTTCGCTCCCCATGCGGCAGGCACGGAGAGCACCGCCCTGCCTCGCCGGTAGCGTCCGCCCCAGGTCGCGACACGGCGCGACGGTGTCCGGCCCGGCCGGCGCATCGCTCTCCTCGCTTCCGCGAAGCGCGCGGAAGCGAGGAGAGCGATGCGCCGGCCGGCGTTCTTCCCGCACTCGAAGGTGAGCTTCCCCGCGCTTGCGGGGAATGGACACGCCCATGCCCATGAGCGCGGTCGAACTGCGGCCAGCGCGCCCCACCCGGCAGCCCCGACAATCCTCCAGCGCCCGTCGGTGAACCGCACCCGAAGCCGGCGCACGGGGACCGCGCTTCACCGCTCCGCATGCTACTTGCTCGGCGCAGCCGCCCTTGTGCACCCGCCGGCGAGCTTCTACTCGTCTCCCTCAAAGGCGTCGTGGGCCCCGAGGCGTGCGTTGCCGATCGCCTCAGAAAGCGTCTGGATGCGCGGGCGGCCGAAGCTCCGGAAGGTCTTCCCGACCGGGCATGGGCCTGTTCGTCGAGCGGGACGTCAGGGGCGTGGTGAGGTGTCCGTGCCACAGGGCGTGCAAGACGGCGGGGAGGACTTCGATCGGGTCGCCGACCGCTTCGGCGCCCTCGATCAGCGGTCGTGGCCGCGCGAACGCCTCGCGCACGGCGCCCGCGCTGCGGCACGGTCAGGCCCTCGAGGGGTTCACTGTTCGGCGGATCCAGCGGCGGGGACGGCGGCGGGCCGCAGCCGCCGGGAGAGCAGGGCGCCGATCAGGGCGAGCAGCGCCGTGAAGGCGAACAGCCCGCCCAGCGCCGTACGCGTGGAGGAGCCGTAGTGCTCGGCGATGGCCAGCGCCGCGCCGCCGAGACCGGCGACCACACCGGTGGCGAGGGTCTGCGCGAGCTGCAGCGCGCCGCTCGTCTCGCCCTGCCGCCCCGCCGGCGCCTGCTCCAGCGTGTCGGTCGTGGCGGCGTTGAACGCCACGCCCATGCCGATGCCACCGATGGCCCAGCCCACCACCGCGAGCCACGCCGGGACCGAGCCGGACAGGATCGACAGCGCGATCACGCCGACGCCCACCAGCAGCACGACGAAGCCGAGGGCCACGCTGCCGGTACGCCCGCTCGCCTCGGCGTCCCGCTTGGCCTGCCAGGCCGAGCCCAGCACCCAGGCGATGGCGCCCGCCGACAGGCCGAGACCGGCCGCCCACGCGCTCTGGCCCCGCAACTCCCGCAGGCCCAGCGGCAGATAGGCCTCACTGCCGAAGTACGCCCCGCACAGCAGGCCCCGGACGACCACACCGGCCCCCAGTCCCGCGCGCGCCGTCAGCGTGCCCTCGGGAGTGACCCGGCGCAGCGCCGGCAGAGCGAGGGCGACACCCGCCACGGCGAACACCGTCAGCAGGACCACGTTCTCCAGCAGCAGCGCCTGGAGCAGCACACCGGTGCCCACGGTCAGCAGCGCGGCATTGGCCGGCGGGCCCTTCCACCAGGGCTCGGCCGGGGCCGTGCGCCGCTCCTCCCGCGGACGCTCCAGGCGGCCCAGACCGGGCAGGGTGAGAAGCGCGGCGATCGCCACGATCGGCAGCATCAGCAGGAAGACCGCGCGCCAGGTGGTGCTGTCCGCCAGGGTGCCCGCGACGACCGGGCCGATCAGCGACGGGACCGTCCAGGCCGAGGAGAGGAGTGCGAACATCCGGGCCCGCAGCCGCTCGGGATAGGCCAGCCCGATCACCGTGTAGGCCATGGCCATCACGGCGCCCACGCCCAGGCCCTGGAGGAAGCGGCCCACCAGGAACAGCGGCCAGGAGCCGGCCGCCCCGGCCACCGCGCAGCCCACCGCGAAGACGGCCATGCCCGCCGTCACCGGCGCCCACGGACCCCGGCGGTCGGCGGCCCGCCCCGCGAGCACGGTGCCGATGATGTTCGCGAGCATCAGCGCCGACAGGCCCCATCCGTACGAGCCCAGGCCGTCCAGGCTCCGGGCGATGTCGGGCAGCACCGTGGCCACGCCCAGGGATTCGAACGCGACCATGCTCACCGACAGGATCACTCCGAGGCCTAGCGCCCGGTACGGGCCGGCGAAGACGCTCTGCGTCCGCTCGGGCCCGGCGCCGGTCGAGGGCCGCCCCCTGTCCTCCGGTAACTCGCCGACATGTTGAGACATGGCGTTCCCCTCCTGGGAAGAAATTATGTTCCGATGCGGAACGGAAACATATTATGCTGAAGGCATGCTGGAGAAGCCACAGGACGCCCCGGATCCCGCCCCACCGACGGCACAGCGCTCACGCGGCCGACCGCGCGACGAACGCATCGACACGGCGGTACAGCACGCCGTGATGGAGATCCTCAACGAAGTCGGGTACGGCCGACTGACCCTGGAGGCGGTCGCCGCCCGGGCAGGCACCAGCAAGCCGACCCTGCGCCGCCGCTGGCGCTCGCGCCAGCACCTGGTGGTCGCGGCGCTCGTGCGGACGATGGGCGCCTCACCCACTCCCGACACCGGCTGCACCCACTGCGACCTCATCGCCGGCATCCGCACCCTGAGCCACGCCTTCACCACCAGCATCGGCCGCCGCGCCCTGCCCGCGCTGATCGCGGACCTCGCCGACGACCCCGAACTGGAGTCGGAGTTCCTCAACGAGCTGTTCCACCCGCGTCGCGCCGCCACCGCAGCCGCCCTGCGCCGGGGCATCCAGCGCGGCGACATCCGCCCGGACGCCGACATCGACCTGCTGCTCGACATGCTGGGCGCCACCGCCTACTACCGGGCGCTGTTCGGCCACCTGCCGCTCACGCCCAGCCTCGCCGAGGAGGTCGTCGAGGTCGTCCTCACCGGTGTCGCCACGCCGCAGTGGCGCAGCCGGCACGGAGCCGTGGACAGCCGACGTTCCTGAACCGGCTTGACCTGAAGTGCAGTTGAGGTTTCATGATGGCACGGTGACTGACAACGGAATCACCCTCATCGACGCGTGGGAACTGCCCGAGGACCGGATGGACGAGTCCATCGCACGCTGGCGCGAGCGCGTCGGACTCATCCACACCGCCCCCGGATTCCGGGATGCGCGGCTGCACCGCAGACTGCACCCGGAGTCCCGGCTCGGCCTGATCAACGTGGCGCACTGGGACAGCATCGAAGCCCGGGACGAAGCCCTGGCGAATCCCGGCTTCACCGCGTCGGCAGCCACCGCGGCCGACTACGCCACCGTGCACGGCGGCTGGTACCAAGTGGCAGCCGAGTTCCGCACAGCGGGAAACAGCTCGGGCGAAGGGCCGGGCATCACCTTCGTCAACGCCTACGAACTGCCCGCGGAGCGGATCGATGAATTCCTGCCACGCTGGCTCGCCCACGCGGAGCCGATGAGCAAGGCACCCGGCTTCCGGGACAATCGGCTGCACCGGGCGATGGACCCCGACACCCGCTTCCAACTGGTCAGCATCGCCCACTGGGACAGTCCCGAAGCGTGGCGCACGGCAGACAACGACCCCCGCCTCCAACAGCCCCCGTCCGCCTCCCCCGACTACGCCGCCGCCAGCCCCTCACTGTTCCGGGTCGTCGTCGAGTTCTGAGCGCGGGCCGGAAACGCACGCGGGCCGTACGCTCCGAGCCGTTCGTCCCGGTGGCCAGATCCGTGATGTGGGCGGGGAACTGGACGAGTACCCCGACCGACACGGCGGCCACCGGGACACGACCGCGGTCACGAAGCGCCGACACCGCCGCCGGCCAGGTCCACAACCGTTCTGATCAGTTCACCCACTCCGACCGGCGAGATCACGATCTACGGTCCCGCCGACGTCCGGCGTCACCTTGAGCGGGGAAGTTCGGTGGCACCGTTCGTGATGGTTTCGGGGCGCCAGAGCCGGGACGCCATGGCCAGCGCACACACGCCGCTGGCCAGCAGATCCGTCAACAGGCAGACGGCGCGGCTGGCCACCGCCACGGCTGTGGCCGCGGTGACGGGCAGTACCTGGCAGAGTGTCCCGATCAGGACCATCTCCCGGATCAGGGCGCCGTCGGGCAGTACCACGACGACCGAGCTGATTCCCGTGGCCAGCGCGAATGCTCCGACGCTGATCACCAGGGACTGTCCCATGGGCGCGCCCATGGGGAGCGTAAGCAGCCACAGATGGAGGCCGGAGACCAGACGGCAGGTGAGCTGCCAGCCGATGGCCGCGCGGATCTGCCGTCCCGAGCCGGATGCGGTCAGTTCCCGGCGCAGCAGGCGGGCGGCCGCCTGCGCGGCCCGTCCCACCAGCGACGGCCGCGCCAGCATGAAGGCCAGCGACGCGGCCGGGAGCAGCAGCAGCCAGCTCCAGGCGCCGAGCATCGAGGGCGCGGCCAGGCTGCCGACGACCATGCCGGTCAGCAGCACGACCGGGATGTTGAGCAGCCAGACAGCGACGGTGACCAGTGCTCCGACACCGACGCTCTCGGCGAGCCGCGCATGAGTGAGAGCCACCCAGATCGCCCCGGGCGCGTACTTGGCGCTCATTCCGACGAAGTAGACACCGGCGGCGGTGCGGCGAGGCAGGGGATGCCCCAGATCGGCGAGGATGCTGCGCCAGGACATCATGGCGCACAGCAGGGCCGCCACATTGATCACGCAGGAGATCAGCAGAAAGGGCAGCGCCTGGAGGGTCACCATGGGGCGGGTGGCTGACCAGTCCTGTTCACGGAGGGCCAGCACGAGCCCGGCGACGATGACGCAGGCCAGTGCCCAGCCGGCCAGCACCCGCCGGCGAGGCCGCGAGCGCGGTCGGCGGTGGCTGGTGTCATCCACGACTGGGCTCCCAGCGCGTCAGGCTCTCGTACAGGCCGAGGGTGCGGGTGATGGTGTCCGGCCAGCGGAAGTTCTGGCAGGCGTGGGTCCGGCCACGGGCGGCCAGTCGCGCGGCTGCGGCAGGGTCTTCCAGCAGTCGGCAGACGAGGGCGGCCAGTTCGTCGGGGGTGTCGCCGCGCATCCGCAGCGCGGCTGGACCGCCGCTGTCCTCGCCGTCGGAGATCAGCGCGGAGAAGCCGGATCCGAGCACCACCGGGGCCGCAAGGGCCATCGCCTCGACCGACACCAGCCCGAACGGCTCATAACGGGAGGGGAAGACGCAGGCGTCGGCGGCGAGATAGTGGCGTCGCACGTCCTCCCGGGGCGCATAACGGTGGTAGACGTGCGTCCGCTCCCCGATGCCGAGCTCGGTGACCAACCGGTCCACCGCCGCGTCCTGGTCCGTGCCGGCGAGACCGACGCCGAGCATCACCAAGTGAACGCCGGGATGGCGGTGGGCGACCGCAGGCAGGGCGTGCAGGAGCGTGCGCACGCCTTTGACCGGGCTGAGCCGGCCGGCGAAGACCAGCAACGGAGTGTCGGAGGCAAGCCCGAGTTCCGAGCGGAGCCCGCTTCGCGCCCGTTCCCGCTCGTGGCTGAGCTCCGCGTCGTCTGCCTTCCGGACGGCCGGGACGGCGCTGGTCTCGCAGCCGTGCGGGATGACGCTGATGCGGTCCGCCCGCCAGCCGTGCGCGACGGCCAGTCGCCCCAGCTCCGGGGTGGGCACGACGATCCGGGCCGCGACTCTGGCGAGCAGCCGCTGATTGATTTCGACCAGCCGGAAGGAATCGGTCACATCGGGCTGCTCGGCCATGGTCATCTCGGTGTTGTGGACGTGATAGACCACGGGTAGCCGCAGCACGGTGGCCGCGAGGATTCCGGCCGGGGCGCTCTGCCAGTCGTGCACGGCCACCACCGTGCCCGACCGGCGGGCTCGCACGAGCGCGGGCAGTGTCGCCAGATTGAAGGCGAGCAGGGACAGCGCGAACAGGACCCGGCCGCTGGGCGCCAGATGGTTCTTCGGCGCCACGATGCGTCGCTTGAGCCATCGCGGCAGCCAGGGCCGCCGGATCGTCACGGAGCCATGCCGCTCCCGGCGGGGGAGGTTCGCGGGGCAGTTCAGGGTGTACAGCGTCAGTGGCACGTCACCGCGCTCCCGTTGGACGCACTGGACGAACCGCTGCGCGTACTCCGCCAGCCCGCCCACGGTCCAGGGCGGGTACTGGTGGCAGACCACTATCACCCGCCGCAGCGGGGAGCGTGGTGGGGCGGTGCCGAGGGCCGGGCCTGGGCGACTCAAGTGGACCATCCTCTCTTCGCAGCCCCCATGGGTGGGGTTGCGACCTCTCGGTCGCAGTGGGTGCAAGGCCGTGGGATCGGCCCGTTCAGCGGTCCGCACGAGATCCGCCGGCTCTGCCTGGCTCCGCCGGGTCGAGAACGTCTGATCGGCTGCGGGTACACGCACCACTGAGGGCCGATCAGGCCACCTTCCGTAGGCGCCGACCCGCCGTACGGTTCTCGGGTCGCGCTGAAGGGGGCGGGCACACGTGCGGGCAAGGGAGTCGGGGCGCGCACCGCCTGCCCAGTCGTGGCAGGGGGTGAGGGGCGGAGGCGGTGGAATCTTGAGCCGGTGTCCTCATGGGATTCGGCTGACGGTCAGACTGATCAGCCACAGAACGGCGTTGATCACGAGCGGTGCGTCCGTGAGTACGTCATGGCCCGGCTCTTCACTGCCGCGGTGCATCGCTATCAGTTGCAGATAGCGGCACAGGGCGAAGATGGCGAGGGGCATGGTGACGACGGCCAGCACGGCAGCGTGTGGATGCGGTGCGGACAGGACGAACAGTTCGTAACTGATCAGCGTGGCGGCCAGCAGCAAGGCCATCAGCTGGTCGAGCAAGGAGACCGAGTACCCCGTGAGGGCGGGCCGCTGCGCAGCCGCCCGCTCCTGGAGGTTCGCGGTAACGAGTTCGTGGCGTCGCTTGCCGAGCGCCATCAGCAGGCAGGCGCAGTACATGGAGATGATGAGGGCGGGGTTGAAAGGGGCCGACACCACCAGGCAGCCCGCCAACGCCCGAAGGGCGAAGCCGATCGCTATCACGCTGACGTCGACCAGCGGGAAGTGCTTCAACGCCAGGCAGTAGGCCAGATTGAGCAGCACGTACGCAGCGGTGACAGCCTGTACTGCCGGCGGCAGAAGGGCGCCGCAGACTGCCAGTGTCGTCAGACAGCCGACGCCCAGGAGCAGCGCGCCGAGTGGGCCGACCTGCCCGCTGGCCAACGGCCGATGGCGTTTGACCGGATGCAGCCGGTCCTGCTTGCGGTCGAGCCAGTCGTTGAGGACGTAGACCGCGGCGGAGGCCGCCGTGAACGTGGCCAACGTGGCGAGTGCCCATGCGATGTGGTGCAGGAGCGCCGCGGGGTCCACGGCCAACGGAATGATGAGGACGAAGACGTTCTTCACCCACTGGCGAGGGCGCAGCAGCGCCAGCATCGCCGGCAGCCGGGAACGCCGGGGCGTGGTGCGTAACGCGCCTTCCCATGGCGAACCGTGCGAGGCGTTCGTCGCGCGGGCCGGTCCCGCAGGGGCCGGCGCCGACGCCGTCGGGGGTGCGGACACCCCAGGAGCGGGCGGTGCGGCCGCGGCCGGGCCGCCCTGGTCGTCCACGGTGTCTCCGCTGCCCAGCCGCTTCACGGTCGGCTGCCGCTCAGGAGTTTCCGGAACGCCTCTTCGTGCGCGTCGAGGAACGCCTCCCCACCGAACAGCTTCGTCGCTGCTTGGCGCCCCGACTCGCGGTCCTCGGCCGGCAGTTCGGCCATCTCCAGGATCGCCGCACGCAAGGCCCCCGGGTCCCTGGGCGGGACCAGCCGCCCGAAGCCCGTGGCCGCGATGGGGTAGCGGGAACCGGGCAGTTCCGTGCTCACCGGCGGGATGCCGGCCATCATCGCCTCGACCTGGACGATGCCGAAGGACTCCGAGATCGAGGGCAGTGCGAAGACGTCGATCGAGGCGTAGAAGTCCCTTACCGCGTCGCCGCGCAGCAGGCCCGTGAAGCGGATCCGTTGGTCGTCGCCGGCCTCCCGGCGGAGCTGGGCGATGTTGCTGCCGCCCGCCACGGTCGCGTGGTCTCCCGCGATCAGCAGTCGTGCCCGTGGGTCGTCGATGGCGCGGAAGGCCCGTATGAGGTATTCGATGCCCTTGTCGACGGTGATCCGGCCCATGAAGCCGATGTGCGGCCCGTCCCCGTCGCGCAGCCGGGGGGTGCCGCCGTTGCGGTCCACGCACGGTGAGGAGACGGGCAGCAGTCGGCGGCGCCTGATCGTCGGCCAGATGCGGGACCCACGTGCCTGGTCCTCGCTGTTCGTGATGACCAGGTCCGCCTTCCGTACGGCCGCCTTGCACGACTGGTCGACGGCCCACATCCCGAAGCGGTTGACGGGGCTGTCCGGTAGGAAGACGTCGATGTGGTACGTCACGACCAGCCGTGCGCTGCCCTTGAGTGCGGCGACGAACGCGGCCTCGGGGTTGGGTAGATGCATGTGGACGATGTCCGAGCGTGCCGCCAGACGCCGTGCCAGCAACGGAAGTTGAGGACTGACGAAGCCCCTGCTGATCCGGGCGAGTACCGGCGCCCTGAAGACGTGGACGCCGTTGACGACTTCGTGACGGGCGAGTGCGGGATCGTGCTGGGCACAGACCACCGCGACCTTCCAGCCACGGCCGGCGAGCCCCTCGGCGGTCAGCCGCGCGGCCTCCGTCAGACCACTGACATACGGGCTGTAGTAGTCGAGCATCACCGTCACGTCGAACGTGTCAGGTTGCAGCACGGTGCGTACCTTTCTGTGTCTGACCTGATGCCCCTGGTTCACGAAAGGGCCCTAGTCCGGGACGACCACGCGGATCTGCTGAGCGGAATGGTCGGAGAGGGCCTCGCCGCCGCTGAGGTGGTAGCTGGTGACCGCTAGGTTCTCGGTGGTGAACAGCCAGTCGAACCGCCACAGTTTGGGCAGGAGGCGCCATGCCCGCGGCAGCGAGCAGGAGCCGTCGCAGGAAGGCCAGGAGCGGGCGGGAAGCAGGGAGCCACTAGGATCGTGCGGCCGGGTACCAGCTCCGAGCGGGTAGAAGTTCATCCAGGCCGTGTTGAAGTCACCGGCGACCACGGCCGGGTGGGGGTCGCCGGCCAGATCCGCGCGCAGTCCGCGGTATTCCCTGACCCACCAGTCACCTTGGTCCTTGTTGGCTTGGAAGAAGCGGCCCCACCCGTAGCGGATGTCACAGGGCCGGAAGCGAATCGGCAGGTGCACGTTGTAGAAGGAGACCGTGCGCCGGCCCACTCGGATATCGGTGCGCTGGGCCTTCGACCCCTTCCAGTACCAGTCATCACCCGTGGTGGGAACGTGCTGATGGGGCGCTGCGACGACGGGCAACCGGGACAGAGTGACCAACTCGCCCTGCACGAGCAGTCGGTAGCCGGGAAACTCCGCGTGCAGCCGGGCCGAGTCGTCGATGCGGACAGGGCTTGTACATCTCTTCTGCTCGTCCCTGCTCGAGTAGTTCCAGTTGAGGTATTCATGGAGGAGGTACACGTCGGCGTCCTGGCGGCGCAGGAAGGCGTAGAAGGCGTCCTTGTCGCCGGACGTCATCTGCCAGTAGTCAGTGGACCAGGCGAAGACCTTGACCTCCGTGCCCCGGGGGCTGCCCGCGGTGGTGCCCGTCCATCCGAAGCCGGCCAGATGCGCCCCGGCCAGCAGAAGGAGCACCAGGACCGCGGCAAGCCAGCGGCGCACCGGCACCGCGAACGGTACGAGTACGAGCAGCAGCAGAGGCACCGCCACCACGGTCAGCGGCGGGACGACCTCGACGATGTGCCATGGCCACCAGCGGCCGATGAGCAGGACGTGCAGGGCGAGGAGGACCGTCCAGACCGCCGTGCTCGCGACCAGCAGTCGCGTTCCCCAGCACCAGCGGCGGGCGGCCAGTGCCTCTTCCGGTGCGTCCGGTGCCCCTTCCGGCACGTCCCGGCCGGTGTCCTCCTCGGCCGGGGACGCGGACGAGTCGCCGCCCGGTGCGTCCGCAGCGGCCATCAGAAGAACACCTTCGCGAGTCCCAGCACGCCCTGGCGCCACGGCTCCCGGCTGGTCCGTCCGCTCCCTCTGCCCGCCGGGACGCCTGCCGCCGTCGCACGCTGTGTGCGCCACCAGTCGTACGTATGGAGAATGGCGTCCTGGTTGGACAACCGGGGGCGGAAGCCGAGCTTCTCCCGGGCCTTGTCGACGCTGACGTAGGAATCGGCAAGCAGCTTGGACACCAGCCTGCCGTACACGGGGGACAGCTTCGTCCGCTCCAGTACGCGCAGCACCGCCACCGCGGGCGCGCTGGGCGTCGACACCACACGCTTGCCGTGCCCCGCGGTATCCAGCACGCACTGGAAGTCCTCGCGCAGAGTACCGAATTCGGCGGCGCCGATGTTGTACGTGTCGCAGGCCACCTCATCCGGGGCGCGCAGCACCTCCAGCACCGCGTCCACGAGGTCGTCCAGCCCCAGCATCTGGATGCGCACATCGCCCTTCCCGAGCACGGGAAAGTTCCTGCCCTCCTCGGCCCACTGGAAGAGCATGTCGAACAGCCCCATCCTTCCGGGGCCCAGGAAGGTCTTGGGCCGCAGTACCGGCAGGCACATGCCCTCCGCCCGGAACCGCTCGACGGCCTTCTCCGCTTCCGCCTTCGCGGAGCTGTAGGGGTCCACCGGCTCAAGCGCATGGTCCTCAGGTGTGGGTACCAGCCGGGGCAGTCCGTAGACGGCGGTGGAGGAGATGTGCAGCACTCTGGGCACGGCCGCGGCGCGGGCCGCTTCCAGCACGGTGGTGGTGCCTTCGACGACGATCGATCTGATGTCCGCCACGGGGTAGCTGGGCAACGCGGAGGCGCAGTGCACCACGGCGTCGGCGCCCGCGAAGGCTTCGGCGAGGGCGTCCGCGTCACGTATGTCTCCGGTGAACGGCTTCAGTCCGGGGCTCGTGGGCACCGGCGCCAGGTCGAACGCGCGGACCTGACTGCCCACCGCCAGCAGGCGGTTCACGAGGTGTGTGCCGAGCACGCCGGCGGCACCGGTGACGGCGACATGGCCCGGGAGAGCGGATCGGACCGGGGACGGCAGCCCGTGCGGGACGTCGGTCACCACGAGCTCACCCGCTCCCGTACGAAACGGCCGAGCAGCCGGTTCATGCCCTCGGCAAGGGTGGCCTCCAGGGCGCCGAGGAACCGTTCGGCCTCTTCGGGTCCCGCTACCAGCGGCGGGCTCACGACCAGCGGACTGCGGCCGTTGAGCGTGTTGTAGGTGTAGACGTCGTGCTTGCGGTACAGCGTGTCGATGACCGCCGCAGTGATGATCTTCGTGCGGATCAGCGGGTCCTTGGCCAGGTCTCCGGCCGGCAGCTTGCCGACCAGGTCCAGCACCTTGGGCCCGCCGGAGAGGAACACCCCGTGGAGCGCGCCGGAGCCGCGCACATCGGCGATCAGGTCGGGATGGGTCTTCCGGATGCGCTCAAGACCTGGCCGCAGTACCGCTTCCAGGGCGCGGGCCCGCCCCGGGTAGTCGTCCTCGACAGCTACGGAGACGGCCTCGATGGCCGTCGCGGTCTCCTCGCCGAAGCCGTAGTACGTCGTGCTCGTGCTCTGCATCATCGCGTCGCCCATGTTGTCGTACGCCTTGCGGAAGACCGGCTCACGCGCCACGTAGGCGGAAATGGAGGACTTGCCGCCGCCGAACGACTTCGAGGTCGTCACCACGTCGGGCACGAGACCCTCGTACCGGGTGAAGTAGAACATGCTGCCGGTCTTGCCCCACCCGGTGTAGATCTCGTCGAAGATCAGCACGATGTCCTCAGCCGTGCACAACTCGCGGAGTTCGCGCAGGAATTCCTCGGAGCACCAGCGCATGGTCGACGCACTGAACGGCTCGATGAGGAGTGCGTACACCCTGCTGCGGCCCCGCGCGTCCCTGTTGTCCGCGAGAACCCGCCGAACCGAGCCGATGTCGCCGTACTCGAAGGTGCCGATGCCGGGAATGGTGGGGAACGCGAAATGGCTCTGCGCTCCGCCGGTGAGCCCGCCGGAACCGAGGAGTTTGCCGTGGAAGCCGCTGTCCGCCCGCAGGACACGGTTCCGTCGGCCACCGTGGTACTTGTACGCCAGTTTGACCGCGCCTTCGACCGCCTCCGCCCCGGAATTCGGCAGGAACGAACGGTTCAGATCGCCGGGCAGCACCGCTGCCAGATTGTGCCCCAGGGCGGCGAGATACGGCGAGAAGTAGGTCTTGTGCACCTCCATGCGCCGCCGTTCCTGGAAGCGCCGGCGTGCGGCGAGAATGCGCGGATGGTTGTGCCCGTGGTTGAGTACGCCGACTCCGCCGGTGAAGTCCAGGATCTTACGGCCGTCACGCGTGTAGATATAAGCGCCCTCGGCGTGGTCGACAAGCTCCCGGCCGAAGCCGAAGGAGGTCATCAACCGGACCTGGCTCTTGTTGACATACGTGCGGTGGAGTTCGTGTACGTCGTCGATGTCCAGCTTCTCGGCCTCTTCGAGGCTGATGAGATGTGCCATGGGTCCTTCCGATCGACGTTCTGGGTGCCCCGACATCTACGGCAGGCAGTCGTGTCCCTGACCCGTCGCTGTCACCGCGGCCCTCGTCAGCCAGACGGGGACCGGGCGCGCTGCTCCGTTCGACGGGCCGGGAATCGGGGTTGTCCCGGCTACCCTCTGTCCCCCGCCCGTGACCGCCACTGTCACCGCCGCGTCTTCCGGTCGGCCTCGCAGAGTCACGGCCTCGGGCATCAAGGACTCCTCCGTGTACCTGTGGCTGGATGTACCCCCGTTCCGTGTCGCTCGGTCCGGGGGATGCGTGACCGAGCGCCTCGCGGACGGGCTCTTGCCGTGCCTTGAATCGTGTGCGGCTCGGCTCCCCTTCGCGGTCACCTCAGTAGAGCACAGGGCCGCTGTCAGAAATCTGGCAACTGATGTCAGGCACATGTCATGCAGATCATCGACGGCGTCACCGGCCCGCGCCGGCCGCTGCCGCACCGAGAAGATCGCCTGCTCTGCCGGCGTTCGAGTCCCCCAGCTCTTCGAACACCGTGGCGCGCTCCCACACCCACCGCGCCTCCTCCGACCGGCCCGTCTCACACAGGGCGCGGCTCAACAGGTTGAGGATGCGGGTCCTGGTGTACCGGGCGCCTGGCTCGTGGCAGCGGGCGAGGGCGCGTCGGCACCAGGCGATGGTCTCCTCGTGCCGACCGAGGGCGGCGTACGTCAGGCACAGGTCCCGCAACGCGATGCCCTCCCCCCAGCGGTTGCCGATCCTCCGAAAGACGCCGACCGCCCTCAGCTGGTGTTCGCGGGCACGCTCGGGCTCATTCAGGTCCTGGCAGACGCGGCCGAGACCGGCCAGCGCGAAGCCCTGCCCCCAGTGGTTCCCGATCTCCTCGAAGATGCCGAGAGCCTCCGCGTGGTGCTCCAACGCACGCCCGGGCTCACCCAGGTTCCCGCGAACCCGGCCGAGGCCGGTCAGCGCGACGCCCTCCCCCCACCGATCCCCGATCTCGCGTCGCAGCACGAGCGCCTCCTCGAGCGACTCCAGCGCTTCGGTGAACCGCAGCTGGTCCCACCGGGCGAGCCCGATGCTGGTGAGCACCGAGGCTTCGCCGCGCCGATCACCCTGTGCCCGGGCGGCGGCGAGGCCCACTCTGTGGCTTTCGATCCAGTCACCCCAATGTTCACGCAGGTTGAAGAAGCCCCACAGGACGGTCGGGAGCCGCCAGGCGATGGTGTACTCGCCGGCCTCGAAGGCGAGCCGGACAGCGGCCATCAGGTTGGCGCGCTCCGTCGCACACCACCCCAGCGCCTCTTCGTACGAGGAGAAGGAAAGCGGTTCGCAGCCCTCCTCGGGCGGGTCGGGCGGACGGGGCTGGTGGCCGGGGTTGAGCATCCGCTCGGCCGCATCGGCGGTGTGCATGTACCAGGACAGGACCCGATGCAGAGCGGCCAGCCGGGTCGGTTCGCTCTCCTCCGCCTCGGCCCGTTCCGCCGCGTACAGGCGCATCAGGTCGTGGAACCGGTAGCGGTAACGGTCCCGGCCTGCCCGCTCCAGCAGGCCCCGGTCCGTCAGCCCCTCCAACAGCCGCCGCGTCTGGTCCGTGCTGACGCCGATGAGCACGGTCGCCGCCTCGATGCTGATGTCGGGCCCGGAGTGCAGGCCGAGGACGCGGAACGCGCCGGCGGCGGCCGTGTCGAGTGCGTCGTAGGACCAGGAGAAGACGCCGCGGACCGCTGAGGTCTCGTCGTCGCCCACACTGAGCACGTCCAACCGGTACCGCTCCACGCCGAGTTCAGCGACGAGGTCGTGCAGCGGGAGGGAGTGCCTGGCCGCCGAGCCCGTCCGGTCGTCCGGGCCGGACAGGTGCTGTATGCGTTCGGCGGCCAAAGCCAGGGCCAGGGGCATATGAGCGCACAGACCGGCGAGTTGCGCAGCGGTGTCCAGCTCGGCCGCGATCCGGTCCTCGCCCAGGACGCCGGCGAGCAAGGTGACCGACTCCTCGGCAGACAGCCGGTCGAGGCTGACGCGGTAGGCGCCGTGCCGCACGGCCAAGCCGCGTAGCTGGCTGCGACTGGTGACCAGGACCAGGCAGTGCGAGCCGGGCAGCAGCGGACGCACCTGCGCGGTGTCGCGCGCGTTGTCCAGCAGTACGAGCACCCGCCGGTCGGCCAGGGTGCTGCGCAACAGCGCGGATCGGCCGTCCAGTTCCGGCGGGATCTGCTGCGCGGGGACGCCCAGCGCGAGCAGGAACATCTCCAGGACCGCGGTGGGCTCCACCGGAGCGCCCAAGCCGTAGCCGCGGAGATCGGCGTAGAGCTGCCCGTCGGGAAACCGGTCGCGTACGCGGTGTGCCCAGTGCACCGCCAGGGTGGTCTTGCCGGATCCCGCCGCCCCGTCGACCACGGCGATCGCCGTGGTCTGTGCGGACTGAGCGCGTTCGGCGGGCAGCAGGCCGTCCAGCCTGGCCAGCTCCATGGTGCGGCCGGTGAAACAGGGGACGCCCGGAGGAAGCTGCTGCGGGCGGATCGGCGGCGACTGCGCAGGTGGATCCAGAGCGGGATGGACGCTTGTGCCGGTGACCGGCTCCTGCTCAGCTGTGCCGCCGGCAGGGGAGGAGGTCGCGCCGCCGTCGAGGACGGACCGGTGCAGTTCCCGCAGCTCGCCGCTGGGATCGAGCGCCAACTCGTCCCGGAGGATCGCGAGGACCTGCTGGTACGCCTCCAGTGCCTCGGCGCGGCGACCGCACCGGTGCAGGGCCAGGATCAGACGCTGCCAGCTCGCCTCGTGCAGCGGGTGGGCGGTCGTCAGCTCGCGCAACTCGGGAATCAGCTCATGGTGCCGACCCGCCGCCATCTCGAGGTCGATGCGGCACATCAGGGCGCTCAGCCATTCCTCGTCCAGCCGGGGCACCACCCCGCGGTCCAGCCACGGGGAGGCGACATCGGCGAACGGGTCGCCGCGGCGGAGCGCCAGAGCTTCGCGCAGCAGAACCAGCTTCTCGCCGGAGTCGTCTCCGGCGGCTTCCGAGCGTCGGACGAGACCCCGGAACCGCAGCAGGTCCACGTTGTCGACCGAGACCCGCAGGGTGTACCCGCCGGGTCTCGTCTGCACCAGGTCGGGGCAGAGCAGGCGGCGCAGCCGTCTCACGCAGGTGTGCAGCGCGCCGCGCGCCCGTTCCACCGGGGTGTCCGCCCATATCCGATCGATCAACGTGTCGCTGGGGACGACCTCGTTGGGCGACATCACCAGACACGACAGGAGCACACGCAGGCGGCCTGCGGGCAACTGCACCAGCCGCTGTCTGTGCCTCACCTCGAGTGGCCCCAGCACCCGGAAGTCGAAGTCCTCGCACGTCGCCGCCTCTTCAGGCGGGGCCGAAACCGATGGGCGCATAGAGCAGACCCCCTGTCTCCCGTGAAGTGTGACAGTGTATTGTTCGTCACTCACGTCTCACCTGGCACCACCACATACTCGGCCAGAATCGTGCGCCTCGCCGAAGCCAAGGGCCTGCGCATCGCCTTGGGTAGGCCGCACGGCCGTACCCGACGCGTTTTCCCGTCGTCGGTCCGCACGGCGCGTTCGACTGAGCCTTCGCCAACTTGGAATCACCGGTCAAAGGGCTGGTGTGACAGTCCTCCGGGGTGTTCACGCTGGTCGAGGGCGACAGTCCGCGGAGTAGGTCATCTGGCGGAGTGGCGGAGCGGTCGGCAGGCCGCCCGGTAGATCGCAGAGTCTGTCAGGAGTCGAGGAAGCGGACATGCGCGCTGGAACCTGTCCGGCCGGCCAGACGGCCGCCCGGGCTCGACGAACGGGCCGGGGACGACGGCGGTGCTGATCTTGGCGTGACCGCCGTCCTGTCCTTCACTGCGCTCAGGCGAGGTCGGTCGGGTCCTCCGCGTACACCTGTGACAGGGGTTGCGGGCCCACGTACTGCTGGCAGTTGCAGACGAGCGGCCGGACCGAACCGCTGGTGCGGCTGCTCACCCAGGACGCCGTCTCGGTCGGTGACGGCGGCGGGAAGGTCCCGGCCCGCGCGAGGGCGTTCGAGGGGGCGCTCGCGGTCGCCAAGTTCCTGCGCGGCATGTTCAAGCCCAGCTAGGCCGAGCGGGCCCACGTCGGAGGGGCGGCCGGGATTTCCGCGACGACGGCCAACGGCGAACCCGCCTTCGTGGCGGTCGCGGACGGCCGGGTCGTCGGGATCGCCTGCCTGGAGGTGAGCGGGCAGGGCATCGTCGCGCTGCGCAGCCAGGTCAACCCCGACAAGCTCGTCCGCGCGAGTGAGCCGTGGGCCGCCGCGGACCACGGGGACCCGCTGCGCACCCTCTGACCGGATGTGATGTGCTTCACATCCTGATCCTGTCAGGAAACGCCGGGCTGCCCGGTTCATGAGGCGAAACCGCGCAGACAGCGGCGCGATCCTCACCGACAGGAGCAGGCCCATGCAGCACCGCATCGTCGTCCTCGGAGCCGGCTATACCGGAGCCATCGCCGCCGGGCGCCTCGCCAAGCGGCTGCACCGCGAGGACGTCACCATCACCCTCGTCAACCCCGAGCCCGACTTCGTCGAGCGGGTCCGGCTGCACCAGCTGGCGGCCGGCCAGGGCCTCAGGCCCCGGCCGTTCGGCGAGATGTTCGCGGGCACGGGCGTCGAGCTGAAGCTCGGGAAGGTCACCGCCGTGGACGTGGAGCGCAAGGCGGTGATGGTCACGGCCGCCGACGGCGCGGGGCGGGAGGAACTGACGTACGACACCCTGGTCTACGCCCTCGGCAGCGGCTGGAACGACGGCGGTGTGCCCGGCGTCGCCGATCACGCCCACGAGGTCTCCAGCCGGCCCGGCGCGCTGCGCCTGCGCGACCGCCTGGCCGCCTTGGACGCCGGCCGGCCCGTGGTCGTCGTCGGCGGTGGCCTGACCGGCATCGAGGCCGCGACGGAGATCGCCGAGGCCCGCCCGGACCTCGACGTCGCCCTCGCCGTCCGCGGCGCGCTCGGCGACTGGCTGTCGGCCAAGGGCCGCGCCCACCTGCGGAAGGTGGTGGACCGGCTCGGCATCACGGTCCACGAACACGCCGAGGCCACCGCCGTGCGGACGGACGCAGTGACGACGGCCGACGGCCGGACGGTCCCCTCCGAGGTCACCGTCTGGACCACCGGCTTCGCCGTCCACCCCGTCGCGCAGGCCACCACGCTCGAGGTGACCGACGGCGGCCGGATCGTGGTCGACGCCACGATGCGCTCGGTCTCCCACGAGGACGTGTACGCGGTGGGCGACGCGGCGATGGCGATCGGCCCGGGCGACAAGCCCCTGCGGATGTCCTGCGCCTCGGGCGTCCCCATGGCCTGGCAGGCCGCCGACGCCATCGCCGCCCGTCTCGCCGGCGTCAAGCTCCCCAAGGTCCCGATCCGTTACTTCCAGCAGTGCATCTCCCTCGGTCGCAAGGAGGGCTTGATCCAGTTCGTCACCGCCGACGACCGAGCGGTCGAGCGCGCGCTGACGGGCCGCGGGGCCGCCTTCTACAAGGAGATGATCTGCAAGGGCGCGGCGTGGGGCGTGGCCAACCCGACCGCGGGCTTGCCGTCCCGGCGCCGGCGGGTCCTGCGCCCGGAGACGGCCCACGCACCGGCCGGGGTGGCGGCCTGACCTGGACCGCGCCGCGGGCACGGGACACATGGACTACGGCGTGAGGGACCCGGCGCGGCTCGGACAGGTCCGGCTGCCGGACGGTCCCCTCCTGGGCTGGGCGGCACGGGGGCGGCCGACGACACCCCCGTGCCGCTGTGCCCGGGGGCGGCTACCGGCGGGTGGCTCACAGGGCGCGCCCGTCACGCAATGAGGTTGGCCCGGAAGAGACGGAGCGCGGCTGCCGGGTCCGTGGCGCGGGTGACCGTCCTGCCGACGACGTGTGAGGCCCCGGCGGTGATCGCCGCGCGCGGTGTCCCGGGGCGGGCGTGGTCGGCGGGGGATTCGCCGGGCAGCGTGACTCCGCCGCCTCGGCGGCCTGGCGGTCCGACAGGTTCAGCACGTACTGCGGCACGCGGACGTGGCGAGCTGGGCGGGGGAGTGCCCGGGGCGGCCATCGTGCGGGTACCAGGCGGTGAAGTCCTCGTCGTTCCACAGGCCGTCGAGGCGGTCGCGGATCCACATCGCGGTAGTGTCGTGGGGGTTGCCGGCGCGGGCGACCCGCGCGGTCAGCGGCGGGTTCTCCGATCCGGGCTGGGACTGGAGGGACATATCGGGCTTCCCGGGAACATGGGCATCATGCTCCTACGAGCCTGACGCGACGTCACGCTCGTTGACTGCCCGTCCCGAAGATTCCCGACCGAGTCCTTCAGTGAAGATCCGACTGGACCTCGGTCAGTCGATGCCTTCGACGATGCGGAAGTCGCGCTCGACGCCGTCGGAGAGGGCGACCAGCGCCTCCTGGTAGGTCGCACTCTCGCGCGCCGCGACGGCCTGCTCGAAGCTGTCGAACTCGATCAGGACGGTGCGCTCGGCGATTCCGGCCTCATGCGCCACGACCCGACCGCCACGGACGAGGACCCGACCGCCCCCGGCCTTGACGGCCAGGCGGGCCAGCTCGCTGTAAGCAGCCAGCTTCTCAGGGTCCGAAATGGTGCGGTAGGTGCTGACCCAGTAACCCTTGGGCATGGAACCTCCAGTGTTGGGATGAGTGCATCTGACTTACGGGTTGGTCTCGGGCGAGCGTCGGCGGGCGAGAGCGAGGCTTGTCAGCGTCGTGATCGCCATGGCGCCGATGCCGACCAGCGCCGCGGTGGTGTAGGCGCCGTCGTCGGGGAAGAGGTGGCCGGGCCCGGTGCCCGCGGCGAGGATCAGGCCGCCGATGGCGCTGCCCAGGGAGTACCCGACGCTGCGGACGACGTAGTTGAAGCTCATGGCGCTCGACGTCTCGCTCTTGGGGGTGACGGCCAGGATGACGCCGGGCATCGCGGCCGAGAAGCCGCCGACGCCGAAGCCGAGCACGCCCATCGCCGCGAACAGTTCGGCCAGGTTCGACCGGGCCGCCGCGAACAGGGCGAACCCGCCGCCGACCACGACGGCGCTGCCGGCCAGGAGCAGGGGGTCGGCGATCCGCGTCCGGACCCGCGGCGTGAGTTTGCCGGCGACGAACCCCAGCACCGAGAACGGGATGAGGACCAGCCCGGCGACGAAGGTCGTCAGCCCGAAGCCGTAGCCGGCGCCGTGCGGCGTCTGCGCGTACCGGGTGATGAGCGTGAGCAGGATGTACATGCCGATCCCGCCGACGAACATGGCGAGGTTCGCCCCGGCGACCGCCGGGTGCCGCACCGCGCGCACATCGATCAGGGGCGTCGTGCTGCGCAGCTCGATGACGGCCCAGACCAAGAGCAGCACCACCGCGACGACGGCGAGGGCCGCCGCCACGGCGAGGTGCCGGCTCCACAGATCCCGTTCGCCGGCGAGGAACAGCACCAGGAGCAGCGCGGCGGCCAGGACGACCGCGCCTGTCACGTCCACGTGGGCGGAGCGGCCTTCGGGGGCTTCGGGCATGGAGCGCCACGCGGTCAGGAGGGCGGCGGCGGTGACGACCAGACCGAGGCCGTAGGCGGCCCGTACCCCGCCGAGCTCGGCGAGCAGTGCGGCCAGCGGGTAGCCGACGCCGGCCCCGATGATCGAGACCACCGAGATCAGGGAGATCACGGCCGCGCCGCGCGCCTCGGGGAGGTGGTCCCGGGCCACGCCCATCATCAGCGCCGTCAGCCCGAGCCCGACGCCCTGGGCCGCCCTGCCGGCCAGCAGCCACGCGAACGGCAGCGGCAGCACGGTGAGCGCGCTGCCGGCGACGACGACCGCCAGCGTGGCGAGGATCGTGGCCCGCCGGTGCGGGCCGGCTCCGAGCCGGCCCAGGACCGGCGTGGCGACGGCGCCGCTGAGCAGCGCGATGGTCAGCGTCCACTGTGCGCTGCCGAGCGAGACGTGGAACGAGGTCGCCACGCTGGTGATGAGCGGCGTCCCGAGGCTGGCGACCGCCGCCACGACCAGAGCGATGAACATCAGGGCGGGGACCAGCAGCCGCGCCTCGGAACGCGCCACCGGGAACGCCTTCCCCGCGACCCCGCCGACCGGCTGCCCGGTCACCGCTTCGGCCCTTCGCGGTCCTGGCTTTCGAGCTCTGCCAGATGCCTCAGCGCCGGAAGGGCCGCCACCAGCGCCTCGACCTCGTCGCCGGTGAGCTCGCCGATCAACCGCTCGAACGCGTGGACGCCCGCCTGGTGCCGCGTCCGGACATAGGAGGCGCCGGCCTCGGTCAGGCACACCAGCGTGACCCGCTTGTCGGACGCGTCGCCCCGCCGCTCGACCAGGCCGGACTCCTCCATCACCCGGACCAGGGCGGTCATCGCGGGCTGGGTGACGCCCTCGACCGAGGCCAGATCGGTGATGCGTCGCGGACCGGTCCGGTCCAGGGTGGCCAGGGTGGCGGCGGACGTCAGGCTCATGTCCCGGGGCAGGCGTCTCGCGGCCCTGGTGGCCAGGCCGTAGAGGGCTGCCCCGATGGCGGCGGACGCGCCGGGAGCGGTGTCTTGACGACTCATGCTCGAAGCATAGCACTTTTATATTCATAGTTTATGTAAATACCAGCGCCGCTGACCTTGGTGCGTGATGCCGCCGACGGGGTCGGCTGCTCGGCCCCGGCGGTGGGGCCGGGCGCAGGCCTGCGGGCTGCTACTCGGGCCAGGCGTTGCGCCGGATGATGTCGACGAAGTCCGCCCGCCTGAAGGACGGGTCGAAGTACGCCAGGACGTCGTCGTTCATGGTGCCGAAGGTCGTGTCGGGACGGTCGGCCATCCCCTCGTGGAAGGCGTGGAGGATCTGGCGCTTGAAGTCCGGCCGCGGGTGCGCGAGCACGACGGCCTTCTTGTCCGCCTCGCTGATCTCGTCGAGACCGAGGCCGAGGACGTCGGTCTCCACCCCGAGGGTGACCACGGCGGTCTCCGGGGCCAGCCGGAGCGGCACCTCGGGGGTGGTGTGCAGGGCGATGGCGAGCCAGACGTCGCGGGCCTCGGCTTCGGTCCGGCCGTGTTCGCGCAGGAACGCCGCGGCGGCGTCCGCACCGTCGGTCTCGAAGCGTTGCCGGGTGGTGCGGTACTTCCGGGTCAGGCCCAGGTCGTGGAACATGCCTCCGACGTAGGCGAGTTCGGGGTCGACGTCGGTGCCTCGGGCCCGGGACTTGAGCATCCCCCACAGGAAGACGCGCCGGGAGTGGTGGAACAGTGTGTCGCCGACGACGGGGTCGTCGGTCGCCTGCCGGGTCACCGCGGTCGCGGCGCGGACCAGGTCGGTGTCGGGGATCTCGATTCCCGCGATGGTCTCGGACATGAGGCGTCTCCCGCTCGTTCGGTTTCTGTGGTTCTCTTCCGGTTCTTCCGGACGCCTCAAGCATCGTCGGGCGGGGACGGTCCACGGCCCTCCGTCCCGGACACGAATCCCTCAATCCGCGACACGTTTCCGCACGGTCGCTTTCCGGATCCCGCCTCGTCGCCCGCCACCGACCGCACCGATCACCCACCGCCGAACCGTGCCTCGCTGAGAGCGACAAGCGGTCCGGACACCCCGCGCCCCATGCCCCACCGCACCGGTCTGCGACCGCGCCGATCACACTGGAGCCCGAACGCGCGACCGCGCCGGTGCAGACGGAGCCGAGGAGGCGTAGCCATGGCAGGGACGCGACGTGTGGTGTTCCTGGTGTTCGACGGCATGAAGATGCTCGACGTCACCGGGCCCGCCGAGGTCTTCTCCACCGCGGCCCGGTTCGGCGGGCCCTACGACCTTCGCTACGTCTCGCCCTCTGGCCGGCCGGTGACGACGTCGATCGGCACCGCCTTCGGCGTCGGCGGACCGGCCGACGAGGTGGAGCGGGCCGATACCGTGGTGGTCTCCGGTGGTGACGACCTGCCGTCGACACCGATCCCCGGCGACCTCCTCGCGGCCGCGTCCGCCCTGCGGGACCGGTGCCGACGGATGGTGTCCATCTGCACCGGCGCCTTCGTCCTGGCCGCCGCCGGCCTGCTCGACGGGCGGCGGGCCACCACCCACTGGCGCCACGCCGATCTGCTGGCCCGCGCCTACCCCAGGATCTCCGTCTCACCGGACGCCCTCTTCGTCCACGACAGCGGCATCTACACCTCCGCCGGCGTCTCGGCGGGAATCGACCTCGCCCTGTCACTGGTCGAGGAGGATCTCGGCCCCGACCTCGCCCGGGACGTCGCACGCGACCTGGTGATGTTCATGCAACGGCCCGGCAACCAGACCCAGTTCGCCGCTCCGCTGCAGACCCGGGCCCCACGCACCCCGTCACTGCGCGCAGTGGTCGACCTGGTGTCCGCCCAGCCCGCGCTGGACCACAGCACCGCCTCCCTGGCCGCCCACGCCGGCGTCAGCCCGCGCCACCTCGCCCGGCTCTTCGCGACCGCCGACCGGCGATGCGCCGGAGTTCGGTGTCCGATTCCCCGGCGCGGCCGGAAGCGTGCCGGAAGCGCTCGCCGAGGCCGTCGACCTCGTCTCGCGGGGGAAGCTCCACATCCCGGTCGAGAAGTCGTACACGCTCGCCGAGGCGGCGGCGCACACCGACAGTCAGGCCGGTCACACGCGCGGGCGCCGGGTTCCGGTCGTCCGAAGGCCGTCATGCGTCGCCCTCGCACGGAAGGTGAGGGCGACGCCGGCCAGATCTCGCTGCTTCGCCGGACGGCGGCCGACGCGAGTCCCAGCGGGGCCGACAGCCGATCTGAAGGGGACTGCGGATCGTCGTCCACAGTGATCAGCGAGAGGGCTCCTCCCCTCCCGGCGGCCGGCCCCTGTCACCACCTGTCATCGTCAGGGGCGCGTTTCGATCTTCAGGTCGCCGCTGACCACGGTGCGGATGTGGTCGCCGGCGAGCAGGTCGTGCGGGTAGCCGAGGTCGATCGCGCTGACCTGGTCGAGGCGGGACAGTTGATCGGCGGTGAAGTGAACCTCCAGGGCGCCCAGATTCCCCACCAGCTGCTCGGGGGTGCGAGCGCCGATGACGGGTGCCGTCACGCCCGGGTTCCGCAGGGTCCAGGCCAGAGCGACCTGGGCGGGTGTGCGTTCCAGCTCCGCAGCGACCTCCCGTACGACGTCGGCGACGGCGAGGGTGCGTTCGGTGACCAGCCCCAAGCCGGCGTTGAAGCTCTTGCGGTTTCCCTGAGCGGAGTCAGCGCTCGTCGCGGTCAGGTCGGCGCGGCTGTACTTGCCGGACAGCACGCCGCCGCCCAGCGGTGAGTATGGGGTCACCCCCAGCCCCATCGCCCGTGCCATCGGGATCAGGTCACGTTCTCCGGCCCGGTTGATGAGGCTGTATTCGATCTGCAGCGCGATCAGCGGCGTCCAGCCGCGCAGGTCGGCGATCGCCTGCATGCGCGAGATCTCCCAGGCCGGGGCGTTGGACATCGCCACGTACAGGATCTTGCCCTGCCGGACCAGGTCGTCCATGCCGCGCAGGATCTCCTCGACCGGCGTCGTGAAGTCCCACACGTGCAGGAAGAGCAGATCGATGTGGTCCGTGTTCAGCCGCCGCAGGCTGGCCTCCACCGACGCGAACAGGCTCTTGCGGTGGGCGCCCCCGGAATTGGGGTCGCCGGGCCGGCGCAGCGTCGTGTACTTCGTGGCCAGCACCAGGCTCTCGCGCTGGTCGCGGACGAATTCGCCCAGCATGCGCTCGGAGCTGCCGTTGGTGTAGGTGTTGGCGGTGTCGATGAAGTTGCCGCCGCGCTCGACGTAGGCGTCGAACAGCTTGCGCGCGTCGTCCTGTTCGGCGCCCCAGCCCCACTCGGTGCCGAAGGTCGCCGTTCCCAGGGCCAGCGGTGAGACCCGCAGCCCGGAGCGGCCCAGCAGCCGGTACGTGTCGAGGGTGAGTGGCATCGTGGCCTCCTGTGCTCGTGATCGTCGTCGAGCACCAGCCTGCGACCACCGTGAGCCGGGGGTAAGGGAAGGAAGTTCCTGGGAACACCAGTCCTACCCCGGCTGTTGGACCGACCATGACCACCAGCACCGTGGATGTGACACAGGAGCTGGCCGCGTTCCTGCGGACCCGGCGAGAACGCCTGGATCCGCGGGATTTCGGCCTGCCGTCGAGTCGGCAGTCCCGGCGGACTCCCGGATTGCGTCGCGAAGAGGTCGCCCAACTGGCCGGGATCAGTGTCGACTACATCGTGCGGTTGGAACAGGCCCGCGGGTTGCGGCCCTCAGCGGATGTGGTGGAGGCGCTGGCCCGGGCACTGCGCCTGACCCTCGACGAACGCGCCTACCTCTTCGGCCTGGCCCAGCAGCGTCCCCGCAACGCCGGCAAGCTCGCCACCACCGCGGCGCCGTCGCTGGCCCGATTGGTCGCCGACCTCTCGCCGCTGCCCGCCATGCTGATGAACCACCGCTACGACATCCTGGTCTGGAACGACGAAATGGCGAAAGTGCTCCTGGATTTCGGCACCCTTCCGCCATGGCAGCGCAACGCGATGTGGCTGTGCCTGATGCATCCGGAGACACGCGAGTTGTACGTGGACCGCGAGCGCGTCGTGCGGGAGGGGGTCGCGCACTTGCGCGCCGCGTGGGCCGCACATCCCGAGGATCAGGCGTTGACCGACCTCATCACCGAATGCCTCGGCCGGGACGAGGAGTTCGCGCGGCGGTGGGCCGAGCAGGACGTCAAAGTCAACGGTCGCGGACGCAAGATGATGCGGCATCCCTACGTCGGCGCGATCACAGTGCAGTTCGAAACGCTTACGCCGCTTCAAGATCCGGAACAGCTGCTGGTGATCTACCGCGCCGCCGACGAGGAGAGCCAGTCCGCAATGGACGAACTGCGCGCACGGTGAGGTCGCACCGCGGTGCCACGGGCTCACGCGTGATCGTGATCGCCCCGGACCGCGGCCCGTGGCACGCATCCGAAGAGACCGGCGTGGTGACCATCTGCCATGCCCACCGGAACCGCGGCCGCGGGTGTCCGGCTGCCTCCCGCGAGGACAGGACACCCGGGAGGTGCCCCCGCCTCTGCCCGGCAGGAGCGGGTGACCGTCTGTCCGGCGGCCTGTGTCCCGCGTACGGTGACGGACAAGGCCGCCAGGAGCGAACCCGCCACGGGGTACGCGAGCGCCTCCGGCTCACCCTATGCATCGTCTCCCGCCGCAGGGGCGCCAGGCGCCGGCGGGGCTTCATCGGGCTGACGCGCATTCCTACCGCGTTCGCGTGCTCCGCTGCCTTCGTGCGGCGCTGCAACGGCGGTCAGGACGAGGGCGGCCTGGTCGTCGTCTATGCCACGGGTGCCGGTGAAGGCGTGGAGTGCCTGGGTCAGAGCGGCGACGACGTCCTGGGCGGTGTGCGGTGTGGGAAGGTCGCGCCCCAGGACGTCGGCGAGGCGTTCCTCGCTGAATTGCTGCCGGTGGTCGTTGCGGGCCTCGGTGATGCCGTCGGTGTAGAGCAGCAGGCTTTCGGCAGGTTCGAGGCGCAGGTGGTGGACGGGCAGGTGTGGGTCGGCGGCGATACCGATGAGGGGGCCTTCGGCGTGCACGGGGCGGGCGGGGCCGCGGCCGTCGATGAGCAGGGGGAAGGTATGGCCGGCGCGGACGAGGTCGATGTCGAGGCCGCCGCCCTCGGCGGGGGTGAGGTGACCGTAGACCAGGGTGACGAAGCCGGTGCCGTGACCGTCGGGCCGGTCGAGGAGGGCCTGGTTGACGGCGTGGACGACTGCATCGGGGCCGGGCAGGAGAGGGGCGACGGCCCGCGCGGTGTGCCGGACGAGGGCGGTGGTCGTGGCGGCGACGGCGCCGCGTCCGCAGACGTCGCCGAGCATGAACGCCCATCGGCCGTCCTTGAGAGGGAAGGCATCGTAGAAGTCACCGCCGACGTCGAGTCCTTCACCGGCGGGGTGGTAGTACGTGGCGACCTCGGCACCCGGCAGTGAGGGGGCCTGGGGCAGCAGGAGGCCGGCTTGCAGATCGCGGGCGAGGGCGACGCGCTGGGTGTACTGGCGGGCGTTGAGAGCGGCCAAGGCGGCGCGCCGGGCGAGCTCCTCGGCCAGAGCGACGGTGTGTCCGTCGAAGGTGCGTTCGCCGGCGGACAGCAGGGTCAGGGTGCCGAAGACGCGGTCCCGGTCGTGCAGGGGCACGCACAGGTAGCCGGTGACCTTCAGCTCCTGCCAGGGGCCGGGTCCGGTGGGGGCGCGGCGGGCCACTTCGCTCAAACCCGTGGCCATTACGCGGGCGACGGCGTCGTCGTCGGCGTCGTAGACGGGGATGTGGGAGGCGAGGAACCGCTCGTCCTCGTGGGTGGCCGCGGCGGTGGCGACGCGGCGTACGCGGCCGCCGTCGATGATGTCGACGGCGCACAGCGGGGCCAGGACCGGCACGCAGCTTGCCGCCAGACGCCGCAGCGTCTGCGCGTAATCCAGATCGGCGGACAAGGCCGTGCTGGTCTCCAGCAGGAAGGCCAGGTCGGCGCGAGCCGCCTTCTCCCGGGCTTCGGCGGCCAGGCGGGCCTGCTCGGCCCGGTGGCGCTCTATGGCAAGGGCGGCGGTGTCGGCGAACATGCGGGCCAGGGCCAGGTCGGTTTCCTGCGGTGCGCGCGGAACGCGGTGGTACATCGCGAAAGTGCCCAGCAGTGAGCCGTCACGGGCCAGGATCGGGGTGGACCAGCAGGCCGCCACGCCGGCTGCGTTCGCCAGGTCACGGAAGTCCTCCCAGAACGGGTGGGCGGCGATGTCACTGACGATGACCGTCTGACGGCGGTATGCGGCGGTGCCGCAGGAGCCGACGCCCTCGCCCATGGCGATGCCGTCGATCGCTTCGTTGTAGAAGGCGGGAAGGCTTGGGGCGGCACCATGACGCAGGCGTCGGCCGTCGGCGTCGGCGAGCAGGACGGAGACACGGAGCTCCTCGGGGGCGAGGTCCTCGATGACACGGGCCATGCCCTCCAGAACCTGCCTGAAAGGGGCGTGCCGGGCTATCTGCTCCAGCAGCGCCCGGTGCTCGGCTGTCAGCCGCTGAGCGTGTTTGACCTGGGTGGTCTCCACGCCGATCACCCGCACCCCGGTGACGGTGCCGCCAGTGTCCGTACGGGGCTCGTAGGTGAAGTCGAAGAACGCCTCCCTCGCGCCGGGCCCTTCGCCGAGCAGTACCCGGGCGTCACGACCGGTGTAGGGCCTGCCCGTGCGGTAGACCTTGTCCAGCAGGGCGAGGAAGCCCTGCTCGGCCAGTTCGGGCATCAGCTCGCCCAGCGGCACCCCGGTGCGGGCCCGCTCGCTGCCGCCGATCGCGGCGAAGAAGGCGTCATTGGCAGCCTCGACCATGTGCGCGGGCCCTGCCAGGGAAGCGAAAACGGCCGTGGACTGACCGAACAGAGCCCGCAGATCTTCCTCCGCCGCGCCCTCGGTGGTCCGACCGGTGCCGTACTGTCCGGTCCGGGAAGGGCGCTGCTTCGGAACGCCGGTCGTCATCCTGCCGCCTCCGTGTCGCCGCCTGCACCGCGGACCATGTGTTCCTGAAGACTGCCCTCAGGCGCGCCGACACCGGTGACGAGGGCATCCTGCACTGTCTCATGCACGGCGATGGCCTGGTCCAGACCTGTCAGCATGAACATCCGCGCCAACGCGCCGGGCAAGGCCGCCAGACGCAGTGTGCCCCCGCGCGCGGACAGCCGCTGGTAGATCTGGACCAGACAGCTGATGCCGGTGGAGTCGCAGAACTCCAAAGCGGCGCAGTCGACCACCACCAGGCGTGGCTGCTCCGGCCCGGCGAGCACCGCATCGGCCGCCTCCCGCAACTGCACGGCGCTGTCGAGATCCAGATCACCGCGCAGCACGAGCACACACGCCTGCACGCCCAGCCTCACATCCACCGAGAACACCCAGCCGCCTCCACAATCGCCTGCCGCAGGTACCTCCCCGATGATAAGGACGGCGCGGCCACCGTCGAGCCACTGCCCAGCCCCCGGCGGTGACTGCCCCCAGCGACGGAGTCCGGCGCGGCCAGTGTCGAACCACTGCCCGGACCCCGCGGCGACTGCCCCCAGCGACGGAGTCCGGCGCGGCAGCCCGCAGCCCTTCACGATCCGGCCGTACCGCCGGCGGCTCCGGATGCCGACGGACACGGCCGCGCGCGTGCTTACGGAAGGCGATGGGGCGGATCCGCTGGGTAGGGGCCTTCCTGGCCGACGACCTCGTGGCTCCGTGCACCGAACACGGCCGCCCTGCAGTCCCTCTTCTCCGCAAGCGGGACGCATTGCCACCCGGACTCTCCGAGACGACCCTGAGCCGCTTTCGAGCGGTTCTTCACTGCCATCAGCAGCACGCTCGCCTGGACCCACAAACAGCGGCCGGCCGCCAAACCGCCTGTCGCAAGCGCTCTTTGAATGCCACTATCGGGGCGGCATACACGCCTTGTCCTCATCTCCCCGTCGGAAGTGTGAGCATCCGTAGATGCGAATATCCCTCGGCGCGGCGCGCCGTACAGGTGGTGCGGCCGTGCTCTCCTTGGCCACAGCCCTGGCCGGACTCGCTTTCCCCGCGACCGCGCATGCGGCCGTGACCTGCTCGGCCGGCGTGTGGAAGGCCCAGTACTACGCCAACACCACCCTCTCCGGCACTCCGAAGGCCACCGTATGCGATACCGCCATCGCCGAGAACTACGGCTATGGTGACCCCTCCGGAGTGACCCTGCCGAGCGACTACTTCGGCGTCCGCTGGACCAGCACCCGAAACTTCGGCTCCGGCGGCCCCTTCGACCTGAGCGTCGCCGTCCAGGACGGCGCCCGCGTCTACATCGACGGCCACCGCAAGATCGATCTGTGGCGCAACGTCAGCTCGACCCAGCGGAAGACCGTCCGCCTCACCATGCCGCGTGGGACGCACACCCTGCGGGTGGACTTCGCCGCCTTCACCGGCACTGCCAACATCTCCTTCTCCTACAAGCCGGTCATCAGCGCCACGTACGACAAGACCGCCCCGCTGGCCCCGGTCGGCGTGAAGCCCAGTTACTCGGCGTCCACCCTGAAGACGACCCTGACCTGGTCCCGCAACTACGAGATGGACCTGGCCGGCTACCGCGTCTACCGCCGCATCGCCGGCACCAGCGGCTGGAGCCTGCGCAACTCCACCCTGATCACGGGCACCACCTTCACCGACGCGCCCCTGGCCACCGGCGCCACCTACGAGTACGCCCTCCGCGCCGTCGACCGCTCAGGAAACGTCTCCGCGCTGTCCGCGGTGACGAGCGTCATCAGCGCCGACAGGACGGCCCCCGCCGTGCCCACCGGGCTCACGGCCAGGTACGACCCGTCCGCCGGCGCCCGGCTCGCCTGGTCCCCGGTGAGCGGGGTGAGCTCCTACGAGGTGCAGCGGGCCGTCGCGCCCGAGGGGCCGTTCGCCTCCGTCGGCACGCCCACGCCGAGCACCGCCCTGACCGACCCGTCCGCCGCCGTGGGCACGACCTACTACTACCGCGTGCGGGCCAAGGACAGCGCGGGCAACGCCTCCGCGTACTCCGCGCGCGTCCGGCTCGACGCCACCGAGGCCGAGCCGCTGCCGCCGACGGCCGTCTCCGCGAACGGCTGGGTCGACCGCAACACCGTCGGCTGGCGGTACGACGGTGACGCGTCCCACCGGTTCCACGTCTATGCCGCCGAGTCGGCCTCCGGTCCGTGGACCCGGTTGACCGAGACGCCGGTCACCGGCCCCGGCTACGACGACTACGCGGCGCCCGTCGGCGTGGTGCGCTACTACCAGGTCAGGACGGTCACGACTCTCGGCACGGAGTCGGACCCGTCAGCGACGGCCTCGGCCACCCGCACCGGCGACGTCACCCCGCCGCAAATGATATCGACGATGGCGCCCTGACGCCCCGCTCGATGCCTCAGCCCCCGCCGTCCGGACGCCTCATGCTCCCGGACGGCGGGGGCCTTCGCGTCCGAGGACGGCGGTGCGATCAGGGTGACGGCTCCGCCGTGGCCCGGCGCGCGCCCGTCGGTTTCACCGGCGTGAGGTACTGCCTACGCCGCCGCCCATTCCGGTCCCGGTACTCCACAGCACTTTGACGTCTTCCCTGTTCAGGGGCGGTTTGGGCGAGTGCGGTGGGCTGGGTTCCGGCCCGTGTCGCCGCATCTCGACGAGCGCCGCCGTCGGCTCTGCCCGGCCGGCGAGGCGGCGGGGCCACGGTGGGATCACCCTGGTGACTGCTGCTTCCGGAGCCGGCACCGCCACCGTCGCTCGCGGCATCACCGAACTGGCCGGAGACCCGGCCCCGAGGAGGAGGGGCCGGGTTGGGGAAGGAAACCCGCGTACGGCTGCCGGACGGCTGCGGTGACGCCGCGCGCATGCGGACGTCGCACAACTGCTGCTGCGGTCACCGTCCGGCGTAGAGCGGAGGAACCGCGGGCGGCCGACCGACACTCCGGATACCGCCGGCCCGGGCGCGGGCTGTCGGCCGGGGCCGGTGAGGGCTACCGGTCAGCGACCTGCGGGCGGTCGCGGCGGGCGTCGTGGAGTACCGAGCCCCACCAGAGGAGCTGGTCGAGCATGGCTCGTGCGGCGTCCTCGGGGCCCTGTGGGTCCCGGAGCGTGCCGTCGGGGGAGAAGAGGAGGTAGTAGCTGGGGAAGGCGACGTAGTCGCGCACGGTGTGGGCGTGCAACTCGTTGAAGACCTGCCGCAGTTGCTCGATCGCCAGCAGACCGCCGCTGAGGCCGCTGTAGCCGACGAAGCCGATCGGCTTGGCCTTCCACTGGGTGTAGTGCCAGTCGATGGCGGCCTTGAGGGACGCGGGGAAGCTGCGGTTGTAGTCGGGCGTCACGATGACGACCGCGTCGGCGGCGTCGAGTCGCTGGGTCAGTTCGGCCATGCCCTCGGGGCGCGGCAGGTCGGGCTGCAGGGCCGGCGGGGTGGGCGGCAGCGCGAGCGGGAGGTCGACGTCCGCCAGATCGATCAGGTCGATCGTGAACTGGTCGTGGCGCTTGGCCTGTTCGACGAACCAGCCGGCCACCACCGGGCCGAAGCGGCCCTCCCGGACACTGCCGACGATCACTGCGAGATTCAGCCGTTCGCTGGACATGGTTGTGCTTCTCCTACCGAGGGTGAGGCTGCCCCGGACCGGGGCCTGCGCGCCCCACGGTTCCGGACGGACGGCGGACGAGGGAGGCCGGGCGGAGGGTGGTAGTGGCAGGGCCACGATCCGCCGGAGCGGCCGGTGTTACGTTCGCGGGATGAGCGACAACGAGCTCGGCCTCTTCCTGCGGCTGCGCCGGGAAGCCGTCACACCGGCCGAGGTGGGACTACCCACCGGTCCGCGCCGCCGTACGCCGGGACTGCGTCGCGCGGAACTGGCGACGCTCGCCGGGGTGAGTGTCGAGTACGTCACCAGGCTGGAGCAGGGGCGGGACCGCCGGCCCTCGGTGCAGGTGCTGGCGGCCCTGGCGGACGCACTGCTCCTCACCCCTGGCGAACGGGTCCACCTGCACCGGCTCGCCAAGGGCGCCGACCCCGGCTTCAGTTGCCGGGGCGGGGCGGGACCGAACAGGGCGGTGAGGCCCACGGTGCGGGCACTGCTGCGGCGGCTGGAACCGGCGCCCGCCGTGCTGGTGAACCGCTTGAGCGAGATCCTGGCCTGCACGGACGGGTACCGGCGGCTGGCCGAACCGCTCGGCCTGCTGGACGGCGTCCGGCCCAGCCTCGCCCGTTTCGTCTTCACCGACGCGCGGGCGCGCACGGTCTACCCGGACTGGGACACCGTCGCCGACGAACAGGTCGCGGCCCTCAAACAGGGGCCGGGGCAGACCGACGTCCATGTCGGCACACTGATGGACGAGTTGACGGTGTCCTCCGGGGAACCGTTCGCCAGCCGGCTGCGGACGCTGCCGGGGCTGCCGCGGGCGAACGGGGTGGTGCGCATGGTCCACCCGCAGGTGGGAGAGGTGCGACTGGCGTACGAAACGCTCGGCCTGCCCGCCGACGACGACCAGCAGCTCGTCGTCCACCTGCCGGCCGACGACGCGAGCGCCACTGCGCTCGACCGCCTCACCGGCCGCCGCCCAGGCGCCCTGCGGGCGGTCTGAGCGGTACCGTCCGCGTCGAAGAGGCGTCTTCCGCCGCCGACCGGTCCGGAAGGGGCGGGCGCGGGTTGCTCGACACGGGCGGATACGCGTCTGAGTCCACCCACCTCGTCGGGAGGCGCCCCGGCGTGGCCGTCGTCCACCGCACGGGACTCCGGCCGACCGAGCTGGAACCGTTCACTTCCCGGCTTCCGCCCCGCTCCCGGTGTCGCGGCGGTGGCGGCGCGCACGGGCCGGACCCGGTCGAGGCGGGTGGCTTCAGGCTGGGTGCTCCGCGGGACGGGGCCGGGATCGAGTACCTCGTCCTCACTTCGGGCTCCGGCCCGGGCACCTTCCGACGCCGCGCACCTGCCGCGGTTCCCCGCTCGCCGGGCCGGAGCACGCCCTCGTCGGCAGCACGGAAGTGAAGGTCGGCGACCGGTGGCATCCACCGGTCGCGGAAGCCGAGCGCGAACCGCTCGGTGTCCGCAGTGCCGACGACGCCCCCGCCGATCCCGCCCGGCCGTCGGCGGAGGCGAGCGGCGGTTCGAGACGCCGGCCGGGGCGGCCGAGCGGGCACGGCGTCACTTCGTGGTCGGGCACGGATGCCGCCGGCCACAGCCGCTCTCGGCCGTACGGACGTCACGGCACCGTCATCTCCCGCCGCGGTCGGCCGAACCGACACGCGCACGACGCTCGTCTGACGTTTCCCTGTCCTTGCCGCCGGTTCCTGTGCAGCCCGTGTACAAGATGACGCAGTCCTGAACAGGCTCGCCTTGATCGGCTGTTGGCGGCCGATGAGGCTTGAGGCTGGGAATCGGGACGCCACTTCCCTCCCGTCGGCCCCCTTGATGCCGGACCGGTCCTCGCACGGTCGGCCCCTGTACGCCTGCCGTCGGCACGCCCTCACCGAAGGAGTAGCACGTATGCACAGCACCCTGATCGTCGCCCGTATGTCGCCCGAGGCCAGTACCGAGGTGGCGCAGCTGTTCACCGCGTTCGACACGACCGAGATGCCGCACCGGATGGGAACCCGGCGCCGTCAGCTCTTCTCGTACCGGGGACTGTACTTCCACCTCCAGGACTTCGACACCGCCGACGGAGGAGAGCGGATCGAACAGGCCCGCAACGACCCGAGGTTCATCGGCATCAGCAACGACCTGAAACCCTTCGTCGAGGCCTACGACCCCGCCACCTGGCGCTCCCCGGCCGACGCCATGGCCTCCCGCTTCTACTCCTGGGAGGCTTCCGCATGACGGCGCGCCGCGTGGTCGTCACGGGCGTGGAGGTCCTCGCGCCCGGCGGGATCGGCACCAAGGACTTCTGGAACCTGCTCAGCGAGGGCCGGACCGCGACCCGGGGCATCACCTTCTTCGACCCCACGCCGTTCCGCTCCCGGGTGGCGGCCGAGATCGACTTCGACCCCTACGCCCACGGACTCACCCCCCAGGAGGTCCGGCGCATGGACCGGGCCGCCCAGTTCGCCGTGGTCGCGGCACGCGGCGCGGTCGACGACAGCGGGATCGACCTGACGGCGCTGGACCCCCACCGGGTCGGTGTCACGATCGGCAGCGCCGTCGGCGCGACGACCGGACTCGACGCGGAGTACCGGGTCGTGAGCGACGGAGGCCGGCTCGACCTGGTCGACCACACCTACGCCGTGCACCACCTGTACGACCACTTCGTCCCCAGTTCGTTCGCCGCGGAGGTCGCCTGGGCCGTCGGGGCGGAGGGGCCGGGCACCGTGGTGTCGACCGGATGCACCTCCGGCATCGACTCCGTGGGCCACGCCGCCGAACTGATCCGGGAGGGCTCGGCGGACGTGATGGTGGCGGGGTCGTCGGACGCGCCGATCTCCCCGATCACCATGGCCTGCTTCGACGCCATCAAGGCCACCACCCCCCGTTGCGACGATCCGGCCACCGCCTCGCGCCCCTTCGACAAGACCCGCAACGGGTTCGTGCTGGGGGAGGGCGCCGCCGTCTTCGTCCTGGAGGAGCTGGAGAGCGCGCGCCGCCGTGGCGCCCACATCTACGCGGAGATCGCCGGCTACGCGACCCGCAGCAACGCCTACCACATGACGGGCCTGCGCCCCGACGGTGCCGAGATGGCGGAGGCGATCCGCGTCGCCCTGGACGAGGCCCGGCTCAACCCGGACGACATCGACTACGTCAACGCCCACGGTTCGGGCACCCGGCAGAACGACCGGCACGAGACGGCCGCCTTCAAGCGCAGCCTCGGCGACCACGCAGGCCGGGCCCCGGTCAGCTCCATCAAGTCCATGATCGGGCACTCGCTGGGCGCGATCGGTTCCCTGGAGATCGCCGCCTCGGTCCTGGCCATGGAGTACGACGTCGTGCCGCCCACCGCCAACCTGCACACCCCCGACCCGGAGTGCGACCTCGACTACGTCCCCCTGTACGCCCGGGACCAGCTGACCGACGTGGTGCTCACGGTGGGCAGCGGATTCGGCGGCTTCCAGAGCGCGATGGTGCTCGCCGAGCCGGGACGGAGGCGGATATGACCGGCACCGCGGTGGTCACGGGGCTGGGCGTCGCCTCGCCCAACGGGCTGGGCACGCCCGCGTACTGGGCGGCGACCCTGGCCGGCCGCAGCGGCATCGGCCGGATCACCCGCTTCGACCCCGGCCGTTACCCGGCCCGGCTGGCCGGTGAGATCAACGGGTTCGTGGCCGAGGACCATCTGCCGAGCCGGCTGATCCCGCAGACCGACCGGATGACCCGGATCGCCCTGGCCGCCGCCGACTGGGCCCTCGCCGACGCGGGCGTGCGCCCCGGCGAGCTGCCCGAGTTCGACATGGGCGTGGTCACGGCGAGCGCCTCCGGAGGCTTCGAGTTCGGCCAGAACGAACTGCGCAAACTGTGGAGCCAGGGCAGCCAGTACGTGTCCGCGTACCAGTCCTTCGCCTGGTTCTACGCCGTCAACAGCGGCCAGATCTCCATCCGCAACAACATGAAGGGGCCCAGCGGCGTGGTCGTCGGCGACCAGGCCGGAGGCATCGACGCCCTCGCACAGGCCCGCCGGCAGATCCGCCGGGGCACCCGGCTGGTCGTCTCCGGCGCGGTGGACGCCTCCCTGTGCCCCTGGGGCTGGGTCGCCCAGCTGGCGGGCGGCAGACTGAGCACCGGCGAGGACCCCGACCGGGCCTACCTGCCCTTCGACCGGGCGGCGCGCGGGCACGTACCCGGCGAGGGCGGTGCCCTCCTCGTCCTGGAGGAGGCGGAGGCGGCCCGCGCCCGGGCTGCGCACGTGTACGGCGAGATCGCCGGGTACGGCGCCACCCTCGATCCGAAACCGGGCTCGGGGCGTCCGCCCGGACTGCGCAAGGCCGTCGAGATCGCCCTCGCCGACGCGGGGACGGACGCCGCCGACGTGGACGTCGTCTTCGCCGACGCGGCCGGCGACCCCGGCCTCGACCGGGCGGAGGCGGAGGCCCTCACCGCCGTCTTCGGCCCCCGGGGCGTCCCCGTGACCGCTCCGAAGACCATGACCGGACGCCTGTACTCCGGCGGGGCCCCGCTCGACGTGGCCGCCGCCCTGCTCGCCATCCGGGACGGAGTCGTGCCGCCCACCGTGCACAGCGATCCGGCGCCGGAGTACGACCTCGACCTCGTCCTGGACCGGCCGCGCACCCTGCCCGTGCGCACCGCCCTGGTGCTGGCCCGCGGCCACGGCGGCTTCAACTCATCCCTGGTGGTCCGCCGCGCCGCACGGTGACCGCACCGGTCCACCGTCCCCTTCCCGCTCCTCACCGAGAGTTCCGCTTCCCATCCAAGCCCCGCTTCCCATCCGACGAAAGGACCTTTGGTGGCCACCGACGTTTTCACCCCCGAGGCGCTGCGGCGCATCCTGCTGGAAGCCGCCGGCGCCGACGAGACCGTCGACCTGGACGGCGACATCCTCGACACCGACTTCACGGCCCTGGGCTACGAGTCCCTGGCCCTGCTGGAGACGGTCGGCTGGATCGAGCGGGAGTACGGCGTCTCGCTCGACGACGACGTGCTCTCCGAAGCCCCCACCCCCCGGACCCTGGTCGACCTCGTCAACGAGCGGCTGTCGGCCGCCCGGGCCGCCTGAAAGGGGATCACCATGACGACCGAGACGACCGCGGATTCCCGGACACCCGAACCGACCGCGCCGGTCGCGCTCGTGACCGGCGGTACCAGCGGCATCGGGCTGGCCGTGGTCCGGCTGCTGGCCGCCGGCGGACACCGCGTGTTCCTCGCGGCCCGCGACGCCGACCGGGTCTCCGCGATCGTGAAGGAACTGACCGCCGGGGGACTGGAGGTGGACGGCACCGCCTGCGACGTCCGGGACCGGGCCGCCGTGGAGCACCTGGTCCGAGCCGCCGTGGACCGCTTCGGCAGCATCGACGTCCTCGTCAACAACGCGGGCCGGTCCGGCGGCGGCGTCACCGCCGACATCGAGGACGCACTGTGGGAGGACGTCCTGGAGACCAACCTCACCAGTGTCTTCCGGGTGACCAGGGAGGTGCTCAACGCCGGCGGCCTGCGGCACAAGTCCCGGGGCCGGATCATCAACATCGCCTCCACCGCCGGGAAGCAGGGCGTGGTCCTGGGCGCCCCCTACTCCGCCTCCAAGCACGGCGTGGTCGGCTTCACCAAGGCACTGGGCAACGAACTCGCGCCCACCGGCATCACCGTGAACGCGGTGTGCCCCGGCTATGTCGAGACGCCGATGGCCCAGCGGGTGCGCCAGGGGTACGCCGCCGCCTACGACACGACCGAGGAGCGGATCCTCGAGAAGTTCCGGGCGAAGATCCCGCTCGGCCGCTACTCCACCCCCGAGGAGGTCGCCGGGCTGGTGGGCTATCTGGTCTCCGACAGTGCCGCCTCCATCACCGCGCAGGCGCTCAACGTCTGTGGCGGACTCGGCAACTTCTGACCGGACCCCGGGACACCGCCGAACCCGCCACACGCCGGGCCCCCGCACCGCACCCCCGCACCCGCCGCATCCGCCGAGGAGACACCGCCATGACGACCCGCGAGGTCGAGCACGAGATCACCGTCGGCGCGCCCGCGCCCGCCGTCTACCGGCTGCTGGCCGACGTCGCCCAGTGGCCCCGTATCTTCCCGCCCACCCTCCACGTCGACCAGGTGGAGCGCGGCGGGACCGAGGAACGCATCCGCGTCTGGGCGACCGCGGGAGACGGGGCGAAGAGCTGGACGTCCCGCCGCACGCTCGACGCGGACGCGCTGCGCATCACCTTCCGCCAGGAGATCACCGCACCGCCGGTGGCCGCGATGGGCGGCACCTGGATCATCCAGCCCGTCTCGGACGGCACCGCCCGGGTACGACTGCTGCACGACTACCGCGCCGTCGACGACGACCCCGACTCCCTCGCCTGGATCGACCGCGCCGTGGACCACAACAGCCGCACCGAACTGGCCGCGCTCAAGGACAGCCTCGAACGCGCCCACCACCACGAGGAACTGACCTTCTCCTTCACCGACAGCGTGACCGTCGCCGGCGCCGCCAAGGACGCGTACGACTTCGTCAACGACGCGGGGCTGTGGCCCGAGCGGCTGCCGCACGTCGCCTCCGCCCGCCTGACCGAGGACACCCCCGGGCTGCAGACCCTGGAGATGGACACGCGGGCCAAGGACGGCTCCACGCACACCACCAAGTCGTACCGGGTGACCTTCCCGCACCACCGCATCGCCTACAAACAGGTCACCCTTCCGGCCCTGCTGACCCTGCACACCGGGCTGTGGACCTTCGAGGAGTCCCCGGAGGGCACGGTCGCCTCCTCCCAGCACACCGTGACCCTGAACCCGGACAACCTGGCTGTGCTCGGCCCGGACGCCACCGTCGAGGACGCCCGCGCCTACGTCCGCGGCGCGCTCAGCGCCAACAGCCTCGCCACCCTCGGCCACGCCCGCGCGTACGCCGAAGGGAAGGCCTGACCGTGACCGAGGCCCGGCTGGACACCCAGGTCGTGGTGGTGGGCGCGGGACCCGTGGGCCTGCTGCTCGCCGGTGAACTACGGCTCGGCGGCGCCGAGGTCGTCGTACTGGAACGCCGGCCGGAACCCACCACCGAGTCGCGCGCGTCCACGCTGCACGCCCGCACCATGGAGATCCTCGACAGCCGCGGTCTGCTCCCGGCCCTCGGCGACCCGCCGCGGCAGACCCGGGGACACTACGCCGGGATCCCCCTGGACCTCACCCTGCCCGGCCCGTACGCCGGGCAGTGGAAGGTCCCGCAGTACGACACCGAACGGCTGCTGGAGCAGTGGGCGCGCGCCCTCGGCGCCGACGTCCGGCGCGGCCACGACGTGCACGCCGTCACCGCGGATGCCGCCCCCTGCGTGGAGACGGCGGCCGAGGGCCCGGGCGGCGCCCTGCGGGTGCGGAGCCCGTACCTCGTCGCGTGCGACGGCGAGGACAGCACCGTACGCCGGCTGCTGCACGCCTCCTTCCCCGGGCACGACGCCCGGCGGGAGCTGGTCCGCGCGGACGTCGCCGGTGTCGACGTGCCGGATCGGCGTTTCGAGCGGCTGCCCGACGGCTTCGCGGTGGCGGCCCGCCGGACGGACGGGGTGACCCGCGTCATGGCGCACGAGTTCGGCGTCCCGCCCCGACCGCGCACCGGCCCACCGGAGTTCGCGGAGATCGCCGAGGTGTGGAAGCGGGTGACCGGCGAGGACATCGGCGGCGGCACCCCGCTGTGGGTGAACGCCTTCGACGACACCAACCGTCAGCTCGACGCCTACCGGCACGGCCGCGTCCTGTTCGCCGGGGACGCCGCCCACCGTCAGATGCCCATCGGCGGCCAGGCGCTCAACCTCGGCCTGGCGGACGCCTTCAACCTCGGCTGGAAACTGGCCGCGCACGTCACCGGCCGCGCCCACCCGGACCTGCTCGACACCTACCACCGCGAACGGCACCCGGTGGGCCGGCGCGTCCTGGCCGGCATCCGCGCCCAGGCGCTGCTGCTGCTCGGCGGCCCCGAGGTGCGGCCGTTGCGTGAGCTGATGACCGAACTGATCGCCCTGGAACCGGTGCGCGCCCACCTCGCCGGACTCATCAGCGGCCTCGACGTCCGGTACGACGTCGGCGGCCCCGCCCACCCCCTGCTGGGAACACGCCTGCCGCACCTGGTCCTCGACACCCCCGGCGGGCGCATCAGCACCACCGAACTGCTCCGGGCCGGCCGCGGACTGCGGCTCGGCGGGCCGCACGGCGGCCCGGGTCCCGGCGCCGACGGCCCCGTGCTGGTACGCCCCGACGGTCACGTCGTACGGGCAGGACCGGAGCGGGCCGACGACGAGACGACGGCACGCGCCCGCTGGTTCCCGGCCGGCGTCACCCTCCCCACCACGGAAGGAACACCATGCCCCTGATCTCGCCCGACGACGGCCACCTCACCGTCTTCAACCTGTTCGAGACCGACACCCGCGCCCTCCAGGACGACGTCCTCGACGCGATGCGCGACATCATCGACCACGCGGACTACCCGGGCTGGATCTCCTCCACCCTGCACGCCGGCATCGACAGCCCCGGCACCGCCAACTACATCCAGTGGCGCAGCCTCGCCGACCTCGAAGCCCGCTACCAGGGCCAGAGGTTCCAGCAGAAGACCGTGCCGCAGTTCCACGAACTGGCGCGGACCGTTCGCCTGTTGAAGACCGAGCTGGAGTTCACCCAGCATCACCCGGGGCTGGGCGACGGCATTGAGATCTCGCCCGACCGGGACGACTACACCGTCCTGATCGTCCTCGACACCACCCCCGACCGGCAGAAGGAACTCCTCCACACCCTCGCGAAGCCCGACGAGTGGATCACCACCGTGCCCGGCTACCGCTCCCACACCTACTTCCGCGGCCTGGACGGCACCTTCGTCGTCAACTACGCGCAGTGGGACAGCAAGGAGCTGTACGACGCCTTCCACCACCTCCCCGAGGAGCAGCGCCCGGCGGACGTCCGCGCCGGACGCGTCCGCGCCCGGGAGCTGGTCACCGGGCGCCAGGCCAACACCTACCGGGTCACCCACTCGCGTTCCGCGACGGGCTGAGGGAGGAGGCGGCCATGGACACGGACGACACGGAAGGCACGGATGGCGCTCAGGGCGTCCACGCCACTCACGGCGCTGAGGGGACCCACGGCACCGACTACGCCCACGACACGGACGTCATCGTCGTCGGCGCCGGGCCGACCGGTCTGATGCTCGCCGGCGAACTGCGCCTGGGCGGCGCCCGGGTGACCGTCGTCGAACGGCTCGCCGCACCGGCCGGGCAGTCCCGCGGCCTCGGTTTCACCGCCCGCGCCATGGAGGTCTTCGACCAGCGGGGATTGCTGCCCCGCTTCGGCCGCGGCCCGGTTCCGCCGATCAGCCCGGTGGGCCACTTCGGCGGCGTCCGGTTCGACTACACGGTCCTGGAGGGCGCCCACTTCGGGGCCCGCGACATCCCGCAGTCCGAGACGGAGGCGGTGCTGGAGGAGTGGGCCACGGAACGGGGGGCGCGCGTCCGGCGGGGCCGGGAACTGACCGGTCTGACCGCGGACGACACCGGCGTCGAGGCCGTCCTGCGCACCCCGGCCGGCACCGAACGGCTGCGCGGCGCCTACCTGGTGGGCTGCGACGGCGGCCACAGCACGGTCCGGGACCTGGCCGGCTTCGGCTTCCCGGGCACCCCCGCCACCCGCGTGATGTACCTCGCCGACGTCGCAGGCCGCGCCGTACGCCCCCGGCCGCTCGGCGAACGGCTGCCGAACGGCATGGTGATGGCCGCACCCCTGGGGGACGGCGTGGACCGGATCATCGTCTGCCCGCACGGCTCCCCGCCGGACGCCCGCACCGGACCGGTCGGCTTCCCGGAGGTCGCCGCCGCTTGGCGGCACATCACCGGTGAGGACATCAGCGACGGCCACGCCCCCTGGGTCAGCTCCTTCACCGACGCCACCCGGCAGGCCGACCGCTACCGGCGCGGCCGCGTCCTGCTCGCCGGGGACGCCGCCCACATCCACCTGCCCGCCGGCGGCCAGGGCCTGAGCACCGGGGTGCAGGACGCCGTCAACCTGGGTTGGAAGCTGGCCGCCGTGGCGCGAGGCACCGCACCGGAGTCCCTGCTCGACACCTACGACGACGAACGGCGCCCGGTCGGCGCCCGGCTGCTGATGAACACCCGCGCCCAGGGCCTGATCTTCCTCGGCGGCGCCGAGGCGGACCCGCTGCGCGACCTGTTCACCGAACTGCTGGAGCACGACGACGTCAAACGCCATCTGGCGGGTGTCGTCAGCGGACTCGACGTCCGCTACCCGGCCGGACCCGGCCACCACCCGCTGCTCGGGCGCCGCGTCGGACACCGCGAACTCGCCGGAGGGACGGGCGGCACCAGCACCACCGAACTGCTCCACCCGGCGCGCGGCGTCCTGCTCGACCTGGCCGACGAACCGGCGGTCCGGACCGCCGCCACAGGCTTCTCCGACCGGGTCACGGTAGCCACCGCCGTACCCGAACCCGTGGACGGCACCGACCCCCTCACGGGTACCGCCGCGCTGCTCGTCCGGCCCGACGGCCACGTCGCCTGGGCGGCGCCCGGCACCGGCGACCCGTCGGCCGGCCTCGAAGACGCGCTGCGGGCGTGGTTCGGCCCGCCTCGTGCCCCCGCCGACAACTCCCCGACCTCCCCGGCCTCCCCGACCAAGGAGGCATGATGGCCTCACGCCTGTTCACCTCGGAGTCCGTGACCGAGGGGCATCCCGACAAGATCGCCGACCAGATCAGCGACACCGTCCTGGCCGCGCTCCTGCGGCGGGTCGATGCGAGTACGCGTTCCAGCCGGGACGATGAGCGGCGTGCCGGCGGGGACACGGACTCCGGCCGGCGCGCCGACGAGGGCACGTTTCTCGACCGGCGCGCCGACGAGGGCGGGCGTCTCGCTGGGAGCGGGGAGCGGCGTGCCGGCGCGGGCACCGGCTCCGGCCGGCGTGTCGATGAGGGCTCGCGTGCCGTTCGGCATGCGAGCGAGGGCACGCGTTCCGCTCGGCGCGCGGGTGAGGGCACGCGTTCCGTCCGGAGGGACGACCGGCTCGCCGGCGGTGGCACACGCCCCGTTCCGGGCGGGGCCACCGGACGGGAGCGGCCGGTCGACGTGGGGCGCACGGCGTCGGCCGGCGGGTCCGGCCGCGGTCCCGTGCTTCCGGCCCTGCCCGGTCGGCTGGTGCCCTGGGCCGGGAACATCGGTGCGGCCGGAGCGGGCGGCGGCGAAGACGCCGGACGGCTCCCCGCCGGGGGCGACCGGACCGGCACGCCGGGCCCCCGCCCGGCCGGCGGATCCGCCCGGCCGCGCTCCGGGAGGCCGGCGGGCGGCGTACCGTTCCCCGGGGCGGCCGCCGCCGGGGGAGCGGCGTGAGCCGGGCGACCGTGGCCGCCGGACGGACGGCGGGGACGGCACCGCCACCCGTGTCCCAGGACGTGCGCCGCATCGAACTGGACACGGTCGGCACCGTCCTGTCCGCCCTGCTGAGCGAACCCGCGCGCGGTGCGCCGCGGGCGACCGTCGTCGCGGTCCACGGTGGCGGTCTGCGTGCGGGCTACTTCGACGGGCAGGCCCGTCCGGACGTGTCCCCGCTGACCCTCGGCACCCGGCTCGGCTGCTCCGTGCTCGCCGTCGACCGCTCCGGTCACGGCGGGCCGGCGGCAGCCCGCCGGGCTGCCGCCGGCCGCGCAGTCCGTACTGCTGCGGGCGGCCCTCGACGACTTCACGGCCCGTCACCCGGCCGGCGCGGGGCTGTTCCTGCTCGGCCACTCCTTCGGCGGAAAACCCGCCCTGCGGGCCGCCGCCGGACTTCCGGTGCCCGGCCTGGACATCTCCGGGTGCCGTCACCGCCCCGCCGTACCGCTCACCGTTCCGCGGGCGCACCACGGGGCCTCGGCATGGACCCGGTACTGGGGGCCGCTCGGCCTCTACCCACCGGGTACGTTCCGGGAGTGCGAGGCCCTGACGGTGCCGGTGCCCTCCCAGGAGGCGGCCGAACCCGTGCACTGGCCACGGTACTTCGCCCGGACCGCGCCGTTGGTCAGGGTCCCGGTGCGGCTGACCTTCGCCGAGCACGAGCGCTGGTGGCGGCACGGTGCGGAGGACCTGGCCGACCTGGCGGCCCGGTTCACCGGGTTCCCACGCGTCCTGGTGGAGCGGCAGCCGGCCGCGGGCCACGACGTCAGCCTGGGCTGGGCGGCCCGCTCGTACCACCTGCGCGCCCTGGCCTTCCTGGAGGACTGCGTGACCCGTTCCGCACCGCGCCGGCTCCCGTACCGCACACCGTCGTACCGCCCGCAGACACCCGACCCCGCCGCTTTGGAAGGGAACGCCATGTCCACCACCTCCGTGCCCGCCTCCACCTCCCTGTCCGAGGAACTGGAGACGCTGCGCGGCCAGGTGCGGCTGCTCGTCGACCGCGCCGAACTGACCGCCCTGGCCGACCGCTACCTCGCCCACCTCGACCGCGACCGGGACCGCGACGACTGGTTCGGCTCCGTGTTCACCGAGGACGCCCACCTGGTCTTCCCGATGGGCGAGTACCGGGGGACCGCCGGACTCGCCCAGTTCCAGCAGATGGCCCGCACCACCTTCGAGCGGACCCACCACCAGGGAACCAACTACGCCGTCGACATCGACGGTGACCGCGCCCACATCCGGGCCCACCTCACGGCCGTCCACGTCGAACGGGCCGCGGAACCCGGTGCGCACTTCGACATCGGCGGCCACTACGAGGCCGAGGCCGTGCGTACCCCGGACGGCTGGCGGCTGTGCCGCTTCGTCTTCGACCTCGTCTGGCACGCGGGCAGCGGGCCACTGACCGGGGACGGCCACTGACCGCTCCACCCGACTGCCCCGGGGCACGGCGGGCGGCCCCACGTCCGGGACCCCACCGGCCGCCCCACCCCGGCCGGCCGCCACCGCAACCGTGCCCGGCCGCTCTGCGAAAACCTGACGCGAGTTCACCAAGACCTGACACAGGACCGCCTTGAACGGGCCACCCGCAGCGAAGAGGCTTCAGGTGGGCCCCGTCGGGTGCGTCCCGGTCCGCTCATCCGGTACTTCAGAAGGAAGTTCGTCATGCCGTCAGAGACCTCCCGGCTCCCCGCACCCGCCCGCATCCTGAACCTGCTCGCCGGCGGATGGCTCGCCCAGGCCGTGAGCGCCGTCGCCGAGCTGGGCGTCGCCGACGCGCTGGCCGACGGCCCGCGCTCCGTCCACGACCTGGCCGCCGCCACCGGCACGCACGCCCCCAGCCTCCACCGGCTGCTGCGGACCGCCGCCGACGCCGGTCTCCTCGAAGAGCTCGACGACCAGGCCTTCGCCCTGACCGAGCTGGGGCAGGCACTGCGCGAGGACAGCCCCGGCTCCCTGCGCAACTTCGCCATCTGGACCGGGCTGCCCGCCGAACGCCACGCCTGGACCGGGCTGGCCGACGCCGTGCGCACCGGCCGCACCGCCTTCCCCGACGTGCACGGCGCGTCGGTCTGGGAGTACCTCGGCGAGTACCCCGACGTCCTCACCGTGTTCGACAAGGCCATGACCGAGGCGTCCCGGGGGATCATCGCCCCCGTCGTGGCGGCCTACGACTTCGGCGCCTTCCGGACCGTGGTCGACGTCGGCGGCGGCCGGGGCGCGCTGCTGGCCGCCGTGCTCGACGCCAACCCGGGGGTGAGCGGCATCCTCTACGACCGTCCCGAGGTGGTGCCCCAGGCCGAGGACACCCTGCGGGCCGCCGGAGTGCGCGACCGGGTACGGCTGGTCGGCGGCGACTTCTTCGACACGGTGCCCGGCGGCGCCGACGCCTATGTCCTGTCCAACGTCATCCACGACTGGGACGACGAACTCTCCCGGCGCATCCTGCGCAACTGCCGTACCGCGCTGGGCGACGACGGCCGGGTGCTGCTCGTCGAGGCCGTCCTGCCGGAACGGCCCCGTCCGACCCCCACGGTCTCCCTGATGGACCTCGACATGCTCCTCGTGGCCGGCGGGAAACAGCGCACCGCGGGCGAGTTCGAGGTCCTGCTGGAGAAGTCGGGCCTGCGGCTGACGCGGATCGTCCCCGGCGGCCACTGCAGCGTGGTGGAGGCCGTACCGGCGTAGAACACCGGCACCGACGGCCGTCGCACGCTCCCGGCCCTTCCCGGACACACGTCCTGACCCATCCAGCGAAAGAGGTACGCACCAGCCATGCCAGAACGGCTCGCACGCAAACTGTGGTTCGGATACGGCCCCGGGTCGACCCTCGCCGAGGCCGACGAGATCGCGCGCGGGGTGGAGCACGCCGACCGCGCCGGACTCGACTTCTTCACCGTCTCCGACCACCCCTACTACGGCAGCCGGCTGGAAGCGTACGCCACCCTGGGACTGCTCCTCGGCCGCACCCGCGCCATCACCGGTGTCGTCACCGTCACCAATCTGCCGACCCGGCCGGTGCCCCTGCTGGCGCGCACGCTCAGCACCCTCTCCACGCTCGCTCAGGGCCGTGTCGTCCTCGGTATCGGAGCCGGCGGTTACTGGGACGACATCGTGAGGTTCGGTGTGCCCCGGCTGGAGCCGGCCGCCGCCGTGCGCGCCCTGGAGGAGGCCATCGGCCTGGTCAGGTCGCTGTCCGGCGGCGGTGCGCCCGTCACCTTCGAGGGCGAGTTCACCCGGGTGGAGGCGCTCGACCCGGCCCCCGTGCCGGCTCCGCCGGTGTGGACCGGCTCGGTCGGGCCCAAGTCACTGGCCGTCACCGGCCGCCGGGCCGACGGCTGGATACCCGGAAACGCGGCCGACTGGCAGAGCCCCCGCTACCAGGCCTCGCGGCGGATCGTCGAGGAGGCCGCCGTCGCCGCGGGCCGGGACCCGGCCGACATCGCCACCATCTTCAACCTGCCGGCCCGCGTCACCGACCGGCCCGTCGACGCGCCACGGGACGAGACCGGACGGTGGACCGGCGGCTCCGTCCAGCAGTGGATCGACGAACTGACCGAAGCGGTGCTCGAGCACGGCGCCTCCGGCTTCGTGTTCTTCGCGGCGGGCGATCCGTCCCGCGCGAAGGGCCTGGAGCGCTGGACGCAGGAGATCGTCCCGGCCGTACGCGAAGCCGTGGCCAAGGAACTGGGCTGACGCGCCCCGTACCGGACGCGTCCACCCCGCCGCATCACCCGTCTCCCCACCCGCCTCCCCGGCCCGCGCCCTCCTCCGGGAGGCCACCGCGCGAGCCCACCCGCACAAGCCCCCCGTGAGCCCCCTCCGCTTCCCCGCGTGAGCCCCACACAACAGCCCCACGCGACTCCCCCCACATGCGAGTCCCTGCACCGCGCGCGCCGCGGCACCGCTCGACCAGGGCGGCGCCGCAGGCGTGCGCCGCACGTCAGTACGTCCCAGAAAGGGCCTTGGATGTCCAGAAGCCGAACCGGTCCGAGCCACTCCGACCGGCTGCCCCTCCGCCCGGCACTCGCGCTGCTCGCGCTGGCGCTCACCGCCACCGCCTGTTCCGGGAACGGCTCCGGCACCTCGGCCGGCGGCGCGGCCGGCACACCGCGCGACGGCGGCACCCTGGTGGTCGGCGCGGAGGCCGACCCCGCCTGCCTCGACCCGCAGCAGACCGGGCAACTGGCCGCCGTGGACATCACCCGCTCCATGGTCGACACCCTCACCGACCAGGACCCCGAGACCGGCAAGATCGTGCCGTGGCTCGCCAAGTCCTGGAAGCAGAGCCCCGACGGCCGAGACTTCACCTTCGTCCTGCGCGACGGCGTCACCTTCAGCGACGGCGAGCCCGTCGACGCCAAGGCCGTGAAGCTCACCTTCGACAACCTGATCAAGCAGCCCGCCAACGGCGCACCCGCCTACATACGCGGCTACCGGGGCACCACCGTCGAGGACGCGCACACCTTCACCGTCCGGTTCGACGCGCCCAACGCACAGTTCCTCCAGGCCACCTCGGGCGTCGGTCTGGGCATCCTGTCACCGGCCACCTTCGAGAAGTCCGACGCGCAGCGCTGCCGCGGCCAGTTCCACGGCTCCGGCCCGTACGTACTGGACCACTACACCGCCAACCAGGAAGTCGTCCTCAAACGGCGCAAGGGCTACTCCTGGCCGTCCTCGCTGGACGACAACCGGGGCGCGGGCCACCTCGAAGAGGTGAAGTTCACCTTCGTCTCCGAGGCGGGCGCCCGTACCAGCGCCCTCAGCTCCGGACAGGTCCAGGTCGCCAAGAGCGTCCAGCCCACCGACCAGGCGCAGTTCAAGGGCGACGGCTTCCACCTGCTTTCCAAGCCCGCCCCCGGACTGGTGCCCCCGCTCTCCCTGAACCACGTCGGCGCCCTCGCCGACGAGAAGGTGCGCAAGGCGCTGCTGGTGGGCATCGACCGCGAGCAGCTCGTCGACACCGTCTTCAACCCCTCGTACAAGCCCGCCACCAGCGTCCTGGCTTCCACCACCCCCTACTACACCGACGACAGCGACAAGCTGGGCTACGACCCGGACGGCGCCGCGCGGTTGCTGGACGAGGCGGGATGGAAGAAGGGCGAGGGCGGCATCCGGGCCAAGAACGGCAAGCGGCTCACCCTGACCTGGCTGATCCCCGCACCGATGCCGCCGGTGGACGAGTACGTCCAGCAGCAGCTGCGCAAGCTGGGCGTGGAGGTCGAGCTCAAGGCCGTCCAGCCCGCCGCCTACGTCGAGCAGCAGCAGAAGGGGCAGTTCGACATCACCGCGGTCGCCGTGACCCGGGCCGACCCGGACGTGCTGCGCAACATCTTCCACTCCAGGGGCTCCAACCTCTGGCACCTGCCGGCGAGCGAGCTCGACACCTACCTGGAGCAGCAGGCGTCCGCGACCGACGACAAGGCCCGCCGCGAGGCCGTCACCAAGGCCACCGACTGGATCCTCGACCACGCGGACACCGTCCCGCTGTACGAGGGCTCCCTGGTGCACGGTGTGTCCGACAAGGTGCACGGCCTGACACTGGACGCGTCGACCCGGCTGAACTTCCACGACGCGTGGCTCGGGTGATGCCGGTGCGACCTCCACGCAAGGCCGGCACCACGCCGGGCGGTGCGCCATGACTGCCGCGCGGTACCTCGCGGGACGTGTGCTGCGCGCGGTGTTCGTCGTCTGGGCGGCCTTCACCCTCGCGTTCGCCGCCCTGCGGCTGCTGCCCGGCGACCCCGTCGCGCTCATGCTGAGCGGGCGCGGCGGGTTCGACACCCTCAGCCCGGAGGACATCGCCCGGGCCAAGGCCGAACTCGGCCTGGACCGGCCGCTTCCCGTGCAGTACGGCCACGCCCTCGTGGACGCCCTCCACGGTGACCTCGGCGCGTCGCTGCAGACCGGGCAGCCCGTCACCCGCATGATCGCCGACGCGGTGCCGTCCACGCTGGCACTGGGCGGCACCGCCCTGGCGCTCGCGCTGATCGCCGGGTCCGCGCTGGCGGTCTCCGCCCACCTCGCGGTCTCCCCGGCGGTGCGGCAACTGCTGCGCTCCATCCCCGCGTTCGCCGTCTCGCTGCCGTCGTTCGCGGTCGGACTGCTGCTCATCCAGCTGCTGTCGGTCAGGTGGCACCTCTTCCCGTCGCTGGGCGGCACCGGGGCGGCCGGACTCGTCCTGCCCGCCTGCACCCTGGCCGTCCCGGGCGCGGCGCTGGTCGCCCAGGTGCTCGGCAAGAGCCTGCACACCGTCCTGCGGGAGCCGTACGCCGACACGGTCCGCGCCACCGGCGCGGGCCGGGCCCGGCTGCTCCTCGGACACGGGCTGCGCAACGCGGCCATCCCGGCGGTGACAGTGGTCGGCCTCCTGGTCGGCTACCTCATCGGCGGCGCGGTCGTGGTGGAGACCGTCTTCTCCCGGCCCGGCATGGGCCGGATCACCCAGGCCGCCGTCGCCAACCAGGACCTGCCCGTCGTGCAGGGGGTGGTCGTCCTGGCGTCGTTCGTCTTCGCCGTGGTGAACCTCGGCGTCGACCTGCTGTACCCGGTACTGGACCCGCGGATCCGGGTGACCGGCCGGCTGGTGACGTCATGAGCGGGCACGGTACGGCTCCCGGCGCCGTGGCCGACGGGATGCCGGCCGATGACGCCGCCCCGGTGCCGTCCGGGTTCGGGGCCGTGGTCGGCCGCCGCCTCCGTGGCGCGCGCGACGCGACGGTCCGGCACGTGCCTCGCTCGCCCGGCGCCGTCCTGTCCGTCCTGGTGCTCCTGCTGGTGCTGGGCTGGGCGGTCGCGCCCGAGTGGTTCACCCACCGGAGCCCCACGACCGGGACACCGGCCGAGCGGTTCCGGCCGCCGAGCGGCGCGCATCTCTTCGGCACCGACCAGCTCGGCCGGGACGTGTACGCCCGGGTGGTGCACGGGGCGTCCCTGTCACTGCGGGCGACGGTCGTCGCCATCACCGTGGCCCTGGTCGTCGGCGTCCTGCTCGGCCTGGCCGCCGGATCCTTCGGCCGGTGGGCGGACGCGGTGATCATGCGGCTGGTCGAGGTGGTGCTCTCGGTGCCGCCGGTCCTGCTCTCGCTGACCATCGTCGCCGCCATCGGTTTCGGCACCGTCCAGGTGGCCGTCGCCGTCGGTGTCACCAGCGTCGCCGCGTTCGCCCGGGTGACGCGGGCCGAGGTGCTGCGGGTGCGCACGGCCGGCTATGTCGAGGCCACGATCCTGCTGGGCTCCCGCTGGTGGCGCGTGCTGTTCCGCTACGTCCTGCCCGCCGCCGTAGGACCCGTACTGGCCCTCGCCGCGCTGGATTTCGGGCTGGTCGTGCTGGCCGTCGCCGGTCTCAGCTTCCTCGGCTACGGGGAACCGCCGCCCGCCCCGGAGTGGGGCGCCCTGGTTGCCGACGGCCGCAACTACCTCGCCACGGCGTGGTGGCTGACGACCCTGCCCAGCCTGGTCGTGACCGTCGTGGTCCTCGCCGCGAACCGGCTGTCGAGGATCCTGGAGACCCGAGGAGAACGCCCATGACCTCCGCACCGGCCGGGACGACCCGTCCCGAGGCCGCGTCGCAGGACACCCCGGTGCTGCGGATCACGGACCTGCGGGTCGGCTACCGTACGGCCGCCGGGGCCCGGACCGCCGTCGACGGCCTCGACCTGACGGCCGCGCCGGGCCGGATCACGGCCGTCGTCGGCGAGTCCGGCTCCGGCAAGAGCACCACCGCGCACGCCGTGATCGGCCTGCTGCCTCCGGGAGGCCGGGTGGAGCACGGTTCCGTACGCCTGGAGGGCGAGGAACTGACCGGGCTGAGCGAGCGGGCGTGGCGGGAGGTGCGGGGCCGGCGGATCGGCTTCGTGCCCCAGGACCCCGGCGTGTCGCTGGACCCGGTGAAGCCGGTCGGCCGGCAGGTCGCCGAGGTGCTGCGCGTCCACCACCTGGCCACCGGGCGGGGCGCCGCGGAACGGGCCGTCGACCTCCTCGCCGGGGCGGGGCTGCCCGACCCCGCCCGGCGGTCCCGCCAGTACCCGCACGAACTGTCCGGGGGCATGCGTCAACGCGTGCTCATCGCGATGGCGACCGCGGCCCGGCCCCGGCTGCTCGTCGCGGACGAACCCACCTCCGCCCTGGACGTCACGGTGCAGCGGCAGATCCTCGACCACCTGGAGGCACTCGCCGCGGAGACCGGTACCGCCGTGCTGCTGATCACCCACGACCTGGGTGTGGTGGCCGACCGGGCCCAGCACGTCGTGGTGATGTCCCGGGCGAGGGTCGTGGAGGCCGGACCGACGCGCGAGGTGCTCACCGACCCACGGCACCCGTACACGCGCCGGCTGCTCGCCGACGTCCCCCGCCTCGCCCCCCGCGCCCGCCCGGCCACCCCCACGGCGCCACCGGCCGCGATCCCACCGGCCGAGGCGACACCCGTGCCCCGACCGGGCCGCGTGCCCCGACCGGGCCCGGTGCCAGGATCGACACCACCGACCCGCGTATCCCGCCCGGCGTCCGCGACCGGCCCGTCCGGCGACGCACCGGACCCCGGCGTACTGCTGCGGGTGCGCGGTCTCACCCTCTCCTTCCCGTTGCGCGGCCCCGGCCCCCGGCGCCGGCACCTCGCCGTGGACGGGATCGGCTTCGACGTCCCGCGCGGCCGCACCCTCGGCCTGGTCGGCGAGTCCGGCTCCGGCAAGTCCACCACCGCCCGCCTGGTGCTCGGCCTGGAACGGCCCGAGGCCGGCACCGTCGAGCTGGACGGCGTCGACGTCACCGCGGTACGCGGCGCGGCCCGGCGCCGTCTGCACCGCCGGGTCCAGCTCGTGCACCAGAACCCGTACGCCTCCCTCAACCCCCGTCTCACCGTCGAGGAACTGCTCACCGAGCCCCTGCGCAACCACCGCGTCGGCGACCGCGCGCAGCGCGCCGCGACCGTACGGCGGCTGCTGGACGACGTCGCGCTGCCGGCTGACGTGCTGCGGCGCAGGGCCGCGGAGCTCTCCGGCGGACAGCGCCAACGGGTGGCCATCGCCCGCGCCCTCGCCCTCGGCCCGGAACTGCTGGTCTGCGACGAACCGGTCTCCGCGCTCGACGTGACCGTGCAGGCCCGGATCCTGGAACTCCTGCTGGGACTCCAGAAACGCCACGGGATGGCCTATCTGTTCATCTCCCACGACCTGGCCGTCGTCGGTCAGGTCAGCGACCGCGTCGCGGTCCTGCGCGCGGGACACGTCGTCGAGGAAGGCGCCACCGACCGGGTCCTGCGCGCACCCCGGCACCCCTACACCCGCGAACTGCTGGCCGCCGTACCCGGGCGGAAGACCCCGCACACCCCGAACGCTCCGGACACCCCGGATGTCCTGGGGAAAGAGCCGGGGGAAGCCGCCGCCCGCACCACGCGCCACCACGACCGTCCCACGGAGGACACCTCATGGAGCTAGGCCTCATCACCTTCGGCAGCCTGCTGCCCGACCCGGTCACCGGGACCACCCTCACCCAGCGGGAACGGCTGCGGGACGTCGTCCGGGCGGCGGCCGAGGCGGAGCGGCTCGGCTTCTCCTGGTACACCCTCGGAGAGCACCACTTCGGGGAGCGGGACGTCATCCCCTCCCCGGCGCTGGTCCTGGCCGCGATCGCCGAACACACCTCCACCATCCGGCTGGCCACCGGCACCACCCTGGTCGCCAACCGGGACCCGGTACTCGTCGCGGAGGACTACGCGCTGCTGGACCTCCTGTCCGACGGGCGTCTCGAGATGGTCATCGGCGGTTCCTTCTTCCCCGAGCCGTACGCCGTCTTCGACCAGGCACCCGAGTCCAAGGCGGCCCGCAAACGCGAGAACACCGAACTGCTGCTGCGGCTGTGGACCGAGGATCGGGTGACCTGGCAGGGGCGGTTCCGTCCGCACCTGGACAACGTGCTGGTGCAGCCGCGCCCCCTGCAGCCCCGTCCGCCGTTCTGGATCAGCGGGGGAGTGGGCTCGGAGTCGGTCGGGCTGGCCGTCGACCACGGGCTGCCCCTGGTGGTCGGCACGACGGCGCGCCGGCCCGACGTCTTCGTCCCGGTGTTCGACTCCTACCGCGCGCTCTGGAAGGAGCGGCGGACGGAGCCCACGGGCCGGCTGGGCGCCGCCAGTCATGTGTTCGTCGCCGAGACCTCCCAGGAGGCCCGCTCTCGCTGGGCCCCCTACATCGAGACCTATCTGACGGTGAAGAAGCCCGGCGACGTCGGGCCCCCGGCCCCGCCGGACTTCGACACCTACATCGGCCCCGACGGCCCCGCGATCTGCGGCAGCCCCGCCGAAGTGGTCGACCGGCTCGGGCGGTTGCAGGAGTTGTGGGGTCACGACCTGCACCTGCTCGCCATCGACGTCGGCGGCCTGCCGTACGCCGACGTCCAGGCGGCGACGGAACTGGTCGCCTCCGAGGTACTGCCCCAGGTGCGCGCCCTGGGCCGGGGCGACAGGGTGACGGCCGGTGCTTGACGACGACGTCCGTGAACTCGCCCTCGCCCGGACCCTCGGCGTCTTCACCACGCTGATGCCGGACGGCGGACCGCAGACGAGCCTCGTGTGGCCGCACGCCGACCGGGAGCACATACTCGTCGGCACCAACACCTCGCGGCAGAAGTACCGCAACGTGATCGCCGATCCCCGCGTCAACATCCTGCTGCTCGACTCGGACAACAGCCGCCGGTACATCGAGGTCCGGGCCCGGGTGGTGGACGTCGAACCGGGCGAGGCCGCGCTGCGACTGGCCCACACCACCTTCGGCAAGTGGACGGGCAGCGAGCGGGTGCGGCAGGCCGAGGGCGAACGGGTGCTGCTCCGGCTGCAACCCGACCGCGTCCACCGCAAGGAATGACCGCCGGCCGCCCCGGACACGCACCACACCCCCGCGGTGCGACGGCTCCGCCACCGCCCTGATCCGAGAGGAAGACCCCGGATGACCGTTTTCCCCGCACCGCCTCCCGCACCGCCGTCCGCCGTGGTCGACGCCGACTGGGTGCGGGAGCACCGCGGGCGGATCGTCCTGGCCGACGTCCGCTGGTACCTGGACGGCCGCGACGGACGCGAGGCCCACCTCGCCGGACATCTGCCCGGCGCCGTGTGGGTCGACGTGGACACCGTGCTCTCCGCCCCGCCCAGCGAGTCGGGCGGACGCCATCCGCTGCCCGACGAGCGGGAGTTCGCCCGGGCACTGGGCGCGCTGGGCATCGGCGACGACACGACGGTGGTCGCCTACGACGACAACGGCGGCGCCTATGCGGCACGGTTGGTCTGGCTGCTGCGCCGCACCGGAGGCCGGGCCGCCCTGCTGGACGGCGGTCTCCCTGCCTGGGACGGCGGCCTGGAGACCGGGCCGGTCGTCCCCCTGCCGGCGAGCCGCACCCCGGTGGCCTGGCCCGAGGAGCTCCTCCGGTCGGCCGACGAGGTCGAGGCGTCGCTCGCCGCGGGCACCGCCGTCGTCCTGGACGCCCGCGCCCCCGACCGGTACTCGGGTGCCACCGTGCTGCCCAGCGATGTGCGCTCCGGGCACATCCCCGGGGCCCGCAGCGCCCCCTGGGCCGCCAACCTCACCGCCGAGGGCCGTTTCGCCCCGGCCGCACGGCTGGCCGCGCACTACACGGCCCTCGGCGTCACCCCGGGCACCGACGTCGTCGTGTACTGCGGCAGTGGTGTCACCGCCTGCCACGACCTGCTGGCGCTGGAACTGGCGGGCGTGCCCACCGCGGCCCTCTACCCCGGCTCGTGGTCCGCCTGGTCGGCGGACACGTCGCGCGCCGTGGCGACGGGCGAGGAGCCGGGGTAGCGAAGCCCCGGGCAGGGGAGCCCGGGGCAGGGGAGCCCCGCGCAAGGACGAGGGCACACTGCCGGCGGATTCACCAGCCGGTGCCGAGCCGGGCCATCGGCTCGATCAACTCCCGTTCTTCGTAAGCCAGATGGGACAGCAGCGCGTCGGTGAGGAGGTCCACCGCCGCGCGCAGTCCCCCGGGGTGGGCCGTGGAACCCGACCCGTCCTCGATCCGGGCGACCAGCTCACGGTCGATGCGCTCGATCACCCCGTGGATGGCGTGGTGCTCCTCGGTCAGCCGGTCGAGCACCGGCGCGAGCCGTGGGTCCCCCCGCCGCAGGTGCGGGAAGAGATCCTGGTCCTCCCGGGTGTGGTGCACGGTCGTGATCCGGCAGTACGACGCGCAGTAGGCGCCCAGCGTCCAGGAGTTCTGCCGCAGGCTCAGCTCCTGGAGCCCGGACCGGGCGTCACCCGGGTCCAGGGTCTCCGCCAGCACCTCGTCGACGATCTCACGCAGCCGCGCCAGGTCCGCGCGCAGCTGGTCGTGGGCGGCGACCAGGTTCACGGCCGGGGCCTGCCGCGCACGCGAGTAGCGCCGCTCCGGATCCGGGGCGGGTCCGGTGGGCCGGTGCTCCTCTTCCCACAGCCGCTCGTCGCTGAGCCACTCGGCGGGCGCGGGTGCGGGCTCGACGAAGAGGGGGCTTCCGGCCGCCGCGCGGTCCACCGCGGCCGGACGCTGCTGGGGGAGCGGGGCCGCGGCCGGCCCGGAGGCACCGGGCGCGACGAGCCTCGCGGCCTCCCCAGCGGGCCGCTCGCGTGCCGCGGCGACCAGTGCGCGGGTGGCCGGGGCGACCTCCTCGCCGAAGACCCGCAGCAGCTCCGGGTGGTGCGCGGGCAGCAGATAGGCGCTCGTGCCCACGTCGACGGTGAGCGCGGCCAGCTGCTCGGGCCAGTCGCGCGGACCGCCCCTGGGGAAGCCGCCCTCCGCCCCGGGCGAGAGGTTGTACAGCCGTCGTACGGCCGACGGCTCCCGCCCCGCCGCCGCTGCCCCCTCGTCGACGAGCCGCTGGCCCGCGGCGAGGCGGGCCGGCGGCACGTGCGGCACGCTGGGCAGCCAGCCGTCGGCCAGCTCGCCGGTCAGCCGCAGCATCCGGGGGCCCACCGCGCCGATCCACACGGAGATGCCATGGGCGGGCGCGGGCCCGGCGGCGGCCCCGTCCAGCGCGTAGTGCTTTCCGTCGCTGCGTACCCGCCCACGGCCCGACCACAGGGCGCGCAGCACCCTGACCGCCTCACGGGTGGCGTCCAGGGCCTCACCCGGGGTGCGCCGAGGACCGCCCTCGGCGGCGATGTCGTCCCAGTACGCCCCCGCGCCCAGCCCGAGTTCGACCCGGCCGCCGCTGAGCAGGTCCAGGCTCGCGGCGGCGCGGGCCAGGGCGGCGGGCGGCCGCAGGGGGAGGTTGGCGACATTGGGGAAGACCCGGATCCGGGAGGTGACGGCGGCCATGCTCGCCAGCACCGTCCACGCGTCCAGGAACTCCGGCCGGTAGGGGTGGTCCGGCACGCTCACCAGGTCCAGCCCGGCCCGTTCCGCAGACCGGGCCGAGGCCACGGCGTCGTGCGGCTGCCCGGAGGCAGGCACCAGTACGGCACCGAAGAGCAGGTCGTGCCCGTAGTCGGTCATGTGCGTGTCCCGTCCTCAGCTCGCGGCGGGGCCGCTGGTCTCGGGCCGGGGGCCCGTCGCGGCCGCCTTCGCCGGGGTGCGCCACAGCGCGCCCGGCCCGGAGAGCGCGGCCAGCGTGGCCACGCCCAGGGCGATCGCGGACATCACGAAGGCGGTGGTGTAGCCGGACTCCGCCGGCAGGCCGCTGCCGGCGAGGGTGTGGGAGGCCACCAGCGAGGCCGACACCTGCGCGCCCAGCGATCCGCCGATGGTGCGCATGATCGTGTTGATGCCGGTCGCCTCACCGGTCTGCCGGGGGTCGACGGCGGCGACGACGAGGTTGGCGAGCGCCGCGAAGGCGAAGCCGACGCCGATGCCCAGGATGCCGGAACCGACGTACAGCGCCCACTCGGTGTCATGGGCCCCGGCGTACACGGCGAAGCCGACGACGCCGATCAGGCAGGCGAGGACGAGGGGCAGTTTGAAGCCGACGGCGGCACCGATCCGGCCCGCGAGCGGACTGGCGACCAGCATGGTGGCCGCCATGGGCACCATGAACAGTCCGGCTCCGGTGACCGAGGCGCCGAACCCGTAGCCGGCCTGCGGAGGGGTCTGGGCCAGCAGCGGCACCAGGGTGAACGCGCCGTACATCCCGAAGCCGATGACGAGCGCGGTGACATGGGAGGCCGCGACCGCCGGACGGCGCAGCAACTCGATGTCGATGAGCGGTGCGGACAGCCGCCGCTCCACCAGGACGAAGACCGCGAGGAGCAGCACCGCCGCCACGAACAGACCGATCACACCGGCGGACGCCCAGCCCCAGGACTTGCCCTCGCTGATGGCGAGCAGCAGGGCGACGACACCCGCGCTGAGCAGGACGACACCGGTCCAGTCGATCCGGCCGGGGGAGCGGACGGGCGACTCCTCGACGAAGGTGACGACGGCGAGGACGCCCAGGACGATCACGACGAGGCCCAGCCAGAAGATCCAGTGCCAGTCCAGGGCGTCGACGATCGGGCCGGGAATGACGAGCCCGACGCCGAAACCGATCCCGAACGTCGAGCTGATGAGCCCGATGGCCACGGGCACGCGTTCGCGCGGGAACTGGTCGCGGACGATGCCGAACGCGAGGGGGAACGCGGCCGAGCCGACCCCCTGCACGGCGCGGGCGGCGATGAGCAGCCCGATCGAGTTCGACAGGGCCGCCAGCAGCGTCCCGGCGGCGAACACGGTGAGGCTGGCGACGAGCACGCGCCGCTTGCCGAACATGTCGCCGACCCGGCCGAGCAGCGCGGTGGCCACCGAGGCCGTGAGGAGGAAGGCACTGAGCACCCAGGAGACCACGGTGGTGCTCACGTCGAACTCCCGCCGCAGGTCCGGGAGCGCGGGCACGACCATCGTCTGCATCAGGGAGAAGGAGAGGACGGCGATCAGCAGGGCGGTGAACGGGGCCGCGACGCCCCGCCGCCCCTCCTTGACCGGCGGGTGGGCCGGGGTGGTCGTCGGATCGGTCATGGAAAGGTACTCCGCTCTGATCGGCAGGTGCGGGGGCGCGGGCGGCACCACACGCCGAGCACCGGCACCGGCGAAATCATGTCGTGCCGTAATGATTACATCGCGACATGCTTACGTCCAGTGGCTTTCCGTGGTTATGCTGCGCTCCATGAACGACGCCTCGGACTGCGGACCGCAGACCCCCCGGCCGGACACGGAGATCCGCCCGCCGAGCCTGCTCGCGCTGCCCTCCTACCTGGTCAGCCATGTCGCCCGGCTAGGCCACGACGTACTGATCGCCGCGGTCGCGGAGCACGGCCTGAGGCTCCCCCACTTCGCCGCGCTCACGGCGCTCGCCGACTTCGGCCCGCTCCCGCAGCACGTCCTCGCCGACCGACTCGCCCTCAACCGCAGCCATCTGGTCGGCTACCTCGACACCCTGGAGCAGCGGGACCTGGTCCGGCGCACCCGCGACCCCGCCGACCGCCGGCGCCAGGTCGTCGAGCTCACCCCCGGGGGCGAGGACCTGCAGCGTCGGCTGCTGGCCGTGGCCGAGAGCTCCCAGGAGACATTCCTGCACGACCTGTCCCCGGCCGAGCGCGCCACCCTGATCGCCCTGCTGCGCAAGGTCCTGGTCGCCGAGGACCACAGCGCGCGGACAGGAGGCTGAACCCGCACACCACGCCGCCCGTCCCTCCGGGACACGTCGTCCACCCCTCCCGGGAACCGGATCGATCGTGACACGTTCCCGCAGCACCGCCTTCACGCGAGCCCGCAAGAATCGGGGGCGACTCCCCGTCCCGAACGAGAGGTCGTCGACCGATGGGCAGCAATGGAACGCACTCCCTCGCCGGCAAAGTGGCCGTGGTCACCGGCGGGGCGGGAGGGATCGGCGTCGCCACCGTGGAGGCACTGGCCGCGGCCGGTGCGGACGTCGTACTCGCCGATGTCGCCGACGCGCCGACCCGGGCCGCCGCCGCGGAGCTGGCCGCCAAGGGCCTGTCGGTGGTCGGACACACCGTCGACATCGCGTCGGAGGACAGCGTCAAGCGCCTGGTGGACTTCGCCGTGGACACCTTCGGAGGCATCGACGTACTGGACAACAACGCGGCCCTGACCTCAGCGATCCGGCAGGACCGGGACGTGGTGTCGATGTCGGTGGAGCTGTGGGACGAGGTCCTCGCGGTCAACCTGCGCGGCCCCATGCTGCTGTGCAAGCACACCGTGCCGGTGATGATCGAGCGCGGCGGCGGCTCGATCATCAACATCACCAGCGGTCAGGGCCTGTCCGGGGACCGTGTGATGGTCGCCTACGGAAGCTCCAAGGGCGGACTGGCCGCGCTGACCCGCTTCGTGGCCGCCGCGTACGGCACGGACGGCGTACGCTGCAACGCCGTGGCGCCCGGACTGGTCCGCACCCCGGCCCTGGAGGCGGACATGCCCGTGCCGGTGCAGCGGATGTTCCAGAGCGCGAACCTCATCCCGCGGCTGGGCACCCCGGAGGACGTGGCCCACCTGGTGACCTTCCTCGCCTCCCCGGCCGCCTCCTTCATCACCGGGCAGGTGCTGTCCGTGGACGGCGGCTTCCTCTCCCACCTGCCCACGCTCTCGCCGCCGCCGCCGCGCTGAGAACGCGGCGGGCCGAAGGCGAGCGGCCCCGCGCGGGTCCGCTCGGGGAGAGGTTCCACCGGGCGGGCCCGGTCACCCCACCCACGGTCCGATGCCGGCCTCGATCGCCGGTCCGTCCGCCGCCCCGGCCCAGGCGTAGTAGCCGTCCGGCCGCACCAGGACCGCCTCCCGGGCGGCGCCGCCGCCGTCCGCGCGGTGGGCGAGAACCAGCCGCGCCCGCCGGGCGGCGGTATTGAGCGCGGTGGGGGCGCCGGACTCCCCGGCAGGCGGCAGGACCAGGACGAACCGCCCCTCGCGCAGCACCTCGTAGAGCCGCCCGCGGTCCAGCTCCAGGTCCGGCGCCCGTCTGCCCACCAGCGGGTGCGCCCCGCGCGCGGCGGGGTAGGAGTGGCCGATTCCGGTGATCTCGCCCACCGCCTGCCGCGTCACCGGCCGCACATGGGTGACCACCAGCTTCCGTACCGTGCGCAGCGCGATCTCCAGCGGATTGTGGGCCATGGCCAGCCGCAGATTGAGCCCGCTGCTGCGCAGCACCGCCCGGCCGATCGGATGGCGTTCACTGTGGTAGGTGTCCAACAGCGCGTCGGGGGCCCAGCCGTCGAGTACCGCCGCCAGCTTCCAGCCGAGGTTGACGGCGTCCTGGAGGCCGGTGTTCATCCCCTGACCGCCGGCCGGCGAGTGCTGGTGGGCGGAGTCGCCGGCCAGTAGCACGCGGCCCACACGGTACTGGGGCACCTGACGCTCGTCGCTGTGGAAGCGGGAGATCCAGCGCGGGTCGTGCATGCCGAAGTCGGAGCCGAAGGCACGCTCGACGAGGGAGCGCAGCTCCTCGAACGCGACCGGGGAGTCGTCGGGCTCGCCCCGATGGGCCCGGTCCCAGCCGCCGACCCGCCAGTAGCCGTCGCCGAACGGGGCGATGAAGCCGAAGGCGTCGCCCGTGCCGTGCACCTGTACCACCAGGCTGGGTTGCTCGGTGAACTTCACATCGGCGAGCGCCACCGACCGGATCACCACCTTCCCGGGGAAGGGCAGGCCGAGGGCCTCGCGCACCGCACTGCGCGTTCCGTCCGCGCCGACCAGATAGCGGGCCCGCAAGGTCGTCTCGCCCTCCGCGTCGCGCACCGACACGGTGACACCCTCGTCGTCCTGGACGAGAGCGAGCACCTCGGTCCCGTAGCGGATGACCGCACCGTTCTCCAGGGCCCGGCGCAGCAGCAGCTTCTCCACCTCGTACTGCGGGGTGACCAGCAGGAACGGGAAGCGGGAGGGCAGCGCGCCGATGTCGAACGGTATCGCCCCGAACAGCCGCAGCTCGCGGATGACCTGGCCGGTCGTGACCAGTTCGTCGGCGAGGCCGCGGGCGTCGAGGAGTTCGAGGGTGCGGGCGTGGACCCCGAAGGCACGGGTCAGGTTGCTGATGCCTTCCGGGCGCTTCTCGACCACCACCACGTCCACGCCGGACGCCGCGAGGTCTCCGGCGAGCAGCAGTCCGGTGGGGCCGGCTCCGGCCACGACGACCGAATGGGGGCCGGGAGGCGTCTCCGGGCCGTCGACGGCAGGGGGCCGAGGGATGTGCGACATCCGCGACTCGCTTCCAGCAGTAGGGAATCGGGCTCCGGCCCTGCGTCGAGGGCGCCGCGGGAGCGGACGTACCCACCGCGGGTCGGGGCAGGGCAGAGCGGGGTGCGGCCGTCTCAGGCGCGGGGTGCCGGGAAGCCGGGACCGGCCGTCTCCATCCTGCACGGCGGGTGTGAAGCCGGTACTGCGGCAGTATGTCGGGCCGGTCGCCCGCGCCACTTGCGTCGGGGCCGTACGGCGGCCTTCGCGCAGCCCCGGCGCATTCGTCCCGGCGGATCGCGGCCGATCTCCACGACCGGCCGGTCACAAACCCGCGGGCATGTCAGAACGTGCTGCACAACGTCAGATTGATGACTTCGTCATGCACCTTCATGAACCCGCAACGATGTATTTACGACAAGAGTCTTTGAATGAACTACAAGCGACCGATAAATTTCGAGCGCAGGTTCGACATCCAAGCTGACCGGATGAGCCGGGGGAGGCCATGGGTCCATACTCATCAGCGGTGAGGTCGGAGAACCATCCACCGATCGAGCGCGTCACACGCGGACCGCAGACGGTCCTGGAGGACGTGCCGGGCGCGGCACGGACGGTGCCCAGTCCGGCGGCCGGCTGGCAGATCCTGTTGGTGGAGAGCGACTCCACCGACGCCGAGTCTCTGGCAGCGGGGCTGCGCAGGCACGGCCACGACGTCACCCACGTGACCCTCGGCGTCGCCGCCCTCGAAGCCCACGAGGACGCGGATCTGATCCTCCTCGACCTCGAGCTTCCGGACCTCGACGGACTGGAGGTGTGCAAGAGCATCCGCTCCGTCAGCTGCGTGCCGCTGCTCGTCGTCACCAGCCGCGGATCCGAACTCGACCGTGTGCTCGGACTCCAGGCCGGCGCGGACGACTATCTCGTGAAGCCGTACGGATTCCGCGAACTGATGGCGCGTATCGAGGCCGTCATGCGTCGTACCCGGTCCTCACGCACCGTCGACCGGGAAATCACGCACGGCCCGCTGCACATCGACGTGAATGCGCGGCAGGTCAGTCTGGGCGGTCGTGGTGTGGGGCTCACCCGAAAGGAATTCGACCTCCTCTGCATTCTCGCCTCGCACCCCGACACCGTGATTCCCAGAAAACGGCTGCTTCAGCAAGTGTGGGGCGATTCCTGGTCCAGGCGTACCGTCGACACCCACGTCAGCAGTCTTCGCACCAAGCTGGGTGACGCCGACTGGATCATCACGGTCCGGGGCGTGGGCTTCAAACTGGGCACCGGCTGCGCCGCGTGACGTGGCGGGGCCCCACCGGACGGCCCCGCCACCGCCCGCGGCACGCCTGCAACATGCTTGCCCCCTGGACCGCGGTCGGGTCCTGGCCGCGGCGCGCGCACGTCCGCGGCGCGGCCGCACGCGTCGCGCTCACGCTTCCGCAGGAGGAGGCCCCGCCCGCCCTGCTCGGCGACCCCGTGGACGCCTGGCCTCTTCCGGCCGGAGGGCGGCTGCGTCACTCACGCGGATTCGTGGTGTACGCCGTCGGCTCAGACGTTGACTCCGAAGTCGGCGGCGATGCCCGCCAAGCCCGAGGCGTACCCCTGGCCGACCGCGCGGAACTTCCACTCCGCGCCGCTGCGGTAGAGCTCGCCGAAGACCATCGCGGTCTCGGTGGAGGCGTCCTCGGAGAGGTCGTAGCGGGCGAGTTCGGATCCGTCCGCCTGGTTCACCACACGGATGAAGGCGTTGCGGACCTGTCCGAAGCTCTGCCCCCGGGCGTCGGCGTCGTGGATCGACACCGGGAAGACGATCCGATCGACATCGGCGGGTACGGCGGTGAGCGCCACCTTGATGCTCTCGTCGTCCCCCTCGCCCTCGCCGGTGAGGTTGTCGCCGGTGTGCTCCACCGAACCGTCCGGGCTCTTGAGGTTGTTGTAGAAGACGAAGTGTTGGTCGGAGACGACCCGGCCCGAGGCGTTCAGCAGCAGCGCGGACGCGTCCAGGTCGAAGTCGGCGCCGGTGGTGGTCCGCACGTCCCAGCCCAGCCCCACGAGTACGGCGCTGAGACCTGGAGCCTCCTTGCTCAGCGATACGTTGCCGCCCTTGGACAGGGAAACACCCATGCTTTGTCCCTCCGCACACGTCGTCGGTCCGGCCCCGCGGCACGGACCCGATCTTAAATCTACAACACTGTAGAAGTTCGCGGGGAGGTGGATCTCCGCTGGTACTGGACCTCCTTCGGGCGGTCCGGCGGGCTCTGTCGGCGCCCTCCTTTTCCGGTGTCGCAAGTCGCGTGGCCGGACGTGGACGACCTCCGTCGCTGGGAGGAGCAGGCCGGTCAGAGGCGTCGGGAGTCACGGCCTCAGCCGCGGCTGCCACCGGGTGGGCACCCTGTCTGCTCCGCGGCGATCAACCCGGCAGCGAAGCCGGCACGGTTCCGTTGGTGCGCGGCGGCGCGGTGTGCTCATGGTGCCGGAAGTCCGCGGTGAGGGTCGCGCCTGTTCCACAGGCTCGGCACCCGATCAGTGCCGAGCGGCTGATGGCGCACCGCGGCCGCGCTCGTGTGAGCTGCGGCGACCGGTGGGCCTTGTTACGGTCCTGTGGGGGACTGCCATCCACCATATTGGATGTATCTCCAGGGCAAGGAGTGCCACTCCATGTGCGGAATCTCCGGCTGGGTGTCCTACCAGCGCGACCTGCAAGCCGAACGCCCCACCACCGAAGCCATGACCGCCACGATGGCCTGCCGAGGACCCGACGCACAGGGCCTCTGGCTCGACACGCACGCCGCCCTGGGCCACCGTCGGCTCGCCATCATCGACCTGCCCGGCGGCGTCCAGCCGATGAGCGAGCACACCCCGGACGGCCATGTCGTGCTGGTGTACTCAGGAGAAGCGTACAACTACACCGAGTTGCGGGACGAGCTGCGCCACCGCGGCCACCGCTTCCGCACCGACAGCGACACCGAGGTCGTGCTGCGCGGCTACCTGGAGTGGGGGACCAGCCTCCCTGAACACCTCAACGGCATGTTCGCCTTCGCCGTCTGGGACGGACGGACCGAACAGCTGCTGCTGATCCGCGACCGCATGGGCATCAAGCCCCTGTACTACTTCGCCACCGACGACGGCGTCCTGTTCGGCTCCGAACCCAAGGCCATCCTGGCCAACCCCCACGTACCCCGCGCCGTCGACCTGGACGGCCTGCGCGAATTGTTCTCCATGGCCAAGACTCCCGGCCACGCCATCTGGGCCGGCATGCGGGAAGTGGAGCCCGGCACGGTGATGACCGTCGAGCGCGCGGGCCTGCGCACCCGTCCGTACTGGCGGCTGAGCGCCGCCGTGCACACCGACAGCCGGCAGGACACCATCGCGCGGGTCCGCGAGCTGCTGGAGGACACCGTCCGCCGACAGCTGGTCTCGGACGTGCCGCGGTGCGTCCTGCTCTCGGGCGGCCTGGACTCCAGCGCCATCACCGCACTGGCGGCCCAGCAACTCCACGGAAAGGAGACGGTCCGCAGCTTCGCCGTCGACTTCGTCGGCCAGAGCGAGAACTTCATCCCCGACGACCTGCGCGCGACACCGGACACGCCCTACGTCCACGACGTGGTCCGCCACACGGGGACCCACCACCAGGACATCGTTCTCGATCCCGGCGACCTCGCGGACCCGGACGTCCGCGCCGCTGCCGTTCGGGCCCGGGACCTGCCGCTGGGCCTGGGCGACCTGGACCAGTCACTGCTGCTGCTGTTCCGGGCCATCCGCGAGCACTCCACGGTGGCCCTGTCCGGGGAGTCCGCCGACGAGGTCTTCGGCGGCTACGCGTGGTTCCACGACCCCGCCGCGCGGGACGCCGGCACCTTCCCCTGGCTGGCAGCGCTGGAACGCCAGCACGGCCGGGGCGGCAGTTCGCTGCTCGATCCCCAGCTGCGGGAACGACTGGACCTGCGCGGCTACCTCGCCGAGCGGTACGAGGAGGCCCTGGGCGAGGTACCGCGCCTGGACAACGAGACGGACCACCTGGAACGGCGGATGCGGGAAGTGTGCTACCTCCACCTCACCCGCTTCGTCCGCCTGCTCCTGGACCGCAAGGACCGCCTGAGCATGGCCACCGGTCTGGAGGTCCGCGTTCCGTTCTGCGACCACCGCCTGGTCGAGTACGTCTTCAACACCCCGTGGTCGATGAAGACCTTCGACGGCCGCGAGAAGAGCCTGCTGAGGGCAGCCACCGCCGAGCTTCTGCCGCGGTCCGTCGCGGAGCGGGTCAAAAGCCCCTACCCCTCCACTCAGGACCCCGCCTACGTCACCGAACTGCAGACCCAGGTCCGCGAACTGCTGTCGGCGGACGACAGCCCCGTCCTCGACCTCCTCGACCGCACCCGGCTGCGGCAGATCACCACGACCGCGCCCGGGGACATCACCACCGGTGACCGCAACGGCCTCGAACGCACCCTCGACCTGGCCGTCTGGGCCGACCTCGAAGACCCCACCCTCACCCTCTGAGTTCGTTCTTCGGCCGCCGTCCGCGCGGCACGACGCAGACAGAGGCGGCATCGTGAGTCCGTCGACGAGCTCAGGAGAACCGCCGCGAACCAGCGGTCCGAGATCGAGGAGCTCCGCGGACGGGTGACCCGCCTGTCCCTCGCGAGTGCGGTTCTGCCCCAGGGGTGAGCCGGCACCAGTGGCGGACAACGTGACAAGCGGCGCTGGGAGTGCGCGACCGGTCCCTTGGCGAGCTCCTGCTCGAGCACGGCGAACAGGGCCTCACCCATCTCGGGGCCGTGACACGGGCCCGGCAGGGCGCAGCCCCTCGGTGCCGGCGTCGTGCCAGGCTCGGCGCCGACGCCGCACCGAGCGCACACCCACCCGTAAGTCCTCGGCGACCTCGGTGTTGGAGGCACCCGCAGCGATTCGCTCCGCAGCCTCCAGCCGGATCCGCCCGCGAAACGCCTGCCGTTCAGGCGTCAACCCACCGCCCTGCGGCCCGTCAGGCGAAGGGGCCTGGGGGCGTGAAGGCGATTTCGGCGAACCGCTCGGCGATGCGGCGGTGGCCTGCGGTGTTGGGGTGAAGGCCATCAGGGAGGTCAGGGAGGTCGTGGGTGCCGAACAGGTCCCGGCCGTCAAGATAGTGCAGGTTCGGATCGTGCATCCGGCGAGCGGTCACGATGCGGGACAGTTCATCGCGTACGGCGTTGACGGTGAGCGCCCCGCTCGCGATGTCGGCGGGCGTGCCGAGCGCGGTGAAACATCCGTCGGCGTCGAGGGCCACCGGGCCGGGGATGTCCTCGACCGGGGGACAGATCACCGGGGAAACCACCAGCAAGGGGGTGTCCGGGTGGCCCTCCCGGACAGTGTCGAGGAACCCGTGCACCGCTGGTCCGAAGGAACGCCGCCGGAACGACGCACCGGTCACGACGTTGAGGCCCAGCTTGAGGCTGATGAGGCCGGCTGGCTCGTCCCGGATCGCACGGGCCACGAACGGATCGAGCCGGGCGTTACCGGCCAGCGAGAGGTTGATGAGTTCCACCCCGCCGAGGGCCGCAGCGATCACCGGCCAGGTGTCGGCAGGTGAGTCAGCCTCAGGGAAGTGGCTCACGGAACTGCCGTGATGCAGCCAGACGCGGCGACCGGTAGCCGACGGCGGTACGACCGCGGCGTCAGCCCACAGGCTGACAAGCTCGGTACGAGACTGCTGCGGCAACCACAGCTCGATCTCCTTCTCGCCCGGTGGCAGCTGACCGAACGTGACGCGGCAGGACGGACCCGGGACCGTCCTGCCGCGCCCAGCCGACACATGCAACACATTGCCCGCGGGCAGAGGTGCCCTGCGCAACAGATCCCCGTCGACGACGAGCTCCAAGGCTCCGGGCGCACAGTCTTCGGCACCGCCCTCGTACTGCGTGACGGTCGTGAGCGCCTCGACTTCCAGCAAGGTCGCGGTCGTCATGAAGGCCAGCCGTACTCCCGACGACAGCGTGGCCATTCGCTCGACGGACTCGTCCGGGAACTGCGCCCGCGTCCAAGTGGGCAACCGCCATGGCAACACCCCCGTCTCGGTTCGCTCCAGATCCAGCGCTCCGCGGAACCTGACCGGTCCGCCTATGAGCGGGATCTCACGTAGTTCGCCGGTCACATCCGCTCTTCTCTCCGCTGCCTCAGGGACCACCCAGATATCGCCCGAAGCAGCATACCTATCTGCGCAAGCCGTAAGTCGATGCTGTCGAGACCCGCCTCGGGTCGACAGTGAGCGCAGGCGCTGGTGTCGTCGGCCGGCAGACGGCGGGTTTCGTCCGCTCGACGGGTCGGCGTCGTCTGTTGGGCCGAGCGTCCGGCCTGCCGCACGGGGGACGCCCCGCACGGTGACGAAGCGCCGGTCCGCGGACCGGCGCGTGCCCGGCGGGACCTCAGCCGCGGCCGAGGGTGCTCTCCCTGCGGACGAGGGAGTAACCGGCGTGGATCCGGCGGGCCTGGTGCCGGGGGCCTCCGTTCAGCTGGGACAGCACCGACTCCACCGCCATCTTGGCGATGGACGCCTTGTCGGGGGAGACCGAGGTGAGGGTGACGGCGCCGAACCGGCCCTCCACCACGTCGTCGAACCCGACCACGGCGACGTCCTCGGGGACGCGCAGCCCTCGCTCGGCCAGGACGCGCATGGCTCCGATGGCGATGAGGTCGTTGTAGGCGAACACCGCGTCCGGCCGGTGGCCGTCGTCCAGCAGACGGGCCATGGCCGCCGCCCCGTCCGCGTGACCCCAGCCGTCGGTGGCCGCCACCAGTTCATGGTCGGCGACGAGCCCGGCGGCGTCCAGCGCCTCACGCCAGCCCCGCAGCCGCAGGTGAGCGGGCTGGCTGCGCCCGCGGCGCGCGCCCAGGAAGGCGATGTCCCGTCGCCCGAGGGAGATGAGGTGACGCACCGCCTCGCGTGCGGCGGCGACGTTGTCGATGGAGATGTGGTCGTAGGGCAGGTCGTACTCGCGTTCGCCGAGCAGGACGAGCGGTACGGGCTCGGCCCGCTCGCGCAGATCCTCCGCCTCCAGCTCGATGGGGCTCAGGATGAGCCCGTCGATCACTCGGGTGCGAAAGCCCTGGCTGACCAGGGTCTCCTGGTCCCGGCGGCCGCCGGTGTGGTCGAGCAGCACGGTGTAGTCGCGCTCGGCCGCCGCGTCGACGACCTCGGCGGCCAGCTCGGCGAAGTAGGGGTTGCCCAGTTCGGGCAGGGCCAGTGCCACGATCCCGGTACGCCCCTTGCGCAGGTGCCGGGCGGTGAGGTTGGGGCGGTAGCCGAGCTCGTCGATGGACTTCTGCACCCGCGCCCGCATGGTGGGAGTGACGTGGGGCTGATCGTTGACCACGTTGGAGACGGTCTTGATGGAGACACCCGCGTGCAACGCGACGTCCTTGAGGCTGACCCGCACGATGTTCCTCCCCGGTCCGGGCAGGGACCCTGCGCCGACGAACCCGCGCCACGCCCGGCATATCCGGCCCCCGGCATGCCGGACGGCCTCGATGCCGAAGGGCCGACGCGTTTTCAACGTTATACGGGTCGCCGCTCCGCCCTGGCAAGCCGTTTCCGGCGGTATGCCCGCCACCGCCCCTCGCCCCCGGCGCTCTCCGACATCGGCACGGCCGCCCTCGCGCTCCGCACGCCGCGTTTCCCGCACGGCCCGAACACCGCTCGTTCGACGCCCCCTTGACCCTGTGTCAGCCCGCCCCTACGGTGGCGCACCATCGGCGTTACATCGTTGCAAAACGGTGACTCGCCGCGCCGCCCCGGCCGGACGCGGCCACCCCCGACCCGCCACCCACCAACTCCCACCCGTGCGAAAGCGCTCCCCGCAGAAGGAGTCCCCATGCGCACGCAACTCCGCTCCGCTCCTCACCGAGCACGCCCACGACGCCTGCTGGGCGTTCTGGTCGCGCTCGGGCTGGTCCTCGCCGCCACGTGTGCCGTGCGGCCGGCGACCGCCGCCGCCACCTCCACGATCACCGCGGGGACAGCCCGGTCGGCCGCTGCCGCGGGCACGTTCCGCAATCCGCTCAACACCGGCCCCGACCCGTTCATGACGTACTGGAACGGCAACTACTACCTGACCACCACCCAGGGCGGCAGCATCCGCATGTGGCGCTCACCGTCCCTGAGCACCCTGCTCACCGCCGACCCCGTCACCGTGTGGACCGACGCCGACCCCTCCCGCGACCGGGACGTCTGGGCGCCGGAGTTCTACCGCTTCGGCGACCGCTGGTACCTGTACTACACCGCCGACGACGGCACCGACGACCACCACCGCGTCTACGTAGCGGAGTCCGACCGCGACGACCCGGCCGGCCCGTACCACTTCAAGGCGAAACTTGCGCCGCCCAACCACGCCGCCGACTTCGCCATCGACCCGGGCATCCTCCAGCACAACGGCCGCCTCTACCTGGCCTACAGCGGCATCAACGCCTACCAGCACAACGGCCTCAACATCGCCCCCCTGTCGAACCCGTACACCGTCTCGGGCGACGCCGTGGCGATCAACGCGGCCGGTGGCTGCCCCGAGGTCCGGGAGGGGCCGGAGTTCCTGTACCGCAACGGCCGCACCTGGATGACGTACTCCACCTGCGACACCGGGAAGCCGGACTACCAGGTGTGGATGATGTCGCTGCCGTCGACCGCCGACCCGCTGGTGCCGGGCAACTGGACACAGCACCAGGGACCGGTGTTCTCCCGCGCCGACGACCACGGCGTCTTCGGGCCCGGCCACCACGCCTTCTTCCGGTCGCCCGACGGCACCCAGGACTGGATCGTCTACCACGCCAAGACGACCTCGGCCTACACCTACAGCGACCGCACCACCCGCGCGCAGCGCATCGGCTGGAACGCCGACGGCAGTCCGAACCTCGGCGTTCCGCTCGCGACGGGCGCCACCCAGGACCTCCCGTCCGGCGACCCAGGGCCGGGCGGCTACTGGATCAACGACGACGGCCGTTCCAACGGCGCCGGCACCGTCGCCTACACCGGCGCATGGAACTCCGGTACCGGGTGTGCCGCGCAGTGCTTCTGGGGCGACGACCACTGGAGCGACCGCGCCGGGAACACCGCCACGTTCACCTTCACCGGGACCCGCATCGCCCTGCTCTCCGTCCGCGACACCGGCAACGGCTACGCGGCGCTCAGCATCGACGGCGGTGCCGAGCAGCGTCTCGACTACTACGGCGCGATCCGCACCGGCGAGACGCTCCAGTACCTCAGCCCGCGCCTGGCCTACGGCCGGCACACGCTGCGGGTGCGAGTGACGGGCGAGCACGACGCGCAGTCCGGGGCGTCCTTCGTCAGCGTCGACCGGGCCGAGGTGTACGTCGACTGAGCCCAGCGGGAAAGGGGGTGCGGTACCGGAGACCGGTACCGCACCCCTCTCTGTCTTCTGACGCCGGTCAGCTCCGCGTGAACCTCTGCGCCGCGGCGCCGTCGCAAGTCCAGACGCGCAGCCGGGTGCCGTCGGCGGTCGCGCCGTTCGGCGAATCCAGGCAGCGATGTTCGCCAAGTTGCCGTCCGTTCGGCCGGACTCAGCGCGAACGGCCCTTCCGGGCCCGGTGGTCACCGGGCCCGGAAGGGCCGTCTGTCGTGCGGGCAACCGCGACGCGGGCCACGAGCCCGCGGGCCGCCCCGCTAGTGAGCGCCCCCACCCGCCGCGGCGCCGGCCGCGATGAGCCTGCGGTTGATGTCCCTGACCTGGTCGGGGTAGACCTTCAGGACCGCCCGGTCGTAGGTGATCAGACCGTTCAGTTCGCCCTCCACGTCGCTGATCTGGGTGTAGACCGAGCCGGAGAGCCCGGCGGCGGCGTTCGGGAGCATCTGGCTGGTGTTCTCCACGTACGTCCTGGTCAGCTCGGCGATGTCGGCGGGGCCGTCACCGTAGTCCTGGCCGCCCGCGACGCCGGCGATGTGGCCGGGAATGGTCAGCGAGTAGCCGCCGTGCTCGCCGTCGACGGCCGCCCGGGTGGCGTCCGGCGCCGGGTTGGCCGGGCCGTGGTAGAGGTGGTGGTCGATGACGTCGCCGCGTCCGGAGTCGCCCTTGGAGGCACAGCAGTTGACTCCCGAGTGGGCGTCGACCAGGCGCGAGGGATCCTGCTGCTTGACGGAGTCGGCGAGTTCACCGGTGGACTGCTTGCTCTGCTCGCCCCAGCCCTCGTTCATCATGGTCCACATGACGACGGAGGGGCTGCTGATGTGCTGGTCCACGATCTCGTGGACCTCCTTGGCGAACTCCTCGTTGCTCGCGGCGCTCGCGGAGTCGGTGTTGCGGCTGGGCATGTCCTGCCAGACCATCAGGCCGAGCCGGTCGGCCCAGTAGTACCAGCGGGCCGGTTCCACCTTGATGTGCTTGCGCACGGCGTTGAAGCCCAACTGCTTGTGCAGCTGAAGGTCGGACTTCAGCGCGGCGTCCGTCGGGGCCGTGTAGATGCCGTCGGGCCAGAAGCCCTGGTCGAGGGTGGCCAGGAGGAAGGTGGGCTCTCCGTTGAGTTCGATCTTGTTGACGCCGCCGACCTCGGCGACGGAGACGGACCGCATACCGAAGTAGGAGCCGACGCTGTCGTGCGAGCGGCCGTCGTCGAGGGTGACCTTCAGGTCGTAGAGGAAGGGGTTGTCCGGGCTCCACAGCTTCGGGTTCGGGACGTGCAGCCGCAGCGCGGTGCCGGCGGTTCCGGTGACCGAACCGACGCGCTCGTGGCCGTCGTACGCGGTGGCGGTCACCCGGGCCGTGCGCTTGGTCCCGGCGCTCGGGCGGACCGTGACGGACAGGGTGTCGTCCTTCAGGTTCGGGGTGAGCACGAGCGAGTCGACGCTCTCCTCTGGCACCGGCTCCATCCACACGGTCTGCCAGATGCCGGAGGTGGGGGTGTACCAGATGCCGCTCGGGTCGCGGGACTGCTTGCCGGTGGCCTGCTGCGAGGAGTCGGTGGTGTCCTTGACCTTCAGCAGCACCGTCTGGTCGCCGTGACGGGTGACGGCGTCGGTGATGTCCGCCGTGAACGCCTGGTAGCCGCCGGTGTGGTGGGCGACCTGCTGGCCGTTGACGTAGACCCAGGCCTCGTAGTCCACCGCGCCGAAGTTCAGGTGCAGCCGGTTGCCCGAGCCGACCCGCCAGCCGGCCGGTACCTTGAAGGTGCGCTGGTACAACGACCAGTCGTGGTGCTCGGCGACGCCGGACAGGGGCGCCTCCATCGGATACGGCACCAGGATCTTCCCGCTGAGCTTCCCCTCGGGCAGCGGGGCGTCCTGCGCTGTGGCCTGGAACTGCCAGGTGCCGTTCAGGTTGGTCCACTGCTTGCGGGTCTGCTGCGGACGCGGGTAGTCGGGCAGCGCGTTCGAAGGGGAGACGTCCTTGGCCCACTTGGTGGCGAAGTACCAGGTGGAGTCGTTCCGCGCCACGCTGGAGAACACGCCCAGCGGGCCGGCGGGGGTGGTCAGTCCGCCCTGGCCGTCATAGCTGATGCGGACCTCGGACTTCATGGCCGCCGGGGTGTCCGAGGCGGCGGCGGTGAGGACCAGCTCGGAGCGGTTTGAGGGGTCGGTGGTCACCGTCGGGGACCAGCGCTGCCCGCCGGCGATCACCGACAGGTGATTCGTGAGGTCCGCGGGCAGGGCGTCCACCGGTGCGGGCAGTTGCACGACGGCCTTGCGGCCGGTGGTGTCCACCGTGCTGTGCAGGTCGAGGGGCGAGTAGCCGTCCGGCAGGTGCAGGGCGGAGTCGGGGACGGGCTGCCGGTCGATGCCGGGGCCCGACCACTCGGTCTGGATGTAGGCGCCGCCGTTGCCCTGGTTGTAGTCGAAGGAGAGCCGGTGCGCTCCGGCGGTCAGGGTGACGGGCTGGGACTGGGTCTGCACGTCCCAGTCGGTCGTCCAGTGGTCGATGACGCTCACGCCGTCGAGCGACATGCGGAAGCCGTTGTCGCCCTTGATGTAGAACGTGTACGAACCGCCCGCCGGCACGTCCAGCATGCCCGTCCAGTGCACGGCGACGTTCAGGGTGGAGCCGGCGCAGCTGCGCAGGGTCGGGATGAGGTCCTTGACGTTCAGGGAGGGCTGGACGCCGCTGCTGGTGTAGGTGGCGAAGTCCAGTGAGGTGCTGTCGGAGCTGAGGTAGCAGTCACTGCGCAGTCCCTGCGCGGTGCTGCTCCGGGCGGCCTCGGCGGCCGGCGCCGCGTGCGCGAGGGTGGCCGGGGTGAGCAGCGCCGCGCCGAGGAGCAGCGGGGCGAGTGCGGCCAGCGCGCGGGGACGCGGGGTGCGGTTTCTTCCGGGACTCAAAGGGGGTTCACCTTTCGTGGGAGCGGTGAGTGAGCCTGCTGGGGGCCCGGCCGGGGCCGGCGGCAGGCGCGGGGGTTCGTCCGGCCGCTGTCAGGCGCGCGGGCCGTCCGGCTCGGTGCGCCAGGCCAGCAGGCCGCCGGAGAACCCGGTCTTCAGCTGCGCGGTCAGGCGCAGGGCGGTGGTGGTGACGGCGGGGAGGGAGAGGTGGTTGAAGCGGTCGGCGGCGGTGCCGTGGTCGGCGTCCTCGCCGGCCGGCTGCCAGGCGCCGTCCGCCGAGAGGTACTCCAGCCGCCAGGACGCGGGGACCCGGCAGGTGCCGTGACCGGTGTCGTCGTACCAGTACACCGACACCGCGCCGACGCGGACGGGCTCGGCGTAGTCGTACCGGACCCATTCCTCGGTGCCGGTGCGGTCCCACCAGGTGAAGCGCGCAACCGTCCGGTCGTAGGAGCCGGACGGCTCGACGGCGGCGTTCATCAGCAGTGCCTGGGGGCTGTCGACGCCGCTGAAGGAGGCGGTGACCGCCGCCCATTCCAGGGCCCTGGAGGAGGCGGCGGCTCTCGGGAAGGAGGTGATGCGCAGCCGTGCGGCGGCGGCCGGGATCAGGGTGAGCTGTTCGACCGGCTGCGTGGTGCGCGCGGGGCTCGGCTGGAGCGGGGCGACGACGTTCTGGTCGTCGGTCGTCCAGCCGGGCAGCCGCCGGCCTCGGGCCCGGATGCGGAGCGGGGTGCCGTCCTGGGTGAAGGGGTTGGCGGCGCGGGCGCGGGTGCGTTCGACGGCCAGGGCCCGGGCGGGGTCGCGCGCGTCCAGTTCCAGCGCGTAGTTCCAGGGCGAGCCGGGGCGCACCTCGTACTCCGGCCAGGTGTCGCTGCCGCCGGACCGCCGCCATTCCTCCTCGATGCGCAGGGAGTAGGCGAGCGGGCCGTGGTGGACGGAGACGGAGTCCTCCTCGGTGTCCCAGGTGCGCACCGAGGTGCGCATCGGCAGCCGCAGCACGATCTGGTCGCCGTCGTGCCAGCGGCGGTCGAGGACGAGGTGTCCGCCGTTGCGCCGGACGGCCGCGGGACGGCCGCCGAGGCGGACGGACGGCTCCTGGCACCAGCCCGGGACGCGCAGGTACAGCGGGAAGACGACGGCGCGCGGTGTGGAGACGGTGAGGGTGACGGTGTCGTCGAAGGGGTACTCCGTGCGCTCGGTGACGGTGACGGTGGTGCCGTCCCCGACCTTCGCGCGGACGGTGGACTCGCCGTACAGGGACGCGCACAGGCCGCCGTCGAGGGTGGCCAGCCACATCTCCTCGGCGTAGTAGGGCCATCCCATGCCGTAGTTGTGGGGGCAGCAGCGGTACTGGTGGACGCCCGGCATGTAGGCATGCATGGCGAAGGAGTTGTTGAACTGGCCGTGGCTCTTGGCAACGTTGTCCAGCTGGACGCCGTTGGCGGCCGTGACGTAGTGGGTGCCCTTCTGCAGCGGGTCGAAGGCGGCGGGCAGCAGGTTGAGGGCGAGGTCCTCGCAGCGGTCGGCCCACACGGTGTCGCCCGTGATGCGGGTGAGCAGCTGGTGGCTGTGCATGAACTCGACGATGCCGCACGTCTCGAAGCCCTGGCGGGGGTCGTGGTAGCCGGGACGGGCGTTCTCGTCCGCGGCGAAGCCGCCGCCGGGGAACTGCCCGTAGGCGCCCATGACGGTGTCGTAGACGCGGTGGGTGGCGCCGAGGAAGGTGTCGTCGCCGGCGAGGACGCCGTACTGGGCGGGTTCGCGAAATCCCTGGGCGAGGTTGACGTTGTGCCAGGTCGGGATGGTGTGGGTGTAGTCGGCACTGTGGGTGTGCATGGTGTGGACGAGGTCGAGCAGCCAGTCCTCGCCGGTGCGGTTGTAGAGCCAGTAGGCGGTGTCGATGGTGTCCCCGACCCGGGCCGCGCCCCAGCCGCGCCCGAACAGCGTCCCGGGCCGGCCGTGGAGGTACTTCAGCCAGCCGGTCAGGGTGGGTACGACGCGGTCGTCGCCGCTGTACTCGTGCCAGGTGCGCAGCGCGTCCAGGACCGGCATGTGCGGCCAGAAGTCCGGTCCGCCGTCGAGCGAGGTGCGCAGCCGGGCGGGGCCGAAGAAGCCGTCGGACTGCCGGGTGGCGAGGATCCGGTCGATCCAGGCGCGGGTCAGCCCGAGGACTCGGCTGTCCTGGGTGACATAACCCAGGTCGCCGAACCCCCGCAGCCAGTAGGGCAGTTCCTCCCAGCCGTCGTTGGCCGCCACGGCCCACCCGCTGGTCTTCTCGTCGAGGTAGTCGGACACCTCGGGCATGCGTCCGTTGAGCCCGTCCAGTTGCAGGTCCAGTTGGGCGCGCAGCCAGCCCTTCGGAGTGATGCTGCCGGGCGGCAGCCGGAGGAAGGGCTCGGGCCGCAGCGGAGCGCGGTTGGCGGTGTAGTGGGGGCGGCGGGCGGCTGCGGGCGGGAGGACCGGGTCCGGCGGGGAGGCGGCGTGCGCGGGTGTGGTGGCGCCGGCCAGGACGACGGTGCCGGCGACCGACATGGAGCCGGTCAGGAACGTGCGGCGTTCCATGGCTGCCCTTCCTGTTCGAGGACCGTGTCCGGTGGAGGTGTCAGTTCGCGGTGGGGTGCTTCTTCGGGTGTCGCGTGGAGTGTCACGGGGAGGCGGGACGGCGCGGACCGGTGGCGTCGGGGACGCCGCCCTGACGGCCCGTCATGAGAGCCGCCCGGCGCCGGGATTGGGCGGTTTTGACGGTGGCCGCGCCGGAGCGCGGACGGGCTCGGTCCGCCTGCACGGCGGCTCTCGGCGACGACGGATCTAACAACGTTGTAAACGAAAGCAGCCACATGACAGCACAGCCCTGATCGGGGTGTCCACCCCCGTGCACGATTCTTCCCGCGCTCCTCCCCGGAATGCCGCGCATCGCGCAGAAGCCGCTGTTCAGAGGGCAATTGAAGGTTCCGGCGGTCCGGTGACGGGTACTGTCGCCCACCCGCCGCGCCGCTCGTGCGGTCACCGCGCGGCCCGGGAAGCGCGTCCCGTGAAGAGTTATGAACCGCGGGTTGACAGCCGGTTTGACGTTCCTCCAATGTCTACAACGTTGAAAAGCCCGTCTGTCGGCACCGCACCCTCGATCGAGGGCCCAGGTGGCCCCCCGCCTTTTCCGCCCCGCCCCTTCGTCCACACCGTTGAGGATGTGATCGGCGCGTGAACGTCCAGTCCAAGACCCTCACTGCCGCAGTGCTGGCCGCCGGGCTGTGCCTGGCCGTCACCGGATGCACCAAGTCGGGCTCGTCCGACTCCGGCGGCGACTCCCGCTCCTCCACGGCCGCGAACGACAACGCGGCCGCCTCCCAGCAGGTCGCCTCGCCGTCCGCGGCGGGCCCCGGCTGCACGTACAAGACCTACGGCGGCGGTGTCCCCCAGCTGGACATCACCGACGGCAAGACGCTCGTCGGCTTCTCCCAGTCGGAGTCGACCAGCAACCCCTTCCGCGCGACCGAGACCAAGAGCATCGAGCAGCAGGCGAAGAAGCTGGGCGTCAAGCTCATCCAGCGCAACGCCAACGCCGACGTCAACGCACAGAACTCGCAGATCGAGGACATGATCGCCCAGGGCGCCAAGGTCCTGATCGTCGCCCCCGAGAACTCCGACGGTCTCGGGCCGGCCCTCGCCAAGGCCAAGTCCGCCAAGATCCCCGTGCTCACCATCGACCGCACGGTCGGCGGCACCGCCTGCACGGGCTTCATGGCCTTCATCGGGTCGGACTTCTACCACCAGGCGCAGATCGCCGCCGACGACCTCGCCGGCGCCACCGGTGGCGAGGCCCACGTGGCCATCCTGACCGGTACCCCGGGCAACAACGTCACCACGGACCGGACCAAGGGCTTCGAGGACCAGGCCAAGGCCAAGTACCCGAAGATGAAGATCGTGGCCTCCCAGACCGGCAACTTCTCCCAGACCGACGGCCAGAAGGTCATGGAGCAGCTGCTGCAGTCCCACTCCGACATCAACGCGGTCTACGCGGAGAACGACGAGATGGCGCTCGGCGCGATCCAGGCCGTCAGGTCCGCCGGCAAGACACCCGGCAAGGACGTCAAGGTCGTCTCCATCGACGGCATCGAGCAGGCCGTGAAGAACGTCGCCGCCGGCCGGATGGTGTCGGACATCGAGACCAACCCCCGCTTCGGCCCACTGGCCTTCCAGGCGCTGCGGGACTTCTACGGCGACACGGGCGTACAGCCCAAGGTGATCATCAAGGACGGCCACTTCACCGCCGACAACGCCAAGCAGGCGCTCGACCAGGGCCTCGTGTACTGAGGCGATTCGCGACGGGCGCGCCGGGGCCGGGCCATGGCCCGTGGCCCGGGCCGGCCCGGCAGACCGGCGGCTGCCGGCGGCAGCCCGATGAGGAGGAAGACGTTGGTCCAGCAGGACCCGGCACCTCGCAGCGACTTGATCGTGGAAGTCGCCGGGGTGGACAAGAGCTTCGCGGGCGTCCACGCCCTGCACGGGGTGGACTTCCGCCTGCGTCCCGGTGAGGTGCACGCCCTCATCGGCGAGAACGGCGCCGGGAAGTCGACCCTGATCAAGGTGATGACCGGCGTGTACCGGCCCGACGCGGGCAGCGTCCGCTTCGCGGGCGAGGAGCGCGCTTTCCGCAACCCCCTGGAGGCGCAGGCGGCCGGCATCTCGACCATCTACCAGGAGGTCAACCTCGTCCCGTTGATGTCGGTGGCCCGCAACCTGAGCCTGGGCCGCGAGCCGCGCCGGTTCGGACTCGTCGACGTACGGGCCATGAACCGCCTCGCCACCGAGGCGCTGAGGCGTTACGGCGTGGACGTGGACGTCACCCGGCCACTGGGTTCGCTGGGCCTGGGCGCCCAGCAGATGGTGGCCCTGGCCCGCGCCGTGCAGATCGACGCCCGCGTGGTGGTGATGGACGAGCCGACCTCGTCGCTCGAACCGCGCGAGGTGGAGACCCTGTTCTCGGTGATCCGCGACCTCAAGCGGCAGGGCATCGCCGTCGTCTACGTCAGCCACCGCCTCGACGAGCTGTACGCGATCTGCGACCGGGTCACCGTGATGCGGGACGGCGCGGTCGTGCACACCGGCGACATGGCCGGCCTGGAACGGCTCGAGCTCATCTCGCTCATGCTCGGCCGGGAGATGTCCACCGTCCGGACCAAGGGCGCCACCGCGTTCGGCACCGACCAGCACGACCGGCTCGAAGGTGTGCCGGCGCTGCGCGCCACCGGACTGACGGTGCGGCACCGGGTGCACGACGTCGGCCTCGACATCCACCGCGGCGAGGTCGTCGGACTCGGCGGGCTGCTCGGGGCCGGGCGCAGCGAGACCGCCAAGGCGATCACCGGCGCGCTGGCCACGGACGGCGGCACCGTCGTGGTGGACGGAACCCCGCTCGCCCGGCGCAGTCCGGCCGCTGCCATCAAGGCCGGGGTCGTGATGCTCGCCGAGGACCGCAAGACGGAGGGCATCCTGCCCAACCTGTCCGTCCGGGAGAACATCTCCCTGGCCCTCCTGCCCCGCCTGGCCCGGGCCGGCGTGGTCTCGCAGGCCAAGCAGGACGAGGTCGTGCGCTTCTTCATGGAACGTCTGCGCATCAAGGCGTCCGGCCCGGACCAGAAGGTCAGCGACCTGTCCGGCGGCAACCAGCAGAAGGTGCTCCTGGCCCGCTGGCTGTGCCTCGACCCCAAGGTGCTGCTGCTGGACGAACCCACCCGGGGCATCGACGTGGGCGCCAAGGCGGAGGTGCAGGCACTCATCGACGAACTCGCCGGACAGGGGCTCGGGGTGCTGCTGATCTCCTCGGACCTGGAGGAGCTGATCGAGGGCTCGGACCGGATCGTCGTCCTCAAGGACGGCCGGGCCGTCGGCCGTCTCGAGGGTGAGGACGTGAGCGAGCGGTCCGTGCTCGACACGCTCGCCTCCGCCGCGCGGCCCGGCGACGCCGGGACGGCGGCCGAGGGCGGCGAGGACGGCGAGGGCGGCGTACGCACCGACGACGAACACAGGCAGCGCCAGGGCCGGACGGCCGGGCCGGCCGTGGCGGGCCCGGCGGCGACCGGCCCGGCGGCGACCGGCCCGGCGGCGACCGGCCCGGCCGTGACGAAGGAGGAGCTCCGATGACTCCCACCACCTGGGCCGGCCCAGACCTGCTGGACCGCGCCCGGCTGACCCGGCTCCTCCAGGCGTACGGCGTCTACGCCGCGCTGGTCGCCCTGTTCGTGGTGGCCGCTGTCCTGGACACCTCGTTCCTGTCCGCGGGCAACGTCCGCATCCAGCTCTTCCAGGTGGCGCCGACCCTGATGGTCGCGCTCGGCATGGCCCTGGTCATCGGCACGGAGGGCGTCGACCTGTCGGTGGGCGCCGTCATCGCCCTGGCCGCCTCCGTCGTCCCGCTCTACCTCGGCTACGGCGCACCGCTCGCGGTGCTGATCGCCCTGGTGGCCGGCGCCGTCTCGGGAGCGGTCGGCGGCACGATGGTGGCCTTCGCACGCATCCAGCCGATCGTCGCCACCCTCTCCCTCATGATCGGCCTGCGCGGTGCCGCCGAGCTGATCAACGGCAACTCGGCGAAGGCGGTCACCGACTCCGGGTTGCTCGGCCTCGGTTCGGACGGTCTGGCGGGCGTGCCCGTCATGGCGTGGATCGCCGGGGCGTGCGCCGTGCTGACCGCGCTGCTGGTGCGCCGGACCACGTTCGGCCGGCAGTTGGTCGCCATCGGTGACAACCGGCAGGCGAGCAAACTGGCCGGTCTGCCGGTGCGCCGCGTCCTCGTCACCGTCTACGTTCTCTCCGGCGTCCTCGCCGCCTTCGCGGGCGCGATGATCGTCGGGCACGGCGCCGAGGCGGACCCCGCCAACCAGGGTCTCAACATGGAGCTCAACGCCATCACCGCGGTCGTCGTCGGCGGCACCCCGCTGACCGGCGGCCGGGTACGCGTCCTGGGCACGGTGGCGGGCGCGCTGTTCATGCAGCTGATCACCGCCGTCCTCACCCAGCACAACGTGCACACGTCGTACACCCAACTCGTGGAGGCCGCCATCATCTGCTTCGCGGTCTACGCCTCACAGGAGCGTGGTACTCGATGACCCCCTCCGCCCTGCGACCCGCCACGTCGCCCGCGGGTTCCGCGCCCGACGCGGCGCGGCCGGCCGCGCCGCGCGAACGCCTGGCCTCCCACATCCAGCGCCGGGGCGCCCTGGCCGTGCTGGTGCTGATGGTCGCCATCGCCTCGGCGACCTCCTCCACCTTCCCGACCTGGTCCAACATCTCCAGCATCCTCGGCAACAACGCCTTCGTGTGGCTGCTGGCGCTCGGGATGGCCTTCGTCATCCTCACCGGCGGCATCGACCTCTCCGTCGGATCCATGTACGCCCTCGGCGGCGTCCTCGGCGCCTACGGGGCGCACACCGGCGGTACTTGGTCGGCGATCGTCCTGCCGCTCGCCGTCGGCGCGGTGTGGGGCACGGTGCAGGGGCTGCTCGTCTCCCGGGCCCGGATGGCGCCGTTCATCGTCACCCTGGCCGGACTCCTGGGCGCACGCGGGCTGTTGCAGGCCCTGACGGACGAGGGGGCCACCACGTATCTCGTCCCCGCGGACTCCGCGTTCCGGCGGCTGGGCGAGGGCACCTGGGTGCCGGTGCTGATCGTCGCCGCGCTGTTCCTCCTCGGCGCACTGCTGCTCACCCGCACCCGGTTCGGCGCCACGGTCACCGCGCTGGGCGGCAACGAGAACGCGGCCTCGCTGATGGGCCTGCCCGTGGCCCGCACCAAGGTCCTCGTCTACGTGCTGTCGGCCACCCTCGCCGCGGCCGCGGGCGCGCTCGGCAGCGCCCGCCTGGGCTCCGGCGTCACCACGATCGGCGTCGGCTACGAGCTCACCGCCATCGCCTCCGTGGTGATCGGCGGCACGCTCCTGACCGGCGGCAGCGGCTCGATCGGCGGAACGGCGAGCGGCGTACTGGTGCTGGCCGTCATCCACAACCTGATCGACCACTACTTCTCCCAGTACGGTTCCGCCTTCACCGACACGGTCAACGGCGCCTTCCTGGCCGTCGTGGTCCTGGCCCAGATCCTGCTCAGCCGCACGCGGCGGACGGACTGACCGCCTCGGCCCGGGACGGCGTCCCGGGGCCGGCCGACCGTTCGGCGCGCCCGGCGCACCGGACCGGACCGCGATCCGCGCCGGCCCGGGACGCCCCGCCCGACCAAAGGAGTTCAGTGGGCGTCAGCCTGAAGGACGTCGCACAGCGCGCCGGGGTCTCCGTCAAGACTGTGTCGAACGTCGTGAACAACTATGTCCATGTCTCCCCCGGGACCAGGGCGCGCGTGCAGCGGGCCATCGACGAACTCGGGTACCGGCCCAACCTCGTCGCCCGCCACCTGCGCAACGGCCGCACCGGCATCATCGCCCTGGCCGTCCCCGAGCTGGGGAACCCCTACTTCTCCGAGGTCGCCGGCGCCGTCATCGACGCGGCCGCGCGGCACGACTACACCGTTCTGCTGGACCACACGGCGGGACTGCGCGAGAAGGAGGTCCTCGTCTGCCAGGGCTTCCGCGCCCAGATCATCGACGGCCTCATCCTCAGCCCGATCCGGATGGAGACCGAGGACCTGTTCTCGCGCACCGACACCTCGCCCCTGGTGCTCCTCGGGGAGCGCGAGTACGACGCGCCCTTCGACCACATCGCCATCGACAACGTGGCGGCGGCCCGCGCAGCGGTCCAGCACCTGCTCGACACCGGCCGCCGCCGCATCGCCTTCCTCGGAGCCCGCCGGGAGAGCGCGCGGGAACCCGCGCACCTGCGTCTTCGCGGATGGCGGGAGGCGCACACCTCGGCCGGGCTGAAGCCCCCCGAGCCGCTGATCGTCGCCACCGACGGCTTCGACCGCCAGGACGGCGCGGCGGGCATGGCCGCCCTGCTGGACCGGGGCGGGCGGCCCGACGCCGTGTTCGCCTTCAACGACATGGTCGCCCTGGGCGCCATGCGGGTGCTCGCCGAACGCGGCCTGCGCGTCCCCCAGGACATCGCGGTGGCCGGGTTCGACGACATCGAGGAGGCCCGGTACGCGGCGGTGGCGCTGACCACGGTGGCCCCCGACAAGCAGGCCATCGCGCAGATAGCCGTGGACTGCGTCGTGGAACGCATCGCCGCCCGGACCCCGCCCGTGCCGCGACGCATCCTCCCCGGCTTCGAGCTCGTGGTCAGGGAGTCCACCGTCCAGGGGAGGCACTGAGCGGGGAGGGGCCCGGCCCCGATCCCCCACCCCTGGGCACATCTCAACCACGCCTGAACGGCAGAGACCGTGGAGAGCCCGGTGCGTGGAGACACGCACGCCGGGTTCGGCGAGCGGCACGGAGAAACGGACCGGTGGCAACACCGGCACCGCGCTCCGTGCCGACTCAACAGACGGGCGTCCGTGCCCGCACCGCGTGACGAAGCAGGAACCCACCCGAAGCGGCCCACACAACCTGTGTGGGAGCAGGCGGGAATCCCCGGCCTTCAGGCCCGGAGGATGTCAACGCTTGATCGACCCGAGGCAACAGTTCAGCCCCGACAGCGAGGCTGAACCACTGGCCCGCCGCACCGGCAGCGTGGCGGGCGAGGCGCTGCTGCGGCCGCTCGAACACGAAGCGGACAGAGTTGTTCACGCCGCGTTACAATCATGGCCTTTGCCGATTTCCTCAGGGGGGAAGCGATGAGAACACGCGGATTACTGGCGGCCTTCGTGGTCGCCCTCTCGGTCGTCCTGATGGCGGGCCTTGCCCAGAACGGGGCGCATCTGCTTCGGTCCGACCGCGCGGCGGCCACGGACACGAAGCGGACGGCGACCGACACGAAGCGGGCCGACGTCGGGGCCGGGACCGACATCGGCCTCAAGACGGTCAGCTTCAACATGTGCGGGGGCCTGTGCAACAAGGGAGGGACGGGGAAGCTGCCGCTCATCGCCGACCAGATCGACTCCTTCGCGCCGCACCTGGTCATGCTGCAGGAGGTGTGCTGGCCGCAGTACGACTGGTTCAGGAACAGGTACAAGGGGACCTACGAATTCGGCTACACGCCCCTGCTCACGAACTACACGGGCTGCGGTGCGTCCGACTGTTCGGTGAACATGGACGCCGACCCGACCAATGACGACAAGCGCTGCTGGATCGGACAGGTCCTCGGTGCCCGAGGGACGTTGGTGGGCCAGCCGGACGAGATCCCCCTCGGGGGCGAGCGCTACCAGATCAAGAACGACGGCAGCCCGGTCAACCCGGCGCGGACGTTCAAGGCCCTCTGCTACGACGTGGCCCTAGCCAACGTCCCTCGGAAGGTGAAGGGCTGCAGCGTGCACCTGCGCGCCTACGACGACGACAAGCAGGTCAACGAGCGGGCCCGGGTCGCGCAGGCGGCGCGCCTCGCCTCCGACCTCGACGGCGACATCGCCGCCGGCAAGGTCGTCGTGGTGGGCGGGGACTTCAACACGCTCCCGTACCCGAACCGCACCCCGGCCCTGGACAGCTTCTATCGTGACACCGCCGAGCCGGGCGGGGGCATCGGCAGGTTCTACGAGGCCGACCACGACGACCCCGCGTACTGGACCCAGTCGGATCCGGACTGTGTCGTGGGCACCGACACGAGCTGCCGGACCGGTGAGTCGACCATTGTCGACCTGTCGCCGCTGCCCAAGGACAAGCGCAACAGCAAGATCGACTACATCTTCTTCTCGGAGACCACCGACGAGGCGACACTTAGTGGCGACGCCATCCCCATGTACCTCAAGGACGCCGCGGGCACGGTCTTCACGGACCGCGAAACGGAGGCCGCCCGGGACGCCGACGGCAAGTACCTGAAGGTGTCGGATCACGCCTTCTACCGGGGAGCGGTGACGGTGAGCGCCTCTCCCTCCTGAACCCTGATGTCGTGACAGTCCCAAGCGCGACCTGACCAGTGGCCCGTGTCACACCACGTGCACAGGCCGCTCGTCGGGCACCCACGGCTGCCGGGCCCTCTCGAACTACCGGGCCCGGCGCCCGCGGGTGCCGGCCACCCGGAACGACCGGAACAGTGTGCGGGGATACTCGACCGGGTCCGCCGTGGCGGCGCTGCCGAAGCCCGACATCGAACACCCGCTCGGACGCAGACGCATGACGTGCAGCCTGTTGGCGTGGCCCTCGAGGACCACGCCAACAGGCATTCATCGACGGGCTCGCGCTGCGGTCCTCAGCGCGCACCCATCAGCTGGTCAGCGGTGGTGGCGGCGCCAGGAAACGAAGTCGACGAAGATCGGCGAGCGCCCGGGTGCGGCCGGGGATGGTCAGCAGGCCCGCATCGGGGAACACCGTCGGCTCATCCGTCCACTGGGCACCGCCTTCCTCGGCGAAGTACCCCCGCCGCCGGTTGCCCCCGCTGTACTCGGTCGTGACGTGTGCCGTGGAACCGGGTGAGGTCCGCACGGACGCCGATTTCACCGTCAACGTGCCGCTGGGGCCGCAGGCGCTGCGCGACGCGGACACGGTGATCGTGCCCGCCGCGATCGAGGACTACGGCCCGCAGCGGCGTGGCCGGTTGAGCCCGCTTGTACGGGCGGCACTCGCGGAGACTCCCCCGACAGCACGTCTGGCTTCCATCTGCACCGGGTCGTTCGTGCTGGCGGCAGCGAGCCTGCTCGCGGGTCGGCGGGCGACGACGCATTGGAAGTCCCGTCCTGAGTTGGCCGCCCTCTACCCGGAGATCGATGTGGACCCCGACGTGCTGTACACCGATGACCAGGGTGTGCTCACGTCCGCGGGCGTGGCTGCGGGAATCGATCTGTGCCTGCACATGATCCGCAGTGACCACGGTGTCGACGTCGCCAACACCGTCGCCCGAGGCACGGTGGTCCCCCCCGCACCGAGAAGGCGGTCAGGCCCGGTACATCGACCGTCCCGTGCCCGAACCCGGCGACACTTCCACCGCCGCCACCCGCGCCTGGGCCCTGGAACACCTCGGTGAGCGCCTCACCCTGGAGGACCTGGCGCGCCGGGCGGCGACGAGCGTGCGGACGTTGACGCGCGAGTTCCGGCAGGAGACGGGGATGCCGCCGATGCAGTGGCTCGGTCAGCAGCGCCTGCAGTACGCCCGTCGGCTGCTGGAACGCACGGACGAGCCTGTGGACCGGATCGCGGCCGAAGCCGGCTTCGGCGCGAGCACAGCGATGCGTCAGCACTTCCGGGAGGTACTGGGTGTGTCACCCTGCGCGTACCGCAACACCTTCCGGGGGGAAGCGTGAGGGCACGCGCGCGGTGACACCGCCTCGGCCTGAGCCGCACGCACGAGGACTCCTGACGCGCGATCAGGCACGCGGAGCGCCACTGTCCGCTGCGAGGCGGGTGAGCCACTCGCGCAGCAGGTGCTGCTCGGCGTCGCTCAGGACATCGGCATCCTCGGGGAGAGCGGCGCGCAGCGCGCGGGCCGCCGCGGCGGGGCCGGTCTCCCCGGCGGGGACCGTCGGTTCGGCGCGGGTGATGGCGGCGACCATGGCCTCGCGGAGGGTGGTCAGCAGCGCCGGATTGCGGCGGTCTGCCGGGGTGGAGTGCCAGGTGGTGACCGCGCCTCGGCCGGTGGCCTGGATGATCTGGGCAGCCAGCTCCTCGTCGACCCGCAGCCACCCCCCGGCCGCCAGTCGGCGCACCCGGCCATGGAGGATCTCCAAGCCCGCGCGGTGTGCCATGTCCGCCTCCCGGCCGGTGGCCCTGCTCATCACCGCGAACAGCTCGGGGCGGGAGATCCCGAACTCCACCACCATGTCCCAGCCGCACCGCAGGTCCTCCACCGCGTCCCGTGGTTGGGGATCGAGCTGCGCGCGCTTGCTCTCCAGGAACTGCGCGTAGCCGTGCTCCGCGACGGCATCGAGGAGCCCCTCCTTGTCACCGAAGAGGCGGTAGATCGCCGGCGGCTGCATCCCGGCCGCGGCGGCGACCGCCCGGGTGCTCACCGCGTCCGGGCCGCCCTTCTCCAGTAGCTCGACGGCTGCCTCGACGATGCGGTGACGAGGACTGCCGGTGTTGCCGCGCGTAGCCATGGATCGATGATACCGAGGATTTGATTCCAACGATATTCCAGTGTTAACGTCAAAGTGGTTCCACTGGAAACAGCGTTGGGAGAACCCGTGATCATCGTGACCGGAGCCACCGGAAAGCTCGGCCGCCGCACCGTCGAACGCCTCCTGGAGCGCATCCCCGCCGACCGCGTCGGCGTCAGCGTCCGCGACCCCCGCAAGGCCCAGGACCTCGCCGACCGCGGCGTCCGTGTCCGGCAGGGCAGCTTCCACGACCCCGCCTCGCTCGTGCGTGCCTTCGAAGGTGCCGAGCAGCTGCTCCTCGTCTCCCTCGACCGCACGGGCGAGGAGTGCGTCACCGGCCATCGCACCGCCATCGACGCCGCCGTGAGAGCCGGCGTCGGCCGTATCCTCTACACCAGCCAAATGGGCGCCGCCCACGACTCCCGCTTCCAGGCGTGCCGCGACCACGCCCGAACCGAGGACCTGCTGCGCGCCACCGGCCTGCCCTGGACCGCGCTGCGCAACGGCTTCTACGCGGCCAGCGCCTTGCAGTTCCTGGAGGCCGCCCGCCGCACCGGTGACATCGCCCTCCCCGCCGACGGCCCCGTCGCCTGGACCGGCCACGACGACCTCGCCGATGCCACCGCCGCAATTCTCGCCGAGGAGGGCCGCTTCGAGGGGCCCACCCCGCCGCTCACCGGCGCGGCGGCGCTCGACTTCGCCACCATCGCCGAGATCGCGTCCCAGGCCATCGGACGGCCCTTCACGCGCACCGTCGTCCCCGACGACGCCTTCCGCGAGCAGGCCCTGGCGCACGGCGCCCCAGCCCCGATCGCCGACCTGATGCTGAGCATCTTCGCAGCGGCGCGGAATGGCGAGTTCACCACCGCCGACTCGACGCTCGCCGAGCTGATCGGGCGAGAGCCCGCCACCTTCGGCACCCTGCTCGAGCGTGCCTGGGCCGACTAGACCCGGCGCGACGCGCAGAAGGGCGTCAGCCCGCAAGGACACACCCGGCGAACGCGCCGCCGGCGCTGGCGATCTGGTCCCACCGATGTTCTGCCGAAGGCCACGCGCGAGCCCAGGCGAACTCGGCTTCGCGGGAGGACTGCGCCCGCTCGAACCAGGCAGTACCGGAGAAATCCGTCTGGCTGGAGAGAGCGTCGTCGGAGAACTGCGCTCTGACGAACTGGGCGGTGCCGGTGAACTGTGCCGCGCCGAACCAGGAGAGTCTGGAAAATCGCGTCCTGCCGAACTCGGCGTGGCCGGAGAACCGCGCCCGCGCCCCGCTGCCGATGCGCATGGTGGAGATGGCCGGGGTGCTACTCGCCGGCTATGGCGGCGCCCGGCTGGCGCAGATCCTGAAGGTGCCACTGTCGTAGCCGACCTGTGGCCTTGGTTTCTCCTGACCGAACGCCAGGACTCACAATGACTCCGCCGCGCTTCGCAGCGCCATGCGGGCCGCAGCGTCGCTCTGGCGGAGGAAGGGCGAGTTGGCGCGGGGGCGCGGGAAATCACCCGGATCCGTGATCAGCCGGGCCGGGTGAGGCCTTCCGTCCGCGCGTACCGGGCGGCCACCGGCGGTGTCCAGGGTGCCGGTGGACTGCCTGCGGCCGGTGGAAGGATCGATCCGCGTCTCCTCACGGATGTCGCCGCGCTCGAGGAGGCGGAGCAACAGGGGTTCGGTCGTCAGGGAGAGCGCCCGGCGGGGCAGGCGCGCCTCCACCAGGGCGCGGGCGCGGACCGTCGCGTCCACGGAGCGGGAGCGTGCCTGAAACACACCGCCCCGGCAGGAGATCTCCGTGTGGGCGCCGAGGAATCGGACGATGCCACAGCGCGCGAGGGCCAGGAGTTGTTCGAGGCGGGGAGCAGGCGGTCCGCTACTGAGAAAACGGCACCGGGAGAGGAAGGCGGGTATGTCCTGATCCCCGGATCCGGGGGAGATCCGGCCGTTGCGCACCACCTCCCAAAGGGTGTTCATCACGGAGAACAGGGCGTGGTAGACAGCGAGATGAGCACTGTGGCGAGGGTCGCGTCCCCGTGCCAGATCAGTGGCGAGATAACCGGTCATCCACCGCTGGAGGGCCGCGTGGTCGGGAAAGCGGCGGCCCGTGAGAGGCTGGTCCGGCGCTTCGATGTCGATGCGGTCCCCGCGGTGCGGCACCGCGTGCGCGATGAGCTCCTTGAACTCGGAGGTGTTCCACCCCACTGTGGACAGACGAGTGAGGAAGGCATCTGGGGCCATGGCCAGGCGGTCGCCGTGCGATGTGGCCAGTTCGCGGTAGCCGGCCTCGCTTAGCTCCCGTGCGATGAGCGGCCACAGATCGGTGCTGAAGTCCAGGGGCCTGTTCTCCAGTGCGGCGAGCCGGAAATGCCGCGGGTGCTCCGCGGCAGGCCGCCGCAGCGGGTACGCGAACTTGCAGCGGTAGGGCACTCCGCGGCGGGAGCCCGCGTAGATGAGCGGTTCCCGGCCCGACGGCTCGTAGCGCAGTTCGCCGTCGGCGTTCCGAAGGAATCGACCGCCTCGTCCCTCCGTGAGCAGGATCATGACGTCGATGAAGGCCAGGCCGAGGCCGCGTACGATCACGGGTTCTCCCGGGCGCACCGGGTCCAGCGAGATGTCGGCAGTGGACGCGGGCGGCACATAGGTGAGCTGATGAGCGGCGGCTTTCCTGGCCAGCAGTTCCTCTCCTCCGCGCAGGCGGACGGGGAAGTTCCCCTGCGCGTGGAGGACGAAGTCCACGTCCAGCGTGTCGCCCCCGGCGAGGGTGATCCGCTGTCGTCCGCCGGGCAGGTCGCTGACGTCCAGCGTGCGTGCTTGATGGGTGCGTACGTGGATTCGCGGCGAGGAGTTCCGCGCGGTGCGCCAGAACACCCAGGCGAGATAGTCGCCGACGAACGGTCGGGTGCCGAACCAGCCCTCGTGTGCCCGCTTGGCCTCGGCGAGGCTTTCCGGCCTCGGCCGATAGCCGTCGGGGAGGTCGAGAGAGCCCCGGGACAGTTCGGTGGCCCACTCGGCGAGTGTCGGGCCGCAGACCACGGGACCGTCGCAGTCCACGGTATGGTCGGTGAAGAGCGTGCACTCGTCCACTCGGGTGTTCGACCAGAGCAAGGCCGGTTGCCGCCGACGCCACACGTAGCCGCCTCCGGGCGGGTAGGGGTCGATGACGTGGACGTCCAGGAGCCTGTTGGGCAGGAACTCCGCCGCGTTCGCGGCGATCCGTTCGAGGACGGACGTTCCGCGCGGTCCCGCGCCGATGATGGCGATGCTCGGAGTGTCCCCCGCCGCTGTGGTCCTCATCGGGTTCCTCCTGGGATCAGGCGATCAGCAGCTGGTGGGAGGCGAGATCGCGGTAGAGGGGGTTGGTTCGGGTCAGTTCCTCGTGGCTGCCTACCGCCATCACCCGGCCGCTGTCCATGACGACGATTCGGTCGGCGTCGACGACGGTGGCGAGCCGGTGTGCCACGATCAGCAGCGTGTGGCCGGCGGAGACGGCGTCGACCGCGTCACGGAAGGCGGCTTCGTTGTGTGCGTCGAGGTTGCTGGTGGGCTCGTCCAGCAGCAGAATCGGCGGAGTCGCCAAGAGCGTGCGAGCGATGGCCAGACGCTGGCGTTCGCCTCCGGAGAGCAGGACTCCGCCTTCACCTACCTGGGCGTCGAGGCCGAGGGGTGAGCGCTCGGCGATGCCGGCCAGATTGACGGTGTCGAGTACGGCCAGCAACTGGTCGTCGGTGGCGTCGGGCGAGCTGAGCGTGAGGTTGCTGCGGATCGTTCCGGCCAGGGCGGGCGCTTCCTGCTCGACGTACCCCAACCTGGCCCGTAACTGGTCGCGCGGCAGCCGGCGGATGTCCATCCCGTCGATCTGGATGGAGCCGGACGTGACGTCGTAGAAGCGCTCCACCAGGGCGAGCAGGGTGGACTTGCCTGCGCCGGACGGTCCCACGAGCGCCGTGCGCGTGCCCGCGGGGACGGTGAAGCTCACGTTCCGCAGCACAGGATCGCCCGAGGCGTAGCCGAAAGTGACGTCGTCGAAGGTGAGCGCGGGAACCTTCGTCGGATCGGGGCGGGCGGGCCGACGCGGACCGGGAGCCGCGGCGGCCCGGTCGGCCTGGTGGTCGTCCATGGTCTCCGTCGGCAGGCGCAGCAGGTCCTCGACCCGCTGGAGCGCACCCAGGCCGGTCTGCAACTGGGAGTTGGCGCTGACCACCTGCCCCACGGGCAGGACGAGGAAGAAGAGGAACAGCACGAACGCCACGAGATCGCCCACGGACAGCTTCCCGCTGGCGACGCGGCTGCCTCCGACTCCCAGTACGAGGAGGAGGACACCTTGGGTGGCGATGTGGGCGAGAGGGTTGATGAGCGCCTGAAGCCTGGCCTGGTGGACGCCCACGTCGTAGGCCCGACGGGCCATGGCTTCGACGACCTCGGTTTCCCGCTGTTCGGCACGGGCGGCACGGATGGTCCGGGCGCCCCGGATGGCCCGCTCGACTCCGGAGGTCATCTCGCCGAGCAGTGTCTGCGCCTCCTCGGCCAGCGGACGCGTTCTGTGTGCGACCAGGGTGGCGCCGGTGAGCCCCACGGCCATGCCCGCACAGGTGACCACGAACAGCAGTGGGTCGACCAGGAAGGCGGCGATGGCCGCGCCCAGGATCGTGAGGCTTCCGGTGGCCAGTTCGAAGAGCCCCGAGGTGACCACGGAGCGGAGCAGGCTGCTGTCTGCACCGACCCGGGACAGCAGGTCACCGGTGCGGCGGTGGTCGTATTCCGCGATCGGCAGGCGCAGTACGTGCGCCGCGAGGCGTTCCCGCATCGTGAGGACCAGTCTCTCTCCGGTGCGGCGCAGCAGGTAGTCGCGGACACCGTTGAGTGCGGCAGCTCCCAGAAGGAGGCTGGCGAGCATGGCCGCCGGTGCCGCGGTCGATCGTGCGGCGGAGATGGCGTCGATCAGGGAACGTATCAGGAGCGGCTGGAGCAGCGTGCCCGCCGCGGCGGTCAGGGACAGCAGCGCCGCCAGAGCCATGACCGGCAGATGGCCCCGCAAGTAGTACAACAGTTCGCGCAGTCCTACGCGCTGTGCCCGGCTCATCGTTGACCTCCTGCGAGCGGTATGGTGAAGCAGCCCGCCTGACCTTCGGTGCGGAACTGGTTGTCTGGAGTCCGGCCGACTGTGCCGGGGCGGGCATCCGGATGCGGTCCCACGCCCCGGCACAGTCGGGTGCTGCGTCAGCAGGTGGTGCTGATCCAGCTGCAGTCGCAGCAGAACGACGTCGAGCCGCTGGCGAGGGCGTCGGGAGCGCTGGGTTCCGACTCCAGCGCCTGCAAGCCGAGCACGAAGTTCGTCATGGTCTTCACCTCCTTTCCCCGGTCGATGCGACAGGGCTCTCGGCTGTGCGCCGCCATGCCTGGGCCGTATGGCGTGGGGCGTCAGCCGAGGGATCCGGGTGGGCCGGGCCCCACGGGACCGGTTCCAGGAAGGGCAGAAGCTCGCTGCCGCGCCCCGTCAGTACGTTGATGAGACGCAGGACTCCGGCGGAACCGGTGGCGAGGTCGGTCGAGGCGCGCAGATTCTGCTCGCCGGCGAAGACGAGACCGTGTTCGTCGGACAGGGCGTGCAGGTTCAGGGCCTCGATGCCGTTGTCGACCCGTGTCCGCCAGTCGGGCCAGCCCAGTCGGTGCGCGATCTGGCGGAGCGCTCCCGTCAGTCCCGCCCTGCCGTTGAACAGTCCTCCTCCGACACAGAACTCGAGGGCGCAGGCCCGGCCCAGGCTCTCGAAGGACTGCGCGAGCCGGTCGTCGTGCCGGTGGCGCAACAGCAGGTCGGCGACCAGAGCGACGCCGGCGCTGCCCGTGGCGAGGTAGGGCAGGACGCGTGATCCGTTCCGCACTTGGAGCGTGCCGTCGCCGACGGGCTCGCATCCGTCGAGGTCCCGGTGGGCTGCCGCCAGGCCGGCCCGCAGCCAGCGGTTGTCATGGGTGACCTCGTAGAGCCGCACCATGAAGAGTGCCGGTCCCGACCATCCGTACAGCAGGCCGCCGGTGAAGTTGTCCGGGGTGTTGCCACGGCCGTTGCGCGGCGCGGCGTCGGCGGGCAAGGTCCGGGGTCCTACGGCGAAGGTGCCGGCATCGATGGCCTTCGCCACTGTGGCGCCGGTTTGGACGGCATGCTCCAGATAGCGATGGTCTCCGGTACGGCGGTAGAAGTCCAGGCTGGTCAGCCCGATCCCGGACAGCCCGTCGAAGAGCTTGGTCCCGGGCATGGACCGGCTCTCCTCGGCGATCCTGTCGTAGTACCCGAGGGCGGTGTCATGATCCCCCAGGTTGTACAGAACATGGCAGATGCCTGCCATTCCGTCGTAGAAGCCCAGGCGTGGCAGGGGTCCGGAGCGCAGGTCGCGTGCGAGCCACTGGACGTAGCCGTCGACGTCGGTCTCGCCGGCGGTGAACAGGGCGTCCACGACACCTGCGGCACCGAAGGCCACGCCGCCGCCTCCGTCGTAGAACTGCCCGATGTCCCCGGGGAACAGCCGGTCGCGACGGTCGGGTGTGGCCGTGGCGCGGATCGATGCCACCAGTGCCGCCGTGTGGGCATCCCAGGGGCCCGCGGCGCGCCGGAACGCCAGGTGCGGGTCGACGGGGCGCAGACCGGAGGCGGCCGGCCCCGCCGCGGACAGTGCTCGGGTCAATGGTTCCGTGATGCTGTCGTCGAGGCCCAGGTTCCTACGGGCGGCGGCGATCAGCGTGGTCGCCTGAGGCGGACAGAGTTCCAGGAGGGAGGTGAGCGGCAGGTAGAGGAACAAACGCAGCGCGTTGAGCGAGTACTGGTCGCCGGCGACCCCCTTGAGCGAGGGCGGCGCGGCGAAACCCGGTGTGCCCAGGGCGCGGGGCCCCGCGTAGGTCCGGGGCTGGACGGCCTCGAAGTCGATCAACGACACGTGCAGGTCGTCGTCGATCATGATGTTGCTCGGCTGGATGTCGTTGAAGCTGTAGCCCCGGGCGTGTACCGCCGTGAGTGTGTCCCCGACCTGTTCCAGGATGCGCTCCACGGACCTCAGGTAGTCCGTGGTCGAGCGCTCGTCCGCCTCTCGGAGGTAGAGATAGTTAATAGTTATCCACTTTTGGAGAGATATTCCCGGAATGTGTTCCATGGCCAGGAACTCATGACCGCCCAGGACGTGATAGTCGTAGGCTCGAGGGATGCCCGGAATATCCGCGAAGGCGGTCAATGCCGCGTGCTCCGCCCGCAGCCGGGCCAAGGCGTCGCGCCCGATACGGTCCAGCCCCGCGTGCGGCCTGGCCTCCTTCAAGACCAGCTCCCCGCCGTCCCGGAGCCTGCGCGCCCGGTAGACCCCACCTCCGTTCGAGAAGTGGAACGCGCCGGTTATCTCGTACGGGAACTCCTCGGGCTGTTCGGATTTCATCCGGGGGGCCGCCGCCTCGGCCAGGAACGTGGGAACGGGGACCCACTCGGGCACGGTGAACACCGGCTCGCGCCGGTCGGGCACCAGGATGCCGTCGGGCCGCTCGATGGCCGGTTGCCGGCTGCCGTCCTCCGCGTAGGCGAACCGCAGCGCGAAGCCGCCGTAACGCACGTAGAGCGGGCCTTCATTCCAGCGCAGGTCGCTGAGTATGTACGGTCCCGGGGCGCCGCCGAGGTCCCGATCGAGCTCGGTCAGCGCGCGGTGCAGTTCGGCGGTGTTCCTGGGATAGACGGTGATGAACTTTCCGCTCGCCTCCCGCGGCGCGTACTTCGCGTTCCTCGACTGGAACACGAGCGAATTGGGGAGGAACTTGAAGGGGAGCCGGCCTTCGAAGCAGTAACGGGAGACGCACTCCAGAACCTGGACCGCGTTCTCCGCCGTCGCCGACACGTGAATCTTCCAGCCCTGGGAAGGCAGTTCGGCGCTGCCTTCCAGTGGCCGTATGCGCGCCCACTGTCCGTCGGATTCCTGCTGCCATCCGGCAGGCAGGCGGACGTGATCACGGAAATCCAGCCATCCGCCATCGGGCCGCACGCGGTCCGGTGAGTCGTAGAACCTTCTGTCCGCCAGACAGTAGGCCGGATACCGGACATCCATGGGCAGCCTCCTCTCGACCGCAGCTCGCCTCGCGGATCGCTATACGCATACGCAGATCCCCTCCGAGACCACGGGGGAGGGGGACGTCGATCAGCCTGCCCGGCCGGCCTCGGTGAAACCTTGGCGAAACCTGGAATGGGCTGGTGGGAGTCCCTGCGGCTGGGTTGGGGCGAGTATCGGGTCGTGATCAACGAGTGGTTCGGGTGAGGTCCTTCAACCAGATCATCGAGGCGCGCAGGTGGAGTCCGGCGAGGTAGCTGTCCGGGGTTTGTCGTACCGGGTGGCGATGCCTCGCCAGGCCTTCAGCTTGTTGATCAGGCGCCCGACGGTGTTCCGCCCCCTGTAGGGGGGCGGCGTCGTGGCCGACGGGCCGGCCGCCTCGGTCGAGCCAATGGCGGCCCGTCTCGCCGGATTGGGATGTCAGGCCGGGGTGTGCCCCGAAGCGCAGTGAAGGCCGTGCAGTCCCGAGATCGGCGTTCCCCCGTACGAGCTGACTTGCGTGCTGGCATCGGCATGGTCCGATGGGCTAGGCTCCGCGACCATGATTACCGGGACGGCCGTGCGCCACACACGGATTGGTGACCCGGTGCTCTCCTGAGCGCCGTACGGGCCGGTGCGGGCCCGCTGTTCGAGCGAGGACCTGGCGCTGCCGCGCGAGCTCCCCCTCTGTCGTGTTGATCAACAGGTTCGACACATCAATCACGACAGGAGGGTTCATGCCCATCAAGACGCTGCAGATTCCCACCGCAGACGGACAGGCCGACGCGTTCGCCGCCTTCCCCGACGGTGGTGAGCGGCACCCAGGGGTTCTGATGTACGCGGACGGCTTCGGTATCCGGCCCGTGTTGCGGGAGATGGCCCGCGAACTGGCCGGGCACGGGTACTACGTGCTCGTCCCCAACCTCTTCTACCGGCAGGGCCCGGCACCGGTGATCGAACTTCCCGAGCACATCGGACAAGAGGTCCGGCCCAAGGTCATGGCCCGGCTGATGCCCTTGATCGAGGCGCACACCAGCGAACGTGTCCTGAGCGACGCCGACGCCTACCTCAGCTTCCTCACCACCCAGCCCGAGGTCGGCGCCGGACCGGTCGCGGTGACCGGGTACTGCATAGGCGGCCTCTGCGCGATGCGCACCGCCGCGGCCCACCCCGACCAAGTGGCGGCCGTCGCCGCGTTCCACGGCCCCGTGGGCGCCGACGGGTCCGACCTCTTCTCCAAGCTCACCGCCCAGGTCCACCTCGGCCACGCCGAAGGCGACATGACACCCGAGGCACTCGGTGAGCTCGACCAGGCCCTGGACGCCGCAGGTGTCGGCTACACCTCCGAGGTCTACCCCGGCACCATCCACGGCTTCACCATGTCCGACACCGACGCTTTCAGCGCCCCGGGGCTGAAGCGTCACTGGGACCGTCTGCTCCCTCTCCTGGACCGCACCCTGACCAACTGCTGAGGCTCCAGCTCGGGTACCGACCGGAAGTACAGGGCTTCGGATTCCCTGGGGGAATGATCAGGCCGGCCGGTAGCGGCCTGCCGCCCCAGCCCATGCCTCTCTCACTGCGGATACGGGCGCGTTCGCGTCGTTGTGCGGCCAGGACGTCGGGGTGGTGGGCGTTCTGGTTGCGCCGGCGCAGGTAGGCATGCAGAGCCCGGGGCTCGACGGCGTGGTAGGAGTGGTTCGAGTTGGTGCGTATGAACCGCCGCAAGGGCCGGAAGCGGGTAGATCGTTTGTCGACGGTTTCCGGAGGCAGTCGGCGATCAACCGGCTCTGGAATGTGAATGAGAAATGACGGCACTGCGTGGATGCGAACGTGTCGGCGGCCGGCCGCTCGAAGGGCGGCTGGCCGCCGAGGCAGGTAGCGGCACAGATCAGCACCTGTTCTGATCTCCGGTGGCCGGGTGAGGCAGTGCGGCCCTTGATGTCCGCGTGGTTCCGACCGGCGATTATTCACTTGACTCGGTCCGTACGGTGTTCGAGTGAAGGACACTCTGATCGACGAACTCCGCACCGCGTATGACGCCCAACTCCGTGGTGTCACCCCGCCTGGCGGCAGCGTCCGCATCGAGAAGGACGGCCCATTGACCCGTGTCGTGGGTTGGCACCGTGGCTTCGTCACGGGCCCACGCGACCTCGGTGTGTGCGGGGCAGAACTCGACACGCTCATAGCGCGGCAGCGTGACCTCTACGCTGCCCGTGGCGAAGCGGTCGAATGGAAGACTCGCGCCCATGATCTTCCCGCCGACCTCACCGACCGACTCACGGCGGCCGGCTTCGTCGCCGAGGACACCGAGACCGTGCTCATCGGGCGGTCCGCCGACCTTGCTGCCGACCCCGTCCTGCCCGACGGCGTGACCCTCCGCCGTGTCACCTCCAGATCAGACCTCCAGCGCATCGCGGCTATGGAGAGCACCGTCTGGGGCGAGGACTGGAGTTGGCTAGCCGACGACCTGGCCGCCCGGATCGAGACCGCCCCAGAGAACACGATCGTCCTCGTAGCCGAGGCACGCACCGAAGTCGTCTGCGCGGCCTGGCTGGTGTTCAAGGACGGCGTCGACTTCGGCGGCCTCTGGGGCGGCTCGACGCTGAAGGAATGGCGTGGACAGGGCATCTACCGGGCCATGGTCGCCCACCGAGCCCAACTCGCTGCTGCCCGGAAGGTCCCCTACGTCTACGTCGACGCCTCAGCCGACAGTGCACCGATCCTCACCCGTCTTGGCCTGCACGCGGTCACCACGACGACACCGTATGTCTGGTCGCCCTGAGCTCAGCCGGCCTTCGGAGGCTCCTCAGCTCGTGCTCGGGTGCCGGCGAGGCGGTAGGAGTCGGTGCTGGTCTCACTCATCAGACGTCTCCTTGACCACCGGATCCGCCATTGATTGGACACTCCCGGTCTCGCCACGAGGGCGAATCCGGAGATTGTTCAGGACTCGATAGGTGCCTCAGTTGTGTTCGGAGGCGTTGGGCTTCGGCGGGATCGTAGTACCGGCTGCTGTAGAGGTCGAGGGCTTGGGTCCAGACGCGGCGGGCTTCGTCGGACTGGCCGAGTGCCTGATGAACCTGTCCTAGGTGGTCCAGGCACATGGCTTCGGAGTAGGCGTTGTCGATGTCCCGGCTCAGGTTGAGGGCGCGGTGGTAGTAGCCGAGGGCCTGGTGGTGGTCGCCGGTGTGGTAGGCGATGTAGCCCAGGGTGTCCAAGGTGGCGGCTTCGTGGCGTCGGTCACCGTGTCGGCGCAACAGGAGCAGGGCCTGCTCGCAGTAGGTTCGAGCTTGCCGGAAGTCGCCGAGCTCTGCGTGGGTGTAGCCCACCATATTGAGGGTGCTCCCCTGCCTTCGGAGGTCGCCCAGGGCCTGGTAGAGCCGCAGGGCGCGCTGGTAATGGGGGAGCTCCTGCTCGAGGGGGGCGTGCTGGCCCCCGGCCATGCCCAGCCCGACGTGGGTGCGGGCTTGGCCGGCGGTGTCGCCGGTCTGTGCGAACAAGTCCAGAGCCTGGTCGAGGTGGTGTCGGGCCTGTGCAGATGAGCCGGTGATGGGGAGGATGAAGCCGAGATGCTGGTGGGCCTGGGCCTGTGCGGTCGGTCCGAGGTCCTCGCCCGCGGTGAGTGCGGTGCGCCAGGCCGCTTGGGCGTCCTGGTGGTAGCCCCGGTCATTGTGGAAGGTGTCGAGGGCCCACGCCAGTTGCCACGCTGGGGCGTACCAGCGGTGCTCCAAGGCCAGTTGCTGTGCGGCCAGGAGGCAGGAGTGGTCGGTGTCGAACCAGCGTAACGCCGCTGAGCGATCCGGTATCCGGTAGGGGGCGCCGCCGGGGACCGGTGGGTCCAGGTCGATCGGTGTGCGATGGGGGTGCAGCAGGCGGTCGGCGGCATGTGCTGTGTGGAGGTAGAAGTCGACCAGCCGTCTCAGTGCTGGCCGCTGGACGGCGGCGGGCTGGTCACGTCCGTGTTCGGCGGCGCAGAGGCGGACCAGGTCGTGCATGCGGTAACGGCTGGGGGTGTACTGCTGGATCAGGTGGGCGTTCTCCAGACCGCGAAGGAGTAGTCGGGTGCGGCGAGGGGGCAGCGCGGTGAGGCAGGCGGCGGCGTGCAGGCCGATGTCCGGCCCCGGTGCCAGCCCCAGCAGCCCGAAGACCCGCGTGACCTCGTCGTCCAGAGCGCGGGTTGAGGCTTCGAAGACTGCACGCAGGTCGGCAGTGACCTCTCCGGTGTTCAGGGCGTCGAGCCGGGTCGTGCTTTCGTTGAGTTCCGTGGCGAGGACGGTGAGGGGGAAGTCGGGGTGCGCAGTGGCACGGGCGGCCACGATGCCCAGGGCCAGGGGCAGCCCAGCACAGTGTCGTAGGAGAACCGGCGCAGCGTCGGGCTCTGCCGCCAGCCGGTAACCGCCGAGGGCGTCGGCGAGCAGCTGATGGGCCTCAGGCTCAGTGAGGCTGTCCACGCGCAGGGGCCGAGCGCCGTATGCAGTGGCCAAGCCGTCCAGCCGACCACGGCTGGTGACCAGCACCGTGCAGGCAGGGCTACCGGGCAGCAGCGGGACCACTTGCGCGGTGTCACGGGCATTGTCCAGCACGATCAGCATCCGCCGGTCGGCCACCAGCGACCGGTACAGTCCCGCCGCCGCGTCCGCCGCCGTCGGCACCTCCTCCGGCGGCACGCCCAGGGCCTGCAGGAAGCCGCGTATCACCACCTGCGCCGGCACCGGCTCCGCCGAGGGGTCGAAGCCCCGCAGGGCGGCGTAAAGCTGCCCGTCGGGGAACCGCTTGAGGTTCTCGTGGGCCCAGCGCAGGGCGAGCCAGGTCTTGCCGATCCCCCCGGTGCCGACGATGGCCGAGATCACCAGCACATCCTCCCGCCTGGCCGCCTCCTCCACGGCAGCGGTCAACTGCTCCAGCTCGCGTTTCCGTCCGGTGAACGCCGTCGGGGGCGCGGGCAACTGGCGCGGCACCGGAACACACACCGTCCCTGTCCCGACCGCAGGGGCCACGGCCGGGACGGGGACGGTCAGGGTGAGGGATTCATCGTTGATCAGGATCTGCTGGTGCAGGTGCTGCAGTGACGGGCCGGGATCGGCGCCCAACTCCTCGGCCAATCGGCGCCGAACGTCCTGGTAGCGGGCCAAGGCCTCGGCGGCCCGGCCCGCGCGGTACAAGGCCAGCATCAGCTGGCCGGCCACCCGTTCGTCCAACGGATGGGCCTCGGCCAGAGCGAACAGTTCGGCCAGTATCCGGTCGTGCTGTCCCCGGCGCAGCCGGATGTCGGCTAGGTCCAGCTGGGCGGCAAGCCGCTCCCGATCGAGGAAGTCGCGCTGCGCGTTGAACCATGGGGTGTCCATGCCTGCGTACGCCTGCCCACGCCACAGCGACAGCGCCTCTTCCCACAACACGGCCGACCGCTCCTCGTCGGGAACAGCGCGTGACTGATCGGCCAGGCCCCGGAACCGATGCACATCCACAGACCCGGCCGACACGTTCAGCCGGTAACCGCCCTGGTCTCGCAGGATGTCCACCTCGACCCGGGACAGCACCCGCCGCAGCCGGGACACATACCCGTAAAGCGCCTCCCTGCCACGACTTGTCTCACCCTCGCCCCACACCCGGTCCACCAGGACATCCGCCGGCACCACACCATCGGCCTCGGCGAGCAACGCTCCCAGCACCCCCCGCTGCCGTGCGTGGCCCACATCGACCGGCACTCCATCCCGCCACACCGCGATAGCGCCCAGGATCCCAAACCGCACCGCCACAGCCGCCTCCCCTCATGGTCACGCCAGTCTGCTTACCCGCCGCTGACCACTGGGCACAGCCGGATTCCAGACTTCCCGAACCGCAACCTCACCCCCATGGGCCCTCGCAGCCGCCTCCTACGAACTGGGGCGTCCGGTGGGGGAGATGGGCGACCCCGCCCGCGGCGCGGGCCGCACCGGTGCTCCCCGTCCGATGGTGGTCAACGAAGCCGTGCTCGCCCTGCTGCGCCCGAAGCCGGATCTGGCCCAGCTCGCTGTCGAGCCGGCCGACGTCCTCGCCGCCGCGCAGGCCGCGGTCGACGCGCCGGACGGGCTGGACACCATCGCCTCCTACGCGACCGAGGCGGCGCTGCCAGCGACGTGGCGGCTGACGAAGGCGGGCCGCCGCCCCGCAGGCCTGGGTGGATGAGTCCCGTCCGGCTCTCCGCGGCTCACGCCAGTCCGGTCACGCCGGAGCGGACGGGGACGGGAGTGTGGCGAGTTCGCCCAGGATGCGGGCGGCCGGCACCGGGTCGGCCAGCCACTTCAGGTGGCTGCCCGCCAGCGTGCGGACGTCGAACGGGTTGTCCGGCGTCAGCTCGTCGCCCTCGCGGATCAGCCGGTCTTGCAGCGCGAGAGGCAGGCTCGTGTCATCGGCCAGGCGGATGTAGGTCTTGGGGATGCGTCCCCAGGTCGCGGCCTGTGCCCGGTCGGCGGAGCCACCGACGTCCAGGTTCTCGTCGGGCTGGAAGGTGTTCAGGAAGGTGAGGAACTGCTCGTCGGTGCCGTCGGCGAAGAAAGCCGCCTTGAAGGCCGCGAGCGAGTCCGGGTCCGCAGTACGGAAGTTGACGCGGAGCAGGCCGAGCTCGGCTGGGTTTCCGGCCAGTGCCGATGCGAGGGCGGCGGGGTCGACCGTGGCCATCTCCGGTTCGGCGTAGTAGTCGTTGACGTCGAGATCGACCGGGCACCAGGCCGAGACGTAGACGATGCGGTCGATCAGATCCGGGCGGGCGTTGGCCGCGGCCGTGACCGTGATACCGCCGCGGCTGTGGGCGACGAGGATCACGGGACCGTTTCGCTTCGCCCGTTTCAGTATCCCGATCAGGTGCGCGGCGTTGTCGGCGAGCGTGACGCCCTTGATCGAGCCGGGCGCGGTGGCGAGCCCCTCGGGGTCCTGAGGCGATTGGTAGGCGCGTGTGAAGGTCGCGCTGAACCCGTGACCGGGCAGGTCGACGGCGACCGAACGGTGCCCGAGCAGGCCGAGTTCCGCCTGGAGGGGCGCGAAGGAGAAGGAGTTCGCGAAGGCTCCGTGGACCAGTACGAACGTCGGTTGCATCTGTGTACTCACTTCCTGGATGTTCACTTTCCGACTGTCACGGGTGTCTGGCACAGGACTAGGCGGAGGAAGCCGACGCTGTCCCCCGGTATCCGCGTGGTCGCTGCGACTGCTGACAAGCTTGTGCGCGCGGCAGCCGCGGCTACCGTGCCCAGGGCAGTCCGCGGGTGCCCTCAGCGCCGGGAACGGAAGAGGCGCCGTCGGAGCGCAGTGCGACTCGGCCCGTGGCGTGAAACCGGCGGACGATGTTCGGCGGCAGGATCAGGGTCTGGCCGCCCGACACCTGTACCGGCCATGGTGCCGTCCTGGTGGACGGCGGCGATGGCCGGCAGCGTGTGGCCGCGATCGGCGATCACCTTGGCCATGGCGGGGACGCGGTGGGCGTCCCACGCCGCGTAGCCGTGGTGCCGGTCTTCGATGGGCATGTCGTTCATCGCGTTCATGGCCATCGCCAAGGCATCGGCGAGGTCGTCGGGTACCGCGCCGGCCCAGCCGGTCATTCGGTGGCCCGGGTGTCCGGCCTCGACGAACTGGCGTGCCGGGGAGGCGAATGCGTCGGCGGCGGCCTGCTCGGCGTATCCGGGGTGGGTGGTGAAGAACCGCTCGGGCGCGGTGAGGTCGCCGACGGTGAGCGAGACGGTGGACGCGGTGATCTGCAAGGGACTTCACTTCCCAAGAGGGGGCGCGAACCGGATACGGCGGAAACGGGCCTTGAGATGATCTTGGTCTAGTTCAGGCTGCTCGCGGATACCTCGTTCGAGGCGGTGACCGCATCTGGATCGGTGAGACATTGCGGGGTCGCGGAGCCTTCGGCGGGCTTGGACCTCGTCAGCCACAGGCCGGTGAAGACGGCGGCGACCAAAGTGACGGTGCCGGCCGCGAGGAAGGCGCTGTCGAGGCCGGTCTCGAAGGAGGCGCCGCCGGATTGCCGGGTGCGGACGACGGCTCCGAGTACCGCCACGCCGAGCACCGCGCCGATCTGCCGGGTCGTGCTGCTGATGCCTGATGCGAGGCCGCCTTCCTGCGGGTTGACCGCTTGGATGGCGGCTCCCGTCAGTGGGGACATGGTCAGGGCGAAGCCGACGCCGACGACTGCCAGCCGCCACCACACGTTCTCGTAGCCGGTGTCGGCGTGCACCATGCCGAGCGCCAGCAGTCCCAGGCCGGCCAGGGCCAGGCCGGTGGTGACCACGATTCGGAAGCCGTGCCGGGCGGCGAGCCGGCCGGCGTACGGGCTGACGATCACCATGGCGAGGGAGACGGGAAGGGTCTGCAGGCCGGCGCGCAGGATCGAGCTGCCCTGGACGTACACGAAGAACTGGGAGAAGAAGAACGACGAGCCCATGAGCGCGAATCCCACCACGACCATGGTGGTGTTGGACACGGTGAACAGGCGCTGCCGGAACAGCCGCAACGGCAGCATCGGTGCGGAGCGGCGCGCTTCGACGGCGACGAAGGCGGCGAGGAGGACCGCCGCGGCGGCGAAGCTGCCCAGGATGACCGGTGATGCCCAGCCACGGGCGCCCCCCTCGATCAGCCCGTAGGTCATCGCCCCCACCGCCAGAACGGACAGCAGCGTGCCCGGGATGTCGATCGCGGGGGCGCTCGGATTACGGGACTCGCCGAGGTGACGCAGGCCGGCCACCAGCAGGACCACGCCGATGGGCAGATTGGCCAGGAAGATCGCGGGCCAGCCGAAGGCTTCCGTCAGTACGCCACCGACCACGGGACCTGCGGCCAGACCGATTCCGCTGAATCCGGCCCACAGCCCGATCGCCTTGATTCGTTCTTGCGGCGCCGGATGGGCGGCGGCGAGCAGGGCCAGCGAGGCCGGGCTCAGCGCCGCGGCCCCGATGCCCTGCAGCACCCGGCCGACGACCAGCCAGCCGAGCGAGGGGGCGAGGGTGCACAGCACCGACGCGGCGGTGAACACCGCCACGCCGGTCAGGTACACCCGCTTGCGGCCGAACCGGTCGGCGAAGACACCGCCGGACAGCAGCAACATGGCGACCAGCAGTACGTACGCGTCGACGATCCACTGCAGACCGGTCAGCTGAGTGTGCAGCCGATGCTGCATGTCGGGCAGCGCTGCTCCGACGATCGTGTTGTCGAGCAGGACCATGAATTGACCCAGGCAGGTGACCGTGAGCAGCACGGCCCGGTTTGATCGACCGCCTGCGGCCTCGTGCGACGCAGCGATGGGGATTCCTTTCGATCGGAAGTTGCGCCCGGTCACGGTCGACGTGGATGGCGATACACCCGAGCGCACTAACGCAGTTAACGACTGCGTTAGTAGACCATAACGAGAGCTGACCCACAAACGCAAGTGTTGACTGCGTTAGGGTGGGGGCATGGACGAGCGAGAGCGAACCCGGCGCCCCGGCGGGCGCAGCGCCCGCGTCGGCGCGCAGGTACACCAGGCCGTCACCGACCTGATCAGCGAGCGCGGCTACGGCAACTTCACCGTCGGCGAGGTCGCAGCCCGCGCAGGCGTAGCCGACAGCAGCGTCTACCGCCGGTGGGGCAGCCTGGACGCCCTGCTCACCGACGTGGCGCTCACCCGCCTCAATGCGCAGTCGCCGATGCCCGACACCGGGAGCTTGGCCGGCGACCTGCGCACTTACGCGGCCCAAGTGGCCCGCGAGATCACCGGACCCGACGGTCTGGCGGTGGTGCGCCTGGCCGTCGCACTGTCGAACAACGGTCAGCAGGGCCTGCAGGAGGGTGACCACCTCCGCTCCGAACGCATGCGGCAGCTGCAGTCCATGCTCGATCGCGCCCGCGACCGTGGCGAGCACGCACCCGACGCGCTCGGCGTGCTGGACCACATCCTGGCGCCGATGTATATCCGCGTCTTGTTCGGCATGGTCCCGCTCACCCCGGACTACATCGACGGGCTGGTCGACCGGCTGCTGTGATCCCAACCCGGTTCCCGCGATCAGCCCTCGAGCTGCGCCGCACCGGGAACTGAGTTTGGTCCCCGGGAGTGGACCCTGGCCAGATGCACGCGCTGGCCGTACGGCAGCCGCGTCCGGCGGAGGCTCGACGCGGCCGGACAGAAGGCCGAGGGCGCGGGCTGCGGCGGTGGGCAGCGTGCGCACAGCCGGGATGTCCAGCATCAGCATGGTCACGACGCCGCAGACTGAGGGGCTTTCGCCGCCCGTCCGACCATGGGAACCTCCACCCTCGCCCTGGTCTTCCTGCGCTCAGCGAGCATCGAACACCGCCTGCCCAGCGCCTCGTTCACCCTCGAAGCCGGCCAGCACCAAGTCGGCATGCGCAGCCTGTCCGCCGAAGCCCGCGTCCCCCTGCGCGACATGCCCTGCGGCATCTGCACCGACGAGGACTGGAGCCGACTCGCCGGACACCTGCCCGGCCTGACACCGGCCCTGTCCACCCAGGTGGGGACCAGCGCCCTGACGTCGACCATCGGGCCCGACATGCCTGCCATCACCGGGTCCGTCCCCGTAGAGGCGGCGCGGTCGCAGATCCGTCGGATTCTCCGGCTTCTCGGCGGCGACGAGGTTCTCGTTACCTCGCTGGCCGACCATGCAGCGGTGATGGCCGCGGCCGCCACCCGGAGCCCGTCGACGGCGCCACCCTCGGCAAGGACAGGGACATCCTCCTGCCGGCTGGGCTGCCGGTGCTGCCGGAGCCGGTTGTGGTGGAGAACCGGGGCGGCTCCCTTCCGGCATCCGCGCTCGTACCGCCGTCAATGCGGTGGCGACCAGGGGGTGTAAGCGGCTGAGAGGTCGGGGCGGGTCCAGTGCAGACGTGCGGGGTGGCGCCACCTGCCAGTGGTGTCGCGGGCGTCGCCGACGCCGGCTTCCGCCGCTGGTTTCGGGTTGCAGCAGCGTGACCCCGATGTGTCTGGTGCTGCCGCCGCGTTCGCCGAGCTGCTGGGCATGCAGGTGTGGATGCCGGGCATCCTGACACTTTCGACGCCCGTACCAGCTGGCTGACGGCGGAACAAGGGGTGCGGTTATGCCGTGGGAGATGGACTGGTGGTCGTTGCTGGGGTAAGGATGGCGTAGCAGGCGTGTGATCTGTCGGGCAGTGGCCTGGTGTGGGTGTTCCGGGAAGGGATGTCCTTGGGCCTGGGTCCAGACGAGAATCCCGGCCCGATTACGGCGGGCCGGGATTCTGGTTGTGCGTCTGTCAGGAGGGCGCCGGCCTGATTACGGCAGGCCGGGGTTCTCCAACATGCGCATAAGGCGGTTGCGGGCTTCAGTAGTCGCCGAATTCACCGCCCTCGCCCTTCTCGTTGTGGTGGCGCTTGACGACGCGGAAGCTGGCGATGACTCCGTGCTTGACCTTCACGCCGTCCTCCACCTTCTCGTGGTGCTCGCCCTTCTCGTGCTCGTCCTTCTCACAGTTCTCGTCCTGGTCCTCGTCCCTGATCTTGCCCGGGCAGACGTTGTTGGCCTCGCTGCGGGGGCCGACGGTGGCGATGGGGGCCCCGTTGTCGCACACGGCCCCGCGGAAGACCTCGACGGTGTTGCGACTGTCGTTGCGGATGTTGAAGCTCTTGGCGCCGAGTCCGCTGACGACGGTGATGCAGCCGTCGGGGCGGCCGGAGAAGTCCCGCTCGTTGATGTGGACCCTGCCCTCCTCGTGATGGCGCTCGCCCTCGCGCTCGTTGCCTCTGCCTTCGTTGCCCCTGCCTTCGTTGCCTCTGCCTTCGTTGCCCTTGCCGCCGGTGCCTCCGTCCAGGGCTTGGGCGGGGACGGAAGCCGGGGCCAACTGAGTCTGGGGGGCGGAGACGGGAGCGGCGGTGGCGTAGGTGATGCCGGTCGCGGTCAGTGCCGCGGCGGCCGCGACGGCCGTGGCGATCGCGTGGGAACGGGTCATGATCATGTCGCTTGCTCTCCTTCTGAGACTCCGAGAAGCGCCCGCTATGACAGCCGGTGCGTGATTGAACGTACTAACGCCCCCTATCGCTGTCATGTCGAGCAAATCGGGGTCTCCGGATCCAAGGGGCTGAACGGGTATACGGAGCTCCAATGCGTAGCCCCACGCGAACCTGAGTAACTGTCAAAATCACATTATTTATGGCTGATTGAGTGGCCGTTAGCCCTTGCGGGTGATCTCCTGACGCACGCTCACCCACTGTGGCGATGGGCCGCCGGGAAATGCCGGCGAGTCACTGCTTGACATGAGCCCTGCCGTATGTTCTGAGGGCCGCCAGGTGGCTGAGCGCCCGGTGCGGCCTGTTCGTAGGGCTTGCCCTGACCGCGTGCGGCTTGGCCGCAGCCGTTCTGTGGTGGCGGGCCTGCTGCTCGCGGCCGTCCTGATCGGTGCGGGGACCGGGGTGATCACTCCTCTGGGGTTCGCCGCGCTCGCCGCTGCCACCCCCGGGGGAGGGATCGGGCAGACCATGGGGGGCGGCCGAACCCGGCCGTGAACTCGGCGATGCCTACGGCCCGCTGCTCGTCGCCTTGATCGCCGCCACCGTCACCCTCGGCTGGGGCTACGCCGCGCCCGCACTGCTGATCACGTTGCTGCTGCCGGTTCTGGCTGTCTGCCGCACTTCTCGCTGACGCGCGGCTCAGCGTGCCGCGGCGTCCGCGGCTTCGTCCGCAGCCGTCCCGCCGCCGGCAGGGGTGTCGGTCAGGCCCAGGCGCAGGTGCTCGACGTGGTACAGAGCCTGATCTAACAGCGCGGCCACGTGATTGTCGTAGAGCGCGTAGACGACCGAGCGGCCCTGACGGGTTCCGGCGACCAGCCCGAGATCGCGCAGCAGGCGCAGTTGGTGGGAACAGGCGGACTGCTCCATGCCGACCTCGGCGGCCAGCTCAGTCGCCGGCAGCGGCCCCTCACGCAGCCGGGCGAGGATCAGCAGCCGGGACGGGGTGGCCAGGGCCTGCAGGGTGGTGGCCACCCGGGCGGCACTGGCTGCGTCCAAGCGCGTGCGCACAACGCCGTCGGCCGGCGGTTTGGCTCCATGACCCATACACCCAGGGTAGGCCTCCCTATGAACATATGAATCAATGTTCATGCGTTCCTGTTATGGTGGTGGGGTTGGACGCTGTCCGCTCACGTCTGCGCGAAGGACCCCTGTTTCGATGTCTTCCACCCTCACCCGTCCGGCGCTCTCCGGCGGAGCGGCCGTGCGTGGCGCGGTCGCGCCCAGGCGCCGCACCCGGATCTTCGCGCTGCCCGAAGCCCGCTGGGCGGCAGCCGCCCTGGTGCTGTTCCTGATCGCGCTGCCGCTCTACCTCCTCGGGGCGCCGACGTGGACGTGGGGGCCGCTGTTCGCCCTCGCCTACGCCACCGGCGGATGGGAGCCCGGCTGGGCCGGATTGCAGGCGCTGCGGGAGAAGACGCTGGATGTGGACCTACTGATGGTCGTTGCGGCGCTGGGGGCGGCGGCGATCGGGCAGGTCCTGGACGGCGCGCTGCTGATCGTCATCTTCGCCACCTCCGGCGCGCTGGAGGCGATCGCCACCGCCCGCACCGCCGACTCGGTGCGCGGCCTGCTCGACCTCGCCCCCACCACCGCGACCCGCCTGCTGGACGACGGCACCGAGGAGACGGTCCCCACCGAGCGGCTGGCCGTAGGCGAGGTCATCCTGGTGCGGCCCGGTGAGCGGATCGGCGCCGACGGCCGCGTCCTGGACGGCGCGAGCGACGTGGACCAGGCCACCATCACCGGTGAGCCGCTGCCCGTGGCCAAGCAGGAGGGCGACGAGGTGTTCGCCGGCACGCTGAACGGCACCGGCGCGCTGCGGGTGAAGGTCGAGCGCGACCCCTCTGATTCGGTGATCGCCCGGATCGTGGCCATGGTGGAAGAGGCCTCCGAGACCAAGGCGCCGACCCAGCTGTTCATCGAGAAGGTCGAGCAGCGGTATTCGATCGGGATGGTGGCCGCGACAGTCGCTCTGTTCGTGCTGCCGCTGCTGTTCGGCGCCGCGCTGCAGCCCACCCTGCTGCGGGCGATGACGTTCATGATCGTCGCCTCGCCGTGTGCGGTGGTGCTGGCCACCATGCCGCCGCTGCTGTCCGCCATCGCCAACGCCGGGCGCCACGGCGTCCTGGTGAAGTCCGCCGTGGTGATGGAACAGCTCGGCCAGATCGACGCGGTGGCCCTCGACAAGACCGGCACGCTGACCGAGGGCGCCCCGCGCGTGACCGACATCCGCCCGCTGGCCGCCTCCGGCCTCAGCGAGGAGGAGCTGCTGCGTCTCGCGGCGGCGGCCGAGCACCCCAGCGAGCACCCGCTGGCCCGCTCGATCGTGGACGCCGCCCGCGCGGCCGACCTGGACATCCCCGCGGTGGAGGACTTCACCTCCGCCCCCGGCACCGGCGTAACGGCCACCGTCGACGGCAAGGCAGTCGCGGTCGGCAGCCCGGCCCGGCTGCTCAACGGCCGCGACCATCCGGCCGTCGCGGTCGCCACCCGACTCGAGGACGAGGGCCGTACCGCCGTCCTGGTCGAGGTCGAGGGCACCCCGGCCGGGGTGCTGGGCATCGCCGACCGGCTGCGCGAGGAGGCCGCCGCCACCGTCACCGCCCTCACCAGCCTGGCCGGAACCGCGCCGGTGCTGGTCACCGGCGACAACCCGCGAGCCGCCGCAGGGATCGCCAGTGAGGTCGGCATCAGTGACGTCCGCGCGGGCCTTCTCCCGCAGGACAAGGTCACCGCCGTGAAGGAACTGGAGCAGGCCGGACGCAAGGTGCTGGTGGTCGGCGACGGCGTGAACGACGCCCCCGCACTCGCCGCCGCCCACACCGGCATCGCCATGGGCAGGGCCGGCTCCGACCTCGCGCTGGAGACCGCCGACGCCGTCGTCGTCCGCGACGAACTGGCCACCATCCCCACCGTTGTCGCGCTCTCCCGCAGGGCCCGGCGCCTGGTGGTTGAGAACCTGGTCATCGCCGCGGTCTTCATCACCGGCCTGGTCATCTGGGACCTGGCCGGGTCCCTACCGCTGCCGCTCGGTGTCGCCGGACATGAGGGCTCCACCGTCATCGTGGGCCTCAACGGCCTGCGCCTACTGGCCGACGGCGCCTGGCGCCGCGCCCGCAGCGGGAGGGGCCAGTGAGCCGCCGCAGCCGCAAAACCGCCCCCGCGAATGCGGGGGCGGCCCGCTGCACGGTCACCGTCTGCCGCGGCTGCTGCTGCGGCACGGCCAAGATCCCCGGCCTGGACCACGCCGCGCAGCTCGACCAGCTCCGCTCAGCCCTCGCACAGATCGCCCAGGTACGCGTCACCGGCTGCCTGGACGCCTGCGAGCACGCCAACGTCATCGTCATCCAGCCCTCCGCCGCCGGCCGCGCGGCCGGCGGACGGCCCGTCTGGCTCGGCCTGGTCAACGACACCGACGCCGCAGACGACATCGCGGCCTGGGTCGAAGCCGGCGGGCCTGGCCTGGCCGACCCTCCCGACGTCCTCGACCTGTACGCCTTCAGCCCATCCCGCCGCATCCGCCAAGCCGTCGAACCGTGACCCGCCCGGTCCGGTAACCGCACAGGGCGCAGATGTCCCTGACGAAGGTCCTGGCGGCCCGGCAGGGCCCTCGCACGTTCTCCGGACCAGCGGCGCGACGTGCGGTCGGCCGGCTCGGCGCTCCAGCAGACCCCGCGAGCTGGGTCTGCCGGTGGTTGACGTTGACCGCGGCCGCAGTCCGGGCCGCCTGGGTCCTGGGTCCGCGGCCGCCGGTTTCGTCGGAGTGGTCTCGGCCCGCCAGGGTCCGGCGATACCTTGGTGAGACACGCCCGTTCCGCGCCTTACGGAGCCCTCAATGAGCGAACAGCCGGCCCCCGCCGACACCGCCCGGCAGCAGCTGGACCCCGCGGCCGCCGACGCCGTACGCGCCTACGCCGCCCGCACCCGGGCCACCGCCGACCAATTCGCCGGCGTCCTGGAGGAGATCGCCGCGAACGGTCTGCCGTCGGTCGAGGAGTGCACCCCGTGGGAGGAGCTGCGCGAGCAGCACCTGGCCCGCCTCGCCCGCCAGCGCCCGGCCGTCGCCTGATGGCCCCGCAGCATGGCCCACGCCGCGCCCGGATCGCCTTCTCGGACTCCGCCGCCAAGCAGCTGGAGAGCATCACCAGCGAGGCGGAGATCCACGCCCTGGACCGCGCCCTGGTCGTCGTCTCCGTCGACCCCGACGTCGGCGAGCCGATCCCCGGTGCCTCTGCCGGCCCCCAACTGCGCCAGTACACCGACGACGTCGAGCAGGTGCGCGTTCTGTACTTCGTCACCGCGCTGCGCACTGTTGCGGTCGTCGCCTACATCGAGGTCTAGCCATACGATGCCGGGCACCGGACGTACCTTCATTCACCTGGTGCATCGGCAGTGCCTGCCGCGCCGCCTCGGCGGGCTGCGGTTGCCTGTTCGTTCGCCCCGCCTGGCCGCGGCCATTCCTAAGCGTTGGTGACGTGGGTGGCGCCTCGGGAGGCGAGGAGGCCGCCGATCGATCGTGACGAGGTCGAGGAGGGCCTGGAGGTGGCGTTCGAACTCGGGGCGAGGTCACCGGCGCGGGCAGCGGCATGGGGCGCTGCCGTCTCGACCTCGACATTGCGGAGGGCTCAGACCCTGTTGCGGCACTGGAGCGGCTCCAAGCAGTGCTGTCCGAGATGGACGTCGCGGACTGTGACAACCTCCCGCCCACTGTGCGACATCCCGCGAGTTCTCCTGATGTCGGCGTCGGGTGAACCGTTTCGACCGTCGCCGAGACCTGAGCCCGGATACGTACCCGAGGCGCGCCGGCTCCGCTCAGGGCTGATCTCCGTCACCGGCCCGCGATCGGAACGGCCTCCTGGCGCACGCGCGCCCGGTAGCGCTGCGGCGACTCTCCGACAACGCGCTTGAAGGCCGTGCTGAACGCGCTCTCCGAGCTGTAGCCCAGCTCGGCGGCGAGCGCCGCGACGCGGGCGTCGCCGTTCCGCAGCGCGCGCTGGGCCAGCAGCATGCGCCACCGGCCCAGGTAGGTGAGCGGCGGTACACCGGCGGCCTCGCGGAACCGCTCCGCGAATGTGGTCCGGGACATCGCGGCGGCGCGCGCCAACTCCTCCAGCCCCCACGCGTGTTCGGGGCGGTCGTGGAGCAGGTCGACGGCGGGGCGCAGGCGCTCGTCTACGAGCAGGCGCAGCCAGCCGGAGGGCAGGAGGGTCTGGTCGACGTAGCAGCGCAGCACCTCCAGCAGGAGCAACTGGCCGTACTGCCGGATCGCGAAGGCCGAGCCGAGCCGGTCGCCGGTCGCCTCGTCGAAGAGCCGCAGCAGGGCGGCGAGCAGCCGGTCCCCGTCTCCGGCGGCGGAGGACCGGATGTGAGCCACCGGCGGAAGCGACTCCAGCAGGAGCGTCCGCCCGGCCTCGTTCACGCTGACGCACCCGCCGATCACGACGTCGTCGACGGCAGGGTCCGAGCCCGCGAAGCGGGCGGTGGAGAAGTCCGACTCCGGCTGGACCTCGTGGCGCGGCGCCGCGCCGGCCTCGAAGGCCACCCACGAGCGCCCGGTGAGGATGGCCACGTCACCCGTCATGAGGTCGATCGGTTCGACGACGCCGTCGGTGGTGAGCCGGGCGCGCCCGCTCACCATCGCGAAGAACTTGACCGGATCGGCCAGCGGGCCGCGGGCCCACCAACCGCCGCGGGCCGCGACGCCGCCGGTCAGCACGCTGCGCACCTCGACCAGGTCGAGTGCCTCGGAGAGTCGGTCGGGATCCATGTCCGTACTCTCGCGCAAGAATTCAGGATGCACAAGTATTCATAGTCCGGAGACCGGCAGGCAGGCTGGTGTCAGCGACACAGCAGGAAGACCTGAAGGAGACACCATGCGCTACCGCAGCCTCGGCCGGACCGGGATCAAGGTCAGCCCCTACGCTCTCGGCGCGATGATGTTCGGCGCCCTCGGCAACCCCGACCACGACGACTGCGTCCGCATCATCCACAGGGCGCTCGACGCCGGCATCAATCTCGTCGACACCGCCGACATGTACGCGCACGGCGAGTCGGAGAAGATCGTCGGCCGGGCGCTGAAGGGACGGCGGGCCGACGTCGTGCTCGCGACCAAGGCCCGGAACCCGATGAGCGACGAGCCGAACCACCAGGGCGCGTCCCGGCGCTGGCTGGTGCGCGCGCTGGAGGACTCACTGCGCCGCCTCGACACCGACTACGTGGACATCTACCAGATCCACCGCCCGGACCCCGACACGGACATCGAGGAGACCCTCGCGGCCCTCACCGATCTGCAGCGGGCCGGCAAGATCCGCGCCTTCGGCACGTCGGCCCTGCCGGCCTCCGACATCGTCCGGGCGCACTGGGTCGCCGAGCGGCGCGGGCTGGCCCGGCCGCGCACCGAGCAGCCGGTCTACTCGATCCTGAACCGGGGCATCGAGCGCGAGGTGCTCCCGGCGGCACAGGAGTTCGGCATGGGCACCCTGGTCTGGTCGCCCCTCGGCGGCGGCCTGCTGACGGGGCGTTACCGCAAGGGCCAGGAGGCCGCGACGCACCGGTCGAGGTACGGCTTCCGGCACCTCACGGACGACCGTCGGCTCGATGTGGTCGAGCAGCTCATCCCGCTGGCCGAGGAGGCCGGCCTGCCGCTCACGCATCTCGCGATGGGCTTCGTGCTCGCCCACCCGGGCGTGACGTCCGCCCTCCTCGGACCGCGAACCATGGAACACCTGGACGACCTGCTCGCGGGCGTCGACGTCACCCTCACCGACGACGTGCTGGACCGGATCGACGCGATCGTGCCGCCCGGCACCGACACCGGCACGCTCGACATGGCCTACCAGCCGCCAGCCCTCCAGCGCCCCGAACTGCGCCGCCGACCGGCCGGCGAGCGCGCGGCGGCATGACGTCGGCTCCGGCGCCGGAGCCCTGCCTGGGCATGGCACCCCCGGCTGGTGTGAGGCACAGCGAAAGTCGTACTGTGCAACGACGACGGGACGACGCCGTCACGCCTCGGAGAGCTTGTCCCACGTCTAGAGCCGGCGCTTGAGCCACCGGCCACATACGGGGTGGGCAGCCTCGGGCAACGTCCTCACCACGCACGCCTCCTTCGGCCCTCCAAGCCGGAGGAGCGAATGGGCAGGCCCTGCGAGTCCAGGGCCTCTCCCTGGTCGCCAGCCCTCCAACCCACCGGGCCGGAGGCGAGACCCTGGGGGGGGGGGGGGGGGGGGCGGCGCCCCCCCCCCCCCCCCCCCCCGGCCCGCCGGGCCGGACGGGCCGGCGGGCACGCACCGGGAGGCCTTACCTCCCGGGCAACCCGGCGGAGTGCCCCGGTGGGCACACCCTCGTGACTCCCTCGAACGTCACCCCGCTGTCCGCCAGCGCCTCCCCTGCCGTGCCCGGCAGCACGGTGAGCGCCAGCAGCAGGTGCTCATCCCCGAGGTGCCGCTCACGCCGGGCGACGGCCACCCGCAGGGCACTCTTCAGCACACCCTTCGCGTCCCGGCCGAAACCCGGCCGCCGTCCGGAGCGACGGAGCACGCCCGCCCGGTCACCGTCGGCGCCCCCGGACATCGCTCCGGCGCCGTGCGCCTCCTCCACCCGCGCCACGACCTCCCCCACGTCGATGCCCAGCCCCGCCAGCGCATCGGCCTCGGCCCGGGTGAGACCGGCGCGCCGCTCCGTCTCCCGCAGGGCCCGGCGGACCCCGTCCCGGCACCCGGCCGGCCCCAGGGCGGACAGCGCGAAGGACGCCCGGCTCCCCTCGCGGTCGAGGAGCGCGAGCAGCAGGTGCTCCGCGCCGACGGTGCCCGCCCGGCCCTCCCGCGCGTAGTCGAACGCGCCCTCGACCACCGCCCGGGCATCCTTGGTGAACCGCTCGAACATCAACGCCTCCCGTACTTCTTGTGCACGGCCTGCCTACTGACACCCAGCTCCGCGGCGATCTCCTGCCACGACCAGCCCTGGTTTCGCGCACTGCGCACCTGTACCGCCTCCAACTGCTCCAGCAGCCGGCGCAGCGCGGCCACGGCCCGCAGTCCGACCCGTGGATCACGGTCACCGGCACGCTCGGCGAGATCGGTTGCCTCACTCATGATGTCAATTTAGGTTGACATCGGCTTCGCGTCAACGGTGGTTGACAACCAGGGCGCGCGAAAGGTGGACCCGGTGACCTCCGGGGTCCGCCTCCAGGTCCGGCAAAAGTCGAAAGAAGCCCAAGAGCTCTCAGGCGTCGGTGGGCACGATCTTCCCGAAGTGCTCGCCGGACGCCAGCCGCGCGAAGCCCTCGCGGGCCCGGTCCCGCGGCAGCCCCTCGTCGATGATGGCCGTACGCCGGTCACGGTCCCGATCAGCGTGGCCACCCGAGTGGCGGTCCACACCTGGTCCTCCACCCATCCGTGCACGGCCGGCCCCTGCTCGAGATATCCGGCGAGCTCCTGAAGACAGCGCGGCGACAGACGGCATCGCGACCCGCCGGGCCACGGGAGGCCAGAGCCTCACGACCGCCGTCCCGCCACAGCTGGTGCCACTGGTGATTCAAAAGAGGAGGAGTCGCTCCCTCCGGGCGAGGTACGGTCCTGCCATGTCCCGATCAGCCGACACCGCCTTCTCCCAGCCCCCCGTCACCGCGGACGACCTCGACCTTGCCGTGCAACTCGCTGTGGCAGTCCTTCGCGAGGCGCCCCCAGCCGCGTGGGAAGGCAAGGCCGGTTCGCTGGAATGGGACTGCTGGGAAACCGTCGAGCACCTCAGCGACGATCTCTTCGCCTACGCTGCGCAACTGGGCCCCAAAACACCGCCCTTGGATGGCGACGTACCCTTCGTATGGGAGAGTCGGCGGCCCGGCGGCCCAGCCAACGCCATTCACGCGAACCGCGAGACGGGGCCCGCCGGCCTGCTGCAGGTCCTGGAAGCGAGTGGCGCGCTGCTGGTCGCCATGGTGCGCACGACGCCTCCGCGGACCCGCGCCCACCACGTCTTCGGCGTCTCGGACCCCGAGGGCTTCGCCGCAATGGGGATCGTGGAGACCCTGGTGCACACGCACGACCTGGCACAAGGGCTGGGTCTCGCATGGAGCCCGCCTGCCGATCTGTGCTCTCGGGTGCTCGCCCGGCTGTTTCCGGCTGCCCCGTCGCCCACGGACCCCTGGCTCACTCTCTTGTGGGCCACCGGACGCGCCGAACTACCCGGACACACTCGTCTCACCACATGGCGCTGGGACGGCACACCTCGGGCACAGGCAGCTGCTCCTCCTCCTGGTCAGTCAGTCTCCGCACACGGACAGGCTCAGCCGCCGCGCTGAGCGGTAGCAGGAGCCGTTGTCGGTCAGTACCCGTTCGACGGTGATCCCGGCCTGGGTGAGGAAGGCCTGGGCCCGGGTCCAGAAGCCGGTGGCGGTCTGCTTCCTCTCGTCGGTGTGGATCTCGCCGTAGGCCAGGCGGGAGTGGTTGTCGCCGGCGGTGTGCAGGTAGCTGTAGTCGGCGTTCGAGCGGGTTCTGCGGTCTGCTCTCCGGCCGAGGACCTTGTGTCCGCCGCCGTCGGGGATGTTGCCGAGCTTCTTGGTGTCGACGTGGACCAGTTCGCGGGGGTGGTCACGTTCGTAGCGGCGTATGACGCGGCCGGTGGCCCGGTCCAGGCGGGACAGGCGGGCCGGACGGTACCGGGTCAGCACGCGGTGAACGGTGGAGGGCACAAGCCGCAGCAGGTGGGCGATCGGTGCGGGTCGGGGTGCGGCGCGGACTCATGTGCGGCCGGGAGGACAGGTCGCTCATCTTGGCCTTGCCCTGCTTGCGGTGGCGGTCGGCCCACCGCTGGGCGGTGGTGGGCGAGACCCGGGAGCGTTCGGCGGCCCGGCGAAGAGGCCAGCCGTCCGCCGCGACGCAGCGGGCCAGGCGCAGGCACCCGGTCTCGGTCAGGGGTGCATAACGGTGGGGCACGAGGGCTTTTCGGTCGGTGTAGACGTCGCGATAAGTTCCACCACTTGTCGCTCCCGCGCCACCGAGGCGTGGTCGAGGTAGACCTTGGCGAAGTGCCGGCGTCCCGACCGGGTGGTCACCATGTAGTTCAAGGTCGCCGTGCCCACCGGGATCTGGGCCACCGCGGCCGGGTGCACGCCGTACGCCGTGACCAGCGTCCCGGCGACGGCAGTGACCATCTGCTCTGCGACTCTCATGCTGACGTCGCGGTCGGCTGGGCGGCATGCGGGTCAGGGGCCAGGTCGATGATCAACCACGGCACTGCCTCCTCGCGCAACGAGTGCCCGACGGGGTCGGTGCCGCTCCGGTCGTCGAGGCTGAAGCCGGTCACCATGATCATGTCGGAACCGTCGGCGACCGAGACGAGCTGGCTTCCGTAGTTTATCTCGGCATGATGGGGTGTCTCAGAGATCGGCGAAATTATGCGGTCTCTCTACGTGTCTCATCAGAAGTCAGGAGAGCGGCTTGTCCCACGCCGTGGAGGAAGCAGTCCCCGAGGCGGTGGTTGACAGGCATCGCACCGTCGTGGGTCTGGCAGCCGTGGACCGCGCCGACGCAGCCGGGGTCCTGCGCCGGGCCGGTGTGGAGGAGGGGCAGCGATTCATCCTCGGGCCGGACGGCTCCTACGACTTGGGTCTGAATCGGATGATCCGAGACCTGCCGAGTTGGGGTGTGCGTTCGGCCAACGGCCAACAGGCATACTGCTCGGACCTGATGCTCGTCTGCCGGTTCCTCCACGAAGGCAGGGGCGGCAAGACGATCTGGGAGATGACCGGGGCCGATCTGCGTGCTTTCAAGCAGGCTCGACTCTTCGCCGCGGACCCGGACGAACGGATCGAGGTCGTCACCTGGAACCGGATGCTGGCCTCGCTCGACAAGTGGGTGGTGTGGTTCCTGGACGCGGAGCTCTTGGCCGAGGCGTCGTTCCGGTACGTCGACAAGGTGGTGATGACGCCGCAGGGTCCCATCCAGGTTCGGGTGAACGCCGAGGCGGAGCCGGGCCAGAGCGACCGGCCGATCACCTTTCTGCCGTACGAGGACTACCTGCTGTGGCGAGACGTGGGGCTGCGCGGCTTCCTCCCGGACGGCGGGCGTGATCCGAAATGGCGGGGACGCAACGGCGAGCGCAACGCACTGTTCGCGGACCTGCTGGTGTGCACGGGGATGCGACTGACAGAGGCATCGTGCCTGCTGGTACCCGAGGTTCCGTCGCTGGCCCACGGCCAGGGTGCCTTCCATCTGGCCAAATCGGCGACCAAGCGGGAGAAGGCCCGCAAGGTCTACGCGCGCCGGCGAGTGGTGCGCGATCTGCATCACTACCTCACCATCGAGCGTGACGAGCTTGTCCAGCGCACGCGCCAGGCCGGCGGCTACACCTGGGCAAGCGGGCACAGGGTTGTGCGTTCGACCCGGCAGGCGATGCTGGTTGAGGGCCGTTCGCGGGCCTGACCTACGAGGGCATCGGATACGAGGACCGCTTGCGGTTGATGTCGGTGGACGCGCGCGGTCGCGAGCTGGGCCCGCTGTGGCTGTGGCTGGGGGAAGGCGGGCAGCCGCTGAAGAGCTCGACGTGGCAGTCCGCGTTCCGGCGGGCGAATGAACGGTGCGCGAGCTTCGGCCTCGCCTTCACCGTGCACCCGCACACCCTGCGGCACACGTTCGCAGTGCACATGCTGGGGCTGCTGCTGCGTCAGACGATCCGGGCGATGGGAATGGCCGAGGACCGCCGCTTCACGTTGGCCCAGATCAAACGGATGCTGATCGGCAATCCGATGCGCAAGCTGCAGCTGCTGCTCGGGCACAGTCGCGAGAAGACGGTCTACCTCTACCTGGACGTCCTGGACGAGGCCCAGGAGATCGTCCTGGCGGCGCTGGCCGAATGGGACGAGCAGGCAGCCGTACTGGATAGCCTGGAGATCCCGGAGGCTGACCTGTGAGCCCGAAGCGCGTACGGTTCGCGGCGACCGCCACCCCGCCGCCTGCGGAGCCGGTGCCAAGCGTCGGGCCGCTGGTGTTCTCCGTGCCGGTGCTGGTGCTGGGCACGGAAGAGGTGGTGGACCTGTCCGATCTTGGCCAACCTCGACTGGTCCGCCCCCTGGCGAGTGCCCTGATCGAGGAACTCGGCAGCCGGGGCGGGGTGAGACAGCGAACCCGGCTACAGCAAGCCGTGCAGACGGTCCGCGACTTCGTCCGCTTCACCGCGGCCGCCCTGGAGGGGCATGGAGAGCTGGCGCTGGACGACCTGGAACCGGGCCTGATCGACGCCTTCGAGGAGGCCCTGACGCGGCGGTACGCCGCTGGCAGCAAGGGGCCCAAAGCGGAGGTGTTGCTGCTGCTCCGGATGCTTCGCAGAGTCGATGAATCCCATCCGGGCCAGGTCGAGCTGGAGTTCGCCCATCGGATCAACGCCAAGCACACATCGGAGGAGAGCGTCGCGGCCCGGCCGCTGAACGCCTACCCGTTCCCGGTGTTCGAGGCGGAGGCTGCGGCTCTGTCGGATCTCGGCACGATCCGGGACCGAATTCTGGAAGGCGAGCGGCTCGCTGAGAGCGGCCACGACCCCGAGGGGCACGGATGGGACCGGCTGGAGAACATCTGCTGGTACCTGGCGAACCGCGGCCCGCTCACCCCAGCCCACCTCGCCATCTGCGGTGTCAGGGACCACGGCGGCATGAAGGCCCTGAACTCACGCCTGTTCCTCACCCCTGGGGACATGGTCCGCTTCCAGGCCCTCCTGGCCTGCCAGACCGGCCTGGAGCCTGAGGCCATCAGGGAACTGCGCGCCGACTGCCTGGTCAGCCCAGCTCGCGGCTACGTCACCGTGAGCTACCTCAAGCGCCGTTCACGAGGCGCTCAGAACAAGTCGCTGCGGGCGCGTGACGGCGGCACGCTCCGCAGCCCGGGCGGTGTCATCCGTCTCGCTCTGCGGCTGACCCAGCGGGCGCGGGACATGATCGGAGCCGAGGAACTGTGGGTGGCTCCCTCTGGAACCACGGGGGAACTGGCCCCCAGATTCACCCGCACCGTCGCGGTGGACACGTTTCCGCGGCGGGCGTTCTTGGCAGCGCACAAGATCGATGCAATGAAGGACCACGACGGCGGGAGCGTCTCGCTGGACCTTCGTCGGGTTCGTAAGACGTTCAAATCCCGGCAGTACCTTCGCGCGGGAGGGATCCTGCCCGACTTCGTCAGCGGGCACACGCCCAAAGTCGCGGCCAGGCACTACGCGGACATCGCCGCCCACGACGAGATCCACGACCAGGCCGTGGAGGCGGGGCTCGCTGAGGCCCTGGCCGTCGCGTTGCCGCCGCCGGTTGTGCTGGACGAGGACGGCAGCCGGCTGGACGACGGCGAGGAAGAACTGCCGCCCCAAGTCGTGCAGGACACGTTGTCCGGCGCGACGGACGTGTGGCTGTCGTCCTGCAGAGACTTCTTCGCCTCACCGTACGCGGCGAAGAAGGGGGCTGCGTGCCCCGTCCCGCCGTGGGTGTGCCTGGAGTGCCCGAACGCGGTGTTCACCAGCCGCCACCTGCCGGCCGTGCTGTCGGTGCTGGACACTCTCGAGCGCCAGCGCGAGGAGTTCTCGGTCCCTGAGTGGCAGGCCCGGTTCGGCCTGGCCCACGAGCGCATCACCACCGGGGTCCTGAACCGCTTCAGCACCCGCCAGATCACCACCGCCCGCGCGATCGCCGAGGCCAGCGGCCCACGGCTCGCCCTGCCCACCTCCTTCTTGGAGACGATCCGGTGACCCTCACGTTCGAGACCTCGCTCCCGGTTCAGCCCGGCCCGGCCCCGGATGACTTCGTCCTGCCGAAGAAGTACACGAAGGGCAAGGCGAACCGAGGGCCCCGGCTCGGTGACGACGTGTGGGATCTGCGGCCCTTTCTGCCACGGACCACGCGGCGCGGCCGGGTGAACTTCCTCGTCTTCGACGAGGGCCTGCAGCGGCGCACCGCACAGCAGTACGCATTCGCGGTTCTCCGGGAAACACCCGGCAACCAGCGTTGGCCCGTCAAGCCCACCACTCTCCCCCAGGAGATCCACACTCTCAGACGCGTCTGGGCCAACCTGCGCACGGTGGGGATCGAGCGGCTGCAGGACGTACGCCGCGAGCACCTGGAGGCACTGCTCCCGCTCATGCGACGCTCGGGCCCCAACATGGTCGAGGACCAGGTCACCACGCTCAAGCGGCTGGCCGAGTTCGGCCCCTTCCTGTCCTACGACCGCCTTACCCTCAGGCCCTGGCCCTACCGCACCGCCAGGCAGATCTCCGGCCTCGCTAACCACCACGAGAACAGCACGCCCCGCATCCCCGAAGAAATCATGCGGCCCTTCCTGGCCGCGGCTGTGTTCTACGTGCGGTACGCCAGCGGTGACATCCTGGCTGCCCGCGACGACCTTGCCCGCATGGCGGAGACGACGAAGGCCGAGCCGGTGCCGGCACCGTTCGGCCGAGATGGCAGCCCCACCCGCGCGAAGATCGAGCGATTCATCGCCCATCGGAGGGCCGAGGGCCGCGGCCTGCCCGCCCTCCCCCTGGAGCGTGTTCACACCGTGCCCGGCGCGACAGTGATCGACGGAGTAGTCCAAGCCCCGAACCTGGCCATGATCAGGCACTTGACCGGCACCCGACACCTCCACCACCTGCGGCACCTCCTCACGGAGGCCGGGAACGAGTTGGGCTGGGAACAAGGCGGCCTTCCCACGCCGCGGACGCCGTGGCCGGCCACGGGCCGGCCCTGGCGAGCCGAGTTCAGTCCCACCTCAGTGAACGCGGAGACCGTGCACCTGCGCGTCGCCTGCTGGATCGTCATCGCCTACCTCTCCGGCATGCGCGACATGGAGGTGCGTGAGCTGGGACGAGACTGCGCGATCAAGGAGATCGGCGCCGACGGGCGAACCCGATACAAGATCCGCGGGCGCGTCTACAAGAACCGCAAGATGTCCGGCGATGAAGCCGACTGGGTGGTCTTGGACATCGTCCACGAGGCCGTCGAGGTCCTGAAGCTCATCAACGACGACCCCACCCACCTCTTCGGATACCGACTGCCCTCGGACTACGTCCTGTTGTCCAACATGCCGCGACGACTCAAGAACTTCCGCGATCACCTGAACGCTCTGTTCAGCACCCCAGAGGAGTCCTACATCCCCGCCCTGGCCGCGGAGGATCTGGGTCTGAACACCGAATCAGAGCCCGCCAACAGTGATGAGAGCGACGAAGAACAGAACGAGGACCCACTGGCCTGGGCCTTCGATACACGACAGTTCCGCCGCACGCTCGCCTGGCACATCGCCAACCAGCCGTTCGGGGTCGTCGCGGGAACCCGGCAGTACAAGCACGCCAGCCACGCGATCTTCGAGGGATACGCCGGAACATCAGCCTCCGGCTTCGCCGACGAGGTCGCCGCCGACAAGGCCGTCGCCCTCTTGGACTACGTCGAGGATCTCTACCACGACTGGAACGAGGGCGGCCGGTCAGCCAGCGGCGCCGTCAAACGGGTCGAGGCCGAGTTCGACCGGATCCGGGCCGAGCTCGGCGACCTGCCAGGGGCCGTCGCAAGCCCAGAGCGCTTGCGGACGATGCTGCGGCACCTGACCCGCACCCTCCACCCAGGCGCGCTCAACGACTGCTTCCACCACGCGGAGACCGCCGTGTGTGGCAAGCGGGCCAAGAACGTCAGGCAGCCGCTGCCGATGCTGAACATGTGCTTGAGCTGCCCGAACTCCCGCCGGTCGGCAGTCCACATTCCGCGGATGCGGCTCACCCGCGACCTGGCTCACGAGGAGTTCAAGGACATCCGAGGCGTCCCAGTGCTGCAGGAAGCCGCCATCCGAGAGTTCGAAACCACCCTCGATGCCATGATCGCCGAGTTGCACGCCGAGGAAGGCAGCCCCCTGTGACCGGTCCCCGCACCACCCAGACCGTCTTCGCCCGGCTCTCTCGCGAGCATGAGCTGTCCGACAAGGACCGCGCCATCATGCGGGCCTTCGAGCAGCTGCTGGATGGCCGCCCAGAGATCACCGACGGCTCTGTAAACGTGGTCAACATTGCCGCCGAGGCGGGGGTCTCCCGGGCGTCCTACTACCGCTCGCCTGTCGCCAGCGCCGTCAAGGAAATCCTGACCGCCCCCGACGCCAAGCGTCCCGAGGTTGACGAGCTCAAGGCCGAGGTGACCCGGCTGCGGAAGGAACTGCGCGAGTTTCGCCTACAGAAGGCCGAGGAGGTCCGTGACCTGAAGGCCACCGTCACCGTCTACGCGAACCAGATCCAGGTCCTGGCCTTGCGTAATGCCGAGCTGGAGGTCGACGCGGTCGCCCTTCGAGGTCAGATTGCCCAAGCGACCGGTGGCAGTGTCCGGCCGCTGCGGAAGCCATCAGCTCCCTGACTGTCGCGCCCACCAGTGGCTGCCCCCGCTTCGCTTGTCATTCAGCGTCCGGCCTCGAACAGGCGGGCCTGATGATCACCCGTCCCCGCGTCCCGCCTCGGAAATGGCCAGCCTCGTGCCCGCCTCGCGGCGCAATCGCACCGCTTCGGCACCGAGTCCGGCCCGCTCGAACATGATCGGCCCCTACTAGAATCGGCGATGAGACGGGGGTATGACGTGGGCGAGTGGCAGACCGATCCGATGTTCGCAATGTGCCGGGCGTTGGTGGATGGGGCGGAACTGTCCTCGTTCGTGGGCGGCCCGTTCGACGTGCGGGCGGTGGCGGCCGCTATTCGGCCCGAGGCCGCGGACGGATTCCTGCTCGACGAAGTCCCCTGGGAGAACTTCCCGCAGGGGGATCACGTCAGAGATGCCGTTCACCTGCTGCACACCGGCGACTCTCTCAATCGCCCCGGAGCGGGCGTTGTGAGCGGCATGTGCGCCAACGACATGCGGGCCGCGACCGTGCTCGCCGTACCGTTCCTGATCCGGATAGCCGCCGACACCCGCCACCCCCACCGTGCCGATGCGCTCGCCGAAGTCTCCTTCCCTGCCCGCGCCCGCCACTTCGGCGTCGCCTGCCGCAACGAACTTCTGCTCCACCGCACCGACACCCGGGACGACACCCTCTACGACGATTACGGCGTCGAGGTGACCGGCTACCCGGCAGGCTGGTCGGTCGCCGCCGCCCGGGCCGCGATCACCGCCGACACCGCCCTCCTGCTGCCCCTCCTCAACGACCCCAGCCCCGCAACTCGCATTCGCGCCGCCTACGTGCTGGCGACCGCCGCCGACTCCGACCGCGTGGTCCGCGCTGCCTTCCGCACCCGGCTCGGCGCCGAACAAGACCCGATCGTCCGTGCCGCCATGGTCCTCGCCACCGCCGAAGCCACCCGAAACCAGCCCCACCCACCGACCACCGCGTGGATGCAAGAGCTGTGGCGGGACCGGACACAGGTACCTGAGGTCCGACTGACCGCCGTGATCGGCTGGCTCTGCCTCACGGACGAACCCACCCCTGACGATCTATACGCCGTCATCGACGACCTCGCCTCCGACGAGCGCGCCCACGCTATGGAAGCCCTGCCCTGGATGGCCGCTGCCAGCAGTTCCGGCGAGACGGGGCTGCAACACTGCATCCGAGAGATGCTCCATCCCGAACAGCCCGACCCGGCCGGGTACGACGACCCGTGGGCGCCAAATTACTGATGGCGGTGGAGTCGGCCTGTACGAACGCGAGCTTCTTACCCTGGCAGCTGTCTGCCCGGCACCACGCGTTCGTACCGCGCCATCCGTGAGACACCACATCTCTGGACACGCGTTCCGCTTGCATAACGCAATGCGGGCAGAACCCGCGGCGCAGGGTCGGCCAACTCGCGTACCACGTCGGCTCGCCGCCCGGCCCCACCCACCTCAGACGCTCCCTGCGGAAACCGACCCACAGGACAGCGGGCCCGCCGGAGATACGCGTCTCGTGCCGGCACGAGCACAATTCCCTGTCAAGTGCTTGTGTTCACGTCTTGTGTCCCCCTCTTCGTGGTGGCGCGCAGTGGCGGCTGCCGAAGGAGCGGGACGGCCAGCCGATGGACGGGATGAACAGTTCCTGTATGGCCAATTCTGCCGTGTTTCCAGGTACGTTGAGGCCGCTTCGATGAAGTTGATGTGCCCCTTCCGCGGGGGCGGCTCGCAATTCGTCACCGGTACCCCGATGCTTGGCGCACCCCGATTCCTCGAATCCGACACCGCCTGAATACTCAAAGCCCTGGCTCTCACTTCCGCTTTCGTCCCTCGGTGGGACGGCAGCTCAAATTCGTCGAGGAAGTAGCCCCACGCATTTCTCAAGTACCTTGAGCGTTCCTGGACTGCCGCGGTGTCAGCCGGTCGCGCTGGGCTCTGTCTGTGCCGCCGAGGGCAGCCAGTGCACGGCGTTGTCGTGGAAGGACGCGTGGATCGGGACGAGGTCTTCGCCGCTGGTGTCGTCGAGGGCGGTGACGTTGATGCCGATCTCCGGGATGTCGCTGTCGATCGCTGCGACGCGGCTGCCGCAGGTCGGGCAGAAGCCGCGCTTCGCCTCACCGGGGAAGGTCTCGTACCAGGTTGGTTCGCCACCCTCGCCGGTCCAGGTGATCGTCTTGAAGCCCACCCACCACATCACGGGAGTGCCGCCGAGTTTCTGGCAATGATCACATTCACAGGTGTGGGGGAAGACTGCCGGGCCCTGGGCGGTGAAGCGGATGCGGCCGCACAGGCAGCCGCCGGTGCGTACCTCGGCTTCTGCGGCTCCCTGGATGCCGGCGGCGGGGGTGGCGTTCATCAGGTGATCTCCCAGGCGGAGTGGGCAAGTTGAGCCCATCAGTGTGCCATCGCTTCCGTGATCGCCAGGACGCTGTTGGCGGCTCTGGCGTGGCCGCAGCCGTGTGCGCCGATCGCGGAGCCGTCACGGGCCGGGGCGACGAACCCGCGCTCAGGGGCGTCCCAGGGCTCGCACGGCCCATCGGGCATCGCACCAGGGCACAGTGCCTGTCTGAACCGCCAGGTGGTGTGCCGAACCCGACGAAGCGCCACTCGCCACTGCGGTGGCCGACCTCGTGCCTCCCGATCTTGGCTGCGAACACATACGAAGCACGCGGGTTCGCGGATTCCCGGAGTGGTGGAAAGGAGGACCCGCTCGGTGGATCGCGGTGGAGAGCGATCCGGGAGCGGGTCTGCAGGGGCGGTGGCCCTCCGTCAGCTCGGCGATAGACCTCGTCCTCTGCGCACACCGGCGGGGTCCGAGCAAGTGGCGATGAGCGCGGCGAGGAGTGATGTGGTGGCCAGCAACCCGAAGAGGTGGGGATAGCCGCCGAGGAGGGGCGCGAGTGCGGCGCCGACGAAGGGTGCGAGTGCGGCGGCGGTGGTAGCCGGGGCCGCGAGGAGACCGGAGAGACGGCCGTAGTGGGTGTGGCCCCAGCGGTCGGTTACGGCCGTGGCCTGGAGCAGGGTGAGGTTGCCGCGGACCATGCCGGCTGCGACCGATACGGCGATCAGCAGGACGTAAGGGCCTGGCGTCACGGCGAAGGCGATGGTGGTGATGCCGCCCAGGGTGATGAGGACCGTGGTTCGCCTGGTCGCGGTCGTACGTCGGGCGAGGGCGGCGTACAGGGTGCGGCCCAGCGTTTGTCCGGCGCCGCCAAGGCCGAGGACCCAGGCGGCCTGGGCGGTTGAGTAGCCCCGTTCGAGCAGCAGCGGGACGAGGGCGACGACAACGGCGTACATCGCGAACGCCGACAGGGTGAATGCTGCGGCGAGGAGCCAGAAGGAGCGGCTTCTGGCGACGGGTGTGGTGCCGTCTGCATGGTTGGGTGGGGCGGGTGGCCAGGGTGCGCGCAGGGCCAGGGCGTGCGTGGGGATGGTCAGGACGGCGAGCAGTCCGGCGAGGACCAGGTAGGTGTGCCGCCAGGAGAGGTGCTCGGCGAGCAGGGCGGTCAGGGGTGCGAAGACGGTAGATGCGAGTCCGCCGGCGAGGGTGACGATGGTGAGCGCGCGAATGTGATCGGGGGCCCACCAGCGGGTGAGGGCGGCGAAGGCGGGCTGGTAGAAGGTGGTCGCCATCGCGAGTCCGGCGAGGGCCCAACCGGCGAAGAAAACGGGCAGGTTGGGGGCGGCGGCCACGAGCAGCAGGCTGACGGTGCCGAGGAGGGAACCGGTGGTCATGACGGCACGCGGGCCGTGCCGGTCCAGGATCCGGCCGACGCGGATTCCAGCGAGGGCGGAGAGGACGAGGGCGAGGGAGAAGGCGGCGGTGGTCGCTCCCGCCGGCCAGCCGGTCGCGTGCGTGATCTCGGCATTCAGGACGGGGAACGCGTAGTAGACGATGCCCCAGCTGGTGATCTGGGTCAGGCAGAGGGCGGGCAGGGCGGCGCGGGGCCGCGACCGGTCCCCCGATCCGGTCGCGGCCCCGCGGGCTGAGGTGTTGAGGTGGGTCACGAACCGCAGCAGCCGCCCGCCGGAGCCTCCTCGGCCGCCGTGACGCCGACGGCCACCGCAGCGGGGACGCCGAGCTGGACGAGCTGGGGCGCCGGGGCGCAGCAGCCGCCGCTCTGGTCGGATTCGGGGGCGTCGAAGAGGCCGGCGCCGCCGCAGACTCCAGTCTCGGGCAGGGTCAGTTCGACGCGGTCGGCGGCGTCGAGGTCGCCGGCGATGGCGGCGGCGACGGAGCGGACCTGCTCGTAGCCGGTCATGGCGAGGAAGGTCGGGGCGCGGCCGTAGGACTTCATGCCGACCAGGTAGATGCCCTGTTCGGGGTGGGAGAGCTCGCGGTGGCCGTGGGGGTAGACGGTGCCGCAGGAGTGCTGGTTGGGGTCGATCAGCGGAGCGAGCTCGACCGGGGCCTGGAGACGCTCGTCCAGCCTGAGGCGCAGCTCGTCGAGGAAGGACAGGTCGGGGCGGAAGCCGGTCAGCACGATGACCTCGTCGACCGGGTCCAGGCGGCGGCCGTCCTCGCCGACCAGGACCAGGCGGCCGTCGTCTGCCCGCTCGATCGCCTCGGTACGGAAGCCGGTGACCGCGTCGGCGTGGCCCTCGTCGACAGCGGCCTTGGCCGCCAGGCCCAGGGCGCCGCGGGCGGGGAGCTGGTCGGCGCTGCCGCCGCCGAAGGTGGAGCCCGAGATGCCCCGGCGCAGGATCCACACCCCCTTCGTACCGGTCCCGTCGTCGGACTTGGCGAGGTCGGCGAGGTAGGCGAGCGCGGTGAACGCGGAGGCGCCCGAGCCGATGACGGCGGTGCGCTTGCCCGCGTACCGGGCCCGGACAGCGGGGTCCTTCAGGTCCGGGACGCGGTAGGTGATCCGGTCCGCAGCGGTCTTCTCGCCGAGCGCGGGCAGTCCGCTGCCACCGGCCGGGGAGGGCGTGGCCCAGGTGCCGGAGGCGTCGATGACGGCGCGGGCGAAGAGGCGCTCCTCACGGCCGTCGGTGTGGGCGACGTGCACGACGAACGGCTGGGCCTCGCGGTCGGCGTCCACGATCCGGTCCCGGCCGGTGCGGGAGGCGCCGGTGACGCGCGCGCCGGTGCGGACACGGTCGCCGAGAACGTCGGCGAGCGGCTGCAGGTACAACTCGGCCCAGTCGCCGCCGGAGGGGTAGGTGGCCGGGTCCGGCCTCGTCCAGCCGGTGGGGGCCAGGAGCTTCTCGGCGGCGGGGTCGACGACCTCGCCCCAGGTGGAGAACAGGCGCACATGGCTCCACTCGCGCACCGCGGCGCCGGCGGTGGGCCCGGCTTCCAGGACCAGGGGCTCGATGCCCTGGTCGATGAGGTGGGCGGCGGCGGCCAGACCGGCGGGGCCGGCCCCGATCACGACGACGGGCAGCTCGGTGGCGGCGGGCGGGTTCACGGCGACTCCTTGCGTGGTTCGACATCTGTCGATGGCTTGCGCGGCCCAGCATGGCACCTGTATTGATGAGCGTCAACATAGACATTCATCGAACTAAGGGGGATTGGCTGATGGAGCACATCGACGTCGCCGTGATCGGCGGCGGCCAGTCCGGCCTCGCCACCGCCCATGCGCTGCTGCGGCGCGGGCTGCGGCCGGTGGTGCTGGAGGCGTCCGGCCGTGCGGCCGGGTCGTGGCCGCACTACTACGACAGCCTCACGCTGTTCTCGCCCGCCCGGTACAGTTCCCTGCCCGGGATGCCGTTCCCCGGCGCCGACCGTGACCGTTACCCGCACCGTGACGAGGTCGTCGCCTACCTCACCGCCTACGCCGGCCGCCTGGACGCCGAGATCCGCACCGGCTGCCGCGTCACCGCGGTCCGCCGCACCGGCGACGTCTTCGCGGTGGAGCTGGAGGGCGGCGGCCGGCTGTCCGCGCGGGCCGTCGTGGCGGCCTCCGGGACGTTCGGGCGCCCGCATCGGCCCGCACTGCCTGGCCTTCAGGAGTTCACCGGGCAGGTGCTGCACGCAGCCGACTACCGCGGTCCGGCCCCCTTCGCCGGTCGCCGGGTGGTCGTCGTCGGGGCCGGGAACTCCGCGGTGCAGATCGCCGCCGAGCTCGCCAAGACCGCACGGGCCACGCTCGCCACCCGCGCCCCGGTGAAGTTCGCAGCCCAGCGCATCCTCGGCCGCGACCTGCACTTCTGGACGGCCCGCACCGGCCTGGACACCGCGCCGCTCAGCCGGTTCCTTGCGCGCCCCCCGGCGCAGCCGGTCCTCGACGACGGCCGCTACCGGGCCGCCCTGGCCACCGGACGGCCCGACCGGCGGGCGCTTTTCACCGGCGCCGACGGGGCCAAGCTCGTCTGGCCGGACGGGCACCGGGAGGAGGTGGACGCGATTGTGCTTGCCACCGGCTACCGTCCCGACCTGCCCTACCTCGCCGGCCTCGACGGCGCTCTCGACGCCGACGGGAACCCCCGGCACCACGAAGGGATCGCCACCGGGGTGCGGGGGCTGGCGTTCGTCGGGCTGGAATGGCAGCGCAGCCTGTCGTCGAACTCGCTGCGCGGCGTTGGCCGGGACGCGGAGCGCATCGCCCGGCGCCTGGCCGCCCACCTCGCAGGCCGGTGACGGACCTCCCCGCACTGGTTCGACATGTGTCAACATAGACGCATGTCGAATGCGAAGGTGTTGCCGCTGCTCGAGCCCGCCGACGGTCAGGGCGTGGCGCCGTGCTGCCCGCCGCTGACCGAGCGGCCGATGACCGCCGAGGAGGCCGAGACCGCCGCGCGGATGTTCAAGGCGCTCGGCGACCCGGTCCGCCTGCGCCTCTTCTCGGCCGTGGCCTCCCACGAGGGTGGCGAGGCGTGCGTGTGCGACATCTCCGACGTCGGCGTCTCCCAGCCTACGGTGTCCCATCACCTGAAGAAGCTGAAGGAGGCCGGGCTGCTCACCTCCGAGCGGCGCGGCACCTGGGTCTACTACCGGGTCGAGCCGTCCGTGCTGGCGGCGATGGGCAAGCTGCTGGCCCTGCCGGCCGCGGCCTGACCGGGACGGGGAGGGGGATGTCGTGGTGAGTGGATCTGCGAGCGCGGTGATCGTGCCGCTGGCACCGGAACACGCGGGGCAGGTGCTGGCTATCTACCAGGCGGGGATCGACGAGGGGAACGCCACCTTCGAGACCGTCGCTCCGGCCTGGGAGGCGTTCGATGCGGCGAAGCTGCCCGAACACCGCTTCGCCGCGCTCGACGAGAGCGGGGCGGTGCTGGGCTGGGTGGCCGCGAGCCGGGTCTCCGACCGGTGCGCGTACGCGGGGGTGGTCGAGCACTCCGTCTACGTCCACCCGGCCGCTCGCGGCCGCGGCGTCGCCTCCGCCCTGCTGAAGGCTCTGGTGGATTCCACGGAACGGGCGGGGATCTGGACGATCCAGTCGGGGATCTTCCCCGAGAACTCCGCCAGCCTCGCTGTTCACCAGCGGGCCGGCTTCCGTGTCATCGGCACGCGGGAGCGGATCGGGCGCCATCACGGCGTCTGGCGCGACGTTGTCCTCGTCGAGCGCCGCAGCCCCGCCATCACCTGACCAGTCACGACAGCTGGGCGATCGCGCGGACGGCGTCGCGGGCGGTGCGGCCGACGCCAATGAGGGTGGCCGAGGCCGGGCCGGTCCAGTCGCCATAGCCGAGCAGATGCAGCCGCGGCTCACCGAGGGCGCGCGTGCCGTCGGTGGGGATGTGCCCGCGCGGGCCACGCAGGTTCAGCGGGGCAAGGTGGGACAGGGCCGGACGGAAGCCGGTGCACCAGATCACCGCGTCCGCATCGCTCTGGCTGCCGTCGGCCCACCGGACACCGGTTGCCGTGAGCTGCGCGAACATCGGCTTCGCAGTCAGGAGTCCGGCATCGCGGGCGGTGCGGACGGGCGACACGGCCACGATGTCACCGAGCGAAGCCACCCCGCCGGTGTCGATGCGGCCGGCGTCCAGGGCGCGGCGCCGGGCGGTAGCGACATCGAACAGGGCCCGGCCATCGATGTCGTCGGGGAGGAACCGCGGCGGGCGCTGGGTCACCCACGTCACCTCGACGTGGCCGTCCAGGGCGAGGTCGGCGGCGATCTGCGCGCCGGAGTTCCCGCCGCCGACCACGATGACGCGCTGCCCGGCGAAGTCGGCCGGACAGCGGTAGTTCACCGTGTGCAGCTGCCGCCCGGTGAAGACCGATCGGCCAGGGACGGCGGGCAGGAACGGCCGCGACCAGCTGCCGGTGGCGCTGATGACCGCATGGGCCCGCCAGATGCCGGAGTCCGCTTCGACCAGGAGCCGGTCCGCGTCGCGGCGTACGGCGTCCACGCGAGTGCCGTGCTGGACGGGCAGGTCGTAGCGCTTCTCGTAGTCAACGAGGTAGTCCACCACGTGCCCCGCGCCCGGGTACGTCTCGCCCGCCTGGGCGGGCATGAGGCGCCCGGGCAGCGAGGAGTGCTCCGCCGGGGAGAACAGGTGCAGCGAGTCCCACATGTGCTGCCACGACCCACCCGGCGCCGCCTCCGCGTCCAGGATCACGAAGTCCAGACCCTGGCGGCGCAGGTGGTAGCCGGCGGCGAGCCCTGCCTGGCCGCCGCCGACCACCACCACATCCGTCTGCTGGGTCACGGGGCCGTCGTCACCGCGCCCGGGGCGAACTTCCGTCGCCAGGCGAGCGCGACGTAGACCAGGCCGATCAGCACCGGAACTTCGATGAGCGGGCCGACGACGCCGGACAGGGCCTGCCCGGAGGTGACGCCGAAGGTGGCGATGGCGACCGCGATGGCCAGCTCGAAGTTGTTGCCCGCCGCGGTGAAGGCGAGGGTCGCGGTGCGGTCGTAGGCCAGACCCAGGCCCTTGCCCAGGAGGAAGGTGCCGAAGAACATCACCGCGAAGTACACCAGCAGCGGCAGCGCGATCCGGGCGACGTCCAGCGGCTGCGACGTGATGGTCTTCCCCTGGAGGGCGAAGAGGATGACGATCGTGAACAGCAGCCCATACAGCGCCCACGGGCCGATCTTCGGCAGGAACCGCTGCTCGTAGTCGGTGCGGCCGAGCTTCTTCTCGCCCAGGCGGCGGGTGAGGAAGCCGGCCAGCAGCGGGATGCCGAGGAAGATGACGACGTTGAGCGCGATCTTCCACATGGAGATGTCTAGGTGCTCGCCGTCGCCGAGGCCGAGCCAGCCGGGCAGCAGGTCGAGGTAGAACCAGCCCAGCAGGCCGAACGCGAGGACCTGGAAGACCGAGTTCAGGGCGACCAGTACGGCGGCGGCCTCGCGGTCGCCGCAGGCCAGGTCGTTCCAGATGATCACCATGGCGATGCAGCGGGCCAGACCGACGATGATCAAGCCGGTGCGGTACTCGGGCAGGTCCGGCAGGAAGATCCACGCGAGCGCGAACATCACCGCCGGGCCGACGATCCAGTTGATGACCAGCGAGGAGGCCATCAGTTTCCGGTCGCCGGTGACGGCGTCGAGCCGGTCGTAGCGGACCTTCGCCAGCACCGGATACATCATGATCAGCAGGCCGAGCGCGATCGGCAGGGAGATCCCGCCGATCTCCACCTTTGCCAGGGCGTCGTTCAGCCCCGGAATGAGCCGGCCCAGGCCCAGACCGGCGGCCATTGCGGCGAGAATCCACACCGCGAGGTATCGGTCGAGGGTGGATAGCTTCTTGACGATCGAGTCGTCGCCGGTCGGGCCGGCGCCCTGCGCTGGGGCAGTGGCAGGCTCGGTGGGGGTCACGGGCAGGCCCTCTTGTTCTCGGAGGCGGTGCGGGCGGAGGCGGCCAGCGCGGCGAACTGCTCGGAAAGCCCGGCCAGGATTTCGGGCTTGAGCTTGTAGTAGGTGAACCGGCCGCACGGCTCGGTCTCCACGATCCCGGCCTCGCGCAGCACCTTCATGTGGTTGGACAGGTTGGTCTGCTTGGCTCCGGTCTCCTCGACCAGGTGCGTGGTGCACAGCGTCTCGCGTGCCAGGAGAGTCACGATCTGGAGGCGGAGCGGATCGCCCAGCACCCGGATCACATCAGGATCGACTGAAGTCAGCATGCACTGATACTCTCACATCACCGTTCGCTGATACCAGCGGATGCTGATGTCATGGGTGGCTACAGCCGCCGCGAGACGAGAGAGCCCCTCATGCCCGAGAGCCCCGGCACGAAGCCGTCCGTCCTGTTCGTCTGCGTCCACAACGCCGGCCGCTCCCAGATGGCCGCCGCCTGGCTGACCCACCTGGCCGGCGACCGCGTCGAGGTCCGCTCCGCCGGCTCCAACCCCGGCGAGCAGGTCAACCCGGCCGCCGTCGCCGCGATGGCCGAGGTCGGCATCGACATCTCCGCCGAGGTCCCGAAGATCCTCACCGTGGACGCGGTGAAGGAGTCCGACGTGTGCATCACGATGGGCTGCGGCGACACCTGCCCCGTCTTCCCCGGCAAGCGCTACCTGGACTGGAAGCTGGACGACCCGGCCGGCCAGGGCGTCGAGGCGGTCCGCCCGATCCGCGACGAGATCAAGACTCTGGTGGAGGGCCTGATCGCCGAGATCGCCCCGGCGAAGCCGGAGGCGACGGCGTGAGCGAGATACACGAGGTCGTCATCATCGGCTCCGGTCCCGCCGGATACACCGCTGCCCTCTACACCGCCCGCGCTCAGCTGAGGCCCCTGTTGTTCGGCAGCAGCATCTTCGTCGGCGGCTCGCTCACGACCACCACCGAGGTCGAGAACTTCCCCGGCTTCCCCGAAGGCGTCGACGGCCCCGTGCTGATGGAGAACATGCGGGCCCAGGCCGAGAAGTTCGGCGCCGAGATGGTCGACGACGACATCGTCGAGGTGGACCTCACCGGCGGCATCAAGCTCCTGACCGACTCTGCGGGCACCGTTCACCGCGCGAAGACGGTGATCATCGCGACCGGTTCCGGCTACCGCAAGCTCGGCCTGCTAGGCGAGGACGAGCTGTCCGGCCGCGGGGTGTCCTGGTGCGCGACCTGCGACGGCTTCTTCTTCCGTGACCGCGACATTGTCGTAGTCGGCGGCGGCGACACAGCCATGGAAGAGGCCACCTTCCTGACCCGCTTCGCCCGCTCGGTCACCGTTGTCCACCGCCGCTCCACCCTGCGCGCCTCGAAGGTCATGCAGGACCGGGCCTTCGCCGACGACAAGATCTCCTTCGCCTTCGACAGCGAGATCGCCGAGATCAAGGAGACGAACGGCATGCTCGGCGGCATCGTCCTGCGCGACGTCTTCACCGGCGCCACCCGCGACCTGGACGTGACGGGCCTGTTCATCGCCATCGGCCACGATCCGCGCACCGAGCTGTTCACCGGCCAGCTCGAGCTGGACAGTGAGGGCTACATCACTGTCGCCGCCCCGACGACGCGTACCAGCCTGCCCGGGGTGTTCGCCGCCGGCGACGTCGTCGACCACACCTACCGCCAGGCCATCACCGCCGCCGGCACCGGTGCGGCTGCAGCGCTGGACGCCGAGCGCTACCTCGCCGCCCGCAGCACCACCGAAACTGAGCCGGCAACCGCTGCCGTCCCGGCCTGAGCAACACTCCCAGGCGGGGCCGCCCGGAAGCTCCGGGCGGCCCCTCGAGCTCGGCAACTGGTCCGTCGACATCCTCGCCCGCGTCCAGTCGAGCCAGGCCAAGGACTACGTCCGCGAGTTCATCCCCCCGCGAGTAGCTCGGCGTCGCCGCGTGACGGCCCGCTCTCTTTAATCGCTGGAGGGGCGGAGCGGAATGACGTTGTCGGGGGCAGGTTGGTCCTGGCTGTCGGGTTGCCGGAGGATGAGGACGGCTGCCGCGAGGGCCATCTGCTCCGCTCGATGCCGGGAGGCTGCTTCGGCAGCGCGGGAGTCCTTGAGAGCTTCCTTCAGGCGGACGACCTCTTTGCGAAGCCGCTTTTCGACTTCCGGCGTCTGGTGCGTTTCCGTACGCACCCGCGCGTAGAACTCCTCCTTGAGGTCGGCGTGGCGCTTTTGCAGAGCCATGCGGTGAACACCGGCCTCTGCGGCGAGCGCGACCGCCGTGAGGCTGCCGTTCGAGCTGGTGGGCTGGCCGGCCAGGAGGCGGCCCATGGCTGCGCGGATGCGGGAGCGTTCGTCCTCGTGCTGCTGGTTCATGTGATGGCTTCCTCGGCGGACTGGGCGGTGGAGTCGTGGGCGTCGGCGAGTGCACGGAAGCGGCCTGCTGTTCGGCGAAACCGGTCGGCCAGGGGCTGGGGCACGAGGGCTGCCTTCGCATCGAGCCGATCAGCGTGCTCCCGTGCTGCCTGTGCGTGGCTGTCGGTGCGGATCGCGTTGCCGCAGCCGAGCTGGCAGGCGAACTGGTTGGGTGCCGTCGCCCCGGGATCCGGATCGCACAGAGCGGTGTCGCGCTTGAAGGCGCAGATGAGGAACGAGTCCGGGTTGTCGAAGAGGACGAGGCCATCGCGCGCGAGGAACTTGGCGGCGGCCTTCGGGGTGGTCAGGGCGCCTTCGAAGCTGGGGATCGAGGCCGCTCCGACAATTGCCCGGCGCGCTGCCGGGCCGGAGATCTTCTCGCCGGCCGCCGTGGCGTCGCGCAGACGTGCAGCGGTGGTCGCTGCGGCGAGGGCGGTCTCGACGTCGAGTTCTCCGTGGAAGCCTCGGCGCTCGCGGCTGCCGTAGCCGCTTGATGTGCGGGCATCCAGGGCGGTGCGCATGTGTCCGTACTGGATGGCAAGCGCGACCAGGCCGCCGGGCCGGCGGGCGATGTGCCAGGCCAGGGTTCTGCGCAGACGGCTCAGTCCCAGGTTGCCGTGCGGGTCCTCGGGCACCATCTGGGCGGGCAGGCCCTGGGCGGTGGCCTCCTGGTTGATCCACGACACGAGGTTCTCGACGCGGCGATCCAGCGTGGCCCGCTTCAGCGCACCATGGTGCCTTCGCTGGGAGACGATGTCGTGGTGGGTGGAGCTGAACAAGAGCTCGCCCTTGGGGACGATGCGTTCCAGGACGCGGATGGCGTTGACGACCGGAGTGATCGCGACCCAGGGGACTGCCCGCTCCTCGCCGGCGGAGACATGGTGGCCGTCGGAGTCACGGACGTTCTTGTAGTGGTGGGAGCGGATCAGATGCCGCGGCATGGAGCCGTCGGGATTCGGTTGCGGGTCGGGGCAGCAGCCGGATCGCAGCGACCGTGCCTCCTGGGAGCGCATCCCGGTCAGATACAAGATCACGATTGCGGCTGCCGTAGCCAGGTGCCGTACCAGGATCGGCGTCTCCTCGTAGTCCATGAACTCGCGCCATGGCCTTCCCTCGATCCGGCCCGTAACCGGTACCTGCATCGGGCTGGGGCCAGGCCGCTGAGCCGCGAGTCGGTAGAGTCCGCGCCGGGCGACGATGGTCTGGACTTGGGTCCGGCTGCACCCGGTGACCGCGGCGACGTAGTGGTGGGACAGTGTGACGCCGTGCAGCCGGCTCACGGTGGCGGGCAGCGGTGCACCGGAGTTGATCAGAGGCAGCAGATAGCTCTTGAGAGCTGCCAGGCCCTCGCGGGTGGTCTTGGCGGCTTTCACCTGTGCGTGCATGCGACGGCGTTCGTCCCAGGCAGCCAGGATGTCGCCGGAGAAGTCCTCGACCAGACGGATCGACCAGGTCAGCAGAGGGCCGATCACGGTCGGATCCAGCGGCTCGGTCTTGTTTTCCCCGCCTGCCTCTCCCGTCTCGGCGGGTAGATAGTCGTCGATGCCCTCGTCCTCCCAGGGAGGACGCGTAATGCCGCAGGGGCTGGCCGAGAGCTGGTCGAAGGCCCACAGGTCCGAGAGCCAGCGCAGAATTGTCAGGGCATGACCGCGCGTACAGCCGCTGGCGTACTTGGCGGCGTACGCCTTCCAGTGCTCCGTGGTGCAGGCGCTGAGCTGGGACACGCCTTGTCGGTCGAGCCAGCGTACGAACTTCATCCACTGGATGATGTTGTCGCGCATGCTGGTCACGCCGTCGCGAGTCCGGTTCTGAAAGCCGCGTTCCCGTATGTAGGTGGGGCGCAGCTCGCCGTTGATCAGGACCCAGAGGACACGACGGACCTCGTTCCGCAAGGTGGCCGGGCACTTTCTCAGATTGATCTTGTAGATGCTGTCCCCGGGGTTGTCGGTCAGCGGGCCCAGCGACCAGATGTCGTCGCTGTAGACGGAGTTGGGGTGGGTGTTGCCGGCGCTGATCCACCGTTCCATGACGACCGGGCTGTCTGGTTCCGGCAGCGGCAGGATGTAAGGATCGGCCTCGATAGACAGTGCGGTCGTCACGGGGCCAGGTCTCCCTCGAGCAGGTGATCGATGATCATTCGGTCGCGGTCGGTTACCCGGCCCAATGCGGCATCCCAGGTGCTCTCGTTGACCTTTGACCGCAGGTCATCGAGTCGCTGGAGGTGTTCGTCCCAGCGTTCGCGCCAGAGTTTCTCGGGCCAGGCGGAGCGAAGCGAGATCAGCTGCCGGCGCAGAAGCGCGAGGCGCGGGTGGTGGCCGGTGTGGACCCGGGAGTTCTCGCAGGACAGGCAGAGCAAGAAGTCGGCGCCGCACCCGCCGTTGGGGTCCGGCCAGGGGCTGTTGTCCTCATCTGCGCAGTCCGCCGTCGCGGTCTCCTGGTGGGTCTCGTCGGCCGTGTCCGTCAGACGCCCGTGGAAGGTGTAGTCGCGGGCCTGTTCGAGGGCCTCCTCGGCGCCCGCCGCGATGACGTCCACGGCGGCTTCCTGGACGTTCTCGTCGGGCAGGACGTAGATGCTCTCGTGGGTGCCGGGCTTGTGCTGCAGCGGCTTTCCCGTCGTGATGACAGTGGTCCTGCGGGCGCGTTGGAAGGGTGAGCCGATGTTGTGGGATCTCGCCCAGACTCGCGCATCGGCCTTGGACACCCCGAAGCACAGCGGGCCGACGTTCCGGGGTCGGTCCAGATTGGAGTCCACGTCCGTACGGCGCCGGTTGCGAGCGACCATCAGCAGGTCGTGGCTCGGTGACAGGGCGGCGGCCAGGGTCCGCCCATGTTTCGTGGCTTCCAGGGCCTGGGTGATGAGCCGGCCTGGCGAGTCCGCGCCGGAGTCGGTGTAGTTCTCCGTAGCGAACCACCGTCCCTCGCCGGAGCGGCGCTTCTCCACCAGGACCTCGTAGGTGACCGTGGTCTTCTCTCCTGCGGACGGGGTGATCACGGGCACATGCAGACGGTCGTAGACTGACAGGTTCCAGCCGTAGCCGTCCGTCATCATCACGGCGAGGGCCGTCAGCTCCGCCCGGCTCAGGAACAGCCGACCCGTCGTCTTCCCGCCGTTCTTTCCGCGCAGCAGCCCTTCGGCCCGGGTGTAGACCCTCCCCTCCTTGTCCGGGTACCCGGGCAGTTCGCCCGTGGCGGCCAAGCACTCGAGGACGGACGCGACCCTCCACTCACGGCTGGTCGGGTCCAACGAGCCTGCCCGGTAGCGGTCCAGCAGCGTGGTGTTCTCCCGGATCCGCAGCAGCGCGGCCCGGAACTGCCGCTCGGCGGCCAGCAGCACCTGGCCGCGCTCCGACGGCCGGTAGGACTGCTTGGAAGGCTTGCCCTTCTTCGGAACCGGGCGGGCCAGTTCCTCGGCGGCCAGGCCATGCGCCAGCCGCGGCTCCCGCTTGAGAAGCGTACGCATCTTCGCGAGGGCCTCGCGCCCGCCGGGACTGTCCTTGTGGTTGTTGCGCCAGAGCCGGAGCGTGGCCGACGTGAGGTCGCCGAGATCCTCAGCCGGGTGCCCCTGGGCTTTGAGGAACCGGGCGAAGACCTCGATGGACCGCCAGTACGATTCGCCGCTTGAGTGGCTGTTCCATCCCATGGACTGCGCGGCGAACGCTCGCGCGAGGGAGGACCGCATCGGCTGCGGTACGGAGAGCTCGGCGAAGTCGAAGACCCGCTCGAAGCCCTCCTTGTTGACCACGGTGACCTGCAGTCCGTCGGCGGCTATTCGCTGGGTTGCCTGGAAGTCCGGCGGTGGCAGGACCGCCCGGCGGCCCCGCCCGCTCACGATGCCGCCGCGACGGGCCGGGCCTCGACCAGCCGCTCGACGTCCTGGATCCCGGAGGTCTCCCGAGCCAGCCGAGCGAACAGACCGTTCAGATCCTTCGTCTCGTCCGTCTCACCGTGCTCGTCGTCAGTGTCGAAGGCGAGGATCGACTCCAGCTGCAGATGCATGACCGGGCGGAGGTAGTGCTCCTTCGTTGTCTCAACATCCTTGTGCCCCAACAAGGTCTTGACCAGCCACCACGGGTCACCGTAGAGCTGGGCGAAGTCGCGCCTGTCCGCGGCGGTCAGCCCGTACTTCTTGTCCATCAACTCGTTGAGCAGGATCAACATGTAGAGCGCCATCGAGTGCCGCATGGAGTGGGGTGTCGCGTATGGGACCTTCCCGCGGATCTCCGCGACCCGGAGCAGCCGGGGCGTCTCTCGTTCTTCCGGGGTCAGCAGAGCCTGTTCGCAGCGTTGGTTGGCTTGCCGGAACACGGTGTTCCAGCGGTCTGGCAGCCTGGGCAACCCTTGCTCGGTCAGCCACAGCCACGCCGGCTCTGGACCCTGGGGTCCCTCGACGAACAGCCACTGCCGCTCGCGCCAGTCGAGCAGGTTCAAGTCATGGCGGCCTTGGACGCCGTCACGGTCGACCCAGTGGACCGTCGAGGTGCGGCCCATCGTGACCTTCGTGATCAGCCGCATCTGCGGCAACTTCTCGTAGCGTCCCTGGGCCTGGGCCCGCTCGACCGCCCAGGCCCGCTCCGACTCCGCGTAGGCGCTGACCTGGCGCAATGAATCGACCGATGCGTAGAAGGTCCGGTCTCGCTTCGACCGGGACAGCGCTCGGGCCATCTGCCCGTGGCAGTAGCGGCCCGAGCGCAGCGGGCGGGACGGCACTTCGAACGTCAAGATGGCGCCAGATTCCTGCCGCCGCAGTCCCGAACTGAGTGTGAACCCGACGAACGAGGTGTTCCGAAGCTCGGTCCGTCCGTCCCAGCCCGGCACCGGTGTCCCGTCGGGACCGAGGCCGCGAAGCCCAACATCCTGCCAGAGACCCCAGGTGCGCGGTGTCAGCCACGACACCCGGGAGCTGCGGGCGTCCGCGGCGCGGTCCGCCCGGCGCTGGCTATCCACCGGCCGCGGCGTGACCTTCGCCCACCGATAGAGCCGTGTGAAAGCCGACGCTTCCCGATCCCACTTCGTCCCGCTGATTCGGCTTGGGTTGAGTGGCGAGTCGCACCGAAATTCCCGGTACGCGCGCAAGTCGCTCTCGGTCGCCTGCCGCCACGGGATCCCTCGTCGCCACAACCAAGTCAGCAACAGCCTGATGTCCAGCGCGTAATTCCGTCGAGTTTCCCGCTCCAGAGGGTGGAATTCTGAGGAGAGAACGAATTCCAGTAGCTCGGGATCGACCACGAAATCAGGCCGTACAAAAACCGGATCGCCCGACTGAAGCCCCACCGCGGCCACCTCTGCCGGCAAGTCGCGAACCCCCAGCACCCCCTCCTCCGGCAGCGGCCCCCACCGCTCCGGATCCGGCACGAACACCAGCCACCACTCGTCCATCTGCCACCCCTGTGAGTCCCTTGAACTCACTCAATCATCAGGGAAACACAAATGCGGATCGTCCGGTTCACCGGTTACTTCGTACCTCCTGTCGCCGCACTCGCAGCCGCCAGTCCGCACCTGGGCCGCCGGTTCAGCCGTGCCGGCGAGTAGCGCTTCGTCGTCACGGCCGGAGCGCTCGCTCGAGCAGGTGGGGTGGTCGTGGCCGGGTGGGCGAGGCGCAGTGGACATGGGCTCCTCGTTCGACTTCGTCTTCGAATTTGGACGGCGGTCGGTTCACAGCTCAGATTACGGGAGGCCTGCCGGCCTTGGTCAGGCGGCAGACGGTGCGCCAGCTCATCGGGCGCCGCTCCTGACAGCGGCGGCTCGTCCAGCCCTCGCGCATGCCGCGCAGCGTCTGACCCAGCCCGCCGGTGCGTACGGCCCGGGCGAGAGTGATCGCGGCCCACGCGCTGAGATAGAGCGGAATGAGCGCAGCAGGGAGGTTGCGGTAGGCGACCCAGATCCGGTTGCGGGCGGCGAGCCGGTGGAACAGCGCGTGCCGGGTGGGGGAGGTGAGCGGGTGGTGCATCCGGATCCCGGCGGCGTACCAGCCGGTCCATCCGGCTGCCCAGCATCGCCACGCCAGATGGAGGCCCTCGTGATAGAGGAAGAACTCGGCCGGCCACCCGCCGACCGAGTCGAATGCCTCTCGGCGGACGAGGACGACTCCCTCGGTCATCGTGGTGATCGTGCCAGGACGCTCCGGACGGTTCGCGCGCAACCGAGGGACCCAGCGGCGCGGCGTGGTCATATCGTCCGGGCCGGCCAGTCTCGGCTGTACGTACGCGGCTCGGGGGTGCTGCCGGGCTTCGGCGATGAGCCGGGCGAGGACGTCCGTGCGGGGGAGGGAAGCGTCGTTGTCGAGGAAGAACAGCCACTCGGCGGGGCCGGGTTCCCGGCCGAGGGCGTCGGCGCCGGCGTTGCGTCCGCCGGGGATCCCGATGTTGTTCGGTAGGTGGACGGTGAGGGCTCCGGGCGGCACGATCTGGGGCTCGCATCCGTTGCCGACCACGCACACCCGCACATCGACCCCGGCCTGCGCCAAGAGGGTCTCCTGGGCGGCGGCTTCCTCGGACGGCCGATCGTTCATCGTCAGGACGACGACATCGATACGCGGATCGGGCACGTGCTCCTCCAAGGGGCAGGGGGCGGTCAGGGAACAGGTACGAGAGCGCCGGTCAGCTGCTCGGCCCGGCGCGCGATGAGTGGGGCGAGTGCGGGGTGGACGCCTCTGCTGCAGGCCTGCAAGAGCTGGCCGAGCGCCACGAGCTCCCCGGCCCGGCCGGCAACCGTGTCGAGGATGTGGGCGAACTCGCTGCGGATCCGAGCTGCAGTCGCGGGCGCCGCCCGGGTTGAGGAGCAGCCCTGTGCCCCCGTGACCGATGTGCAGAACGCGCTGTTCACGGTCGATGACCACCGCGCTGCACGTGACGTGGCCGGGGAGCGTCGCACGGTCGGCCGGGTCGTCGGCGCCGTCCAGCAGGGACATCAACCCGGCGAGGGAGTCCCTCTCGTGCGGATGCAGGGCCAGGTACGCCTCGGCGGTTCTGCGAATGTGGGAGCGGGGGAGCGGCACGTCATCACCTCGGGACGGCGGAAGAGGGGTGGCGAGGTCCGCGGCGGTGGGGGCGGTCGCTTCGGCGGGGCGCGCTGAGGTGGTGCCGGGGCGGCTCACGCGGGGGCCTCCTGCTTGTCACCGTTCGGCTCGGACGTGATCTGGTAGGACAGCAGTTGCTGGAAGAGACCGGGCTGTTGGGAGAGCTGGGCGTAGGTGCCCTCCTGGACGACGCGGCCTTCGTCGAGGACCACGATGCGGTCGGCGACGGCCACGTTGGTGATGCGGTGGGTCACCAGCAGCACCGCCCGGTCCCGGGCGAGGGTCCGCAGCCGCTGGAAGATTCGGTACTCGGCGCGGGGGTCGAGGTTGGCCGTCGGCTCGTCGAGGACCAGCAGACCGGCCTGGCGGAAGAAAGCCCTGGCCAGGGCGATGCGCTGCCACTGGCCGCCGCTGAGTTCCTCTCCGTTGAGCCATTCGCGGGCCAGGAGGGTGTCCAGGCCGGCGCCGAGCTTGTCGACGACCTCGTCGGCGTCGGCCGCCTCGCACGCCTCGCGGACCGCCGCGTCGCCGCGCTCGGTGGGCTGTCCCTGGGTCACGTTCTCGCGCACGGTCAGCGGCCAGTGCGCGTAGTCCTGCGGCACGAGGGCGACCTGCTGCCACAGGGCCTGCGGGTCGCAGTCACCGGTGGCGACGCCGTCCCACAGAACCTGACCGTCGGTGGGCAGGTAGAGGCCGCTGACCAGCTTCGACAGCGTCGACTTGCCCGAGCCGTTGAAGCCCACCAGCGCGGTGACTTCGCCCCGGCGCAGGGTGAGGGATACGTCGGACAGGGCGTCGCGGTCCTTGCCGGCATAGCGGTGGGTGACCGACTTGACCTTGATCGTCTCCGGCGGCTCGGGGCGATGCGGGCCCCGGCGCATGCGGAAGCCGCCGGCCTTGTCGAGAAAGCCGGTCCAGTCGTCCATGTACAGCCCAGTCCGTACGGCGCGCGCGCCGACGGCCACCAGGCCGCGGACCGACATGCCGACGGTCTGCAGGGCGAAGACGGCCGTGCCGGCATGACCGACGGTGATCCGGCCGGCGGCGAGCAGCCACACGACCGCCGCCCAGACCACCGCCGACCCCAGCCCTCCGCACATCGCGCCGACCAGGGACATCCGGGCGCCCTGGTCGGCCGCGGCCCGGTCCTCACGGTTGATCCGGGCAACCGTGTGCCGGTAGCGGCCGGAGAGGAAGTCGGCCATGGTGCCGGCGCGAATCTGGTCGGCGGCGTCCTTGGTGTAGATGTGCCAGCGCAGCACCGACAGCATCCGGTTGTCGCCGTTGCTGCGGAGGTTGGCCAGGTAGCGGACGCGCGCGGCGCTGACCTGGGCCAGGGCCTGGGGCAGGCTGGCGGCGACAAGGAGGAGGAGAAGGACCCAGTGCACGCCGGCCAGGACGATGGCCCCGGCGAGGAAGGCGGCGGCCGAGGCGATCAGGTCCTGGCCTTCGTTGATCAGGTCGCCGGTGACCTGGGCGCCGCGGTCGGCGGCCTCGCGGTCGCGGTTGAAGTCGGGGTCGTCGTACGCGCACAGCTCGACCTCGGCGCAGCCGGTGAGCAGCATCTGCTCGGCCTCGCGGGACATCAGCGGACCCAGCCGGGAGGACAGCCAGTTGACGGTGATGCCGAGGAGCGCGCGCACGCCGGCGGCCCCGGCGAGCAGGGCGACGGAGGGCCATGCCTGAAGGATCCGGTGGTAGACGTCCCCGTCACGCAGCAGAGCGGTCAGGGTGCCGGCGATGGCGACCAGGCCCAGGGCCTGCATCACGCCGGTGATCAGCTGGCACAGCAGGAGGCCGACGGTCGCCCGCCGGTCGACACGCCAGGCCAGGGCCAGCGAGCGGCGCACCAGCTGCGGCAGGCGGCGGGCCATGTCGCGCATCCGGATCGAGCGGCCGGCTGCCTCGCGGCTGCCGGTCAGGTCGACGTACCGCATCTGCGGCTCGGGAGCGCGAGTGGGCGCGCTGGCCGACGCAGCGGAGGCGGACAGTGCGATGGGGGAGGAGGCGGGCGCTGCGGGGGTGGTGCGCGGTCCCGGAACGCTGTCGGCTGAAGCATCGGTGGGCTCACTCATGCCGCCCACCCCGTATCCGGGCGTTCTGAGATGAGCGTGCCGTCAACGCTGTGCCTGATCACGACGGGCCGCCGTTCGATTCCGGGAGGCTGCTGCACAGGGGCGAGTGTGGGGCGCATGGCGTTCCTCCGTCTGGGCGTCGGTGTGGCACTGATGCTCTAAAAACGCAGTGGATCCGGTCCCGTCACGGCCTGATCGGAGGGCATTTGGTGAACGTAAGTTCTCATGCCGTGGGCGGGCCGTACGGGCTCTGGGGTGTCGCCGCTCAAACTCGTTCGATCAGGTCGGGTCACTCCTTCGGGGGGTTGCGGACAGCACGGATGAGCCTGAGCACGATAGGTGTCGTATTTGCACGACAACTGTCGTCATCCGCGTCCGGCCTCCTGGTGCAGGTTCTCCTGGGTCGTGTCCGGTCGCACTGAGCCTGTCGGATTCTCACTGCTTCTCGTTCGTGCTGTCGGATTCTCATTGCGTCGTGCGCTGAGCGACGAGGTTTGCCCCGTACGTGCGGTTTGATCTCATTTCCCTGGTCCGGTTCTCGCTGTACCTGTCACGGTCGTTTTCGGCAGGTATGCGGAGCCGGGGGTGGCGATGGATCTGGGTCTGGTTGATGTCGAGTGGGCTGACGGTGAGGGCGGCGGGCTGCGGAAGTCAGTGCTGGAGGCGGTGTCCCGGGTTCGGTTCGAGTCGGTGCTCCCGGTACGGCGGATCACGTCGTACCGCGGGCAGCGACACTTCACGGGCTGGTACTGGGCTGCGACGACGCAGTCGCTGGTGGGGTTCGAGTCGTGGCTGGAGCGGGACCGGGCCATGCTCCTCGATCACGACCGGAGGGTGGTGGGGCTGGCCTCGCAGCCGTTCCGGGTGACATGGCAGGGGGAGAAGCGCCGGATCTCGCATACGCCGGACTACTTCGCACGGCTGGAGGACAGCTCGGGTCTGGTCGTCGATGTCCGCCCGGCGGACCGGGTCGGCCCGGAGGACGCGGTGAAGTTCTCGGCGACCGAGGCGATGTGCCAGGAGATGGGCTGCTGGTCCTTCGCGCTGGTGCATGAGCCCGATCCGGTGGAGATGGCCAACGTCCGCTGGCTGTCTGGCTATCGGCATCCCCGCAACCGGGTCGGCGACGTCGCGAAACAGCTCATGGACGTCTTCGGCGACCCGCGGTTGCTCATGGACGGTGCCGAGGCAGTGGGGGACCCGCTGTCCGTGCTGCCGACGCTCTTCCACCTGCTGTGGTGTGGTGACCTGCGTCTTGACCTGGCGGTGCCGCTGGGAGACGGCTCCATGATCGGCTGCGCGGCGGTGAGTCATGGCTGAACTGGCGCCACGCGGGGTTCTGCGGGTCGGGGACCGGATCCGGTTCGAGGGCCGGAACCAGCAGGTCATCGGGCTGGATGGAACGGCCCTGCGGTTGCTCAGCGACGAGGGCGACACCAGTGTCATGGCTGCCGGCTACGTGATGGCGGCCGCCGATTTCGAGGTGCTGGACCGGGGGCCGGAGGCGGTCCCGGAGCGAGTCCTGCCGCCGTTCGCGTTGGTCGACGCGTTGCCGCCGTCGGCCGTCGAGCAGGCCCGGTTCTGGGAACAGCACGTGGTGGAAGTGCTCACCGGGCTGCCCCCGGACGCTCCGGAGGGCACGACTCCTCGGCCCGAGTACGACCCGGCCTGGCGGACGCTGATGGAGCGGGAAGCTGCGAAGGTCGCCGAGCTGGCGGCCGGCGGGCAGCAGATCAGCAAGCGGACCTTTCTGCGGATGCGGCAGCGCTACGAGGCCGAAGGGTTGTGGGGACTGGTGGACGGCCGGTCCCGGAAACCCCCGGCCCCGGTCCCCGGCACCGGAAGGACGGACGAGCGCGTCGTCGAGGCGGTCACCGAGGCACTGGCCGGGCAGACGGACCTTTCGACGGGCGACCGCAAGCGGCTCATGCTGCAGGCCGAGCAGATCCTCGCCGCGAAGCACGGCGAGGAAGCGGTGAAGCTCCTGCCGACGAGGGCGACCTTCTACCGGCTGGTGAACAGCATCGCCAAGAACAACGAGTCCTTCGGGTCGGCCACGGTCCGCCGTCAGCGGGCTCTTCGACCCGTGGGGCCCTTCACCCCGTCCATGGCCGCCCGCCCCGGGGAGATCGTGCAGATCGACTCCACGCGGCTGGACGTGATGGCAGTGCTGGACGACGGTGTCGTGGCCCGTCCGGAACTGACGATCGCGGTCGATGTCACGACGCGCACGATCTGCGCGGCCCTGCTCAGGCCCGCGGGCACGAAAGGCGTCGACGCCGCGGTGCTGCTGGCGAGGATGCTGGTTCCCGAGCCGATGCGGCCGGGCTGGAGCCAGACCCTGGCGATGTCGGACTCGATCCTGCCGCACCAGCGGCTCATGGCGGTGGACGCGCGGTTGGAGAAAACAGCGGCCAAGCCGGTCATCGTCCCGGACACCATCGTGATCGATCACGGCAAGGTGTTCGTCTCCGACACGTTCTCCTCCGCCTGCTCGCTGCTGGGGATCTCGGTGCAGCTCGCCCGGCCCAGGACCCCGACGGACAAGGCGATCGTGGAGAGAACGTTCGCGTCGATCAACTCGCTGTTCTGCCAGTACGTCGCGGGCTACACCGGCTCCGATGTCACCCGACGCGGCAGCGATCCGGCCTCCGAGGCGGTCTGGACCCTCGCCCAGCTCCAGGACCTCCTGGACGAGTGGATCATCTGCTGGCAGCAGCGTCCCCACGAGGGTCTACGCAACCCCTATATGGCGGGGCGGACTCTGTCGCCGAACGAGTCGTACGCCATCGCTGTCGCCCGCGCCGGATACTTGCCCGTCGCTCTGTCGGCGCAGGACTACATCGAACTGCTGCCCGCGGTCTGGAGGGCCGTCAACGACTACGGTATCAAGGTCAACTACCGCACCTACGACAGCCCCGAGCTCAACCGGCTGCGGAGGCAGCCGTCCGGAGTGACGGGCAAGCAGGATTTGTGGGAGGTCCACTACGACCCCTACGACGTCTCCCGCGTCTGGGTACGGCGAAGCGACAGCCGCCGGTGGATCGAAGTCCCGTGGACCCATCTGCCTATGGTCCGGGCTCCGTTCGCCGACTTCACCTGGCGCCACGCACGCCAGCTTCTCGCCGACCAGCGCCGCGACGACACCAGCGAGACCGCCATTGCCCAGGTCCTGGCCAAGCTGCTGCGCAGGGCGGGGAAGCCGCCGGCCGGATCGGAGCAGGTCATGGCCCGCACCCGGGCAGCCCTTGAGGCCCCCGCACGGCCCGCACTCCCGCCCGCCCGGTCCGCCGATGCGGACGACAGCGAGAACGAAGGGCCGGAGGATGCGCCAGTCACCCCGTTCGGCGTCTTTAACCCCCTGGAAGAGGAAGGGAACCCGCTGTGGTGACTCCGCCTGACACCCATGACGACGAGCACAACCCGCTGACCACCAAGGACGGCTGGAGACAATTCGTCGACGACGCCCCGGCCTGCCCGCCGATGCTCTCGCTGCGGGCCTTCAAGGCCCTAACCGAGGAGAAGCGGCTTGCTTACAACGAGCCCCGGCTGGACTACCACTCACGGCTCGTGATCGTGGCCACCCCCACCGTCGGCAACGTGTTCACCACCGGACGGCGCCTGGTCCTGCTCAACCGGCACCAGATCTCCGGCCGCCGCGGGCTGATCGTCACCGGCCAGGCCGGGACAGGCAAGACGACCGCCATCGCTCAGCTCGGCCGCAACCATGAACTCCTGGTCCGTAAACGGCTCGGCCTGGCCGCCGCGGGACGGCTGCCGGTCGTCTACGTCACCGTCCCGCCCCGGGCCACCCCGAAGATGCTCGCCATCGAGTTCGCCCGGTTCCTCGGCCTTCCCGTCGTCCGGCAGGAGACTCAGACCTCCATCACCAACGCCGTCTGCGACCTGCTGATCAAAATGCGCGTCGAACTCGCGCTCGTCGACGAGATCCACAACCTCAACCTCGCCACCCAGGCCGGGGCCGAAGCCTCCGACCAGCTCAAATACCTGTCCGAGCGGATCCCCGCCACCTTCGTGCTCGCCGGCATCGACGTCGCCGCGAGCGGCCTGTTCAGCGGGGTCCGGGGTCAGCAGATCGCTGGCCGATACACCGTCACCGAGACCGAACCGTTCGCCTACGGCACCACCGGGCAGCGGCAGAACTGGCGGAACCTGGTCGCCTCGCTCGAAGACGCCCTGCGACTCCACCGGCACAAGCCCGGCAGCCTGGTCAAACTCGACGGCTACCTCCACGAACGCACTGACGGCGCGATCGGCAGCCTCTCCCAGCTCGTCCGCGGCGCCGCCCTTGAGGCCATCATCAACGGCAGCGAGGCCATCACCCGCAAGACTCTGGAGACCATCGAGGTCGACCAGACTGCCGAGGACGCCCGCCAGGAACACCGCCGCAACCGTCGCCCACGCCGCCGGAGGCCGGATGTCGACGCAGCCTGACCAACTTCGTCAGCTGCCCATCGCTCTCGGGCCCATCCACAACGAGACCGTCGGTTCCTATCTCCACCGCCTGGCCGTCGCCAACAACCGTCCCGCGGGCTTCCTCGCCCGCCTCCTTGGACCGCTGCCGCTGGAGTCCTCCCCGCTCAGCAACACCACGGCCGGCTGGACTCCCCACTCGCCTGAACGCCTGGCCACACTCTCCGGGCGCCCAACGTCCCAGCTCGCCCGGGCCCTGCCCGCGCTCGCCGACTTCCTCAGCCCGCATGCTCCCGGGCGGCGAACGGAACAGCCGATCAGCCGCCCCTGCCGCTGCTGCACAGCCCGCCGCAGCCTCACCGCTTCCGTGGTCATCACCCTCTCGCCTGCCCACGTCCACCTCTGCCTGCGGCATCAGCTCTGGACCCGCTCCACTCACGACATCCCGCTCGTCTCCTTGCCGGAAGTCATCGAGGCCCAGCGTCGACTCGACCAGCTCGCCCGCCGTCACCGCCAGGTCCGACAAGCCCTCGACCTGGCACGGAGAATCGTCGAGGACTGGTCCGCCTCCGGAATGCCGATCGATCTTGGAAAGGAGTGGACCGACCGCCTCGACCGAGTCGAAGCTCTCGCAGTCAGCAAGAAGATCTCGGCTGAGGACCGCAGCCACCTCGCGGCGTTCCCCGAAGTCGTGGTGCTGACGCACCTGATCCTCGACCCGCCCACCACTGCCCTCGATCCCAAGGAGCTCTATCTTGCGACGACCGCCGAGCTGAGCCGACGATTCGCGCGGATCTACACCACCCTCGGAACCCAGGACCCCCTCTACCGGCGCTTCTGTCTCTACCGCGAACGAGACTTCCGTGAGGCTCCGGGCTAAGTTCGACTCGTGGACGGCACGGAGATCACCATCAAGCTCACCCCCGACGAGGCACTCGTCCTCTCGGACTGGCTGGAGCGAGTTCAGATGACGGACCTCAGTCGTCTGGTTGACGACCCAGCCGCCTGGGCCCCGATCCACAAGCTCGCGGGGACGCTGGACAAGGCGCTTCCCGGGATCTTCGCCGCTGACTACGCGGAGCGTGTGGATGCAGCACGGCGCCGCCTGCGGGAGACCATGGGCAGCTTCACGGAAGAGCAAGGCGGCTGACCTGCACACGCTTCCGTGGAAGCAATCCCGTTGAGAACACCAAAGTCCCGGCGCTCTTCAGCAACAATGCCTACTCGTCGCGCCTCATGCGTCGGCGCTGAGCGGGAACATGATGCTCAACCTCGGCAGCCTGCGAGCCGCTTCTTCTTCATCCCAGACGTTCCAGCGCTTCCCGGCCGGGCCCTGGCCGACCGCGTGCTTGCCCCGCCGGGTCCGCACCGCCGCATAGAAGGCATCCCCGCACTCGTCGGGATCCCCAGTCACAAGCCCGAATGCTTCCAACGCCACATAGTGGAGCGATTCCCAACCGGGCCAGTCATCGCCCCAGGACCTCCAAGTTCGCCCCGCCAGGCGCAGGACATCAGGAGTGTCAGCCAGAGCATCAGGGTCGAGCACGGCTCGCCCGAAGGCTTCTTTGCCCAGCCCGACCATCCAGAGGCCGAAGTAGCAGAAGTCGTCATCCGAACACCGGCCACCGAAGATCCGCTCCGCCGCAGCCACTAGGGCCTGTACGGAGTCGCGATCACGGGACCGGGGGAAGGCCGCAGCTGCGGGAATGTTCCGGCGAGGCGTTTCGTTGCCTCTGGGGCCCATCCACGTTGCTACCCCTGGGAGTATCGTGCCCGAAACCACGCACGCCACCTCCACTGTTCTCCCCGCACTCCCGGCCCTGAGCGCGCAGGCCGAGCGACTCATCGAGCTGGGGGTGCACGAGTTAGCAGGGCTGCCTGCCGTCGAGCTTCGTACCTTCGCCGCAGCCGCCGAGGCCCCTGCGGGCGGCGATAACGCCCTGCTCGCTGTTCACCCGAACCAAGCCCCTGCCTCCGCCCTGGCGCCGCTGCTCCGCCGTAACGGCAAAGCGGGCTTCGTTGTCACAGACATGCCGGATGTCGACCTCTTCGCCCCGCTCGACACGGTCGTGCTGCCTGCCGCTCCGCTCTACCTCCTCATCGGCCTCAACCGTGGCGACCAGATGGCCAACTGGAGCCCGAACGAGGCGCTGCCCGCTCTCACCGCGACGGCCCGGACCCCATTGCTGCTCACCGAGGGCATCCACTGGGTGATGCAGCAGCCCGCCGTCCTGGAGCGCAACCACTGCTTCATGACCATCGGCTCTCGGCTGCGCAAAGCCAACGGCGCTCTGGACGCCCGCACGCCAGCACTCTGGATCAGCAACGGCACCGGGCGCGATGGCCGCGAGCGCCGCAACGCCGCCAAGGTCGGCTGGTGCTGGGCGGGCAACCGTCACACCTGGCTGGGCTTCGCCTCCGCAACGGGCCGTCGGGTCCAGAACCTGTAAGGCGCCGTGATCAGGCGGGGCGGAGGCTGTGCAGCCAGATGACCGTGCCGCGCAGCTGAAGCCCCGCTTCGAAGCTCTCCGGCTTCTTGTCGTAGCGGGTGGCCAGCCCTCTCCAGTCCTTGATCTTGTTGATGCACCGCTCCACGGTGTTGCGTTCCTTGTACAGCTCGGCGTCGTGCGTGATCGGGCGCCCGCCCTTCGATCCCTTCTTCTTCCGGTTCGCTGCCTGGTCCGCCTTCTCCGGGATCACTGCCTTGATCTTCCGTTGCCGCAGGTGGGCGCGGTTGGCGCGGCAGGAGTATGCCTTGTCGCCGGCCACGGCGCCGGGCCGGGTGCGTGGGCGCCCGACCAGCCCGCGCACCTTGATCTTGGCCAGCACCGCCGTGAACTGCGGGCTGTCGGCGGCCTGCCCGGGGGTGACCACGAACGACAGCGGACGGCACCGCCGCTCGGCCGACAGGTGGACCTTGCAGGTCAGACCACCCCGGGAGCGCCCCAGGGCTGCCGCCTTCAACCGAGCGCGCTGCCGGCGCCGCATCCGGCGGCGTTCCTCGCGCTCCGGGTCGGGCTCGGCCTCCCCGGCCGGGGTCACCGCCTCGGCCGCGCCCTGCCGCTTGCGTTGCTTTCGCCCCTTTCGCGTGCCCCCTTTTCGGCAGCCTTCTCCAGGGCGGACAGGACCTCCTCGCCCACGACCATGCCAGCCGCGTCGTGGTGGGCGCGGGCGGTGGTGGAGTCCACGCTGACCAGGGACAAGTCCGCCTGCCCGCGGCGAGCGGCCTCGGCGATCACGGCCTCCATCGCGGCGGCGAACACCCCGGCATCCCGCCAGTGGGCGAACCGGTCGTAGACGATAGACCAGGGCCCGAACGCCTCCGGCATGTCTCGCCACGGGCTGCCGGTACGGAACCGCCAGATGATCCCCTCCAGCTGGTCGCGCAGGTTCTCCGGATAGGGCCCGTACTGCCCAATCGGCAGGTGAAGGCTGATCAACTCCCAATCCATATCGGTCAGTTCACGTCGAGGTACAGGGGCGTTCTATCAGTTCGATCACGGTCGCCGGAAGCGACGGCCAGGATCGAGATCACAACTCCATACGCGCCCTAGTTCCCAGGTGAAAGCCTGACGGGTCACTTGGTCCAGGCACATCTGGAACTCAACGATCTCTTCCAGCGGCCTGCGCGACAAATCCTCACGAAGCCATGTAAGTCGCGCATCCCTGCTTTCCGTCTGGCGGCGACAGGTCTCCACGAGTTCCCAGTACTTCTCAAGGTTCACGAAGAGCACCCTGCCAGGCACCACTGACAACGGACGGGCCACCTGGCGCCCTCGTCACTTCCGCGAGAGCGAGATCGTTTGAGAATAGTCACCGGCCCGCAGTCCCAGAACATCTGGCACCTATGCAAGTCAGCGCCACGTCAACTGCCACCTGCGCTGCGACAGGACAGGTCGGCCTCCACGGGGCTCCGCGAAGCGGCGTTGTCAGTGGGCTCTGCCAGGGTGTGCGCCGTGGACGAACTGGTGGAGCGTGTCGACGATCAAGATCGTGTGCTGGGGGTGGTGGTCAGCCGTCGGCAGGCCATCCGGGAGGGTTGGCTGCACCGGGTCGCCGTGACGGTTTGTCGTGATGAGCGTGGGCGGATCCTCGTTCACCGGCGGTCGGAGCAGCTGTCGCGCTTCCCCGGGCTCTATGAGGCCGTGGTCGGTGGCGCAGTGGATGTCGGTGAGTCCTATGAACAGGCCGCCGCGCGGGAGCTGGCCGAAGAGCTGGGCATTCGTGTGCTGCCGCGCTTGCTGTTCACGTTCCTCAACCGCAGTGGTTTGAGCCCTCACTGGCTCGGCGTGCACCAAGCCGTGGTGCCGGACGCCGTTGCCGCCGGTCCGGACGAGGTCGCCTGGCATGGCTGGCTGACCGAGCCGGAGCTGCGGTCGGCCCTGTTGGAGTGGCGCTTCACCCCCGACAGCCACGAAGCCTTCAGCCGGTATCTCGCGTTCCGGACCGCGCGGTCCTGACGGCTCCCGTCCGGCTTTCACCCGGTCGCCGCGAGCCGCGCGAGCGTGGTGCGGCAGACCTTGCCGGTGGGACCCAACGGCACCTCCCCGACGCGCGACAGCAGGTGACATCGTCGAGTTCGCGGCCGGTGCGCGAGAGCGGCAGCGGGCCTTCGGCCTCGGTGGACGCGGGGCCTTGTGGGTGCGCACCGGCAGGTACTCGTCCAGCGCCCGCACCAGGTGCCTACGGCAGCGCGACATCGCCGACACCATCCCTGAGCGCGCGGATCAGATCGCCAACCGACTCCGGCGCGGTGTTCCGGCGGCCGCCCGCCCTCGTTCGACGAGCAGCTCAACGAGCGCCGGAACGTCGTCGCCACTGCTTCGACAGGCGCTGAAGCAGTGGCGCGGCATCGCAACGCGATACGACCGTGAGGACGGCGGTGCCGTCTCGGTGGTGGCCTGACCCGCGAAAGACGGCAGAGCACTACCAGTGCGGCCGTCCCCCTCACCTCACTCCTCACGCGCGTCCGGGAGAACGCCGGCGCCGGCGCCGGCGCGCCCAGCAGCACCAGGCCGACAGCCCCGACGTCGCGGTAGCCGTAGTGGTTGACCAGGGCCGGAGTGGCGGACCGGATACGGAGCCCGCCGGTGGCCCGGCGGTCACCGAGTGGTGGATCCACCGTCGATCGCGAGGGCTGCGCCGGTGATGAACGAGGCGTCGTCGCTCAGGAGGAACGTCACGAACAGGGCGCTCTCCTCGGGTCGGGCGATGCGGTTCACCGGATGCGTTGCCGAGATCTGCGCGACCGCCTCGTCGCTGGTCAGCATCGAGGTGCGGGCCAGCGGCGTGTCGACGCCGCCGGTGGTGATGGCGTTGACACGCACGCCCTGTTCGGCCACTTCGAGCGCGGTGGCGCGGGTCAGGTTCACGACCGCGTGCCTGGCGGCGACGTAGGGGGCAACGCCGGGCAGCGCGACGCCCCCCATGTTGGAGGCGTTGTTGACGATCGCCCCGCGGGTCTTGATCACCTCGGTATCTGGTGCTTGAGGCAGTTGAAGACACTGGTGACGTTCTGTGCGATCTCGGCGTTCCAGGCGGCGCCGTCGATACTGGACACCGGGCCGGAGGCGTTGACGGAGCCGGCGTTGTCGAACGCCCCGTCCAGGCGACCGAATTCGCGGAGCGCCGCTGTGACCAGCGCGGCGGCGTCGGCCTCGACGGAGACGTCGGCGGGAACGAAGAGCGCCCGGCCACCCGTGGCCCGGATGCTCTCGGCGTCCCCTTCACCGATGTCCTTGCGACGGGCGCCGCCGTGGTACCTGTGGGGTCGGCCGGGCCCGGAGCGCGACCACCTCCGAAAGACTGCAGCGGGACGGCAGCCGAGTCCGGTGGGTATCGGACCTCACGTTGCACCCGGTCGCCCCCGGCAGCAGGCCCGGCGCCAGGACTACGAGGCCCCGATGAGGGGCCTGACACTGGTGAGCTCGCACGGTCGGTCAACCACCGCCGGTGCATCCGCCGATCAAGAACAAACCTCGCTCTCCGCAGCCGACGGGGGCGGCGACCCGGGCAACTCGGGACAATTGGGTACGCGAGCCCACCAGGTGCTCGGAGGAGATACGCGCGAAAGGGGCCACTTGGGCACTCTGTGTAGCGCTCGACAGCGGAGCGTGCTCGCTTCGGGGTGACGATCCGTGATGATCGTAGACCTGGAGGTGCGGGGTAGTGTGCTGCCGATCATGTGATTGGCGGTGTGGTTGTGGCGTCGGTGGAGCGGACGGCGTATCCGCGTTTCAAGCGGATCATCTCCGAACGCGAGTTGGCGCAGTTCTTCACTCCTGACGAGGCTGAGACAGCGTGGGCGGCGAAGCGGACTCATGACCGTCCGGAGTCGCTCCTGACGCTGCTGGTGCTGTTGAAGTCCTGTGCCAGGCTGGGCTGTTTCCCGGGTCTGGGCGAGGTTCCGGCGCTGGTCGTCACCCGTGCACGTGCCGCGGCCGGTCTGCCGGAGAATGTCATGCCGCTGGCGGAGGAGCGGACGGTGAAGCGCTATCGTTCCTGGATCCGGGAGTATCTGGGTTTGGCGTACGACCCGGCCCGAGCCCGTGGGGTCGCCGCTGCTGCGATGGAAGAGGCGGCTCCGGTTCGCGCCTCGGTGGTGGACCTGGTGAACGTCGCGTTGGAGGAATTGGTCCGCGCGGGCCTGGAACTGCCGGGATATTATGGTGGCATAGCCCATCATCTGGTCGCCGACACCTACGTTGCTCTCTTCTCGAGATTCGTGCCCTGTGGTGTGTGGGAAGCGGTCTACCTCATCGACTCCCTTCTCCAGAACCAGTCGGCGGCCCAGCCGGAGCAGGTCCACGCCGATACGCAAGGCCAGTCGTTCCCTGTCTTCGGACTCGCGCACGTGCTGGGCATCGACCGTCTGCCCAGAATCCGCAACTTCCAGGACCTCACCTTCCACCGTCCCGATCCTGCGGTGCGCTACCAGCACATCGACCAGTTGTTCTCCACCGATCCCCGCACCGCCATCGACTGGGGCCTTCTGCGCCGCCACTGGCCCGACCTCATGCAGGTCGCGCTCTCGGTCAAACAGGGCACCGTCTCCTCCGTAACGCTGCTGCGCAGACTGAACAACAGGTCGCACAAGAACCAGATCTACCAGGCCTTCCGCGAAGTCGGACGCGCCGTGCGCACAGCCGTGCTGCTCCGTTACCTATCGGATCCTCAGTTGCGGGAGCAGATCCAACGGGCGACGAACAAGGCCGAGGCGTACAACGGGTTCACCAAGTGGCTCCACTTCGGCAACGCCGGCTGGCTGACCAGCCGCGACCCGGAACTGCAGGACAAGGCGGTGAAGTTCCTCGATCTCGTCGCCGCGAGCGTGATCTTCTCGACCACCATCGACATGACCCGGACCCTGCGTCAGATGACCCGCGAAGGCTGGACTATCCGTGCCAGTGATCTGGCGGTCCTCAGCCCCTACCGGCGCGAGAACGTGCTCCGCTTCGGCGACTACACCACCGACCAACTCCACATACCCCCACCCGCCTACAACCCGACCCTTCGCATTACCGACGAAGCGTGCACGGAGGCAACAGCGCGACGGTGATCACCAGCGGCGATCGCCTTCCCTTGGGGAGGCGATCGCCGAGGTCACCAGCCTGCTCGCCCCCGGCGACAACCGCCGGCGCTGATCGTCAAGTGCTGGCGAGACGCCAAAGCGAAGTGACTTCCGCGGCGCGGGCGGCGTGGAGGGGATCAGCGGTGTCTCTCGCTCGTGGATGCCGCGGCCGGGTGTCAGTCCTGTCCACCAGGTGCAGGCCCGCTGCCTTGATGTCGGCCAGCAGTTCGCTGCGCGTCCTGAGGCCGAGGTGCTCGGCCAAGTCCGACAGGATGAGCCATCCTTCACCTCCCGGTTCGAGGTGCGCGGTGAGTCCGTCCAGGAAGTCGCGGAGCATGCTGCTGCCCGGGTCGTAGACACCTTGCTCTACGGCGGAGGTGGGGCGGGCTGGAATCCAGGGCGGGTCGCAGACGATGAGGTCCGCGCGCCCTTCGGGAAACAGGCCTGGGCCCACGATGTCGATGCGCCCGGTGAAGTGCAGTCGGCGGACGTTCTCGCGTGCGCAGGCCAGGGCACGCGGGCTGATGTCGGTGGCCACGACGTGGTTGATCCCCCGGTGGGCCAGGACGGCGGCGAGTACTCCCGTCCCCGTCCCGAGGTCGAATGCGGTACGGCGACCCGCGCGATGAGCCGCCGGTGCGGGGAGCGGTGCATGTGCAACAAGGTCGACGTATTCGCCCCTGACCGGGGAGAACACGCCATAGTGCGGGTGAATGCGAGCGTCGAGGGCCGGTACCTCCACGCCCTTCGTGCGCCACTGATGCGCTCCGATCACGCCCAGTAGTTCTGTGAGCGAGGCGGCCATCGGCTCGGACGCCGGACCGTACGCCTCCGTGCATGCCTGGCGCACATCGGGGGCTCTGCGCAGGTTCAGGCAGTAGTCGTCTTCCAGCAGAACGAGGAGCCTGCCGAGCACGCGGGCACGGTGGCTGCGTGCCCTGCGGTGCAGGTGGAAGGAGTCTGCTGGGCTGCCGCCTTGCTGCTGGGAAGGTTTCCGGTCGATGCGGCGGCCCATCGCTTGCAGTAGTTGACGTGCGTTGTGGAAGTCGCCCCGCCACAGCAAGGCGGTGCCTTCGCAGGCCAGACGGTAAGCAACGTCGGCTTTCATACGGTCGTCCGCGCCGATGACCCGGCTGGGAGGCGGTGTCGCGCTCTCGGAATGCCAGTGGGCGGAACGGGGGGTGTTCGTCTCAGTCCAGTGGATCGTGGACACCACGTACTCCTCGTGATCGAACGTGCAGGGGCACGAAGAGCACTTCGACGAGGAGCAGGGCAAACGGCCCGTGCTGCAGCACGGGCGCGTGTGTCAGGGCAGGTAGGGCTACCGCTCCCGCGTCGAAGCGCGAGAGGAGGAGTCGCCGAGAACCATGCCGAGTGTCACGACCAGCCCTTTCCGAGAGATGAGGCAAGAGGTTCGCACAGCGATCTCTCCGCAGGCAAACCAGTCCCTTCTGCCATCACTCTGTGTATTCGCTAGACGGGGGACACCCCCAACAACAGGTCCGGGGGCTTTGGAGGAGATATCCGCGAAGCGGCCCCCGCGGGGGCCGCTTCGCGGATATCTCCTCCAAAGCCCCACCAGTCCCGAGACCGTCATTTATGAGCACATCAATCCCGACGGACGGTACTCACCTGCCCCACGGCACCGCCGCGCTGCGCCCGCCGCGCGACCCGCCCGCCTTCGCGGAACAGCCACCTCGATTCCCGCCGTCAGCGGTTGGCTGTCAGGAGGGTTTGGGCCCGCCGGGCGTGGGCTTCGCGCACGTCCTTCGGGGACAGCACGGTCAGCTGGGTGTCCTGGCTGGGGAGGCAGGCGGCCAGGCGCTCGGCGCTGTCGGCCGACGGCGCCGGTGAGACAGTCGGCCGCGAGTCCGGGGCGGTGGCCCCGGGCCTGGGAGACGCGGCGACGGCGACGGCGGCCAGGGCGGATACGGCGGTGAACAGGGCGCTGGGAAGCCCGGCCAGGCTGGTGGAGCCCAGCATGTCCTGGGCGAGAAGGGCCCCGCCGGTGACGCCGGCGGCGAGTCCGGCGTCGCTGAGGATCCGGGAGGCGACCAGGACGCGCAGGATGCGGCACCGGGCCTGGTCGGCGTCGGATATGGCGGGTGCGGCGCGGGCGGCGGTACTCGTCATGGGGTCTCAGGGGCGGTGGTGGGCGACGCGGATCGACGGAGCGGTGGTGGGCGTCGTGGCGGCGGTCGGTGAGGGGCGGACGGCGGCGGATCAGGGACGCGTGGTGCCGGTCCGGTCAGGGCCCAGGGCGCCGGACCGGGGCGAGAGCCGCTCGGGTCAGGGCCTGCGCCGCCGTCTCGACGTCCTTCGGGGTGGTCCAGCGGCCGAGCGACAGCCGTACCGCCGACAGGGCCCGGTCGGCGGACATGCCCATCGCGGTCAGCACCGGGGAGGGCGCGTGGACGCCGCTGTGGCAGGCCGATCCGGTGGAGGCCGCGATCTCGCCGGCGCGGGCGAGGAGTTCATGACCCGGGACGCCCTTGACGCCGACGTTGAGGGTGTTGGGCAGACGGCGCTCCTCGGGTCCGTTGAGGCGGACACGGCCGGGGAGCGCGGCGGCGAGCCTTCGGTGGAGGTCGTCGCGCAGGGCCGCGGTGCGGGCCGGGGCTCCGCCGTCGGCGAGTTCGGCGGACGCGATGTCGGCGGCGGCGCCGAATCCGACGGCCAGTGCGACGTTCTCCGTGCCGGCGCGCAGCCCGCGTTCCTGGCCGCCGCCGTGGACGACCGGCTCCAGGGGTACGCCGTCGCGTACGTACAGCGCCGCGGCGCCCTTCGGCGCGTCTTGTGCCCCACCACCGTGAGCAGGTCGACGCCGAGGGTGCGCACATCGAGGGGGATCTTCCCGGCCGCCTGGGCGGCGTCGCAGTGGAAGAGGGCCCCGTGCCGGTGGGCGAGCGCGGCCAGTTCGGTGATCGGCTGGAGGGCGCCGGTCTCGTTGTTGGCGGCCATCACCGACACCAGCACCGTGTCCTCGTCGAGCGCGGCGGCCAGGGCGCCGGGGGAGACGAGTCCGTCGCCGTCGACGGGCAGCACCGTGACCCGCGTGCCGTGCAGCCGCTCCAGAGCGCGGCAGGTCTCCAGGACGGCCGGATGCTCGGTCACCTGCGTGATCACGTGCGGGTGCGGCCGGCCGGAGGCGAGGACGGCGCCGCGCAGCGCCAGCAGGTCGGCCTCGGAGCCGGAGGCGGTGAGGACGACCTCCCGCGGCACGGCGCCGATCAGCGCGGCGACCTGCGCCCGGGCCGTCCCGAGCGCCCGCCGGGGCTCGGCGCCGTACGGGTGGCCGCTGGAGGGGTTGCCGAAGAAGCAGGTCAGATACGGCAGCATCGCCTCGGTGACCCGGGGGTCGACCGGGGTGGTGGCGTTGTGGTCGAGGTAGACCGGTCCGCCGGCGAGTCCGGGATACGGCGGGAGACCCTCGGGTGCGTTCCTCACGCCGCCTCCCCGGTGCGTACGGGCAGGTCGACCAGGCGCCATTCGAGCATGCCGGCACTGAGGCGGACCGCCCGCCGCCCGTGGTCGGCCAGCAGCCGTACGGCCTCGTGGGCGAGCGAACGGTACTCGCCGCGGCAGTGGACGACGACCCCCGTGCCCTCGGGCAACTCGGCGATGCGGTCTGCCGGTCGGGTCACGGGGATGCAGATCGCTCCGGGAATGCGTCCGGCGGGGTACTCCTCGGCAGGTCGTACGTCGAGCATCACCACGTCGCCGGCTTCGGCCCGGGCGCGCACTTCCTCGTGGGTGACCTCCACGGCGCCGTCCTCGCCCAGGTAGGCGCTGCGGGCGGCGGGCACGGCGGTCTGGTGGCGGTCGGCAACCTCGCGCAGCAGGGTGAGGAGCCGGGCGACGTCGTCACCGGCGAGCCGGCAGTGGATCCGGACCCCTTCGCGTCGGGTGGCGACGAACCCGGCCCGCTTGAGCGTCTGCGGATGGGCCGACACGGTCGTCAGGTCCAGCCTGGCGGCCGTCGACAGGGCGTCCACGGTGCGCTCGCACTGGGCGAGCAGGTCGAGCAGTTCCAGCCGCTTTCCGCGGGCCGGTGCCTTGCCGCCGGCCGCGAACGCGTCGTGGAGGGCGGCCTTGGCGTCGGTCTGGGCAGCGCCGTGGGTGGCGTCTCGCAACAGGTCCTCCATACATCCATGGAGGACAGTAGCCGGTAGGGGCGCTCTTGATCCGCTGAAGCGCGGACGATCGCGGTTCCTCTGCCGGGACCGGTGCACGGCGGTGGAGCTGGGTGGCGCCCGTCGGTGACGGCGGCGCGGCGGAGGCCCGTGCGGTGCGGTCCGCTCAGGCGGCCGCGGCGACGCCGACGCCGATCGCGATGAACAGCCGGCCGGTCGTCAGTTCCCAGTGGCGGCAAACCTCCGGGCGGACGAGGAGCGCGCGCAGCCGTGCCGCCACGGCGACCAGCGCGAACCAGTAGGCGACGCCTATGAGAACGTCCAGGACGCCGAGGAGGGGTGCCTGCGGGTGGGGGGAAGGGGCGGCGGGCGGTACGGGTCCGCGGGCCTGCCCGCCCCGCGGCCGGTGCGACCGGACCGTGGGGCGGACACCGCGGGAGCGGTTCAGGCCGGGCACGGGGCCGGCTCGGCCGTGGTGCCGTCGTCGGCCAGCCATGACCCGGCGACGGCGAGGAGGTGACGCACCCCGGCGGCGACGGCGTGCCGGTCGGAGGGCGCGTAGCGGGGGGAGTGGTTCATCACCGTGCCCGGCGGGAGCGTGCCGCGCTCCAAGGCGGCCACGGCCTCGGCGTCGAAGTCCGCGGGGTCGGCGCCGCCGAAGTGGAACATGACCGACGGGCAGCCGGCCGCCGTCCCGAACCGGCCGAAGTCCTCGCTGGCCGAGAGCGGCACGGGCAGTACACGGCCCAGGGTCCCGTCGGCCGCGAGGGCCGCGAGGACGCGCTCGGTGGCGTCCGCGTCGTTGACGGTCAGCGGGAAGGAGTCGTACGTACCGATGTCCGGTGTGCGGGTGGCGCCCTGGGCCTCGGCCTCCGCGCGGACGATCCGCCGTAGGTCGGTCAGCACCTGTTCGCGGGTCTGCTCGTCGAATGTCCGCAGGCTGCACAGCAGTTCGGCGGTGTGGGGTATGACGTTGGGGACGGTTCCGGAGTGGATGGCGCCGACCGTGAGGAGGGGGGACGGGGACAGCGGGGCGAGCCGGGCCGAGAGCGTCTGCAGGCGCAGGACCACGGACGCCGCCATCACGACGGGATCGACGGCCACATGGGGGGCGGAGGCGTGCGCGCCCGCCCCGTGCAGAGTGACGCGGACGCTGTCCGCGGCGGCCATGACGGCGCCCGGCCTGGTGATCACGACGCCGGCCGGGAGCGGACCCACGTGCTGGCCCAGCACCACGTCGGGACGCGGGAAGCGGTCGAGGACGCCGTTGTCCAGCATGGCCAGCGCGCCGGCGCCGACCTCCTCCGCGGGCTGGAAGACGGCCACCGCGGTTCCCCGCCACGCGTCGGGACGCGCGGCGAGCTGCCGGCAGGCCCCCAGCAGGGCGGCCACGTGCACGTCGTGACCGCACGCGTGCATGAGGCCCGCTGTGCCGGAGGCGTAGGCGAGACCGGTCTCCTCGCGGACGGGCAGTGCGTCCATGTCCGCCCTGAGCCATACGACGGGTCCGGCACCGTTGCGCAGCACCGCCACCACGCCGGTGCCGCCGACCCCTTCCGTGACCTCCCAGCCCGCGATGCCGGCGAGTTCGGAGGCGACCGTCGCCGCGGTGCGGTGTTCGGCGAAGGCGAGTTCGGGGTGGGCGTGCAGGTCGCGGTAGACCTCCTCCCAGTGCGGAAGATGGGCCGCGAGGCCGGTGGTCAGGCCGGTCTCAGGAGGAATGGGGGACTGTGGACGCATCGCTGTCGTCCTCCTTCACTAGGGTGTCGTCGGTGTCGTCGGTGTCGTCGGTGTCGTCGGTGTCGTCGGTGTCGTCGGTGACGGCGCCAAGGCGCGCCAGGAGACGCCGGGAGGTCCGGGGGACGCGGAGCACGGCCGTGACGGCGAGGGCGGGGCCGAGAGCCAGTGCCCAGAAGGCCACGCGGTAGGAGAAGGCGTCGACCACCTGGCCGAACAGGGTCGGCACCACGATCCCGGACAGCTGCCCGCCGAACAGGATGACGCCGGAGGCGGCCCCCGTCAGGCCCGGCGGAAGGCTGCGCAGGGGCACCGAGAAGCAAGGCACGCAGCACAGGCCGATCGCCCCGCTGATGAGGGTGGCCCCACCAGCACGAACCCGGTCAGCGAGCCGGTCAGCGGCAGGACGGCGAGCAGGACGGCCGCGGCGGACATGGTCGGCACGACGGTGCGCCCGGGGCCGCCCCTCGAACCGGTCGGACAGGCGTCCGCCGACGATCGCGGTGACCGCCGCGAGGAGCGTCGGCCCCAGGGAGACCAGGCCCGCGTCGGCCACCTTCAGGCCGCGCTCCTCCATCAGGTACGAGGCGCTCCAGCTGTTGAGCCCCCAGACCACGGTGTCGTAGGCGAAGAACAATCACCGCTAGGGTCAATACCGGTGACTTTGGTGGTTTCTGGTCGTTGGGTGGGTTGTGCCAAGGCCGGGTCAGGTGAAGTCGTCGGGGGTTGGTCGGTTCTCGGATCGGATCGCGTTGGGGGTGCTGACGCGGGCGTTTCCGCCGGAGCTGGTCGATGAGGTGGTCGCCGAGTGCGGCCGGGTCGAGCAGCGGACGCGGTTGCTGCCGGCACGGGTGGTGGTCTACTTCGTCCTGGCGATGTGTCTGTTCTTCGGGCAGGGCTATGAAGAGGTGGCCCGGCTTCTGGTTCAGGGGCTGGAGCGCGAGGGCCGGTGGGCGACCGCCTGGCGGGTTCCCACGACGGCGGCGATCGGGCGGGCCCGGTTGCGGCTCGGGCCGGAGCCGTTGCGGGCCCTGTTCGCCCGAGTGTGCCGGCCGGTGGCCGTCGCGGACACGGAGGGTGCCTGGTATCGGCGGTGGCGGCTGGTCGCGGTGGACGGCACGGTCTTCGACGTTCCGGACACCGCGGCGAACGCCCAGTGCTTCGGTCGTCCCGGTACCAGTCGTGGGCCGGGCCGCAGTGCGTATCCGCAGGCGAGGGTGGCGGCCCTGGCCGAGTGCGGCACCCATGCCGTGTTCGCGGCCGAGGTCGGACCACTGGGGGTCCACGAGACCGCCCTGGCCCAGCGACTGTTCCCCGCACTGACGAAGGACATGCTCGTGCTCGCCGACCGGGGGTTTTGCGGCCTCGATCTGTGGCGGGCGGCGAAGGCGGGCGGAGCGGACCTGCTGTGGCGGGTCCGCAGCACCGTGGTGCTGCCGGTCCTGGAAGCCCTCGCCGACGGCTCCTACCTGTCGGAGATCGTCGCCGCGCGGGACCACTACCGGCGCGCGGACCCCGAGCGGGTGCGGGTGATCGAATACACCCTCGGCCCATCCGGCGGTGACGGCACCGTCTACCGCCTGATCACCACCATCCTCGACCTCGAGCAGGCACCGGCCGAGGAACTTGCCGCCCTCTATGCCCAGCGGTGGGAGATCGAGAACACCCTGGACGAGATCAAGAACCACCAGGGCGTCCCGGGACTGGTGCTGCGTTCCCAGCACCCACGCGGCGTCGAACAGGAGATCTTCGCGTTCCTGCTGGTCCACCACGCGCTGCGGGACCTGATGCACCAGGCCGCCCTCAAGGCCGGGCACGATCCCGACCGGATCTCCTTCACCCGCACCCTTCGCGTCGTCCGCCGCCACGTCACCGGGCAGGCGGCGCTTTCCCCCCTCGCGACTGGCCCGGTCCACCGCCCAGAGCCTGCGTGAGATCACCGAACGGCTGATGCCCGCACGGCGGTTGCGCTCCAACCCCCGCGTGATCAAACGCAAGATGTCCAACTGGGCCCTCAAACGAGCCGAGCACCACAGCCCACCACGGCCAGACACCCCGACGGTCCGGCTGGTCGAGCCAACCAGAGCCATTTCAACCAGCCGTAAAACAACCTAAATCACCGGTATTGACCCTAGATGATCTTTGAAGACGGACCCTAGGCGACCCCGAGCCTGGCGGCTGGACACCGGCGTGCCGTCCGGCTCGACGGCCCCGAACGGCGGGCCGCGGGTGTGGCGGCGCGAGTGGTGTCAGGCGCCGCGTTTGGAGAAGATCTCGTCGTTCCAGGTGTCCGGGGCCTGGCGGATCGCGGTCAGCAAGCGGCCGAAGCGGCTGCTGTCGAACAGCACGCCATTGTACTCGACCGGAATCCGGACGTCGTTTATCACCACCGTCGGCGTACCCGGCCCCTTCGGCTCCTTCGTCCCACCCGCGCGCTCGTACGCCTTCTCGGCCGCGCTCACGAACGAGCGGTACTTCATGGTCCGGACGGCCGAGTCGAAGGCCGGCCCGCGCAGCCCCTCCACCCGCCCGGCCAGCTCCAGCAGCCGGGCATCGGTGAATCCGTCGATACTCTCCGCGGGCTGCTGGGCATAGAGCACGTCGTGGTACTCGGCGAACTTGCCGACCTCCACCGCCGCCCGCAGGGCGTTGACCGCCTTCCTGGATCCGGAGCCGCCCAGCCGCTCGTCCAGGAACGAGGCAAGGGTGTACTCGAGCCTCACCTCGCGTCGGACGGAAGCCCGGCGCAGTTCCGGCGCGCCTCCGCTCATCTCGAACCGCTCGCACACCGGGCACCGCGGATCTTCGTACAAGCGCACGCTCATCTTGGCCCCGGGATCCCCGACCACGATGGTCGTCCCGTCCGCCCCGAGCCGCTCCGGCACCCTGTACGTCCCGGCGTAGTCCTTGTCGTCCTGTGCCGTGGCCGCAGGACGGCCGTACCCGGCAGCCCGCCCGCAGCCCGCCGCCGACATCCCCACCATAGCCACCACGGCAACCGCGGCGAACCCCCTGCGCATCATGCGTGCACCCCTCCCTTGAATCACTGGAACCCTAGAGGACGGGCACGGACGACGCACAGCCAGAGGCCGCCGGCACACCGTCGTCCGCCATGGCGAAATCAGCGTGTGGTCCTGGCCCGCTGGAGAAGCGGGCAGGGGCCCGGCCGGCCCAGGCGTGTGCAGGCCGGCTCGTGTCCAGGCAGCAGCGCGGCCGCCGCCGGGCGGATACCGGCGTGGCGAACGGGGCGGGGCACCTCGCCCGGCGTGCCGGGGCACCCGGCTGCGGGCAGTGACGCTGCGGCTTGTCCCAGCTGGAGTGTGCCGCCGTGGCACGGCGGCGTGGCCTCGGCGGGTGTTCAGCCTGTCGGCCTGGGCTCGAAGGCCGGGGTGTGGACGGGGGACAGGTCCGGGTGGATAACTGGTACCCGGTACGTATTCGTGCATGGAGCTATTCCTCTGTTCACGCCGGTGCGATGGGCTGCCGGGATGCCCATAGTGGAGCGGCGTTGACTGACTGTCTGAAGGGCTCATGCCGCCGAGGACGGGCTGCTGGGCATGGGTAGGAATCCGTCTCGTGGCGCACGGGGGAACCGCCCCTGGTAAAAGCAGCGCTGGATGACGGGAGGGCTCGTGAGCAGCACGCCGCGAGATCAGGAGCTGTGGGGTGCGTGTGTCGAGGCCGAGCGTCAACTGCGCCGTCGGCAGGCGGCCTTTTACCAGCAGGCCGGTGACAGAGAGGCCGTGCTCCGGGCTGCGCTCGAACCGGGAGCCGGGGCTTGGCAGCAGGGCACCGCGCTCGACTACCTCCAGGGATTCGGTGGCGACGCCGCACCATTGCTGCCCGAGCTGGTCAGCCTGGCCGTCATGTCCGACAAGTGGGGACGGCAACCCATCGAAATCATCGCGCAGATTCCTTGCGATCAGTGCATGCCGCTGCTCGAACCGATCTTTCTGAAGTATCTGGCAGCAGCCGAGACCGGGAACGACTACGCAGACCTCGCCTATCTGGCCGTTCGGTGCGAAGCCTGGACTCTGCTGCAACGACTTGTGCAGCAGACCGTCGATCACGACGACCCTGATGTCCGCGACGTCGTCGCGCACTACAGCGAGCGCTACTTGGCGACAGCGTCAGGAACTGGCGGTTAGTCCGGTTCTCCGGACTTCGGCACTCGCATCGGATGCATTTCGGCTCGAATCCGGTGCCAGCGTGCCGGGTGGCGCCAGAGTCCGGCACCGTCGCGCGCGATGCCGACGCCGACCTCCACCACCAGTTCCGGCGTCACGAGAGTGACGTGCAGAACTTCGCGCGAGCCCCACCCCGCGCTGAACGTCCGGCCCGCCCAGGGGGCTCTTCGACCGGGGTGAGGAGCCCGGCGACCGCCCGGCCCGCGCTCTGCGGGAGCGTGTACTGCGCCCGATGTACCGCAGGCTCCGGTCGGTGTCGTACCGGCCCAGCAGCATGCAGGGAGCGGCCGGAGAGCCGGTGAACGCGCCGACGACGGCATCCGCGGCCTCCCAGGCCTACTGGCGAAGAGGCAGTATTCGATTCATGCACAATTCGTGCAGCGGACCGCGGCGGACGGTGCGCACCGCCCGCTGTACGCCGATGCGGAAGCTACTGACGAGCTTTCAGAGGCCGTTGCCCAGGCCCCGGTATCCGCCCTCTGGTGCGTCGTAGGAGAACCTGTATCCGGCGAAGTCGGCGAGATGGACGTAGCCGCTGTGCCTAAAGCGCTCCGCAGCAAACGCGCGCTTGCCGGCCGCGGTCCCCATCGTGGCCGATGGGGCGCCGGTGGAGTGGGGACCGGCGACGGTCCGGCGTGCCGCGGTTTCCCACGAAATCCGGTGGAGTCTCAGCGGCCGGAAGTGGTTGGGTCCTGCTCAATGCTTCGCTGACACGGCCCGTCACAGTGCGAGGCGCAAGGTCCGAATCTCAGGCGCGGCCTAGCCCGCGTGTCGTCGAGTGATGGAGGTTATCGCGGTGGCTGGTTATGGGGCACGTTCCGACGTATACGAGTGGCTGATCGGGGAGGACAGGTTGACCCCCGCCAATACAGCCGCGGTTTACTACAGCGATGTCGTGGGCTCTCTGCCGCCCAACGCGCGCGTCCTCGACTGCGCGTGTGGAACCGGCCAGCTCGCCGTCGGTCTCGCGAGTCTTGGCCTTGACGTGGTCGCCGCAGACGCCAGCAATGGGATGGTTCGCCGGACCGAGAAGGCCGCCGACGAGCAGGGGGTCTCGCTTCGAGCCCTCCGCGCGAGCTGGGACGAGCTGCCCGACCACCTGGAGGACTCCACGTTCGATCTGGTGTTCTGCGTCGGCAACTCGCTCGGGCACGCTGAGGGCGCAGCCGGGCGCCTGGCCGCACTGGAAGCGATGTCGCGGCTGCTGAATCCGGGCGGACGTCTTGTGCTCCACTCACGCAACTGGGAGCTTGTGCGCTCCGCCGGCTCACGGGTAGACGTCCGTGATCGACTCATCCGCCGCGACGACCGAGATGCGGTCGTCAGCTACTACTGGCAGATCGAGCAGTGCTGGGAGCAGGAACACTTCCTTGAGATCGTGGTCGCCCCGATCGAGCCGGATGGGGCAGTGCGGGCTTGCTCGGAGCGGTTGTCCATCTGGCCCTACCGGTACGAGGATCTCGTGGCTCAGTTGCGGAGTGTCGGGCTCACGGTGCAGTCCACCACCTTCGACCCCGAGAGCGATGGATACCTGGTGGTCGCCAGCCGCGACCAGGCGCGAGGCACGTCTGAGCCGGCACCCTGATCCGCCTGTCGTCGTTTCCGGCCTGCTGGCTCGCGGCCGCCTGCAGTGGGTTTTTCGCGAAGTGTCAGCGCTTGAGGCGGTCGCTGCGGGTGCGGTCCTCGCCGCGCTGGCGGACCTGCGGCCCGCGGGCTGCACCGCCTCCACCAAGCATTCGATCCTGGACGGCACGTTGCTGCCGATCGACCGAATCGCGGCCGGCTGGCCCTTCTGCTCTGGGAAGCATGAGAAGCACGGCATGAACGTGCAGATCATCACCGATCCCGCCGGGCGTCCTATCGTTGCCTGATGCACACACCCCATCAACTCGTTTGGTGCGGGTGCGGGCGGGTCGCGGCCAGGTAGTCGGACCAGTTCTCGCCGGCCATGGCTGCGAAGCGTTCCGCAGTTCTCGGCTGGAGGCCGATCAAGTCGGAGAGCACGACGGGTGGCAGGTCGGCGAGCGCTTGCATCATGGCCGTGTTCCGGGCTGCGCGAGCGGGCAGGCCGTAGCGCTTGAGTTTGGCGGACAGTCCCGCAGGGTTGCGGGGGCGCCCGGGGGCTCGGCCCGGCAGCAGGTACCTGCTGGCTTCGTTGCTGTGCCGGGATCCGTTGTTGAGGTGGTCGTCGATGAGGCGGGCGAGCTTCGGCGGCAGGACGACGGGGTGGCGGATGATCGTCAGGTAGGTGTGATCCGCGTCGTGGTGGAGTCACCCAGCGGCGCCTCGACAGCTACCACCGACTGCAGCGCGAGAACACCTACGCCGCTTCCCGCACCGACGCGCGCCTGCGCGCCGAGCTGGAACGGCCTTGAAGCAGATCTCGCGACAGGTGCGCGCCCTCAAGCAGTCCCCCCGCTTCAAGGCATGACGGAAAGGAATACGGTCATGGACCTTCCCCGCATCTTCACTGTCCGTGAGAGCAACCACCGCATCCACAACCCGCTGACCGCGGACGAGTTCGCCACCTTGGGCGAATCCCTCCGCCTCCCCGTCGGGACCCGGGTACTAGACCTGGCCAGCGGCTCGGGCGAAATGCTCTGCACCTGGGCTCGCGACCTGGGCTTCACCGGCACCGGGGTCGACATCAGCACGCTCTTCACCGCGCAGGCCCGGGCCCGCGCCGCCGAACTCGGCGTCGCCGACCGAGTCGAGTTCCTCCACGGCGACGCCGCCGGACACATCGCCGACCAGCCGGTCGATCTGGCAGCCTGTGTCGGCGCCACCTGGATCGGCAATGGCGTCGCCGGAACGACCCAACTGCTCCAGCGCAGCCTCCGTCCGGGAGGAATGATGCTGATCGGCGAACCCTTCTGGCGGCAGACCCCTCCGGACGAGGAGACCGCCAAGGCATGCCACGCCACCTCCATCGCCGACTTCCTGCTCCTCCCCGCTCTGATCGAGCAGTTCCAGGAACTCGGGTACGACGTCGTGGAGATGATGCTGGCCGACCAGAACAGCTGGGACCGCTACGCCGCGGCCCAGTGGCTCAGCATGCGCCGCTGGCTCGATGAGAACCCGGACGACGAACTCGCCCCCGAAGTAAGGGAAGAACTCACCACCGAGCCCGCCCACTACGCCCGTTACGGGCGTGAGTACCTCAGCTGGGGCGTCTTCGCTCTCATGAAGCGCTGACACCCCCGTCCCCTGTGGGGCCCAGACGTCAAACCGTCCGGGCCCCACTCGGGACACTTCATCACCACGGCGATCAAGCCGACGGCAAGGGCGAGCCGACACCCTCCGCCTGCGTGCAGGCCCTGACCTTCTTCCGGACCGTCCGCCGCACCGAGTCGTCCTTCAGGGCACTGCCCTCGACCCTCCGATGTCCGCCCGCGAACTGCTGCGCCTGCAAGGACGAATCCAGTCGCTCACCGCCCGGCAGGCCCGCACACGCTGCGCCGAGCTTCTCACCGCCTTCGACGCGCAGGAGTTCGCGGACACCCCGGTCGGCAAGCTCAGCGGGGGCCAGCGCCGTCGGGTCGACCTCGCCGTCGCTCTGGTCCAGCGCCCGGACGTCCTCTTCCTCGACGAACCCACCACAGGGCTCGACCCGGCCAGCCGCCGGGACCTGTGGGACCAGATCCGCGCACCGTCCGCCAGTCACGGCGTCACCGTCCTGCTGGCCACCCAGTACCTGGAAGAGGCCGACCAGCTCTGCGACCGCGTCGGCATCCTCCGCGCCGGACGCCTCATCGCCTCCGCCGCCCCGCACCTCCTCAACGAGGAGGTCGGCGACCGTGTCCTGACCCTGCGCTTTCGCGACGCCTGGGCCGCCGGCCAGGCCCGGGAGCTGCTCGCCGCCAGGGGCGAGCAGCTCCCCACGGCCGAGACCGCCCCTCACGCTGTGAGCATCCGGCTCGCCCGTCCCGGAGCCGACGGGGAGACGCTGCTCACCCTGGCCTCCGCCGGCCTGCACGCCGAGTCCCTGACCGTCGACGAACCCAGCCTGGAGGACGTATTCCTCCGTCTGGCCCTCCCCCCGGAAGGCGCCACTGCCGCATGAGTACGATCACCGCCGCCGTCGCCGGCCCCGCGGGCCCGCCCGCCGCGCCGAAGTCGTGGGCGGCCCTGGGACCACTGACCGCCCGCTCGCTCAGATCCTGCCTCCGTGCGCCTTCCCTGCTCCTCTCGCCGTTGCTGACGAGCGCGTTCTTCCTGATCATCTACGAAGGGCAGCTTTCCTCGGTCACGGCGGCGACCACTCCCGGCGGCCGCTACATCGACGTCGTTCTGCCGCTGTGCCTGCTCACCACCGCTTTCACCGGCGGCGCGACCGCGGGGCAACTGCTGGTGAGCGACATCGGCTCCGGCTACCACGCACGGCTCTGGCTCACCCCGGTCAGCCGCTGGACCCTCGTCACCGCCCCCGTCCTGGCAGGCGTCGTCGTCCTGACCGCCCACGCCGCCGCACTCACCGCACTCGGCCTGCTGCTCGGCTCGAATCCCGCCTCCGGGACCCCCGCCCTCCTCGCTCTCATCGGCGCCACCGTCCTGCTGGGGACGGGATTCCTGCTGCTGGCCGCCGCGGTCGGCCTCCACACCGGCGACAGTTCGGCAGTCGGCTCCGTGATCCTGGTCTTCTTCCCGCTCTCCTTCTTCACCGCCCACCTTCGTCCCGCGTGACCAGCTCGGCGGCTGGACGGCCCACGCGGCCGACATCAACCCGCTCACCCCGCCGCTGGAAGCCATGCGTAGCCTGCTCACCGCGCCCTGGACCGAGCAGAACCCGCTGCCGGGCACCCTCGTCGCTCCGCACGCCGAGCACCATGAAGCAGATCGGTCCTGCGTAGGCGTCCAGGTCCACCTCACGGTTTTCGACCAGGCAGGTGATCGTGGCCCGGACCGCATCGATCACCGCATCGTCGACAGCGTGGCCGGAGTCGGCAGTGAGCGTGTCCGCCTTCACGGCCCACCGCTGCCATCTTTGGGATTCGATGGCGACGAACACAGCCTGCTGCGCCATGGCCGTCCAGTACACGTTGTGGAAGGCGTCGGCGCCGGGGACGCCCGGAATGAGGTGGGCGGGACAAGGAATGGGCAGCAGCTGCACGAGGGCATTGTGGACGCAGGAGCAGATCAATCGCGTCCGGTGACGCGAGAGGTCCACCGTCATGGCTGGTCACGCGGTGGGCCGGTGCCCCGCGGCGCGGCGCAGCCGGTTGACGATCGCCAGCCCAGCCCCTCCTCCGCCGGCAAGGAGGCGAGAATGAGGTCGCACCCCCGCTGGTCGAGTTCGCGTAGGAACCCGTACAGCTCGCGCGCGTAGCCGGCCAGGGACGCTGGGACATCCACCACTTCTCCGGCTCGACCACGACCCGCGCAGACGGCGCGTAGTGCGACGGATGCTGACCCGGCACCCGGACATGGCTCGTGGACGGGACCGGATACCCCAGCACCGCTTCGAGGTCCTCGCGGGTCACTCCGCCGGGCCGGAGGACGGCCGGGGTCTCACCCATGACTCGCGGCCATCTACCTCAGCGCAACAGTGCTGTTCCTCATCGCCTCGAACGCACTGAGCGCTTCGCTGCTCTTGACCGCGATGCTGATCCACAAGGGAAGAAGCTGCGGTCCTCACTGATCATCGGGAGCGGAGACTGACGCCATGACCGGAAGCAGTCTCCTGTGCGGCCTGTCCTCCGCCCCGGCACGATGAAGAACACGCACCCCTCCCCTCAGAACGGCTCACTGAAGCATCCGCCCTCCTCCCACGACAAGCAGGCGGCAGGGATCCCACTGTCGGCGGACCCGACCCGGACGAAGTGCAGTTGCGGCAATCCGCGCAGCGGGGGCGTCGCGCAGAAGCGCCCTTGGCCTCCTCCCCTTTCCTCGGTGCCCTTCCCAGCCGGGCCGGGGGATACGGCCGCGGATGCTGCCGAGCTGGCCGTGGCGACAGGACTGCTTGGCTGGGTCAGGCGAGGAAGCACGAGCGTCGCACGGCTGGTACTGCGCGCGGTCGGCTGACCGTCCCACGCAGACGTGCCCCGCCACCGTGCACCTTGCCGCTGTTCATCCGCGTCGCCCGGCTGGCTGTCCGCGTGTCACTGCCGGGAAAGACCGCCCTGGTGGAGGCATGAAGCCGGGCTGTGGCAGGCGACGCGTGCCGTTCACGGTGGGTTCAGGAGACCCGCAGTCGCCTTGGAGAGGGCTGGGTCGCTCACGTGTACGTATTTCCGAGCTGCGCTCTGCCCCCTTCCGGGTGGAGCAAGCCCGGCCGGAAGCCTCATTTTCCGGCTCTACGCGTGACGCCACCCACGAGAGGCAGGTCACGTCTTAAGCGGGATCGTAGAGCCGCGCAGCGGTCCGACGCACAAGAAAGACACTAAATGACCGAATTGGGAAGTTTTATACGACCTTGGGTAGTAGGTCACATTCTTGCTTTCCGATTTCGCGGTCGCTAACCATGTCTCTCGTCGCCGCAAACAGCGGTTCGGGCCGGGCGGGATCGCCGGGGCCGTCCTTGTTTGCCGCGCTGTGCGGGGCCTCGCCCCGACGCCCGACAGGCCGCGACCGGATGATCCGGCCGGCGCCTCAAAGACGTCCCGTAGGAGACCCCTATGACCGCGATCACCGCTGCGTCCCGCCTCGCCCGTCTGCGCAACCTGGCCGTCACCGGCCTGGTCACCACCGGCGCCGCGGCCGCGGCCCTGACGCTGATGCCGGCCACCGCCCACGCCGCCGAGGCCCCCAAGGCCGCCCCCGCCATCGCTTCCAAGGCCGCCGACCCCGCCGGTGCCAAGGGCGCCGCGAACAACCTCGACGGCTGGATCAAGCAGTCCCTGGCCATCATGAAGGCCAAGGGCATCCCGGGTACCTACGAGGGCCTGCACCGCAACATCATGCGCGAGTCCAGCGGCAACCCCAACGCCCAGAACAACTACGACGTCAACGCCAAGAACGGCACCCCCTCCAAGGGCCTGCTCCAGGTCATCGACCCCACGTTCAAGGCATTCCACGTCGCCGGCACCGCCAACAGCTCCACCGACCCGGTCGCCAACATCACCGCCGCCGCCAACTACGCCGCCCACCGCTACGGCTCCATCGACAACGTCAACTCCGCGTACTGAGCCACCCGGCGTTCGTCACCCGTCCGGATTGAGTTCCGCGCACAGCATCTCCAGCAGCTCCCTGCCCTCGGGCGTGCCCGGGTCACCGGGAACCTCGTAGCCGGCCGTCACGCCGAAGGTGGCCCAGGCCCCGGCCGGGACGAAGGTAACGGTTACTGTCACGGTCACCGCCCAGCTCTCCGGCGTCCGGGCTCCCGGAGCCACGGTCGCTGAAGGGCACGGCCGCCGTCCGCGCCACCGCCGCGGACCTGCCGGGCTCCGATTTGAAGATCCTCACGCCCCGCGACAGCAGGACGCAGCGGATACTGCTGGCTGGCGACACCACCACCGCGACCGCGGGCGCGCCATCAAGGTCACCGCCGCCCCGGGGGTGTGACCATCCACAAGCGGGACCCGGACGGTGATCGCCTGGCCGGTGCCGCCTTCCAGCTCACCGAGCCCGGCAGCGGCCGCGTCGTCACCGAGGGCACCACCGGCGCCGACGGCAGCCTGGTCTTCGACGGCCTTGAGCCGGGCGTCTACCGGCCGCCAGGTCCGCCATGGGCCGCCGCAGCTCGTCGGCCAGACGCTCGGGATCGAGCTCCGCGGCAAACAACCGGTCCGCGTCGACCGGGCCCGCCGCGGCCAACGTGTCCTGGACCGCCACCGCCAGCCTCTCGTGGGACGAGGACCGAGGAGAGCTAACCACCACCGACCGACACCACTCTCTTCGCGCCCCGCCCTCGCAGGCGTCAACAACGTCATGACCCACAACAACTAGCCGGACACGGGTGTCAACTGCTCATCCGCCCACTCGGTGAAGGTGGTGAGCGGGATGCCCAACTCCCGGGCGAACTCGGGCCGGGCGGGCTGGAGGACCTCGTTGTTCCACTCGTGTCCGGCTGCCCACTTCGGCATCCCCGCGTCGAGGGCCTCTTCGACGTTCATGGAAGGCGCGGTCACGGGCACGCGCCAGGCGGCGGACAAGGTCTGCGCGATCTGCTCCATCGTGCGCAGGTCACCGGCCAGTTCCAGTTCCACCTGGTGGAACCGGTCGGGATCTCGCAGGGCGTGCGCCGCGGCCGTGCCGATGTCCCGCACGGCCACCAGGGCCAGTTCGGTGCCCGGCTTCAGTACTGTCAGCAGTCCGCCGCGGGGCCCCTTGGGCGCCAGCAGGGGCAGGTTCTCCATGAAGAAGGCGGGCTTGATCACCGTCCAGCGGGCAAAACCCGCACCACGTACCGCCTCCATGATCGCCTGCTTGGTGTGGAAGTAGTCCGCCATCGCCGCCCAGCGGCCCTCGGCCCAGCCGGCGACCCGGGTGTGTTCACCGACTCCACTGGTCGAGGACTGTACGAACTGCCGTACTCCTGCGGCCTTTGCCGCGTCCACCAGGTTGGTGGCCTGGGCGAGTTCGCTCGCGAAGTCCACGCTGGTCTCGGTCATAGGCGGTATCTGCACCGAGAACACCGCGCGGACCCCCTCGACCGCCGGGCCGAGGGAGGCCCGGTCGGAAAGATCCGCCCGCACCAGTTCGGCGCCCAGCGCCTCGATCGCCCGGGCGGGCTTCGACCACGGGTCGCGTACGAGCGCACGTACGGGCACCTCGGCGGCCAGAAGTGCGCGAGCCGTGGCCCCGCCTTGCTGGCCGGTGGCGCCGGTGACCAGGACGATATCGCTGCTGCCGGGCATGGTTGCTGCTCCTCACGGACCGGAGAGACAAAACGGCGGGGCCCGCCGGTTTGTATGCCGCTAAGATATGGCGGGGCCCGCCGTTTAGCAATGAGGAGATCATGACCGGTCAGCGCTCGGACGCCCGACGCAACTACCAGCGCATCCTCGCCGTCGCCGAAGCCGAGGTCGCCGCGCACGGCGCCGAGGCATCCCAGGAGCAGATCGCCCGCACCGCGGGCGTCGGCTCGGCGACCGTGCGCCGTCACTTCCCCACCCGCCGGGCCCTGCTCGAAGCCGTCTTCCAGGAACGCATCGAGGGCCTGTGCGAGCGCGCCCACCGGCTGAGTGCGACCGAGGACGGCCGTACCGCACTCCTGGAGTGGCTCCACGCCCTTGTCCTCTACGCCGTCTCAGCACGCGGATTGGCCGATATCCTCAGCTACGAGCGCCCCACCGAAAAACCCTCCCCGAACAGCTGCGGCAGCAGAATCGAAGCGGCCGGAACTCCTCTGCTCCAGCGGGCCATCCGCGACAAGGCGGTTGCACCGCACGTCACCTTTCACGACCTGCTGACCCTCGCCGTCGGCATCGCCCTGGCCACCGAGCATCACGAGGACCCCGGTACCCAGGCCGACCGCCTCTTCCGCCTCGCTGTGGACGGGCTCAGCCCTGAGCAGGGCACAGCCGGAGTGCCCGGGAACTCCAAACCTGCGAGGACGTAACAATCAGTACTCGCAGGCTTCCCCGCCCTCCTCGAAGAGGTCAACGGCCCGCATCCGCACCTCTTCCCGGCGACTGCGCTGCTCGGCGGTGAGCCCGCCCCGTCCGGATACCGCATGCCTCCGGCGTACCAGCCCGGACCGACCGCGTCACCGGGCCCGGTACGGATCCAGATCCCAAGACGCCGAAATCAGTAAGCCGGGCCGAACCGGCGCGTCCGCTGGTGGACCGTCTCGTAGCTGACCTCGATGCCGCGCCGAGCCTCAGCTCCTCGATGTCGCGCAGGCTCAGATTGAAGCGGTGGTACAGCCACACGCAGGAGATGACCTCCGGAGGTAAGCAGAAACCTGGTACGACGGCACCACCACGGACAGCCCCTCCAGCGATTTGACCAGACGGATGATCACGCCGTCCGAGAAGGCCACCCCTCAACCTGACAATGCCGACGGCTGTTTTGTGGTGATCGACGGCTCAGCCGGTTCATGCCTGGAACTCGGTGAGATCGATGGCGTGAACGCGCAGTGGGTAGCCGTACACCGGGTGTGCCGTCTCCCGCTCGGGCGCCATGCCGAGCTTGCGGATGACGTTCTCGGAGGCGTTGTCACCCACCCGGTTGATGCTGATGACGCTCTCCAGGCCGCGGTCCTGGAGAGCGAACTCCAGTGTGGCGTGGGCGGCTTCGGACGCGTATCCCTGGCCCCAGAACTGTGAGCCGATCCGCCAGCTGATCGCCACAGCGGGCATCACCTCCGGTAGGAACTTGGGCACGGACAGTCCCGTGAAGCCGATCAGTTCGCCCGAGGCCAGCAGCTCGACGGCGAAGAGTCCAAAGCCCTCCTCGTCCCACTCCTCCGCCCACCGCTCGATGTCCTCGGCCGTGCGGCCCAGGTCGCGCACCGAGCCGTCGTCGATCCAGCGCATGACCCGTGGGTCCGCGTTGATGTCAGCCATCGGCGCGAGGTCGTCATCGTGCCAGGTACGGAGGAGGAGGCGGGGTGTGCGGATCTCGGTCATGCGCCCATCCTGCCGAAGGCAAGGGCCTCATCCGTAATCCGGCGTTCGGATCCGGGCGCCCGATCACCCCGGCCTCTGCCACCAGTGGATGTTCCAGCAGTGCGCTCTCCACCTCGAACGGACTGACCAGGTGGCCCGCGGACTTGATGACGCCGTCACCGCGCCCGATGAACCAGAGGTATCCGTCCGCGTCCCTGCGCACGACGTCGCCTGATGGGGCAGGCAGCCAGGTTGGCGATCACGATGCAGCCTGTCTCGGTCTGCCACCAGTTGTCGTGCACCGGGAGTTCGACTACGTCCGGCTCCACAGGACCACCTCGGGGTTGAGCGGCTCGCCCACCGAGGCGACGAATCGCAGAGCCGGCAGATCGAAGGAGCGCGGCAGGTCGTAGGGGCCCTGCCGGGGAGTGGCACGCGTCATCATCCGCAGGGCGGTGGGCGCGGTGTACCAGACCGTGACCCGCTCCTGAGCGAGGACGCCGTACCAGCGGCGCGTGTCGAAGTCGCCCTCATCGACGACGACCGTGACGCCGTGCGTGAGCGGAGCGATGATGCCGTACGACATGCCGGTGACCCAGCCGGGGTCGGCGGTGCACCAGTACACGTCGTCCGGGTGCAGGTCGAGCGCGTACGCGGCGGTGATGTGATGGGCGACGACAGCCTCGTGCACGTGGACCGCGCCCTTGGGGGCGCCGGTGGTGCCGTTGGTGAAGTGCAGCAGCGCCACCTCGCCGGGATCAGTGCGGGGAAGCGGGCAGCCGTCGTCGGCCGCCGTCATCAGCGAGTCGAGGGACAGGGTGCCGGGCAGATCCCGGCTGTGCTCGCCGACGATCAGGACGTGTTTGAGTTCGGGCAGGGTGTCGCGCACCGGGGCGACTTTGCGTGTGTACAGCTGTTCGGTGGTGACCCGGACGCGGGCGTTGCCCAGTCGCATGCGCTGGGCGACAGGGTCCGGTCCGAAGGCCGCTAGTACGCGTATCGGGTCGTGATCAATCTGCCGGATACGGCCTCGCAACAAACGTTGATCACGGGGCCAACGGGCAGTCGCGCTGGATGCGCATGCCGGTCAGCCTGTGGGCAGGCCGATCTGGTCGCGTTCGAGTACGGAGCGCAGCTCCGAGAGGATCTGAACGGCGGCCAGTCCTGGGGGGCCGCCCAGGACGTCCGCGGTCAGCTCGGCCAGTGTTTTGGTGAAGGTCGCCTCCGCCGCTTCGGCGAGTTGCAGGCCTCCAGCGGTCAGGTCCAGCAGTGATGAGCGGCGATCCGATGGATTGGTTCGCCGTATGACCCAGGCCTGCTTCTCCAGGCGGTCGACGCCCTTGCTGGTCGCGCCGACCCCGATGGCGAATTCGGTGGCGAGGTCCGCGACCCGGGACCCGGGGTGGTCGCGCAGGAAGCGCAGGAACTCGAACTGCGAGGTGACGATCCCGTGCCGCTCGCGAAGGCGGTCGTTCAGCGCGTTGTAGAGGCGTGTCTCGCAGCGGACGAGATCGGCGAAGAAGCCCGGGAGGTCGATCGGGGCACAGTTTGACTTAGATGCCATGGCATATATTCTAGCCTATATGCCTGAGCATATAGTTCTTTGGCATGCACTCGCGATGGAGGCGACAATGAGCAGGCAGCAGCGCGCGCAAATCGACGCGATGTTCCGACAGCCTCGGCCGGCGGGTCCTCGGTCCGTGGAGGAGCTCCGCGCCGGCTTCAGGGCGATGATGGGGGAAATGGTCGTCCCGGCTGGGATCCGCACCCGGACTGCGACGCTCGGTGATAGGCCCGCGATGCTCGTCGAGCCGACCGACACTCCGAAGGCCGGGACGATCCTCTACTTTCACGGCGGCTCTTACGTGGTCGGTTCACCGGAGACGGCGATGTCACTGACGGGGAACCTGGTGGCCAAAACAGGATCCAGGGCGTTCTCCCTGGATTACCGGCTCGCCCCCGAGCATCCGTTCCCGGCCGCAATCGAGGACGGACTGAGCGCCTACCGCGCACTTCTCGACAGCGGCGAAGACCCTTCGGCGATCGCGTTCGCCGGGGACTCCGCCGGTGGCGGCCTCACCGTCACCACCTGCCTCGCCGCCCGCAACGCGGGCCTGCCCATGCCCGCCGCGATCGTGGCGTTCTCCCCCGGACTCGACATGACCCGGACAGGCGAGAGCATGGACACCAAGGCGGGCATCGACCCGTTCTTCACGCGTGAGGGCCTGGAACACACCGGGACCATGTACCTTGCGGGACAGGATCCGCATCAGCCCATGCTCAGCCCCGCCACCCTCGCCGACCTGACCGGCTTCCCTCCAATGCTTCTGCAAACGGGCGCCAACGAAATACTCCTGGACGACTCCACACGCATGGCCACCCGCGCGAGGGAAGCCGGAGTGGACGTCATCCTGGACATCACCGCTGACGTTCCACATGTTTTCCAGGCGTTCGCCGGCGTCCTGGACGAAGCCGACGAGGCACTGGACCGCGCCGCTCTCTTTCTCAGTCAGCACATTCGCACCAGGGGCACGACACGCATGTCGGCAGGCTGAAGCCCGCAGGCGGTCTCATACGGACCACGGTCCGCACTCCAGGCCTGGCTCGCCGTTCCTATTCCTGGCAGCCGGCGCCCCACCTCGCTCCGAGGGCCGTTCAAGACCCCGGGGGCGCGTTCTCCGTGGGCAGTGGCTCACGCGGGGATGCCAGATCTTCTTGCGTGACGCGAGTGCAACTGACCAACAGCGAATGGGAGTTCATCGAGCCGTATCTGCCGATCGGCGATTACGGCCCGTACCCCAAGCGGCTGCGACAGCAGTTTGAGGGCGCGATCTGGCGGTTCAAGATTGGACGGGTCGCCATACGGGCTCGGTGGGGCCGTCGCGGAGCAGGGTCGGTCAGCGGTGACGCCAGGGTGGGGACGTCGCGTAGGAAGGCGGCCACCGCCGGGTTTGCGGCGGCCGCGCGCAGCGCGTTGATGCGGGTTTTGATGCAGGCGGGGCCGGTGCCGTCCAGCACGAACAGGAGTCGCGGGAAGAGCGGGTAGTGCCGGCGCATTCCTCTTGCACCGGTTCCAGCATCGCCGGCCGGCGTCCGGGAGGCGGCGTGGGTGTGTAGTGGTGCAGGCGGGCGTGAGTTTCGCAGCGAGGCGTTCGGGTCCCATGGTGGCGCGGTCGACTTCCACGAAGGCCCGGAGCATCGAGCCTTGGCCGTTTTCGTGGCCGCGTCGGTAGTAGAGCAGGGCGTCGGGGATGACGGCCTCGCCCCCGCCCAGGGGGTGGTAGATCTCGGGGATCCAGTCCAGTGGCCGGCACGGTTCCCCGCGGCGCCGGGCGTCCTGGACGAAGGCCAGCCCGACTTCGCTGACGGTGAAGGCGTGGGCGGCCCTGAGTCAAAAAGCGAGCTCAGACGGGCCCCGCTGTTGTGCCGGACCTGCGGATCGGTGAGCCCAGGAGCTCGTCGACCTCCGCGGCTACGGCGTCGAGGAGTTCCTCGTCGAACAGGCAGAGGGACTCTTCCCAAGGGTGTCCGAAACTGCCGCAGCGGAAGTCTTCCGAGAGGTAGATGTAGTAATCCCCGTCGGGGTAGGGACTCAGAGGCCAAGCCGGCTGCCCAGGACCACCGACCTCCTGCGGTGCGAAGCGGTACGACGTGTGCTGCCAGTCGAGCGCGAGCAGCGTGCCCTGCGGGCCAACGCAGGAAGCCAGCCCCTGCTCGACCACCTTGACCAGGCGGTCCAGGCGCTTGTAACCCGGATCACCGTCAAGCGCAGCAAGGCTCCAGGTGACCGACGCGACGGGCTCCTTGACGGCCGGCCACTTGAACGAACTCATACTCGGCCGGAAGCTGAAGTCCTCGTAGAAGCGGTCCCAGACGCGTCGGTACTCAGCCTCTGACAGCGCGACCACAGGATCCTCCAGCATGCCGCGATTCTATCGAGTTGCCTGAGGGAGGATCGGAGAGAGATCGTCCACGGAGGTGCGGACAGAACCAGATACAAATATCGCCATCCTCTTCCAGGGCGAGCGGTGCGGAGCTGTCCGCGGGCTCGGCGGGCAGTGACGCAGCGTGTGCGTAGGCGCTGGACCTACACGTCGCCGCCACGCCTGGATCGACTCAACATCGGCTCTACAGCCACGTTCGAGATCGGCCGCATCTACCAGGAGAACCGCGGGCCGCTTGAGGTTCGGCCGCTGCGGGGGCATCTATGCCGCGCTGAGCTCTGTGCATTACTCGAGCTACTTCCCCGTCAGTTCGGTCCAGAGGGTGCAGAGGTCGTGGACCCTGAGCCACGGCGCTTACTGTCAGGGCATGACCGTGCGTGGTCAACTGCAGCGGCGGCACGTTCCAGACGCCTTCGACGCACTGCTGAAACCAGCGGCCCAGGGGCCCCGTCTGTACAGGCGGGGCCCTGCTGCCCCTGTGTCCCCCTCGCCGTGACCACGCAAGGAACAGAAACAGGGCCGTGTTTACCGCCATCTTCCAACACCACGTCGGCTACCTGGCCGCCTGCCTGCTGACCGCCCTCGTGCTCGGTGGTGCGGCATGGGCGCTTGCCCGCAGGCTGGGCAACCCTCACAGCGTGTGGTGGGCCGGTCTCGTCTTCACCCTCACCGGCGTACTCGGCGTCACCTTCATGAACGCCGGCCCGGCCAGCAGCACATGCGTCCTCAACCACCAGTTAGACGAGCCCTTCCACACCACCCAAGGCCTGTGGAACCTCGCCATGATGGTGCCCGTCGGCATCCTCGCTCTCATGGCCGTCCGCCGCCCGCTGCCCGTCCTGGTCGGCGTCGTCGTCCTGCCTCTCGGCATCGAGTTCACCCAGGCCACCGTGGACGGACTGGGACGCGTGTGCGACAGCTCGGACGCCGAGATGAACATCCTCGGCGGACTGGCCGGCCTCGCTGCCGCCGCAACTGTGCTCACGGTGCGCCGCTCGCTGACCTGGCTGGCCGGCCTGAAGGGGACGCTGATCACCGCCGCCACCTTCCTGATCCTCGGCACGGGAGTCGCCAGCCCCATGCTCGACTACACGAACGTGGACGGCACCGGCCTCTCCGCCGCGGACTCCGACCAGAAGCGAGCCGTCGGGACCGCGGTGAAGGAGGCGTTCGGCGACCGGTACACGATCGGCCAGTTCTACGAGCAGCCGTGCGTGGGAGCGCCGTGCAAGAACGTCATCTTCAACCTGCACAGCCGTGAGAAGGGCTACTCACAGGAGTTCGGCCACGGCAGTCTGTCCTGGCCGGACAAGAAGCACCTGAACGTCCTGCTGGAAAACCGTGATCGTCCCACTGTCATGGGATACCCGGTGCCCGGCGCGAAGGCGCCCGCAACAGCGAAGGAGGCCTACCGGGTCGCGGAGTCCTACGCCAGACAGCAGTACCCGTGGGTGAAGGACGCGGACGTGCGGCAAACGGATGCCGTGAGCGACGAAGCCCGACTCGGATGGATCACCAAGTGGCGGTGGACGCACGACGGCGTCCTGATGCCCAGGATGCTGGACGTCCAGGTCGACAAGGCCGGGCAGGTCGCCCAGGTCGACGTCACCCTGGGCCCGACCCGCGTGAACCTACCGAAGGGCAAGCTCGACGCCAAGCAGGCCGAGAATGCGGTAGGCAAGGCGCTAGCGGCACGGCTGCGGAGCAATGGGTCTGCTGATGCCGCGTTTCAAGCCAAAGCCTTCGCGGTCAAAGCGGAAGACGAGGACGGCACGTGGACCCCTAACTGGCTGGTGAATGTGTCGTGGGACACAGAGGGGCAGGGCGGTGAATCGCAGGACTCACCCCCGCAGGAAACGTACCGCGTGGACGCCATAAGCGGTCAGGTGTACGACATCGGCGGTGTCCCCATGAAATCCCGATAGAGAAGTCAAGGAATGGAGTGTGTGCTGGGCAGCCAGCGGACCGCATCCGGGGAGAAGAGGGCGGTCAGCGGGTCGGGAAGGACGCCAACGCGAGATCCCACTGGTCAGCTGCGTGAAGGAGTGCAGCCGTATCCAGCTGCACTTCTACGACGTACTGGTAGAGGTCCGCTCCGTCATCACGCTGCTGCCACGGGGGCGCCCCCTCCAAAGACAGGTGAACACGAAGCACCACCCTGGCCTCGTTCCGGTCGGCGAGGCTGAACGCCAGGACTGGCTCGACGAACCACGTGTCCGGGGACAACTCGCCGTCGGCATCAGGTCTGGTCACAGCCACCGCCCCCGCTGCTACCGCGCGCAGCCAGGCGGGCACCTCACGTGCTTCATCGATCAGCAAGCAGGGATCGGCAAAGGACAGTTGCCTGCGGGAGTCGTCACGGAACCACCGATGACCAGCCAGTTGTCGTCGTAGGAGTCGCCCGTGACTGCCGGAAACCGATAGCGGAGCGGGCGAAGGTCAACACTGTTTGCGTGATCGCTCAATCGCATTGTGACAGGATGTCACGGGCCGTATCCAGCTCTGCACAGAGTGGGCTGAGACGCCATCCGCTTTCCGAACGTGATCGTTTGGTTCGGGCTGGGTGGGCATGAACTGCGGCTGGCGGCGGGAGAGATGCGGACGGTTCGTTCGCTCGCGTCGCTCGTGGAGGTGGCTGGTGCCGTCGGTGCTCGGTCTGTTGGAAGCCCAGGAGAAGAAGGTGCGGGAAGAGGTCCCACGGTTGCAGGAGGAGGCCGAGCGGGTGCAGGCCGCGCTCGGCGAGGCGGAACGGGCTCTTCAGCGGCTGGTGGATGCCCGTGCAGCGGTGGCCGAGGTGCTGGCCGAGCCGCCTTCCGTGGTCGAGGAGCCGCAGCGGGGTTCAGTGGCCGGCTCGGTGGTGCCCCACCGGACCGACGGCATGACGGTGTCGGCCCTGGCGCGGGTTACCAGCGGATCGTGTCGGTGCTGGAGCCGGAAGCGGGCAGGGAGGGCATGCGCTGTCAGCAGCTGGCCAGGGCTCTGGGGCTTCAGGTGGTTCCAGCGAAGGTAGAGGGGCTGTGGTTGAAGGCGAAACGCCTGGTGGAGCGGGGGTGGGCTCGGCAGGCGCGGCCGGGAGTGTTCACCGCGCTCGTGGTGCCGGCCGGCTGAGGGCACCGGGGCGGCGTCCGGCCAGGCGGCCGCTCATGAGCATCGTCATCGACCACAGCACCATGGCCTCGTGCGTGACGGGCAGCATCTCGAAGTCGCGCACCAGGCGGCGCGAACGCATCAGCCAGCTGAGCGTTCTTTCCAACCACCCACCTGCGCGGCAGCACCACGAAGCCGCATGTGTCGTCGGTGCGTCTGACGATCTCCAGGGTGAGGTGGAGGTTCTCGGCCGCCCAGTCGACCAGCCGCCCGGCATAGCCGCCGTCCGTCCGTCCACACCAGGCGGATGGAGAAGTACATCTGTCGCAGCCGCTCAAGCAGCGGGACGGCGGCGTCGCGGTCCTGCACGCTCGCCGCGGTCACCGCGACGGCCAGGACCAGGCCGAGGCAGTCCACCACCAGGTGCCGCTTGCGGCCACCCACCTCCTTCCCGCCGTCCCAGCCGGACGTGGAGCGCGGGATGTTCGCCGCTGCCCGCAGTGACTGCGAGTCCGCGATGGCGGCCGTCGGATCCGGTGAGCGGTCCTCCTTCTCCCGCACGCGGTCACGCAGCCGGTCGTGGAGCTCGGCGAGCAGACCCGGCACCTGCCAGCGGCGGGCGAATGCATGCACACGCCGGTACGGCGGGAAGTCCACAGGCAGATTGGCCCACTTGACGCCGTTGTCGACCACGTGGCGGACGGCATCCAGCATCGCACGGTGGCAATAGCTCTCCGGCCGGCCGCCCCGTCCTTCAAGCCACGCGGGCACCGGCAGCACCGCCCGGATGACCTGCCATTCCGCATCCGTCATGTCCGAGCCGTAGCACCGCACGCGCTCCTGCCCGTCGGCCGCGTTACCGAACCTGTGCGCGAGGCAGTCACACGACAGGGACGGCGAGTTGGACTCCACACAGGTGAGCGCGAAAGACCGCGGCAACAGGGCCTCCTGGTGATCGGTTTGGTCCGCACCCCCGACCTACCAAGAGGCCCTGCTGTCATGCGCCGGCCCTCGCGCGATCACCCGAACAGGAACCCTGTTCGACCAGACCAGCCCCGCCATCGATAAGCGGATAGCGTCTGGGACCTCACACCGAGGCCTGCCGCACGAGGGCGTGGAGGAATGAGCCGGGCCGGACGGCCCGGCTCGTCAGCCGTTCCTCGGAGAGCCGGCGGACTTACACGAGTCCGGAGGCGTGGGGGAGCATCAATGCCGAGTCGGTGTGGATCGTGATGTGCACCGGTGTGAAGTTCGTGGCGTTCACCGACGAGTCCCCGGTGCCGGGATTGCGGGCGTAGCGTGGATGGGCGCCTCCGCTGATCTGCCAGCGTATGCGGTGCCCGACGGCGAATCGATGGGCGGTGGAGCTCATCGATACGGTGACTTGCGAGGGCGCTTGTCCAGTCGTCCGGAGTCGGCCCAGCCCGTCACAGACGTTCACGGAGCGGCCTTGTGCGTCCACGTCGCACAGGCGGGTGAAGACGTCGGCGTGTCCGGTGTCCGTGGAGATGCTCAGCCGTGCGGTGACGGGGCCCAGGATGTCCATGGGCTCGGTCAGTGGTGGGCCGGTGAATGTCAGGACGTCGTCTCGGGCCTCCAGTGTGGCGTTGTCCCGGGGACCGGCGGTGCGGGAGAGCAGGGGGCCGCCGAGGGAGGGGGTGGGGTCGGCCGGGTCGTAGTGGAACGCTGTCACGGGTGCGCAGTGCGCGGGGGACTGCTGGGTGAGATGCCCGCCGGGGACGGGGTACCACGAGGTGGCAGCCGCGGCCGGTGGCCAGTCGTCGAGGTCCCGCCAGGTGTTTTCGCCGCCGATGTGCACCCGCACCGAGGTAGGACGCAGGCCGGAGGGATCGGCGTACAGGTGGGCGCGCAGCCACGCGAGGCTTTCAGCGAATACCAGGGGCCATCCTTGCTGCAGGGCCGAGGTGTGCGTCCAGGGACCGACGAGCAGGGCGGTCTCACATCCGACGTGTCGCAGTCGGTCGTACTGCGTGAAGGTCTGGTCGACCAGCGCGTCGTGCCATCCGGCGATCAGAGCCGTGGGCACGCGGAGCCTCTCTGCCGCCTCCGTCAACGACGCGCCATGCCAGTAGGCGTCCTTGGCGTCGGGGTGTGTCATCACGTCGTCCAGCCAGGGAACCTCCCTGCCGAGGGCGGACACGTGCGCCCCACGCAGGGGCTGCGCGGTTGTGACATCGCGCAGGCGGCGCTGCAGACGCAGCGTCGCCCTGAGGAACGGCGCCATGCCTTTGTGCTGGTAGGTCATGCTCACGCCGACAGCGAGGGCGTTCTCCAGACGCAGCGCACCGTCTGCGTGGAACAGGGCGTAGGGATCATGCAGCCCTACTTGCACCACCATCGCCTTCAGTTCCGGCGGTGGGTCCGAAGCGAGGGCCCACTGCACGTAGCCCAGGTAGCTGGGGCCGACGGTCCCCAGTGTTCCGTTGAACCAGGGTTGCCCGCGCAGCCAGGACACCGTGGCCTGGCCGTCGGCGGCCTCGTTGCGCCACAGGTCGAAGACGCCGGCCGAACCGCCGGTGCCGCGGCAGCTCTGCAGGACCACGTGGAAGCCCTGTTCGGCGAAGAGCAGGCCGTATTGGGGCGACCACGGCAGGCCTCGGCCGTAAGGCGAGCGGACAAGCAGGGTGGGGAAGTCGCCCTGGGCCCGTGGGAAGTAATGGTCAGTGATCAACGGGCTGCCGTCGGCAGCCGGCACCACCAGCCCCGGCTCCCATCCGACCTCGTGCCGTTTCACCGGCAGGCCTCGCCAGATCGCCCTCATCATCCGGGAGGACAGCGGCGGCTTGCCGGCGGGTGGCACCCAGGCCGGTCCGGCCACGGCGTCGGGCGTGCGTGATGACATCGTTCCCCTCCTATTTCTCGTACGACGTACGAGAATAGAGCATGCTTGGATGACCTCGGCAAGAGCTGCCTCGACAACCAGGGGAAGGAGCGCAAGAACGTGACCAGCGACGGAAAGTCCGGTGCCGCGGGCGTCGATCCCGAACAGCTCTGGCTGCGGCCCACCGAGCCCCGCAGGGGCCGCAGGCCATCATTCAGCCGGGAGGCGATCACCGCGGCAGCCGTCACTCTGGCGGACGCTGAAGGACTCGAAGCGGTCACCATGCGGCGGGTGGCCGCCGAGGTCGGAGCGGGCGTCATGTCGCTCTACAGCTACGCACCTGACAAGGAGACACTGCTGGAACTGATGGTCGACCACGTCAGCGGTGAACTCACAGTCACGGACCCACCCACCGGCGACTGGCGCGCCGATCTGAAGACCATCGCCCACACCCAGCGCGCCCACATGCTGAGCCACCCCTGGTTGCCCGCCGCCCTGTCCACCCGTCGCGTCCCGGGCCCCAACACGCTGGCCTTCCTGGAACACGCGCTCGCCGTCCTGCGACCCACCGGACTGGACGGTGCGGCGAAGCTGGAAGTCTTCGCCCAGCTCACCGCATTCGTGGCCGGGCATGTCGCCTACGAGATCGCGCAGGCCGCAGTCTCACGATCCCCGGACAGGGGCGCGGCCGAAGGCCGCTACCTCGCCGCTGTCGCCGCCGACGGCCGCCACCCGGAACTCGCCGAGGCCCTTTCCGCCCCCGGGCGCCCCCTCACCCCCGACGCCACGTTCACCCGGTTCCTGGGCCGCCTGATCGACGGCCTCGACACCGACTGACGCCATCTACGTGCCCATTGCCAGGCGGCCTCGGCAGTTTCGTGAGGATCATCGGGCGGACCAGAGGAAGATGCCTGCGATGTGGAGTCCGGCACGGCAGATGGTGGCGGTCTTCTCGTAGCGGGTGGCGATGCCGCGCCGTTGTTTCAGGCGGTTGATGCACCGCTCGACGGTGTTGCGCCGCTTGTAGTTCTCGCGGTCGGAAGGCCGGTGGCCTGCCGCCCCGGCTGCCTCGACGTAGCCGGTGACTGCGCTGGTCCGCCGGGACAGGGATCACTGCCCGGATGCCGCGCCCACTGCCCATCACGTGAGTGGGACGGGCGCCGTGGATGAGGTCCCGGCCTCACATGTGTCTACCTGGCTGCCATGGGCCTGGACCCGACCGGCACCGGACGCAAACGCTGGACCATGCGCTGGAAGGCCGCACTCCAAGTCTTCGACATCACCTTTGACGGCCGGCTCACCGCCGGACGACGCTGAACAAAACCGACCGAGTTCCACCGTTCGCTACACAGACCCGCCTTCGGTCGGTGGTGGTTCCTGGTGGGGAGAGCGCGGTGCTGCCGTCAGGAGGCTGGTGTACTTTGCGTTGCTCGATAGCGCGAAGGCGGTGTCCCGTAGCGGCTGACGAATGCCTGGCGGAGCGTTTCAGCGGTTCTGAAGCCGCATTGTGCGGCCACGCTCGCCACTGGTATTGAGGTGGAAGCCAGGAGGTGGGCGGCGGCTTCGGTGCGTGCGTCGCGGACGAATCGGCCTGGTGCCTTGCCAAGGTGGTCGATGAAGAGGCGGGTCAGGTGGCGTTCGCTCACCCCCGCCCCGGCTGCCAGTGTGGTTGCGGTCAGGTTGTCGGCCAAGTGGCAGGTGATGTGGTCGACGACTCGCCTGACCAGGCTGTTCGTGGGTGCTGGCGTGGCTGTGAACATGCTCATTTGTGCCTGGTTGCCTGGTCGTTGCAGATAGGTGACCAGGCTGCGGGCGACGTCGCGCGCCAACTGCGCGCCGTGGTCCTCCTCGATGAAGGCCAAGGCCAGGTCCAGGGCGCTGGTGACACCCGCGGCCGTCGACACTCTTCCCTCGCGGATGTAGATCGGCGCGGGATCCACGGTGATCTCCGGGTAGGCTGCGGCCAACTGCTCGGCATACCGCCAGTGAGTCGTGGCGCGTCTTCCGTTGAGCAGGCCAGCGGACGCCAGGATGGTCGCCCCGGTGCAGACCGAGGCGACTCTGCGGCTCTCCCGGGCCAGGCGACGGACATGGCCGACGATCAGCTGATTGTCCGCTGCGGCCTCGTGGCCGAACCCTCCCGAGACGATCAGCGTGTCCAGCGGCCCCCTCAGACGCTCCAGGGACCGCTGGCTCTGCAGCGTCAGCCCTGAGTCGCAGGTGATCGCGTGGCCACCCGGGGTGGCCACGCTCACGGCATAGGCCGGGCTGGCACCGAGCCGGTTGGCCGTGATCAAGCTCGTCGTTACGCACGCGATGTCCAGCAACTCCGCCTCGTCGTATCCGACGAGGACCACCATTCGTTCCTCCATGACCCTGACCCTATGTCTGAATGACTTGCACCCCAAGAATTCCGACCGACTCGCTGACCGCCCTTGGCGCTCCCGTGGCCAGGGGCCGAAGGTGACGACATGACCAAGACGCTCGCATTCGTGCTCTATCCCGGCATCACCCCGCTCGACCTTGTAGGGCCACTTCAGGTGCTGTCGGCGCTGGCCCAGATCGACCCGACATTCGAGGTGGCCGTCGTCGGTCAGAACCTCGTCCCCCTGGGCACCGACACTCCGCTGAAGCTGGTGCCCAGCCACACGTTCGACCAGGTCACCGAGCCCTTCGCGTTGATCGTCCCCGGCGGGACTGAACCGACCCTCGCCGCCCTGGCCAACGAGCCCCTGCTGAGTTGGATTCGCAAGGCCGCGCAAACGGCGGACGTCGTCGGCTCGGTGTGCACCGGTTCACTGATCCTGGGCGCCGCCGGCTTGCTCGACGGTCGTCAGGCCACCACTCACTGGGGCTTCCGCGACCTGCTGGCCAAGTTCGGCGCGACGCCCACCGCCGAACGCTGGGTCGAATCCGGCCCCCTGCTCACTGCCGCCGGCGTGTCAGCCGGTATCGACATGGCTCTCCACCTGGTCGAACGGCTCGCGGGCGAGCAGACCGCCCGCACTGTCCAGCTCTTCATCGAGTACGACCCGCAGCCACCCCTGGGCGGCATCGACTGGAGCTCCGCCGACCTCGACTCCTTCAAGCTCCATGCCCGAGCCATGCTGGCATCAGCCCTGGCAGACCATCCCGCGCTCCTGGCACGCCTGACCACCTGAACACCGCGGCTGCGGTGAACGCCCCCAGTTGTTATGGATCGGGCTATCGCACGTTGGGATGCACTTCGTGATCCCAGACGTCCGCGGCGAGCACGATTCGACCGTCGGCGGCGCCCGGCAGCGGCAGGCCGGCCAGGACGCGGCGCAGGCGGGCCGACTGCAGCCACCCCTTGTCCAGCGCGGCGTACATCGCACCGTGCCCGCGCCGGTGCTCGGCTGCCAATGTCAGCTCCACCGGCGACTTGACCGGACCGTCCGCGCACAGCATCGCGTCAGTGAGCTCGAAGAGCGCATCCGCACGCGCGTACAGGCAGTCGTAGAACTCGACCCGAAAGCGGGACAGGAAACCCAACGCCTCGACGGCAGGTCCCTCAACCGGAAGACTGATCACAGCGGCCGTTCCTTCACACTCCGTGACTCAACACCTCGAAGCGTGAAGGACGGCCGCGTCTCACGTTTTCCGAAACAGAAGATGTCAGCAGGTCGGGTGACGTGCGAGGTTAAACAACAAGCTTAGAGGTTCTAACCAAAGGCGTTGAACGTGGCGGTGGGTGATGAGGCAGGTGGCGAGGCCGAGGAAGGCTTCATGAATGTCGTCGCGTCTCTCCCAGCGGATTCGCAGGCGGCGAAAGCCGTGCAGCCAGGAGATCGTCCGCTCCACAACCCAGCGGAAGATGCCCAGGCCGGAGCCGTGTGGCTGTCCGCGCTCGGCGATCACGGGTCGGATGCCGCGCTTCCACAGCAGGCGCCGGCACTTGTCGTGGTGGTCGTAGCCCCGGTCGGCGAAGAGCATGTCCGGCCGTCTGGGTGGTCGCCCGACGACACCGGCCACCGCGGGAACCTTGTCCAGCAAGGGCAGGAGCTGGGTGACGTCGTTGCGGTTTCCGCCGGTCAGCGACACCGCGAGTGGGACGCCCTGACCGTCGACAAGGACGTGGTGTTTGCTGCCCGGCCGCGCGCGGTCGACCGGGCTGGGACCGCTTTCGGGCCCCGGCGGGCCGCCCGGACGTGGGAGGAGTCGATCACCGCCCGCGACCAGTCGAACTGCTTCACCGACCGCAGCTTCTTCGGCAGCACCAGGTGCAGCTTCTCCCACACGCCGGCCTCGTTCCAGGCGGCCAGGCGCCGCCAGCAGGTCATGCCGGACCCGAAGCCCAGCTCTGGCGGCAGGTACTCCCACTGGATCCCGGTGTGCAGCACGAACAGGATCCCGCACAACGCCTGCCGGTCCGGCACCCGCGGCCGGCCCGCCACCAGCTTCGGGCCCGGCTCCGACAGCAACGGCTCGATGAGAGACCACAGTTCGTCCGACACGATCCACGGCCGAGACTCACGCTTCCCCACGTCCCGACCAACGAGCGGACAAGCCGACGGTCACTTGATCAACAACGGCCGAGACTCACGCTTCCCCACGTCCCGACCAACGAGCGGACAAGCCGACGGTCACTTGATCAACAACTTCTGTCAGGGCCTATTTACAGCTCGCGGCCGGCCAGGAAGTCCAGCACCGTGAGCAGGTCCCCTGCGGCCCCGGCGGCCAGCGGGGCCCGTGACAGGAGGGCACGGGCGGTGGACGTGTGCGTGCGGGCCTCGGCCAGTGCCGCTGTTCGGCCGCCGGCCGCCTCGATCAGCTCGGCTGCCTCCTCGGAACGCCCCGGCGAGTCCAGCAGTTCGGGCAGGGCACGGCCCGCCGGGGAATCGAGGGCGGCCAGCACGGGGTAGGTCTTCTTGCGCTCCCGTAGATCGCCGCCCGTGGGCTTGCCCGTGACGGCGGGGTCGCCCCAGATTCCGAGTACGTCGTCGACCAGTTGGAAGGCGATGCCGAGATGCCGTCCGGCCCGGTCCAGCACGCTGGTGGTGTCCTCGTCCGCGCCGCCGAGCACGGCGCCCAGGGCGGCGGCACAGCCCAGCAGGGCACCGGTCTTGGCCTCCACCATGGACCGGTACTCCTCGACCGTCACCCTGTCCGGGCCGGTGCACGGGCGGCCGGTGAACAGCAGGTCGTCGGCCTGCCCGCGCATCAGGTCGGCCAAGGCCGCCGAGAGGAGCCGTACGGCACCGGCACCCTGCGGCACGGCGGCGAGGGTCTCCACCGCCAGCGCGAACAGGGCGTCGCCGGCCAGCACCGCCGGGCCCGTGCCGTACGCCTTCCACACGGCCGGGCGGCGTCGCCGGGTCGCGTCGCCGTCCATGATGTCGTCGTGCAGCAGCGAGAAAGCGTGGACCAGTTCCACCGCGACGGCCGCCGGGATCCCGGCATGCTCGTCGGCGCCCGCCGCTCGCGCGCCGAGCACCGCCAGTGCCTGTCGTACACCCTTGCCGCCCGGTGCGGTGGCGGGCGCGCCGCCCACCTCGCACCAGCCGAAGGAGTACGCGGCCATCTCGCCCAGCCACGGATGAAGCCGACCCACCGCCTGGCGCAGCGCCGGCCGCACCAACCCGGCGCAGTGGGCAAGGAGTTCGGGCGCGGCAGGCGGGGCCTGGAGCGCGGTCACCGTACGACCTCCGCGTCGAGTCCGAACTCCTCCTGGGCGCGTTCCACCAGCCGTTGCACGTGCTTGAGGCCGCTGCCTTCCAACGAGCGCGCCAGGTCGGCGAGTTCGGCCGCCGTCTCGTCGCGGCTCCTGCCAAGCCGTGCCAGCGACTTGGCGAGGCCCAGCCGGGCGAGCGCCTCGCCCCGCGGCTCGTTCATCGCGCGGAACTCCGACAGCGCCAGCTCGTACGTCCGGCGCGCCTCCTCGTGACGTTCGGCCCGGTAGAGGACGTTGCCGCGCATCTTGTGGTTGTAGGCCAGCGCGCTGGACAGGTTCATCGCGCGGCAGCCGGCCTCCGCCCGGGACAGCAGCTCCAGCGCGCGCTCGGTGTCCTTGTCGCGCACCGAGAGGATGTCCGCGAGGCCGCGCAGCGCCCATGCGTGCCCGCGCCGGTCCTCGGCGCGCTCGGCTATCTCCGCCGCCTCCTCGAACAGCGCGTACGCCCGGTCGAAGTCCCCGGTGTTGCGGTGCATCTGGGCGATGCCCTCCAGGGCCCACACCGTGTGCCGGGCCTCGCCGCGCCTGCGGGCCTCGGCCAGCAGCTGCTCGTGCAGCCGGCCGACCGCCGCGTAGTCGCCCTGGATGCGGCCGGTCTCCGCGAGTCCGGCCAGCGAATAGCCCCGGCAGACGACGTCGCCGGCCCGTTCGCCGAGTTCGGCCGCGAGTCCGAGCAGCCGCCAGGCCAGTGGGAACGCCCCGCGCTGCCGGGCGAGGGTGCCGCCGCTCCACAGCGCCCACGCCATCGCCGCGGCGTCACCGGCCTCCCGAGCGGTGCGGTAGCTCGCCTTCCAGGCCCGGTCGGCCTCCTCCACCTTTCCGAGCCGCCGGTACGCCTCGGCGACGGCGAGCCCGCAGCGGGCGGCCTCGGCCAGCTGACCCGACCGCTCGGCCTCGCGCAGCTTCTTGATGCCTTCCGCCAGCACGTCCGTGAGCGAGGAGTTCACGGACAGGGTGGTCAGGGCGCCCTGGTACTCGGGAGCGAAAGCCTTGCCGTACATGCATGCCTTTCTATAAACGCTGTGTATACATGCTGTGTATAGCGCGTTGTAAATACGCCCCGGCCGAGAGGACCGGGGCGTGTCGGTCTGTTGTCGACAAAGACGCGGGTTCGGCAGCGCGGGTTGCCCGAGTGACGTGGATCATGATGTGAAGGTTTCGTGGCGTCGGCTCGTCGCCGCTGTTCGGCGGCACGGTCGCAGCGCCGCCGCGGGCGTCAACGGTGCGACGGGACCCGGGTGTGCCGCCCTACCGCTGTCCCATCGCGGTGACAAGGGTGGAGGAGACGTGGGCCAGGGCGGGATCCGCGGCGGAGAAGAACGTCTCGACTCCGGCCAGTTCGTGGTTCATACGGGCAATCGGCGCTCCGTAGTCCAGGTCGGCGACACCCCGGACTCGGCGAACGACGACGTCGATGCCGGCTCAGCGGCAGTAGTCGATCAGCAGACCCCCTGTGTGGGAGTTGACCGTGACGTTGCTCAAGTCCTCCGCTGCCGCGCGGAGTCGGTCCAGGCGTTCCGTGACGGGGGGCGGCCGGTCTTGTTCGAATTGGACATCACGCACACGACGACCTCGTCGAACAGGGGGGCGGCGCGCCGGAGTATGTCCTCGAGCCCTTGAGTGACCAGGTCGAAGGATCCTGGGAAGAGGGCACGCATGATCGGAGACGGTAACGAGCGGCTGCCCCTGTATGAAGCGCGAGAGCAGCCAAACCGCCGGGATCAGGCGGTAGTTGCCCCCGGACAGGTGAACGCCACTGGGGCTCAGAGCCCCAGTGGCGTTCACCGCCGAACACACCCCCGTTCCCGATCCAACGCTCTCAGGGCTGTATCGCGAGCACATGGGTGTCGTGCTCCTGATGGGGTGTCGGGGGCATGGCGCTCAGGCTTCTCACGGTTTGGGTGTCCGGGTGTGGGTGACGGTCGGGGTGTTGGACTCGTCCAGTCTGCTGTAGTCGGTTCTCCAGCTGCACACCACGGACGTTGTCCGGCTGCGTGGGGACTGTGGCACGCGCGCCCGTGTGCTGACCGTCCTGCTGAGGGGCACCGGCTTCTATGCGCAGTGCTGGGGCGCGGTCGATGACGTCTGGTGGGCTTACGGTGAAGTCATGACTGGTCCCGCCCGCGGGTTTCACGGGTGGGTGGTCGGCGCCTGCACCGTTACCGGTTAGCGGCGCTGACGGCCGGTTTCGCGTGGTGTGGTCCCGCTGCCGGGCGGTCGGGACTGGTCGGGGTCCCGGCGGTGGGGGGCCGGGCGGGCGTGCCGGCCGGGGTGCGCGGCTGACGCAGAGGGCTCTGGGTCGCCGAAGCGTGCCGTTCCGGCTTCGTCGGGCCTGCCGTCGTGGTGTGCTGCGTTTTCTGACCTGTCACGCTGGTCCGGTGGGGGGGTGTCGTGCGGTTGGTGTGGCGGGTGAGCGGGCCGGCAGGGTCGGCAGGGCCGGTTCCGGTCTCGTGGTGGTCCGGTGGCTGGGCGGGTGGCTGGGTGGCTGGGGTTGGGGTTGGGGGTGGGGTGGGGGTGGGGTTGGGGTGGGTTCAGTTGGTGGGTGGTTGTCGGAGTGTGGTGATGGCGGAGAAGACGCAGGTGTTGTGCTGGACGGCGGTGGTGAGGATGCGGTGTTCGTGGGGGTGTTGGGTGGGGAGTGGGTCGGTGTGGATCCAGCAGGGTGTGTCGAGTTCGGTGTAGCGGGCGAATACGGCGTCCATGGCGAGGGGGTGTGCGGGGTGGGGGTGGGTCGCGGCGTGTGCGGATTGTCGTGCTGCTTCGAGGAGGAGCATGCCGGGTGCGTGGTCGACGGGGTGGTCGAAGAGGACGGGGTGGTTGAGGTCGATGCGTAGTTGGGTGCGACGGGGGGAGTTGGTGGGTGAGAGTACGACGTCGTCGAAGGCGTCGCGTGCGACGTGGGCGGGGGTGAGGGGTGGGGGGAGGGGCAGGGCGCGGGCGGTGGCTTCGGTGAGGTCGGCGTAGGGGCCGCGCAGTCGTTGGTAGAGGGCGGGGGTGTGGTTGGTGAACCGGGTGTGGGCGGTGCCGACCCGGGTGCCGTTGCGTACGACGGTGACGTGCATGTTCAGGGAGGCCAGCCGTGTGGAGCGGCGGACGATGTCCCGGCAGGCGACGTGGAGTTCCACGTCTGCCGGTGTCGTGGTGTCGGGGGTGAGTGCTGCGGGGTCCAGGGTGTAGCTGAAGTGGCTCCATGACTGGCGGTGTCCGAAGGGCACGTCGTAGGCCGCGTGGCTGAGCAGTGGTACGCACTGGCGTACCGACTCGGCCAGCAGCATCGGGTCGAGCAGGCCGTGCCGGGGGGTGTAGAAGCTGTGGTTGCGCGGCCAGCGGGCGCGTATGAGGTAGTCGTCGTCACCGTGCTGGTGGTACTGGGTCAGCAGTTGCTCGGCGCCGGCGCTCTTGTGGACCTGCTCGCTGGTGACGGGCGTGCCCCCTGCGCGGGCTGCCGGGAACATCGGAACGGTGCTGTGCATACGGCGTTTCCCCCTAGGACGTTCGGATCTGCGAGGCGTGCCCGGGATGTGTACCGGTCCTCGAGCCTGACTGGAGACGTACGGGAGAGCAGCTCGAACTTTAGAGAGTGCTCTCTTTTTTTCGGGTCAAGGGTCAGCAAAGAAACGTGCGGGGGATGGTCATGGGGGGCGGAGATACCAGTCGAACGGGGTGATTCTGTCCGGGGGGCTGCCGCATCGTGGGGGATCGAGTAAGTTAGAGATCGTTCTATTTTCTTTGGAGGGGCGATGCGGCAGCCGAAACAGCAGCGGGCTGTGGAGACACGCGAGGGCATCCTGCGCGCCGCGGCCGAGGTCTTCGACGAGGTGGGTTACGCGGCTGCCGGTATCAACCGGATCCTGGAGCGTGCCGGTGCCACGGCTGGTTCCCTCTATTTCCATTTCGAGTCCAAGGAGGGGCTGGCGCGCGCGGTGATGGGCCGGCAGTCGGAGAGGATCCTGCCGCTGCTGGAGTCGGAGGGGCTGCAGCGGCTGGTGGACATCACTTTGCTGTGGTCGCATCAGCTGCAGAGTGATGTCGTGCTGCGGGCGGGGGTCCGGCTCACCACGGAGGTGGGGGTTTTGGGCATGGGCGGTGCGGACAAGCCGTACGCGGCCTGGAGCCGGGTGATGGAGGAGTGCCTGCTGGCCGCGCGGGATCTCGGGGAGCTCCAGGCGGGAGTGGATCCCGCGCATGTGGCGGAGTACATCGTCGCCACGTGTACCGGTATGCAGATGCTGTCGGAGGCGGCCAGTACCGGCCGGGTGGATCTGCCGCAGCGCACGCGGCGGATGTGGCAGTTGCTGCTGCCGGGCATCGCCGTCCCGGCTACGGTGGTGCGGCTCGATCTCGATCCGCGTCGTGCGCAGGCGCTGGAGCGGGCGGAGCCGGTGTCGGGCTGAGGCCGCCGGGCGTCTCTCGCGCGGCGTGCCCGGCCGGGCGCGGTCCGGGGTGATGCACGGCCGCATGGTGCAAGGGTGCATGTGCGGGGCAGTCCATGAGCGCACGGCCGCATGGTGCAAGGGTGCATGTGCGGGGCAGTCCATGAGCGCACGGCCGCATGGTGCAAGGGTGCATGTGCGGGGCAGTCCATGAGCGCACGGCCGCATGGTGCAAGGGCGCATGTGCGGGGCAGTCCATGAGCGCACGGCCGCACGGTGCAAGGGCGCATGTGCGGGGCAGTCCATGAGCGCACGGCCGCACGGTGCAAGGGTGCATGTGCGGGGCAGTCCATGAGCGCTTGGAGAGCGCACCGCGCCCCGCCCGGCGGGGCGGGGCCGAGGACCGGGGAGGATTCATGAGGCGGAATTTCGCGCGGCTGCGGCTTGCCGCGGTGAACATCGACGGGGTGCTCCTGAACGACACCTTCAGTCCCGTCATCCACGATTTCGTGGTCAAGCGCGGCGGGCGGTACACCGCGCAGACCGAGCGGGCGATCTTCTCCCAGCCCCAGCACATAGCGGGCCTGCGCATGGCGCAGGCCGTCGCCGAGCCCCTCACCGCGGAGCAGGCGCTGGGGGCCTACTTCGAGGAGCGGGAGAGGTACCTCGAACGCCATCCGGTCGCCCTGACGCCGGGTGCGGTGGAACTGCTGCACCGCCTGCGGGAGATGGGCCTGAAGGTGGTGTGCTACGGAGGTCTCGCCAGGTCGCACTTCGACACCCATCTGGGAGCGTACGCGGACCTGTTCGACGCCCCCGGGTACGTCTGCACCAACGACTTCCGTCCCGGCATCCACGAGATCGTCACCCGGACGTTCGGCCTGGAGCACGAGGAGGCGCTGGTCATCGACGACGTCGCCCGCGTGGCCGAGGAGGCCCGGGCCCTGGGCGTCGCCTTCATCGGCCACCCCAGCGCCTTCGAGCACAGCTTCCAGGCACAGCTCATGGCCGAGGCGGGCGTGCGCCACGTCGTGGACCGGCTCGAGCGGATCGACGCCGGGCTGCTGCACCGGATCGACGCCGAGGCGGCGGCCGGCGGAAGCTGGGAGCGGTGAGCATGCTGGACGGCAAGACCGTCATGATCACCGGCGCCTCCAGCGGTATCGGGGCGGCCGCCGCGCGGCTGTTCGCCCGGCAGGGCGCGGCGGTCTGTCTGCTGGCCAGGCGCGCGGACCGGCTGGAACGCCTCGTCGGCGAGATCACCGCGGCGGGCGGGCGGGCCCTCGCGGTCGCCGGCGACGTGACCCGCGGGCAGGACGTCGCCGATGCCGTGGGCAGGGCGGCGGACACGTTCGGCGGCCTGGACGCCGCCTTCAACAACGCGGGGTACGCCACGGCCGGGCAGGCCCTCCACGAGATCGGCGAGGAGGTGTACACGCGCACCATGGAGGTCAACGTGCGGGGCGTGTGGAACTGCCTCGCCCACCAGATCCCCGTCATGCTGGCCTCCGGGCGGGGCGGGGCGGTGGTCAACACCTCCAGCGTGGCCGGTGTGGCCGCCACCGGCGCCTCCGCGGCGTACGTGGCCGCCAAGCACGCTGTGATCGGCATGACGAAGGCGGCGGCGGCCGACTACGGGGAGCGGGGTGTCCGCGTCAACGCGCTCGTCGTGGGCAGTACGCGCACCGAGATGATGGAAGAGGTCCTCGCCCGGACGCCGCGGCTGGAGCAGGTCTTCATGGACGCGGCGGTGCAGAAGCGGATGGCGGGCCCCGAGGAGGTGGCCCGGGCGGCGGCGTGGCTGTGCAGCGACCTGTCGTCGTTCGTCACCGGAGCGGCCGTCCCGGTCGACGGGGGAGTCACCGCGGTGCACCGCTGAGGCGCCGCCCGGGGGGTCCGGCGGGCCGGGAGCCGCTGCGGCGCGGGCGGGGGCCGGCCCCCCGGCCCATCGGCGGCCCCCGCCCGCGCACCGGACCGCGTCACATGCCACGGGACAAAAATAAATAGAACGATCACTTTGCTTTGGGGGTGCGGTTCGGCTACGGTCTTCCCCGGGAAGGCGGACGGCCGCCGCGGCCGCGGGAGGGCGGATGGTGACTCAGGACAGGGCCGCGCGCACGCGGCGGGCGCTGATCGCGGCTGCCGCCGCCGACATGGACGTGAACGGCTACGACGGGGCCACGCTCTCCGCGATCAGCGCCTCGGCGCAGGTCTCCATGGGGGCCCTGACCTTCCACTTCTCCAGCAAGCGCGCGCTGGCCGAGGGTGTCGTGGAGGAGGCCTCGGCCCTGACCCGGGCGCGGGCCGCGGCCGCGGTCGCCGGCCAGTCCTCCCCGCTGCCGGCCGCGGTCGCCCTGCTCCAGCGCCTGGCCGACCTGCTCGACGAGAGCGTGGTCGTCCGGGCGGCGGCCCTGCTGGCGCGGGAGAGGCCGAAGGCGGTGCCCGGCTGGCACCAGGCCTGGGTGCCGACGCTGCACCAGCTGCTGCGGGAGGCCGACCGGGCGGGGCAGCTGCACCGCCAGGCCCGGCCCCCGGTGGTGGCGGACCTGGCGGTGTGCCTGCTCACCGGGGCCGAGGTCCACCGCGGACGTCCCGCGGGGGAGGGCGGCGGCGGTGCCGAGGACTTCCTGGCGCGGCTCCTGCCGTTCGTGTGGCGCGCCGTCGTCACCGACGGCGCGTGATCGTCCGGCGCCTTCCGCGGCCGCCTGAGCCGGCGTCCGGGGAGGGCGGTTCTTCGTCCAAAAAAACAAAGAGAGCATTCTAAATGTTCCGTGATCTTCTCTGAGAGGGGTGTCGCCATGGGGGCTCCAGCGATCCTGGCGGAGGACGTCTACCGCGAGGAACTGGCGAGGATGGGCGCGCAGGACGGCCGGGTGGTGTGCGTGGAAGCTGTGCCGGGCGGTGGCCGGCACCCTTTCGAGGCGGCTCACCCGGACCGGTTCTTCCAGCTGGGCAGGGTCGACAGTGCCATGGTGAGCATGGTCGAGGGGCTGGTCACGGCGGGATTCAGGGTGTTCGTGTGCGGACTGGGCGCGGGCGCCGGTGCGGAGCGGCTGCCCCGGCTGGCCCTGGCCCACCTGCGCTCGGGCGCCTCGGTGGTGGTGCCCGACTCCCAGAGCGACCCGGTGGAGCTGCTGCGGACGCCGCGGGTGCGGATCGCGGCGCCCAGCGGTGTGCGGGAGATCAGGGCGGTGGTGCGCAGCGCGGCCCGCTCGGGGCGGCCGTACCACATCCGCATCGGTGCGGGGGCGTCCGCCGACGTGACGGCCGGCTGGGCCGGGAGCGGCGACGGGGACATCCCCGTGGTCGTCTGGGACGCCGGCCGCGGTGCGGGGCGGCGCACGGACCCCGCCGGGGTCTGCCTGGTCTCGGTCGGTGAGGACGGCACCCGGCTCGCGCTGGCGGTCCGCGAGCGCGGGCCGGGGCCGGCGCACGCGCACCTGGTGTACCTCGACGACAGCCACCTGGCCGCCGCGGCGGGCGAACTGGCCCGCCGCCACGACCGGTTCGTGGTGCTCGGCGGCCACCGGGGGCCGGGCGGGGTGGCCACGCGGCTGAGCCGGCTGATGCCCGGCTGCGACGTGCTGGAGATGGCGCTGGGCGGCGACCTCGCCGCCGACGTCGTCCGGGTGCTCCACGGCGCCGAACGGCTGGGCCGATGAGCCGGCGCCGGGGCGGCCGGCTCCGCCCGCCCCGGCCCGGCCCGGCTCCCGCCTCAGCCGCCGCGCGGCGGCTCGAGCAGCTCCGAGCGGGCCAGCAGGTAGGCGAGATGGGCCCGGCTGCGGCTTCCCACCAGGTCCGACGCCTTCTTGATGTGGTAGGACACCGTCCTGCTGCTGATGCCGAGCCGCTTGCCTATCCCCGCGTCCGTGTGGCCCTCGACCATGAGCTTCAGCACCGCCCGGCGGGTCTCGTCCGTCAGCAGCGGCGGCCTGCTGTCCTGGCTGACGGTGACCGGCTCGGCGCGCTGCCAGGCGTGCTCGAAGACCTTGACGAGGTAGTGGATCAGCGCCGGGTGCTCCACGGCGAGGGCGGTCGTCTGCTGGTCGTAGCGGGGGTCGGGGATGAAGGCGACGGAGCGGTCGTAGACGATGAGCCGGTCGACGACCTCGTCCAGCGTGCGCACCTGCGCCCCGGCGTTCGTCACCCGCTCGATGTAGGCCAGCGTCGGACCGTGCGCGCGCACCGAGTGCTGGTAGAGCGTGCGCTGGCGCACCCCGCGCTTGTTCAGGCGCAGTGTGCGCGGCAGGGTCCTGCCCAGGGCGTCGGGGTCACGGGCACCGCCGGGATGCGCCGTCAGCAGCTCCTCGCGGCAGGCATCCGAGGCCCTTTCCAGGGCCGCGTAGATGACGTCGGCACCGTGCAGCAGGCGCACGGACGCCGCCGAGGTGCGCTGCTGCGTGCGGTACACGTCCTCGGCCGCGGACAGCGCGTCGTAGATGCCCGCCACCATGTGCTGCTGCGCCAGGATGGCGCGCTCCAGCGGGCGGGTGAGGTCGTGGGAGGCGATGTCCGGCGGCACGGCGACCCAGCGGCTGCCGGGCTCGGCCTGCCGCCGCATCAGGCCCAGCTCGATCAGGCAGTCCGGGACGTCGTCGGACACCAGGCCCTCCGCCAGCGCGCGGCGGTAACAGCCAAGCCCGCGCTCGCACAGAGGTACGACGTTCGGTTGTGGGCTTATGTCCGGATCCCTGCACACATTTCCCCCTTGCTGATTCCCGCAATGCGCGATCCCGAGCCTACCCGTCCATGGATTTGGCCCCTTTGCGCGCCATGCTGTTTCAGGCGGAATGGCGCGGTGCCATTTCCGCCGGACAGAGGGGACGGAAATGCAACGGAATACGTTTTTGGCTCTTCCGCCGCACAGGGGACGGGTGTCGCCCACGGAATCGGACGACGAGAACTGGAGCGCCGCTCCGCGATAGGGCGGCGGCCGGGCGGACCGGGAACCGGAATTCGACGCAGCACCATCCACATTCGCGGGGGGCAGTGGGCGTGAACCGTGACGAGGAAACAGTAGGCATCATCCTGGCCGGCGGCAGGGGCGAGCGGGCCAAGCCGATCACCCTGAAGTCCCCGGACTACATCCGCAGCAAGGCGCTCATCCCGCTCGCCGGCCGGCGGCTGGTCGAGTGGATGACGGACGCCTGCCGGGCACAGGGCGTGCGCCGGTTCTACGTCGTGACCCACGGCCTGGAGAACCGCGGCCAGATCAAGCTCCTGCTGGGCCACGGCGAGCGCCTCGGCGTCGACATCACCTACTCGCGTTCCCGCTTCGACCGGTACAACGTGGGCTCGGCCGGTGCCACCCTGCACAACCTCGAGCAGTGGGACCTCCAGGGCCGCGCCCTGGTCCTGCCCGTCGACTCGCTCTTCGACTTCGACCTGGCGCGGATGGAGGCGACCCACCGCGCCCGGGGCGCGGTGGTCACCGTCGCGTCCGTGGCCCGCACCGCGGCGGAGATCGCCGGCAAGTACGGCGTCATGCGCACCGACGAACGCGGCCTGGTCCAGGGCTTCGTGGAGAAACCCGGCACCGGGCAGCTCGCCTCCCTCTTCCCCCGGACGGCCGGCGACCCGGCCGCGACCCTCGCCACCAACGCCGGGATGTACCTGGTGGACTGCGGCCGCCTGCGGATGCTCGCCCGCGAGCCGGACCTCTTCCGGCAGTCCCACCAGCGCCTGGACTGGGGCGGCGACCTCCTGCCCCACCTCGTCGGACGGGGCGTGCCGGTGGCCACCCACACCATCGGGCGCCTGGGCGACATGGGCAACGTGCCCGACTACCTGCAGACGGTCCAGCTCGTGCTCGACGGCGCGTACGAGCAGATGAACCGGCTGATGCCGGCCCCCCACCGGACGGATCCGCGCTGCTGGATCCACGACAGCAGCCTGCAGACGAAGGACGACGTCGCCGGCACCACGCTGGCCCAGAAGATCGACGACGGCTCGGTCGTCATCGGCCCGGGCGTCCGCATCGGCCGCGACGTCGAGATCGGACCCGGAGTGCGCCTGGAGCACACGGACGTCGGCGACGGCGCCGACATCCGCGAGGGCGCCGCCCTCGCCCGGTCGACGGTCGGCGAGTCGGCGGTGGTCGGCAGCTGGGCCGACATCACCGACACCTACATAGGCCCCATGGCCCAGGTGCTCTCCGAGCGCGTCAGGCCCTTGCGGCTGGAGCAGTTCTCGGCCGTCGGCGACGGAGCCGTGCTCTGGCCGGGATCACGATTGCGCGGGGTCACCGTGTACCCCCGACTGCGGGTGCCGGCCCTGACCGGCGTACCCGCCCAGACCGAGCTCAGGCACGCTGACGACATCCTGCGCTGGGTGTGACGGCACTCACCCCTGGAGGGCACCATGCACAGCCCCATTGCAGTCATCGGAGGGGCCGGCCGGACCGGCGTGCTCATCACACGCCGGCTGACCGAGGAGGGCCGCCGCGTACGCGTGGTCAGCCGCGACCCGCACCGCGCGGCACTGCCGCCCGCCGTGGACAGGCACCGCGCCGACGTCCGGTACGCGCACTCCCTGGGCCCCGCACTGCGCGACTGCCGCGCCATCGTCTTCACCGTCGAGCCGGGCACCGCCGACTCAGGACCGCACAGCCCCGAGACCACCGTCTACGACGGGGTGCGCAACGTGCTCGCCGCGGCCGCCGACGGCGGACGGCGCCCGCACATCGTCCTGGTCAGCCAGATCTACGTGACCCGGCGCGAACACCCGATGAACGCCTACGGCAGGCTTTTGGACTGGCGCCTGCGCGGCGAGGACGAAGTACGCGCCTCGGGCCTGCCCTACACCGTCGTGCGCCCCAGCTGGCTGACGGACGGCGACACGGCCGGCGCCCAGGTGCGCCTCGAACAGCACGACCGCGGCAGCGGCTGGGTGTCGAGGAAGTCGGTCGCCGAGGCGTGCGTGCAGTCCCTGCGCCTGCCGGCCGCCGGCGGGAAGACCTTCGAGCTCTACAACGAACCCGGACAGGAACCCACCGACTGGGCCCCGCTGTTCGGCCGGCTGATCCCCGACCGGGTCCCCGCCTACCTGGCAGGCGGCCCGCTGACGGGCGCCTGAGACACCCACCCGCACGGCGGGCGGAGCCCCCGGCCGGCTCACCCCGCCCCGAACCTGCCGGGCATTCCCCCGTCACCGGCAGGAGGGACAACGGGGCCGGCGGCACCGACCGCCCGCCGGCCCCGTGTCCACCACCGCGCCCCGCCGGCCCGGCCGCCCGACGCCGCCCCCGGCACGCGGTGGCCAGGCCTGCCCCGATCCGGCGGCCCCCCCCGCACGCGCAGCACCCGCCCGCGACTCGACCGGGATGCGGCTCACGTAATTGATGGAGAGGAGATAAAAGTGTCCGAAAAAGACCGGCAGACGCTTCCCGGCGACATTTCACCGGACGAATTCGCCGAAGTCATCTCGGCACTGCGCTCCATTCCGCGCAGCGACCAGCGGCGCTGGGGCGAGGTGTATGTACGCGGACTCCTCGCGGTCCGCGGGAAGAAGACCATGCGCGCTCTCGCCAACGGTGCGGGCAGCGGCTCCGAGCAAAGTCTTTACCAATTCATCAGCAAGTCTCCGTGGGACGTCGACCCGGTGCGCGGCGACCTGGCCCGGCTGCTCATCGAACGCGCCCAGCCCCGCGCCTGGGTGGTGCAGCCCCTGGTGATCACCAAGGTGGGCCGGCACTCGGTCGGTGTGGAACGGCAGTGGGTCTCGCAGATCGGACGCGTCGTCAACTGCCAGCAGGCGATGAGCGTGTGGCTCGCCGGGGACCGCGCCAGCTGCCCCGTGGACTGGCAGCTGGCACTGCCCGAGTGCTGGACGGACCGCGAGGACCTGCGCCGCCGCGCCTGCATCCCCACCGACGTCGGATCGTGCCCGCCCGAGCAGTGCGCCGTCGACTCGGTGAGCAAGATGGCGCGGGAGTGGGGGCTGCGCGGCCGGCCGGTGGTGATGGACCTGCGCAAGACACCGCCGCAGCCGGTCTGCGCCGAACTGGTGGCCCGCCAGCTCCCCTTCGTCGTCCGGGTCGACGCCTCCTCCATCACCCCCCTGCCGCCCGGACCGAAGGCCCCACCGGGCACACCCCCCGGCCCGGCCGAGGGCTGGGTGGGCTCGGCCGGCCTGCTCTCCGCACTGCACCGCCGGCGCATGCCGGTGGAATGGTTCGACCACACCACACAGACCATGCGCGCCACCTCGGTCGGCGCCGCCCGCGTCGCGCTGCGCGCCGGCTCCGCCCCGCCCGGCCGGCCCGAACGCCTCGACCTCGTGCTGCTGGCCGCCTGGACGGACCCGGCCCGGCGCTCCCCGAGCGAGTTCTGGCTCTCCAACCTCGCACAGTCGCAGCTCGGCACCGTCTACCGCACGGCCATGCTCGCGCGGCGCGTGGAACGCGACCTGGCGGAGGTCAGCGACGGCCTCGGCATCCGTGACTTCGAGGGCCGCTCCTACCGCGGCTGGCACCACCACATGACGATGGTGTCCCTGGCCCACGCCGCCACCGTGCTCTCGCCCTCCCACGCCCAGGGCCCGCACACACCCACCGGCCGCGCCACGCCCGTCACGGCCCGCGACCCGAAAGTGAGCGCCGCGTGAACGGCGCCGGACAGCGCACCGCGACGCCCCCGCGCCCCGACGGGCCCGCCGCCGCGGACCTGGAGGCCATGGTCGCCGAGCTGTGCCGGCTCCTGCCGGCCTGGCTGCCCGGCAGACGCTGGTACGCGGGCAAGGGCCGCGGCCTGCCCGAGGTCCGGCCCGTACTCGCGGAGATCGTCGTACCGGGCGCACCGGCACTGCTGCAGACCGTCTTCCGCACCGGCGACGACGAGTGCTACCAGTTCCTCGTCGGCGCCGCGCCCGGCCCGCCCGGCCCCGGCGTGCCCGCCGACGCCGTCATCGGCGACGGCCGCACACCGCAGGGGCGGCGGCTGACCTTCTACGAGGCGACCTGCGACCCCGCGCTGCTGTCCGCCCTGCTCGACCGCTTCGTCACCGCCCAGCCGTGCGGCGCCCTGGAGTACCACCACGTGCCCGGGGCGGTGATCCCGGCCGGACTGCCCGCCAGAACACTCACCGGGGAGCAGTCCAACACCTCGGTGGCCTTCGGCGACCGGATGATGCTCAAAGTGCTGCGCCGCATCATGCCCGGCGCCAACACCGAGCTGGAGATGCTGACCGCACTGGAGCGGGCCGGCGACGTGCCGAGCGCGGCCCCGCTGGCCTGGGCGCAGACCCCCGCGGCAGACGGCGCGGAGCCGGCCACGCTGTGCATCCTCCAGGAGTTCGTGCCCTCGCGCGGCGACGGCTGGAGCATCGCCACCGCACAGGCGCAGGCCTGCATCCGCGCAACACGCGCATCCGGCCCGCCGCCGGGCGACTTCCGGGACGAGGCGTTCTCGCTGGGCCGGGCCACCGCCCAGGTGCACCGGGCCCTGGCGCGGCAACTGCGCACCCGCCCCCTGAGCCCGCCGGAAGCCGCGGAACTGACCGACACCCTCATGGCCCGGCTCGACGACGCCCTCGCCGAGGTGCCCGGCCTGGCCCCCTACGCGCGCGGCCTGCACCACGCCTACCAGGACCTGCGCGAAACGGTGCAACGCGGCACCCCGCTGCCCGTCCAGCGCATCCACGGCGACCTCCACCTGGGACAGGCACTGCGCGCCGCGGACGCCTGGGTCCTGATCGACTTCGAGGGCGAACCGGGCCACCCCTTCGCAGAGCGGCGCCACCCGCAGCCGGCCGTCCGCGACGTCGCCGCCATGCTGCGCTCCTTCGACTACGCGGCACACCACGCCCTCGGCGACGTCCTCGGCGCCCCGCCCGCCTCACCGGCCTCACGCGACCCGCGCGGCACCCGCCTGGCCCGCCGGGCCACGGACTGGACCGCCCGCACCCGACGCGCCTTCTGCGCCGGCTACACCGCCGCCGGCGGCCCAGACCCGCGCACCAGCCCCGCGCTGCTGCGCGCCTTCGAGGCCGACAAGGCCGTCTACGAGGCGCTCTACGAGGCCCGCAACCGGCCCGAGTGGCTGCCCATACCGCTCGCCGCGGTGCGCCGGCTCGCACACGCCGGCGGGTCCGCGCACTGAAAACCGCGCCGGCGCCGACGAAGAGGGAGGCGACGTGGCCGTGACCACGCACCCCGACGACCCGCCCGACCCGCCCGACCCGCCCGACCTGCCCGACCCGCGCGACCCGCGTGACCTGCCCGACCTGCCCGACCTGCCCGACCCGCGCGACCTGCCCGACCGGTCCGACCCGCGTGACCTGCCCGACCCGCGTGACCCGCGCGACCCGCGCGACCTGGACCACCCCGACGGTCAAGGCGGCACGGACGTCGCGGTGGTCGGCGGGGGACCGGCCGGACTGTCCGCCGCACTCCAGCTGGCCCGCTACGGACGCCGGGTGACGGTCTTCGACACCGGACAGGGACGTTCCACCCACCACCAGACCAACCGCAACTACCTCGGGTTCCCCGACGGCATCGCCACCACGGAACTGCGCGAACTGGGCCGGCGCCAGCTCGCCCACTACCGCCACGTCCGCATCGCCGCACACCGCGTGACCGGCGTGGTGGGCGACGCGCGGCGCGGATTCACCGTCCAGGCCCAGGGACACGTGTGGTGGGCCAGGACGCTGATCCTCGCCACCGGCGTCCTCGACCACTTCCCGCACTTCCCCCACTGGCGCAGCTACGTGGGCCGCTCCATGTTCTGGTGCATCGCCTGCGACGGGTACGAGAACCGCGGGCGCCGCATCCTCGTCGTCGGACACACCGACGCCGCCGCGGGCGAGGCCATGCAGCTGCACAGCCTGACCACACAGGTCCGGCTGCTCACCAACAGCCGCAGCAACGACATCAGCGAGCGCTTCCGGCGCCGCCTCGCCGCGGCCGGCGTCCCGGTCGTCCACGACCGCATCAAGACCGCCGAGGGCGCGGGCGGCCGGCTGTCGGCCATCGTGACGCGCGGCGGCCGGCGCCTGCCGCTGGACGCCCTGTTCTCCATCCAGGGCGCCACCCCGGAGACGGCCGTGGCCCGCGGCCTCGGCGTCCGCCTCAACGCGCACGGCTACGTCGAGGTGGACACCGAGCAGCACACCTCGATCCCCGGCGTGTACGCCGCCGGGGACATCACCGCACCCCATTCCCACCAGGTGTCGGCCGCGGTGCAAGAAGGCGCGCAGGCCGCCTCCGCGGCCAACTACTTCCTTTACCCACCGGAGCTGAAGGCAGAGTGACAGCGCCGCCGCCGGACGCGGCAGTTCAGAAAGTCGAATTCCCTTCTTTGGCTTTCCGGATGACCGCTGCACATCATGAAAGAGCCCATCCAAAGGAGAATTCGATGATCCACCAGTTCATTCTGGCGGCACCCAAGCCGGGGATGACCGCACAGGAATTCCAGGACTACTGGGTGAACGTCCACGCGGTGCGGTACGCATCGAAGATCCCGCAGATCCGCAAGTACATGGTCGACACCGTGGTGGACATCGAGGAGAACCTCGGTGAGCCGGCGCTGCCGCACCAGGGCATCGCCGAGATCTTCCTGGCCAACGGCGAGGAGCAGCTGGCCTCGCTGCAGACCGAGGAGTTCCTGCAGGGCGCCCGGCTCGACGAGCCCAACTGGGCCGCCTTCTGGCAGACCATCGTCATCGACACCACCGCCCACGAGATCGTCCCCGGCCCGCCGCCGGCCGCCGGCCGGGACTGGGTCAAGCTCACCGTGCTGCTCAAAAGGCGCCCCGGCCTGGCCCTCAACGACTACCGTAAGCAGACCCTCGACCAGTACGCCTCGGCCGTCAAGGGCACCCCGGGACTGCGCCGCTACCTGCACGCCCACACCGTGGACGGCGCCTACGTCTTCGGCGAGGCGGCCTTCGACAGCGTCGAGCAGCTCTGGTTCGACGACATCGACGCCCTGCGGGAAGCGCTGCGCTCGCCCTACTTCACCCAGCAGGTGAAGGCCGCACGCGACGAGATCGCCGACCACCAGCACGTCTTCTCCCTGGCCGCCAGGGAGAACTGGATCATCGGCCCCCAGGCCCGCTGATCCCCCTGATCCGGTGACCGGGGCGCCGCCCCCTCCCCGCGGCGCCCGGCCACCCCCTTTTCGAACCGAAGACCGAAGGAGTCGGCGTGCCCAGGAAGATGGCCAAGAAGATCCTCGTGATCCTGTCGGAGCACGGCTACTGGGGCGAGGAACTCGTCGGGCCCCTGTACCACTTCGACCAGCGGGGCTACCAGGTGGAGTTCGCCACCCCGACCGGCAAGCGCGCACACGCCCTGCCGCCGTCGATGCAACCCGAGTACATCGACCCGCCGCTCGGCCGCTCGGTCACCACCGAGGAGGTCGCCAAGCTCACCCGGGAGATCGACGGCTCCACCCGCCTGGACGACCCGATCGACATCTCCAGCTGGATCCCGGAGCGCCCCTACACCGCGGACGACGACTACCTGCGCAAACTGGAGGCCTACCACCGGGCCGCCGACGTGGTGGCCCAGGAACTCGAGGATTACGACGCCCTGCTCATCGTCGGCGGCTCGGGCCCGATCGTGGACCTGGCCAACAACGAGCGGGTCCACCAGATCATCCTGGCCTTCCTGCGCGCCGGCAAGCCGATCGCGGCCGAGTGCTACGGCGTCGCGCCGCTGGCCTTCGCCCGCGACTGGGAGGACCGCAGGTCCATCATCTGGGGCAAGCACGTCACCGGCCACTGCAAGGAGTACGACTACAAGGACGGGACCGGATTCCTCGGCACCGACTTCGTGATCGGCCCGCCCCCGTACCCGCTGGAATACATCCTGCGCGACGCCACCGGACCCGAGGGCCGCTACATCGGGAACTTCGGCAAGGAAACCTCGGTCATCGTCGACTACCCGTTCATCACCGGGCGTTCGACGCCCGACTCCTACCTGACCGGAGAAAAGGTCGTCGAGGTTCTCGAGGACGGCCTGCGCCGCTTCGGATGGTAATTCCGCGGCAACGACCGAGAAACCGAGAGAAGGCAGACATGGCCAGGCAGGGCAATGCGGCGATCATCGAGCAGTTCATCGCCGACAAAATTCCCTTCATGTTCGGCAACCCCGGGACGGTCGAGCAGGGATTCCTGGACGCACTGCAGGACTATGACGACCTCCAGTACATCCTGACCCTGCAGGAGACCGTCGCGGTCGGCATCGCCGACGGCTACGCCCGCGCCACGGGCCGGCCCGCGCTCCTGCAACTGCACAGCGGGGTCGGCCTCGGCAACGCCATCGGCATGCTGTACCAGGCCAAGCGCGGCCACTCGCCGATCCTGACGATCGCGGGGGAGTCGGGCGTCCAGTACGAGTCCATGGACGCCCAGATGGCCGCCGACCTGGTCGCCATGGCCAAGCCCGTGACCAAGTACGCGACACGGGTCACCGACCCGCGCTCGGTGCTGCGGGTGCTGCGCCGGGCGATGAAGCTGGCGATGACACCCCCGATGGGCCCGGTCTTCGTCGCGCTCCCTCTCGACGTCCTCGACGCGCTCAACACCGAGCGGATCGTGCCGACGGCCGCCCCCTGCACCCGCACCGCCCCCACCGAGGCGCTCGTGGCGCAGGCGGCCAGACTGCTGACCGGCGCCGAGAGGCCGCTCGTCCTGGTGGGCGACGGCGTCTCGGCGTCCGGCGCCCAGGAGGAACTGGTACGGGTGGCCGAGCAGCTGGGCGCCGACATCCACGGCGTCAACTACTCCGAGGTGAACCTGGACGTCACCCACCCCCTCTACCGCGGGGACCTGGGCCACATGTTCGGCGCCGTCAGCACCGCCGCCGTCAAGGACGCCGACGCCGTCCTGATCGTCGGCACCTACACCTTCCCCGAGGTCTTCCCCGACACCGGCGACCCGTTCCGCGAGGACGCCCGGATCGTCCACATCGACCTCGACGACTACGAGATCGCCAAGAACCACCCCGTCACCCTCGGCCTGGTCGCCGACCCCAAGGAGACGCTGTCCGCGCTCGGCGCCCAGCTGGAACGCCACCTGTCCGCACGCGACAAGGCGGCCGCGGCCGACCGCCTGCGCACCCGCCGCGGCGAGCGGCCCACCCGGACACCGGACGACGGATCGCTGCTGCACGCCTTCCTGCGCGAACTCGCAGCCCAGCTCCCCGACGACGTGATGGTCTTCGACGAGGCCCTCACCGCATCGCCCGCCCTCGCCGCCCACCTGCCGGGCCGCCGGCCGGGCCACTGGTTCTCCACCCGCGGCGGCTCGCTCGGCGTCGGCATCCCTGGGGCGATGGGCGTCAAACTGGCCCACCCGGACAAGACCGTCATCGGCTTCACCGGCGACGGCGGCTCCATGTACACCATCCAGGCGCTCTACACCGCCGTACGGCACGGCATCGGCGCCAAGTTCGTCGTCTGCAACAACCGCGGCTACAGACTGCTCGACCACAACATCGAGCAGTACTGGCGCGAACGGGACGTCGCCCCGCACGCCTACCCGACACCGTTCGACCTCTCCCACCCCGACCTGGACTTCGCCCGGATCGCCGGCGGGTTCGGCGTCGACGCCCTGCGCGTCGACGACCACGGCCAGACCGCCGACGCGGTCAAGCGGATGCTCGCCGACGACAAGCCGTTCCTCATCGACCTGCGCACCACCGAAGGGGCAGACCGTGGCTGACGTACCGTCCCGTGACGGGGCGCTCACCGGGCGGAAGATCGCGATCCTGACGGAGAGCGACTTCTACGAACCCGAGATCGCCTACTACCAGCGCCGGTTCGCCGAGGACGGCGCGCAGGTCGACCTCGTCACCCGCCTGTGGGGCAACAAGTCGATCACCTTCACCGGCCACGAGCACCGCGCACCGCTGACAGTGACCCGCAGCCTGGAAGACCTCGACGACAGACGGCTGCGCGAGTACAGCGCACTGATCGTGCCCTCCGGCATGGTCGCCGACCGGCTGCGCTACACCGAGGACATCGAACAGCTCGCGCCGGCCACCGACCTGCTGCGCCGCGCCTTCGCCCGCCCGGGCGTGGTCAAGGGCATCATCTGCCACGGCATGTGGCTGGCCTCGTCGATCCCGTACGCCGTGCGCGGACGCAAGGTGGTCTGCCACAACAACCTGCTCGGCGACGTGCGCAACATGGGCGCCCACTACGTCGACCAGGACGTCGTCGTCGACGGGGACCTGGTGACCGCCCGCACCGGGGACCACTGCCATCTCTTCGCCAGGACCATCATCGACGAACTCGTACTGCGAGGGATGTGACCTCATGCCAGAAAGCGTCAGGAACGTCGACTTCACCTTCTCGGACACCATCGCGGGACGGGTGTCCGGCTTCGACAGCCAGGCCCGCGTCTTCTCCCTGGTCACCGCCGACGGCCGGTCCTTCGACATCAGCCTCGACGGCGGCCCGAGCGCGGAACTGCTGCACAACCTCGGCGAGCCCTACCAGGACGCCACCAGCCACATCGACGAGCTGCTCACCCAGGGCACCTTCGTCCTCGCCCACGGCGTCTTCTACCCCCACAGCCGCACGCTGCGCTTCGAGGCCAAGCGGCTGATCTTCGTCGGGCGCCACCCCGACGACTTCCGCTTCGAGGAAACCGGCTGGTGGATCCGCCAGATCCAACAGATCGCCGGCTTCTACCGCAAGGCCCAGTTCGGCGACGGCCCCGTCGACTTCGCCGACTACCGCACCGAGATCCGTCTCGGCGGCGACAAGACCGCCAGCCACGTCCAGGAGACGGACACCATCTCCCGGCTCGTCTACGGCATGGCCTCCGCCTTCCTGCTCACCGGCGACGACGAGTACCTGGAGGTCGCCGAGCGCGGCACCGAGTACCTGCGCGAGCACATGCGGTTCGTGGACACCGACGAGAACGTCGTGTACTGGTACCACGGCCTCAAGGTCGACGGCGACGTCGAGACGAAGCTGTTCACCTCCGAGTTCTCCGACGACTACGACGCCCTGCCCGCCTACGAGCAGATCTACGCGCTCGCCGGCCCCGTACAGACCTACCGGATCACCGGCGACCCGCGGATCAAGGCGGACGCCGACGCCACCATCCGGCTCTTCGACCGCTTCTACCTCGACCCCGAGCAGGGCGGCTACTTCTCGCACATCGACCCGATCCTGCTCAGCCCGCACCACTCCTCCCTCGGCCCCAACCAGTCCCGCAAGAACTGGAACTCCGTCGGCGACCACGCCCCCGCCTACCTGATCAACCTGTACCTGGCCACCGGCGAGCAGAAATACGCCGACATGCTGCAGTACACCTTCGACACCATCGTGGAGCGCTTCCCCGACCCGAAGAACAGCCCGTTCGTGCAGGAACGATTCCACAAGGACTGGTCGCCCGACACCACGCACGGCTGGCAGCAGAACCGCGCGGTCGTCGGCCACAACCTGAAGATCGCCTGGAACCTGATGCGCATGAACTCCCTGCGCCCCAAGGACGCCTACCTCCAGACAGCCGTCCTTCTGGGCGAGACCATGCCCGAGGTCGGCGGCGACCGCCAGCGCGGCGGATGGTACGACGTCGTGGAACGCGTCAAGGTGGACGGCGAGGAGCGGTTCCGCTTCGCCTGGCACGACCGCAAGGCATGGTGGCAGCAGGAGCAGGCCATCCTCGCCTACCTGATCCTGCACGGCGTCACCGCACGGGCGGACTTCCGCACCGAGGCACGCGACGCCCAGTCCTTCTACAACGCCTTCTTCCTCGACCACGACGAGGGCGCCGTCTACTTCAACACCACGGCCGGCGGCCTGCCCTACCTGCTGGGCGCGGAGCGCCTCAAGGGCAGCCACTCGATGTCGATGTACCACTCGGCCGAGCTGTGCTACCTGGCCGCCGTCTACAACAACCTGCTCGCGGGCGGCAAACCGATGGACTTCTGGTTCAAACCCGACCCCGCCCTGATCGCCGACCGCGTCCTGCGGGTCGCCCCCGACCTGCTGCCGGCCGGCGCCGTGCGCATCGCGGCGGTGACGATCGACGGCGTGGAGCACACCGATTTCAACGCGCACGCCCTGACCGTCCGGCTGCCCGACACCTCGGGCCGCGTCAAGGTCAGGGTCCGCCTCGAAGCCGACTCCCGCCCGGAGGTGAGGGGATGACCGTCAAGGTCAGCACACAGGTGCTCGCCACAGCCACCGTCGTCGCCCTGGAAGGCGAGATCAACTCCACCACCTCCGGCCAACTGCAGTCCCAGCTACTGCCGTTCATCGGCCCGGACTCGGTCGTCCTGATCGACCTCACCCACATCTCCTACATCTCCAGCGCCGGCCTGCGCACCCTGCTCATCGTGCACCGCCACGCCCAGCAGGTGGACGCGGAGATCACCCTGGTCGGCCTCTCCGAGGAGGTCTCGTTCGTCATGTCCGCCACCGGCTTCCTGGACTTCTTCCGGGTCGCCGAGGACCTGGACGCCGAACTGGAACGTGCGGGCCGATGAGCACCCAGGACATCCGGGAGCGCATCGACGCCTTCCCGACCCACACCATCGGCCCCTACCGGGCCAGGGCGGGCCGCCCCTTCCCCTACGGCGCCACCCCGGTACCCGGCGGCGTCAACTTCTCGGTCTACTCCGACGGCGCCACCTCGATGAGCCTGGTGCTCTTCGAACGCGGCGCCACCCACCCCAGCGCCGAACTGGAGTTCCCACCGGAGTTCCGCACCGGCAGCGTGTACGCCATGACGGTCTTCGGGCTCGACGCGGAGAACCTGGAGTACGGCTTCCGCGCCGACGGCCCCCACGACCCCGGGCGCGGCGACCGCTTCGACCGCACCACGATCCTCAGCGACCCCTACGCCCGGCTGATCTCCGGACGCGAGGTGTGGGGCCGCGAACGCGACCGGGACAACGTCTACCACTACCGCGCGCAACTGCTCAACGACGACTTCGACTGGGGCGGCGACCGGCCGCCGCGGATCCCCGCCGAGGACCTCGTGATCTACGAGACGCACGTGCGCGGCTTCACCCGCCACCCCTCCTCGCAGGTCACGGCGCCCGGCACCTACGCCGGCATGCGGGAGAAGATCCCCTACCTGCGCGAACTCGGCGTCAACTGCGTGGAACTGCTGCCCGTGTTCGAATTCGACGAACTGGACAACCCGCGCTCCGACCCGGCGACCGGCAGGCGCCTGTACAACTACTGGGGCTACAACACCGTCTCGTTCTTCGCCCCCAAGGCCGGCTACGCCGCCACCGGCCCCTTCGGCATGCAGGCCGACGAGTTCAAGACCCTGGTCAAGGAACTGCACAGGGCCGGCATCGAGGTCGTCCTCGACGTGGTCTTCAACCACACCGCCGAGGGCAACGAACAGGGCCCGACCATCTCCTTCCGCGGCCTCGACAACGCCACCTACTACATGCTCACCCCCCGCGGCGAGTACTACAACTTCAGCGGCACCGGCAACACCGTCAACTGCAACCACCCCGTGGTACGGGACTTCGTGCTCTCCTGCCTGCGCCACTGGGTCGCCGAGTACCACATCGACGGATTCCGCTTCGACCTCGCCGCCATCCTCGACCGGGCCCCGGACGGCACCCCGCTGCCCAACCCACCGCTGCTCGAACAGCTCGCGCACGACCCGATCCTGCGGCACACCAAGCTGATCGCCGAGGCCTGGGACGCGGCCGGCCTCTACCAGGTGGGCAACTTCCCCAACTACGGCCGCTGGTCGGAGTGGAACGGCAAGTACCGCGACACCGTCCGGCGCTTCGTCAAGGGCGAGCCGGGCCTGGTCGGCGAACTGGCGACCCGCATGGCCGGCTCACCCGACCTGTACCAGGGCCGCACCTCCTCCGCCTCGGTCAACTTCATCACCGCCCACGACGGATTCACCCTGGCCGACCTGGTCTCCTACAACGACAAGCACAACGAGGCCAACGGCGAGGACAACAACGACGGCGCCAACGACAACAACAGCTGGAACTGCGGGGAGGAGGGACCCAGCGCCTCGGCGCACGTCCGCGAGCTGCGGACGCGGCAGATGAAGAACCTGCTGACCATCCTGCTCACCAGCCAGGGCATCCCGATGATCCTGGCCGGCGACGAGGCCGGCCGCACCCAGCTCGGCAACAACAACACCTACTGCCAGGACAACGAACTGTCCTGGTTCGACTGGACACTCACCGACACCAACGCCGAACTGCTGGACTTCACCCGCAAACTGATCGCCTTCCGCCACGCCCACCCCGTCCTGCGCACCAGCGACCACCCCACCGGCACCGACCGGGTCGGCAGCGGCTACCCCGACGTCAGCTGGCACGGCGTCAGCGCCTGGTCCCCCGACTGGGCCGCCCACGGCCGGGTGCTCGCGATGATGCGCTGCGGCAGGCACGCCAAGGGCGGCAGCGTGAGCGACGACCACGTCTACGTCGCGGTCAACGCGCACTGGGAGGACCACGACCTGGAACTGCCCGCCCTGCCCGAACCCCAGCGCTGGCACCTGTTCGCCGACACCGGCACCGCCGCCCACCCGGTCGGCGGCGAGCCGGAACTGCAGCACCCCGGGCGCTACCACCTGGGAGCCCACCGCGCGGTCGTCCTCGTGGGCCGCCCGGCCCACCGGACAACCGCCTGACCTGCGAAGGAGAACCATCATGGCTTTCGACGTGCGGCTGAGGATCAACGACAAGGTCGCCACCATCGAACTCGCCGGGGAACTGGACGCCTCGACGGCGGGCGAGTTCCACGACACCGTCGGCCAGGCGGCCGGCTCCGGCGCGGTGGAACTGGTCATCCGCGCCGAACAGCTCGGCTACCTCTCCAGCGCGGGCCTGCGCTCCCTGGTCTTCGCCCGCCAGAAGATGGGCGACGGGGTGCGCATCGCCGTCGTGGGCGCCTGCGAACCGGTGGCCCGGACCATCCGGCTCGCCGGCTTCGACCACAGCATCGATCTCGTGGACGCCTGAAAGGACCGACCGAGATGACGTTCGACTTCGAGGCCGCAGGGCCGGCGGGCGTCGCCCAGACACCGGAGTGCGGCACAGCCGGCGCCCTGCGCGTCCCCGCGACGGTCGACTCGCTCGAGCCGGTGTCCGACTTCGTCCTGGTCCTCGGCCGACAGGCCCGCCTGCCGCAGAGCTCCCTGTACCGCTTCCGCCTCGCGGCCGACGAACTGGCCACCAACATCGTCCTGCACGGATACCGCGGCGAACCCGGCGAGATCGCCGTGGACGGCGGCATCGACCCGGACGAGGTATGGGTCCGCTTCCAGGACGACGCCCCGGCGTTCGACCCCAGACAGGGCATGCGGGCACCCGCGCTCGACGTGCCGCTCGCGCAGCGGGAGATCGGCGGCCTGGGAGTCTTCCTGGCGTTCACGGCGGTGGACACCTTCGAGTACGAGCTCGTCGCGGGGCGCAACGTCAGCACCCTCGTGATGCGCCGGCCGGCAGCCAAGTAGACGAGGCGGAGATGGCGCAGACCACAGTCCTGATACTGGATGAACGACGCACCGCCCCCGAGCAGCTGGCCAAGGCACTGGCCGCCGTGGGCGCCGAGGCGCACACCTGCACCCCGGGCGACGTGCTGGCCGCCTCCCGCGGCCGGATGCCGGCGGTGACCGCACTCCTCGCCGACGCGACACTGTCACCACACACCGTCAGATCGGTGGCCCGACGGCTGGCGGACGAGGGACAGCAGCCCACCGTGGTGGCCTACGCCGAGCACGACCTGCACCTCCTCGACGGCCACGTCCGCGCGGGCTCGGACTACCTGCTGCCACCCTTCCACCCCGTCCTGGTGGAGGCGCGGCTGCGCGACTGCCACCAGCACGCCGCACTCAACCAGAACATCGAGGAGGTCGCCGCCCACGCCGAACTGCTCAGCTACGAAAGGGAACTGGAAATAGGCCGGGAGATCCAGCTCGGGTTCCTGCCGGACTCGCTGCCCAGCCCCGACGGCTGGGACATCCGGGTGCGCTTCAGACCCGCCCGGACCGTGGCCGGCGACTTCTACGACGTCTTCGAACTGGTCAACCGCCGCCGCCTCGCCCTCGTCGTGGCCGACGTGTGCGACAAGGGCGTCGGCGCGGCCCTGTTCATGGCACTCATCCGCTCACTGCTGCGGCACACCGCGGAACAGAGCGGCCTGCAGAACCTCATCGCCGCGGACCTGATGGCGCAGGACCCCGCCGGCGCCGAACACACCCGGGCCATCCCGGTCGTCGGCGCCACCCCCCTGCTCAACGCGGTCGTGGGCACCAACAGCTACCTGACCCGCAACCACATGAAACAGGGCTACTTCGCCACCATGTTCTTCGGCGTCCTGGACCCGGCCACCGGCAACCTCGTCTACATCAACGGCGGCCACAACCCGCCCGTCCTGATGAGCGGCAGCGGCGCCGAACCGGTACTGCTCCAGCCCACCGGACCGGTCGTGGGCGTCATGCCCGACTGCACCTTCTCGCTCGGCTACACACAGATCAGCCCCGGCGACACCCTGTTCATCTACACCGACGGGGTCACCGAGGCCCGCTCCGCGACCGGCCGCTTCTTCGGCGAGGACCTCCTCATCGAGCAGCTGACCGAAGCGACCGCACGCGGCCAGGAACTCCTCGACCACATGGACGGCGCACTCAGCGACTTCGTCGGCCCGGCCGAACAGTCCGACGACATCACGATGCTGGCCGTGCACCGGCAGGCACCGGCCGGGGCCACCGACTGAAACCCCCCACCGGCCGCCCCCCCCCGACAACCGTCAGGCGGAGAACATGTCGCAGATCATCACGGTGCACTCCTACCGAGGGGGCACCGGCAAATCCAGCACGGCCGCCAACCTCGGCCTGCTGCTGGCCTCCTCGGGCCTGCGGGTCGCCCTGGTGGACACCGACATCCAGACCCCCGCGCTGGACGTGATGTTCGCCGACGCGACGATCCCCGCCCGGCGGTCGCTCACCGACTACCTCATCGGCCGCTGCGAGATCGAGGAAGCCGCCTACGCCGTCGACCAGAGCGCCGGACACGACGGCTTCTTCCTCGTCCCCGCCCGCAGCCAGACCACGGGCGTCAACGAGATCATGGGCTGCGGCTACGACGTGGGCCTGCTGCGCGAGGGCTTCGACCGGCTCATCGACACCCTGGCCCTCGACGCACTGCTGCTCGACACCCACGCCGGCTTCAACAACGAGACCGTCACCGCGATGGCCAGCTCCGACGCCCTCGTCGTCGTCACCCGCGCCGACCGCCTCGACCTCGCCGGCGCCCGGGAGACCACCGCCCTGGCCGGCCGGCTCGGCTTCGGCGCCATGAGCATCGCCGTGAACATGGCCCCCGACGGCGCCGTGGGCGACCGGCTGCTCGCCGAAGTGGAAAGCGCCTACAACACCCGCATCACCACCGTCCTGCCGTACGCCCCCGAAATGGCACAACTCGCCGGGGAACGAGTGTTCTCCACGGCCTACCCGCACCACCCCCTGGTGACGGGATACCGCCGGATCATCTCCGAGGTCAGCAACGGCACCACCGCGATCCGACGCTGAAAGGCACCCACCGGCCGCCACGCACCGCCCGCACCAGCGCACACCCCCCATCCAGCGACCCCACCCCGGCCCGAGGAGGCACGAGCCCCATGGAGGGCAAGCCCATGCAGCGCCACGCGACCCGCCCGGCCGCCGCAGCCGCACCGCCGCCCGGCGGCCCGGCGGCCCGAGCCGGATCCGCACCCCGCCAGGGCCGCATCCCCATCGTGGACGTCACACCCCGGATCGACGGCGGCCACACCCCCGCCCGCGCCGTCCCCGGCGAGGAGTTCGCCGTCTGCGCCACCGTCTTTTGCGAAGGACACGACGCCGTCGCCGCCGACGTCGTGCTCACCGACCCCCACGGCCGCACCGGCGACCCCGTCCCCATGCGCCTGGTGGCCCCCGGCACCGACCGCTACACCGCCTGGATCCGTGCCGCGGCAGAAGGCGACTGGACCTACCACGTGCAAGCCTGGAGCGACCCCTGGGCGACCTGGCGGCACGCCGCCGAAATCAAGATCCCGGCCGGCATCGACACCGAACTGGTCCTCCAGGAGGGCGCGGCGATCCTCACCGAGGCCGCCGGCCCGCTCCCGCCCGGCCAGGCGGCACCGCTGACCGACGCGGCCGGGCTGCTGCGCGACACGCGCCTGGACCCGCAAGAGCGCCTCACCGCCGCCACCACCGCCCCCGTGACCGCCGCGCTCACCGCCCACCCACTGCGCAGGCTCCTCACCCGCTCACCCGAACTCCCCCTGCGGGTGGACCGGGAACGCGCCCTGTACGGCGCCTGGTACGAGTTCTTCCCCCGCTCCGAAGGAGCCGCCCTCCCCACGGCCGCGGACAACGGGACCCGGCCACCGCGCCCGGGCACCCTGCGCACCGCCGCCAAACGCCTCGAGGCCGTCGCCGACATGGGCTTCGACGTCGTCTACCTGCCCCCCATCCACCCGATCGGCACCACCCACCGCAAGGGCGCCGGCAACACCCTCGAAGCGGGACCGCACGACCCCGGCTCCCCCTGGGCCATCGGCTCGGCCGAGGGCGGACACGACACGGTCCACCCCGACCTGGGCACCCTCGACGACTTCGACCACTTCGTGGCACGCGCCGGCGAACTGGGCCTCGAAATCGCCCTCGACTTCGCCCTCCAGTGCTCCCCCGACCACCCCTGGGTCACCGAACACCCCGAGTGGTTCCACCACCGCCCCGACGGCTCCATCGCCCACGCCGAAAACCCGCCCAAGAAGTACCAGGACATCTACCCCATCGACTTCGACACCGACCCGGACGGACTGCACACCGAGTGCCTGCGCGTGCTGCGCCACTGGATGGACCACGGCGTGCGCATCTTCCGCGTCGACAACCCCCACACCAAACCCGTCGCCTTCTGGCAGCGGCTGATCGACACCATCCACGCCGACGACCCCGACGTCCTCTTCCTCGCCGAGGCCTTCACCCGCCCCGCCATGCTGCACGCCCTGGCACGCGTGGGCTTCCACCAGTCCTACACCTACTTCACCTGGCGCAACTCCAAGGAGGAAGTCGAAAGCTACCTCTGCGAACTCGCCGGCCTCGGCGGCCAGGAAAGCGCGGCCTACCTGCGGCCCAACCTCTTCGTCAACACCCCCGACATCCTCAACGCCTACCTCCAGTACGGCGGCAGAGCGGCCTTCGCCGCCCGCGCCGTGCTCGCCGCGACCGCGGCACCCACCTGGGGCGTGTACGCCGGCTACGAACTGTACGAGAACGTACCCACGGGACCGGGCAGCGAGGAGTACCTGAACTCCGAGAAGTACCAGCTGCGCCCCCGCGACTGGGCCGGCGCCGAGACCGCGGGCAACTCCCTGGCCCCGCTGATCCGCGCCCTCAACAACATCCGGCGCGCCCACCCCGCCCTGCACCAGCTGCGCAACCTGCGCTTCCACCGCACCGACAACGACGCGGTGACCTGCTACTCCAAGCGGACCGCCGACGGCGACTGGGTCCTCGTCGTGCTCAACCTCGACCCGCACGACACCCGCGAGGCCACGGTCACCCTCGACCTGCCCGCACTCGGCATCGACCGCTCGGAGACCTTCGCGGTGCACGACGCCCTGTCCGGCGAGGTCTACCGCTGGGGCCGCGACAACTACGTCCGCCTCGACCCCCGCCACCGCGTGGCCCACATACTCACGGACGGGACTTCGCAGTCGTGACCACCGCACAGCGCCCCACCGAGCCGGCCGCCACCGACCGCAAGCGGCTCGCCACCGGAGACCTCAGCGACCCGCACGCCCTGCTCGGCCCGCACCCGGACACCGAAGGCGTGACCGTCCGGGTGCTGCGGCCGCTCGCCGACCAGGTGTGGCTGACCACGCCGTCGGGCGAGGAACTGACACCTCTCACACACCAGGGCGAGGGCGTGTTCACCGGCCGGCTGCCCGGCCCGCAGGCGCCCGACTACCGTGTACGCGCCCACTACGGCACCCAGACGCACACCAGCGACGACCCCTACCGCTTCCCGCCCACCCTCGGCGAACTCGACCAGCACCTGATTCGCGAAGGCCGGCACGAGCAACTGTGGCGGGTCCTGGGCGCCCGGGTGCGCGAACACGGCGGCGGCCGGACCCCGGTCACCGGCACCGCGTTCGCCGTATGGGCCCCCAACGCCCGCGCCGTACGCCTGACCGGCGACTTCAACCACTGGGACGGCAGGGCCCACCCCATGCGCTCGCTCGGTGCCTGCGGGGTGTGGGAGCTGTTCGTCCCCGGCCTCGGCGAGGGCTGCCGCTACAAGTACGACATCCTCACCCCCGACGGCCGCTGGACCCAGAAGGCGGACCCCCTGGCCACCTCGGCCGAGGCGGCACCGGGCACGGCCTCCGTCGTCCACCGCTCCCGCCACATCTGGAACGACGGCGCCTGGATGGCCCGGCGCGCCCAGCGCACCGCGGACCGCTGCGCCATGAGCGTCTACGAAGTGCACCTGGCATCGTGGCGGCCGGGCCTGGACTACCGCGGACTCGCCACCGAACTGCCCGCCTACGTCAAGGCGCTGGGCTTCACCCACGTCGAGTTCATGCCGGTCGCCGAGCACCCCTTCGGCGGCTCCTGGGGCTACCAGGTGACCTCCTACTACGCCCCCGCGGCAGGCCTCGGCGGCCCCGACGACTTCCGGGCCCTGGTCGACGCCCTGCACCAGGCCGGCATCGGCGTCATCGTGGACTGGGTCCCGGCGCACTTCCCCAAGGACGAGTGGGCCCTGGCCCGCTTCGACGGCAGGCCGCTGTACGAGCACCCCGATCCGCGCCGCGGCGAGCACCCCGACTGGGGGACGCTGGTCTTCGACTACGGCCGCAACGAGGTGCGCAACTTCCTCGTCGCCAACGCCGTCTACTGGTGCGAGGAGTTCCACGTCGACGGCCTGCGCGTCGACGCCGTCGCCTCCATGCTCTACCTCGACTACTCCCGCCCCGACGGCGCCTGGCTGCCGAACGCCTACGGCGGCCGCGAGCACCTGGAAGCGGTCGAGTTCCTCCAGGAGATGAACGCCACCGTGCCCCGGCGCTGCCCCGGCGCCATCACCATCGCCGAGGAGTCCACCGCCTGGGACGGCGTCACCCGCCCCACCGACCACGGAGGCCTCGGCTTCACCTCGAAGTGGAACATGGGCTGGATGCACGACTCCCTGTCCTACATGGCGCAGGACCCCCTGTACCGCCAGTACCACCACCACGCCATGACCTTCCCGATGGTGTACGCCTACGCGGAGCAGTACACACTGCCCATCAGCCACGACGAAGTGGTGCACGGCAAGGGGTCGCTGCTGGCGAAGATGCCCGGCGACCGCTGGCAGCAACTGGCCAACCTGCGCGCCTACCTGGCTTTCATGTGGGCCTTCCCCGGCAAGCAACTGCTCTTCATGGGACAGGAGTTCGCACAGGACACCGAGTGGTCCCACGACCGGGGCCCGGACTGGTCCCTGCTGCGGCACGACGCGCACGGCGCCGTGCGCGACCTGGTCCGCGACCTCAACCGCACCTACCTCGGCGACCCGGCGCTGTGGAGCCTGGACGGCCGGCCGGAGGGCTTTTGCTGGATCGACGCGGACGCCGCCGAGGACAACGTCTACTCCTTCGTCCGCCGCGGCGAGGGCGGCGAGACACTGGTGTGCGTCTTCCACTTCCAGCCCACCGTCCGCCGCGACTTCCCCCTGGCACTGCCCGAACCGGGCCGGTGGACCGAGGTCCTCAACACGGACGCGGCCCACTACGGAGGCTCCGGGGCCACCAACCCCGCACCCGTGCACGCCGCCCCCGAACCCGCCCAGGGCCTGCCGGCCCGCGCCAGGGTGGTCCTGCCGCCGCTGGGCGGCGTGTGGTTCCGCAAGCAATGACACAGCCCGCAGCCCAAGGAGACACCATGCCTGCTCCCCGCCTGAGGACCACCCCGCTGCCCGGCATCGGGGTGCAGTACGAGCTCACCACCCGCCGGCACGACACCCTGTCGGTGATCGCCCACCGCGACAGCAGACGCACCCTGAACGTGCACCACGACGACGACCCCGACTCGGCGGGCCTGTCCCTGGTGCTGACCGGCGCGGAGGCCCTCTCCCTCGCCGACGTCCTGCTGCCCGGCCACAACAACCCCAACCTGCTGCACACCAGCGACTTCGGGCTGCTCGCCGAGCAGGTCACCATCACCGCCGCCTCCTACTGGAACGGACGCACCCTGGGCGAGACGAGGATGCGCACCGACACCGGGGCCTCCATCGTCGCCGTCATGCGCCGCTCCCACGCGATCCCCTCACCGGGGCCCGACTTCCGCATGCACGGCGGCGACACCGTGATCGTCATCGGCACCCGGGAAGGCGTGGACGGCGCCCACGAGATCCTCGAACGGAGCTGATCACGTGGACTCCGCGGTCTTCCTCATCGAGTTCGGCGCGGTCGTCCTCGCGCTCGGCCTGCTCGGCCGCTTCGCCGTCCGGCTCAGGTTCTCACCCATCCCGCTCTACCTGCTGGCCGGACTCCTGTTCGGCGCGGGCGGCGTCGTCCCGCTGGGCGGCAGCGAGGAGTTCATCGAGGTCGGCGCCGAGATCGGCGTCGTCCTGCTGCTGCTGATGCTCGGCCTGGAGTACACCGCCGGCGACCTCGTCGGCCACCTGAAGACCCACGCCCCCGCGGGAGGAGTCGACTTCCTCCTCAACGCCCTCCCCGGAGCCGCCGCGGCGCTGCTGCTGGGCTGGGGACCGGTGGCCGCCGTGGTCCTCGCGGGCGTCACCTGGGTCTCCTCCTCCGGCGTCATCGCCAAGGTCCTCGGCGACCTGGGCCGGCTCGGCAACCGGGAGACGCCGGTCGTGCTCAGCATCCTCGTCCTGGAGGACCTGGCGATGGCCCTGTACCTGCCGATCCTGACCGCCCTGCTCGGCGGCTCCGGACTGCTGGCGGGCAGCATGACGCTGGCCATCGCCCTCACCGCGGTCGGTGCCGTCCTGCTCGTCGCGGTGCGCTACGGGCGGATCGTCTCCCGGTTCATCTCCAGCGACGACCCCGAGAAACTGCTGCTCGTCGTCCTGGGCACCACGCTCCTCGTCGCCGGGATCGCCCAGCAGCTGCAGGTGTCGGCCGCGGTGGGCGCGTTCCTGGTGGGGATCGCCCTGTCCGGCGAGGTGGCCGAGAACACCCACCACCTGCTGATGCCGCTGCGGGACCTGTTCGCCGCGGTGTTCTTCGTCTTCTTCGGCCTGAGCACCGACCCCAGCACCATCCCGTCGGTACTGGCGCCCGCCCTCGCGCTGGCGGTGCTCACCGTCCTGACCAAGATCGGCACCGGGTACTGGGCCGCCAGGCGCTCGGGCGTCGCGCAGCGGGGCAGGTGGCGGGCCGGCGGCGCCCTGGTCGCCCGGGGCGAGTTCTCCATCGTCATCGCCGGCCTCGCCGTCTCCGCCGGCGCGGTCGACCCCTCCCTCGGCCCGATGGCCACCGGCTACGTCCTGCTGCTCGTCGTCCTGGGCCCCTTGGCGGCCCGCTTCACCGAACCGATCGCCCAGCGCGTCGCCCTGTGGCGCGGCAAGGACTACCCCGGGACCGCCCCCGTACGGCAGCGGACCGTCGCGCCCCGGCCCGTCGAACCGGAGCCCACGGCCGCGGTGTCCGACTGACACCGTGGCCGAAACACAACCCTCCCCACCCTGCAGAACCCCGTACGCCGCATACCAGGAGCCGACCTCTTCCCGCGACCGATCCGGGCCCGGCCGCCCCCTCTCGCAGCCCGGTCTCCCCACCGTGACCAAGACGGGCCGCTCCCGGCCCCCACCATGGGCCCGGATCCGGCCCTACGGTCCCCGACGCCCGCCGGGGCACACCCGGCGCTCCGCGTCATCGGCGAGAAGAGGGCCCATGGCCGCGGCCCACACCCGCCGGCGGATCACCGCCCGCACACTCGCCCTCGCCCGCGCGTCCGCCCTCGGCATCACCGCGCCGGCCACCGGCAGCCGGGTCCTGAACCGTCACCCGGGCCATCGCCCTGCCCGGCAGCCAGGCCCACCCGGAGAGCCGGCCACCGACCCCGGGACCGGCGACCTCTTACGTCACCTCCTTCTCCACCGGCACGGTCTGCCGCGCCCGCGCCGGCCGGACGGGGGCCCCTGTCCTCCTGCCCGCGCCGGCCGGACGGGGGCCCCTGTTGTTCTGCCCGCGGGCGCCGACGGCCGCACCCGGACCAGGGGCACCGTGGCCGACCGGCACGGCCGGCTCCGGGGCAACGACGCGTACGGCATCACGGTCCACGACACCGCGACCGGCACCCGCCCGGCCCGCTTCGCCGGCCCGCCCCCGGCGCGCCGCTGCGCGACGGCCCAGACCGCCCCCGACGGCACCGCCCGCGTCACCGACTCGCCGCTCCAGCTCCTCCACCGCCTGCCCGCCGCGACCAGCGAGGACACCGTCGCCTCGCACGGCACGCCCCCCTGGCCACCGGCTTCGACCTCCACGGCGTCGTCGCCCGCGCCCGCCGGGCGCCATCACCCGGAACGGCATCGAGTCGGACCCGGCCGGCACCTGCCTGATCACCGCCGACACGGCCTTTGGCGGCCTGTTCCGGCTCGAGCCCGCCACCGGCGGCATCCGCAAGCCGACCGTCACCGGCGCCGGCCGCCGTCTCCGCCGACGGCCTGCCGTGAGAGAAGGACATGGGCGTGGGCCGTCCGGTCCGGCCCGGACGGCATCACCCGGCTCACGCTCCGCGCGGACCGCCCGTCCGCGACCGCCGCCGGCCACCTCACCGGCCGGGCCCTCGAACACCCGACGGCGCTCGTGCGCATCGGCGGATCCCCGCACGTGCTGTGCTCGCGGTTCGGCCCCGTCACCCCCGCCCCGCCCATCTCGGCGGCCGGGGCGAGCGGCATCCACACCGCGGAGCCCGTCGCCGCGGCGCCCCTCAAGGGACGCCGCGGCGACGGGCTCCACCCGCCGGCCGGCTCAACCGCCGGCGGACACGGGCGTGGCGTCGCTCGCGGCGGCCGGCACGGAACCGGCCGCCGCCACCCGGTCGACGGGCACCTTCAGGAACCGGGTGGCCCACACGGCGGGCAGCGCGACGACCGCGAAGACCAGCGCGGTCAGCGGGACCTCCTCGATACCGAAGGAGGCCAGGGCCCAGCCGCCGACCGCGGCACCCGCGGCGACCCCTACGTTCGCGGCGGACGCGCCCAGCGTCGCGGCCAGGTCCGCGCCCTTGCCGGCCAGCGAGATGACCCGCAGCTGGAGCGCCGGGGTGACCCCGAAACCGACGACGCCCCACACCGCCAGGGACACCCCGACCAGCGGCGGGCTCTGCCGGAAGACATACAGCCCGAGCAGGCCCACGACGAGGACCACGTTGCCCACCAGCAGCGTGCGCGAGGCGTTGACGTCGGCGAACCGCCCGCCCGCGAACGTACCGATCGCACTGAACACACCGAAGATCATCAAGAAGACGCTCACCAGGGAGCTGTCGATGCCGGTGGCGTCCTCCAGGAACGCCGCCAGATAGGTGAAGGCGATGAACTGCGAGCCCATGAGCAGCACCTGCGCGGCCAGCATGGCCAGCACCCGCGGGCGGAAGGCGTGCCGGGCCTGGGAGCCCAGACCGCCCGAGCCGCTGCCGTGGACGGCCGGCACCCAGATCGCGATCACCACCAGGGCGGCGACCCCGAGGACGGCCACCCCGGCGAACGTGGCCTGCCAGCCGAGGCTCTGGCCCAGCAGGGTGCCCAGCGGCACCCCGAACACCGTCGACACCGAGATGCCGCCGAAGACCAGGCCGACGGCCTGACCGCGGTGCTCGGGGGCGACCAGACCGGTGGCGACGGCGGAGGCCGCGCCCAGGAACAGGCCGTGCAGGGCGCCGCAGAGCACCCGCGCGACGACCAGCAGGCCGAAGACCCCGGCGAAGACCGCTGCCAGGTTGCCCAGGACGAAGGCGACGAGCGCCGCGCACAGCAGCGTGTGGCGCCGCACCCTGATGGTGGCCGCCGTGACGACCGGGCCGCCGATGGAGATGCCGAGCGCGTAGGCGGTGACCAGTAGGCCCGCGGTGCTCAGTGAGACGTCCAGGTCGTCGGCGATGAGGTTGAGGACGCCGACGATGACCAGTTCGGCGGTGCCGATGGCGAAGGCACCCAGCCCGAGGGCGCCCAGGGCGAGGGGGTTGCGGGTCTCGCCGGGCCCCGAAGCGGTGGCGGTACTCATGGGAGAGCCACTCCTTGCAGGAAAGGGGGGAGGGAAGCAGGGCGCGAAGACGCGGTCAGGCGTACTGCAGATCGAGCGCGGCTATCCGGCCGTCGCGGACGTCGAAGTCGTAGGTGGCCTCGAATCCGCCGCTCCCGCCGGGCGCGAAGTGCACGAGCAGCGTCGTGCCGTTGCTCTTGGGGGTGCTCTTCAACACGGTCAGCCGCCCGCCGATGACCTCGTTGCGGGCCCAGTCGCGGATCTCGTCGTGACCGGTGAACTCCCGTTCCACGTCCACGAGGCGGGCATCGGGGCGGAACGCCGCCACCAGCGCGTCGAGGTCCTCGGCGGCCACGGCGTCGACGTAGGCCTGGGCGGCGGGGTCCACCGCCGGGTCCGTCCGCCCGGCGCCGGGGGAGACGGCCGGCGGCTGCCCGGCCGTCTCCCGCACCGGGCCCGGTGCCGCCTGCCGCGAGCCGCGCGGGGGACTGCCGGCCTGCTCCAAGCCCTCGGAGCAGCCGGCCAGCAGCAGGGCGCCGGCCAGCGCGAGAACGGGCGTCGAAGGGCGGTGGGGCACGGCGGTCTCCTCGCAAGTGGTGGCGGGTCAGGCAGGGCGCGGGGTGATCCGGGTGATCACATCGTGGTCGACGACGAAGGTGTATCGGGCCCGGAAACCGGCCATGAGCCCCGCGGGGTCGAAGCGCGGCGGCACCGTGGGGCCCTCGGGGCCCGCCGTGGTGCGCGGGACGGTGTACCGGCCGCCGGTGACCTCCTCGCGGGCCCGGCCGGCGATCGCCGCACGGCCGTGGAAGCGGCGCCCGGTCGGCGCCCCGGGGAGCTGCTCACCAGTCGATCCTGGTGCGGTTGCGGAAGAAGCCGCCGGTGGGCCCGGAGTCCGGCAGCCGCGCCAGCCAGGTCACCGTGTCGGCGCCCTGCTCGACGCTGGTCGGCGCGCCCCGGCCTCCCATGTCCGTGCGGACCCAGCCCGGGCAGACGGCGTTGACCTTGACGGTCTCCGGCACCGCGGCGGACACCACCAGGGTCAGTGCGTTGAGGGCGGCCTTGGAGACGCCGTAGGCCGCGGGGGAGGGCACGTTGCCGGTGAGGGAGCCGAGCCCGGAGGACACGTTCACCACCCGGCCCCACCCGCGGCGCGCCATGCCGGGGCAGAACGTCCGGCAGGTGTGGAACGCTCCCATCAGGTTCACGTCCAGGGCCCGGCGCAGGGTGTCCTCGTCGAGCGAGAAGAACGAGTTGATCGGGTAGATCCCGGCGTTGTTGACCAGGACGTCGACGTCGACGCCGTCGCCGGCCAGCCGCCGGGCGCATGCCTCGACGCTCTCGGCGTCGGTGACCTCCAGCTCCTCCACCCGGATGCGGGAGCTGCCCAGCGCGCGCGCGGCGGCCCGGCCGCGCGCGGCGTCACGCGCGGCCAGCACGACGTCGAAGCCGGCCCGGTCGAGCTGGCGGACGGTCTCCAGACCGATGCCGCGGTTGGCGCCCGTCACCAGGGCGGTGCGGTTGCGTTCGAGGTTCACGGACTCGGACTCCTCGCCCCGCTCAGACCTTGTAGCGCTGCTTGACGTCCTCGGCGAAGCCGAGGTAGTCGCGCAGCGGCCACACGGTCTCGAACTCCAGGTACTCCCGCATGGGGAGCCGGCCCAGAGCGGTGCGGTCGAGCTCCTCGGCGTCCGGCGAGTCGATGATGGCGATGACCCGCTTCTGCGCGGCGACCTTCCAGATGCCCACGCAGAAGCCGGACTCCACCGTCTCCTGGGCGTGTGCCGCTTCGTCCTGCTCGAGCTCCCACAGCTCGTCGAGGGTGATGCGCCCCTCGTGCTTCCACTTCATCTGGACGTAGAACAGCATGCTTCGACTCCGTGTCTGTGAAGGACCGTCGGGCGTGGGGCGGCGGACCGTGCCGGGTCAGCCGCGGGAGCGGATCAGCTCGGTGAGCGCGTGGTCGTCGCCGAAGACCTCGACGGCGAGGTCGAGCGGCGTCTTGCCGTCGTGGCCGCGCAGGTCGAGCCGGGCGCCGGCCTCGACGAGCGTGCGCGCGCAGTCCTCGTAGCCGTGCCACAGCGCGTCGTGCAGCGGGCTGTAGCCGTTGGTCGCGCCCTGGAAGTCGAGGTCGATGCCGTCCTGGCGCACCAGGTCGGCGGTGATGCCGGCGTGACCGTTGTAGACGGCCTTGTGCAGCGGCACGGCGCCGAAGGTGGGCTCGACGGCGTTGACGTCCGCACCGGCCGCGAGCAGCAGCCGCACGATCTCGTCGTGCCCGTCGCGGCAGGCCACCAGCAGCGGGGTGTGGCTGTCGTTGAAGCCGCTCAGGTTGGGGGAGCGCTCGTCGACCGCCGAGCCGCCGGCGAGCAGCTCGCGCACCCGTTCGGTGTCGCCCTTCGCGGTCGCCGCCATCAGCTCCTGCTCGGCCACCGCGCGCTCGTCCGCGGCCCGGCGGGCCTTGAGGTGCTCCTCGGCCTCCAGCAGCCTGTCCTTGCCGAAGGTGTTGACGTTCAGCTCGTACGCGAAGTGCTGCTCCAGCGAGAAGCCGTAGTGCGTGTGGACCTGCAGCGCGGTGCCCTGGTCCAGCAGGTACCCGGCGATGTCCGGGTACTTGTACCACAGGGCGTCCATCAGGGCGGTGTGCCCGGTGGTGGGCGCCACCGCGTCCACGAAGGCACCGGCCTCCACCAGTGCCTTCACCACCTCGAGGCTGCCGCCCTGGCAGGCCTTGTGCAGCGCGGTCGCGCCGGCCCGGCTGTCGGCGGTCAGCACGTCGGCGCCCCCGTCGATGAGGGCGCGGACCGTGGAGGCGTCCGCCTGACCCGCCGCGATCATCAGGGCGCTCAGCCCGGTGCCGGGCTCGCGGTGGCTCGCGTCGGCGCCGGCCGCGAGCAGCCCGGTGACCCGTGCGGTGTCCCGGTCGCGTACGGCGGCGATCAGCTCGGCACTCATCAGGCGGCCTCCTGCCCCGGCACGTCGCCCCTCAGGGCCCGGATGATCTGCGACGGGTCCGTGTAGGACTTCCAGCGCGTGATCTTGCCGCCGCGCACCGTCAGCCACTGGACGAACTCGATCTCGAACTCGACGCCGGTGCCCCGCACGGTGGACATCTCGTGGATGACCCCCGCGGCCTGGTCGCCGTCGACGACCAGGTTCACCAACTTCTCGAAGCGGACGTCCACGGCACCCGTGAAGATCCTCAGGGTCTCCAGGACGGCGTCCCGGCCGCGGTAGCTGCCGATCCACTTCATGTCGTCGTTGTAGCCGGGCACCGGCGTGTAGTTGATCCACTCGACGTCCTCGGCGAGGGTGTCGAGTGCGGTGTCGAAATCGCCCGATGTCAGTGCGTCGAACCACCGCTGGACGACTTTCCTGGTTTCTTCCGTGGTGTTGCCCATGAACTCTCCTAGAAATGGAAGGAATCCCAGGGAAATCCTGAGCGAGAAACTCAGGAGCCAGCAAGAAAAAGGTGGCCGACTTTCTGATATCGCCGTTCAGGAATCGGCGGACTGGGCCTGCGCGGCGCGGGTGAACAGATGCTGGTTCCCGTCGGCCCACGTGGCCGTCATCACGATCCCGTTGATCCGCCAGCCGCCGGCGGTCCGCTCCAGGTCGATGCGGTAGGTGCCGGCGAGCGTCCACAGCGGCCCGCCGTGCTCGTTCGGCATCCGGTGCGTCGCCTGGAACATCGCGGTCGTGACGGCACTGTCGCCCCGCACGTCGACCAGGAAGTTGCTGAGCAGGTGCTGGGTGGCGGCGAAGTTGCCGAGCAGCCCCGACCAGGCGGCGATCAGGTCCTTCCTGGACACGGGGCCCGGCTCACCGCCGTTGAGGCTGGTGTAGTCGAGCATGATCTGGTCGCTGAACACCTCGTCCAGCGACTCCCATTCGCGCTGGTCGATGTACCAGCCCATGCGGGTGCAGGTCTCGATGATGTCCAGCCGGTCGGCCACAGAACTCATGGAGTGTTCTTCCTTCAGTGATAGAGGTGTGCCATTTTCTTGGTCCAGCGATGGTCGCTGAGCAGGGCGGCGCCGATGAGGACGCCGAGCAGGACGACTTCGGCCACCGCTGACCCGGCGTGGCCCACCGGAACGGCGGGCACGGCCAGCAGCGCGGCGGTGAAGTGGAAACGCTGTGGGCCGATCTTCAGGATCCCGTGGAACCAGGCGATGCCGCCCAGGTACAGCGCGACCCCGCCGGCCAGCGCGATGGAGGGGGCCGTGGCCAGCGGGTCGTAGGGATGCACGATGGTCTTCTTGACGGCCGCGGCGATGAGGATCAGCCCGAGCAGCATCGGGACGTGGGCGTAGAAGAACGCGGCGAGGGCGAGCCGCGAGCGCTGCACCGGGTCCTGGCGCTCCAGGGCGAGTTCGGCCCGCCAGGCCTTCTCCGACTCATCGAAGTACACCCACCACAGGCCGGCCGGGATGACGAAGATGAGGACCGCCGTGGTCACCACCGACGGCCCCGCCTGCCCGCCGTCGGTGCCGATGCCCAGCGCCAGGAACGAGTCCCCGAGCGCGATGATCATGAGCAGTCCGTGCCGCTCCACGAAGTGGCCCGGCTTCAGCTCGAAACCCGACACACCCGTCAGCACCGGCGCGATGACCTCCAGACCCACGGCCGAGGCCCACAGCGCGTACACCGGCCACCCGTGGAGGAAACCGGCGCAGATGATGAGCAGCGCCCCCACCGTGTGGAACGGCGCGATACGCAGCATGTTGCGCGCCGCGCCCGGGCCGCCGAACGCGAAGAGCACGGCGTGCACGGTGACGATCAGCAGGTAGCCGATGCCGAACGCGACACCGTCCCCGTCGAAGGCGTTCGGCGTGGCCAGGCCGATGACCAGGAAGGAGGCCATGCCGAGCAGCAGCAGGACACGGTGGTGCCGGCGCTGCGGCGGGAGATGGTTGGTCAGCCACGCGTACCCGCCGTACATCCACCACAGGAGCCAGAAGACCAGCAGCACCTGGCCGACCCCGCGCAACGTCATGTCGCGGCTGAGCACCCGGGCCAGTTGCGTGAAATTGAAGACGAACGCGAGATCGAAGAACAGTTCCAGGGTCGTCACCCGGGCGCCGCTTTTCGGGGACGACTCCACGGATGACGCGGCAGGCCCCCCGGATCTCATCTCCCCGCCCACGAACGGTGACTTCCCGTACGAGGGCATCGAATGCTCCGGGACGCCTTCTGCCTGGTGCGCGGACGTCGTGTGAGACATGTCCGTGAAGGTAGCGCCGCACGCCGTGACCAGGTCAAACGAACCACCCACACATCATGAGGTCGAGCGACCGTCCAGCACCGAGCGGTAGACGGCGTGCGCCCGCTGCGCCGCCACGTCCCAGCCGAACTCCTTGCGCGCCCGCTCCAGACCGGCCGCGCCGAGCCGGGCGGCGTGGTCCGGGTCGGCCAGCAGCCGGTTCACCGCGGCCGCCAGGTCGGAGGCGAATCGCCGGGCGTCCAGGGGGGTGCCGCTGCCGTCCTGCTCCTGCTCGACCGGCACCAGGAGGCCCGTCTCGCCGTCCGCCACGACCTCCGGGATACCGCCCGTCGCGGTAGCCACGACGGCCGTGCCGCAGGCCATGGCCTCCAGGTTCACGATGCCCATCGGTTCATAGAGGGACGGGCAGACGAACACGGACGCGTGGGTGAGCAACTGCAGCAGGGACGTGCGGTCGAGCATCCCGTCGATCCGCACGACCCCCTCCCGCACCCGGCGCAGCTCGTCCACCAGCGCGGCGGTCTCGGCGGCGATCTCGGGGGTGTCCGGCTGCCCGCAGCACAGCACGAGCTGGGCCCGCGGATCCAGCTCGAACGCCGCGCGCAGCAGCTGCGGGAGTCCCTTCTGCCGGGTGACGCGGCCGACGAACAGCACGATGGGCCGGCCGGGGCGCACCCCGTGCCGCTCGAGCGCCCCGGTGCCGTGGTCGGGACGGTGGACCCGGGTGTCGATGCCGTTGTGCACCACGTGCACCCGCCCGGGATCCACCTGCGGATAGACACGCAGGATGTCCTGGCGCATGCCGTGCGACACCGCGATCAGCGCGTCCGCGCTCTCCAGCGACGACCGCTCCACCAGGGACGACAGCGCGTAACCGCCGCCCAGCTGCTCGGCCTTCCAGGGGCGCAGCGGCTCCAGGCTGTGGGCGGTGGCCACGTGCGGGACGCCGTACAGCACCTGGGCGAGCCGGCCGGCCCCGTTGGCGTACCAGGTGTGACTGTGAATCAGGTCCGCGCCCGCACAGTCCGCGGCCATCGCGACGTTCACACCGAGGGTGCGCAGGGCGGGGTTGCCCTCTCCCGGCGGATCGGGCTCCGCGTAGGCGCTCACGCCCGGCGCGTCGCGCGGCGAGCCGAAGCACCGCACCCGCAGGTCGACCAGGGCGCGCAGCTCACCGGCGAGTTCCGCCACGTGAACACCGGCACCCCCGTAGACCTCCGGAGGGAACTCCCGGGTGAGCAGATCGACGCGGATGCGGGACGGACGAGCGGGCTGGGACACATGCATGGCGACTTCCTGGGGTCCGTGGACGTTGACGGGCTCCGGCGGCGCCCCGCCCGGACCGGGCGAAGCGGCCCGCGGACACCTACGCGACGGAAGACGGCACGACGACCGGCCAGCCCCGCTCCCGGGCGAGCCTGCCGCTGTCCGCGCCGCACGCGATGACGCGCGGGTTGCCGACGACACCGAGCAGTCCCGCCCCGGCGCACAGGTCCCCGTAGCCGAAACAGCTGGCCGGGTCGATGCACAGACGGATCATCGCCTCGACGACCGCCGTGCACTTGTCCGTGTCGCCGGCGGCGGAGGCGGGCAGCCGCAGAACGGTCCCCCCGGCCAACAGCCGCCGCGGCGGCGGCCGGCGGGCCTCCACCACCAGCACGACCAGGTCCCCCTCGGCCCGATGACCCGCCACCGCGTCGCTGACCAGCGCGTCCTCACTCCAGGACCGTTCCGGATGGGTGAGGTCGAAGAAGGCCGCGCGCCGGATCGGTCGGAACATGCCCACTCCCGTCTGCCATCCGCACGCGCCCGCCATCAGCCCCGGATCCCTGCATGCGGTGCACCGCCGTCACTCCGCGTGACCTTAGCCAAGACCCGGGGAAGCCGCGAAAAGCGACCTTGTACATCCTGAAGTCGCACCGCCGAACCGGAAAATGTGACTTCCTTCACCGACCATGGCGAAGTTTGTCAAACTTCCTGTAAAATCTCCGCCACCCCGTCGACAGCCCACCAGCAGGCCCGAGGAGACACTGTGGACAGCACCGCCGAAGACGGTGAAGGCACCGGCCGACGGCTGCGGGAACTCCGCCGTGCTCGCGGTCTCAAGCAGCAGGACCTCGCCAGCGACGACGTCTCGGTCAGCTACATCTCCCTGATCGAGTCCGGCAAGCGCACCCCCTCGGCGGCGGTCGTGGCCCTCCTCGCCGAACGCCTCGGATGCACCCCCGGCTACCTGCTGACCGGCCAGGACGACACCCGCACCCGCGAGCTGGAGCTCAAGGCGGCCTTCGCCGACCTCTCCCTGCACAACGGCGCCGACGCCGAGGCACTGCAGGCCTTCAGCGAGGTCCTCGCCGCCGCACCCGTCCTGCCCGAGGCCACCGTGCGCCGCGCCCGCCTGGGACAGGCACTCGCCCTGGAACGGCTCGGCCGCCTCGAAGCCGCCGCCCAGGCCCTCACCGCGCTGTACGAGGACCCCCGCTGCGTCGCCGGCTCGGCGGAGTGGAGCCGGCTGGCCGCGGCGCTGAGCCGCTGCCACCAGGCCCTGGGCGACCAGGTCCTCAGCGTCGAGATCGGTGAACGGGCCCTGCGCCGTCTCGACCAGCTCGGCCTCGAGGCCACGGACGACCACATCCAGCTCGGCGCCGTACTGGTCGGCTGCTACCGCAGCCGCGGCGACCTGGCCAAGGCCCGCCTGGTGGCCGACCGGCTGATCCGGATCGCCGACGACGGCGGCGGCCGCAGCGCCCAACGGGAGACCTACTGGAACGCCGCTCTCGTGGCCCGCTCCCAGGGCCGGATCGACGAGGCCCTCGCCCTGGCCGAACGGGCCTGCGCGCTGCTGGCCGAGAGCGACCACCTGCGCCACCACGCCCTGCTCCGCACGGTCTACGGCACACTGCTGCTGTCCTGCGAACCCGCCGACCCCGAGCGGGCCCACCAACTGCTCGAGCGGTCGCACGCCCAGCTCGTGGACGTCGGGACACCGGCCGAGCAGGCATCGGCGCAGACCGGCCTCGCCTGGGCGTGCCTGCGCCTGGACCGGGCCGCCGAGGCCAGGCAGCACGCCTCCAGAGCGCTGGCGCTGCTCCGCGACGAGCCACGCGGCGAATCGGTCGAGGCCCGCGCCGTGCTGGCCCACGCCCAGTTCGCCGAGGGCGAGGACCAACAGGCCCGGGACACCCTGCGGGCCGCCGCGCAGCAGCTGCGCCAACTGCCCACGGACCGCTCCTCGGCCGCCGCGTGGCGCCGGATCGCGGACGTCTGGCACCGGCACGGGCACACCGCCGAGGCGGGCGCCGCCTACCGGCAGGCCCTCGACGACGCGGGCCTGCCGGGCCTGCCCGCCGCCACCGACCGCGCCGGCGTGCCCGGCGCCGCCCGCTAGACCACGCCGGCCTGCCCGGGCGCGCCGTGGGCGCCGATGAAGACACTGGCCATGACGGCGGGCTCGGCGTTCCGATTGGACCAGGAGTGCCGGTTGCCACGCAGGACGACGCAGCTGCCGGGCGTCAGCCGGGTCTCAAAGCCGTCCTCCAACCGGAGCCAGAGCTCACCCTCCAGCACGACCGACATGTCGACGGTGTCCGTCGCGTGGTACCCCTTCTCGTCCGGCGCCAGCGCCTGGAGCAGCCCGGGGAAGACCTGCTCGACCTCGGCGGTGAGCGCGTCGGGGTCGCCCTCCGGGCCCCGCCCCGTCTCCGGGGGCCAGCGCAGTATCACGAAGCGGGCCCCCCCGGCCCCGGGGAAGTAGGGCGCGAAGGCCGCCTCGGTGCCGCCGTCGCCCACCACCGGGGCGCCGTTGCTCCCCCAGACCCGGTAGAACTCGACGCCGGGCAGCGCGCCCACGGTCACCGCGGCGACCGGCCCGTCCGCCTCGACCACCGAGCCGCCGTCGGGCCGGCAGCCCGCGACGAGCCGCGAAATCGCATGGATCATGATGTCTCCCAGTCCTCGAGTCCGCGAAGGGGGCGTCTCACCGTGCGGCGGGGAGCGCGGCGGGGGCGAGTTCGCCCAGCGCCTCCTCGACCCGGCTGAGGGAACCGGCGGGGGACGCGTCGGGGCCGACGATCCGCGGATCGAAGTTGAAGTCGAGGAAGACCTCGGTGGCTCCGGCGTCGTGCATCTGCTCGATGTCCGACCGGATCTGGGCGATCGAACCGTTGAAGGGGGCCCGCCCGGAGCCGGCCTCGCGGCCGAGGAAGACGGTGGCCCGCACGACGACACGCATCTCGTCGGGGGAACGCCCGGCGCGTTCGGCGGCCGCCCGCACCCCGGCCGCGGCCCGCGCGACCTCCGCCACGGTGACGAAGCCCGGACTGACCCAGCCCTGGGCCAGACGCCCCGCACGCGTCCAGGCCTTCTCGGTGGAGCCCCCCAGCAGCAGCGGGAAGACCGGCTGCACGGGGCGGGGGCGCACCAGGGTGCGCGGCAGCTCGGTGAACTCGCCCGCGAACTCCGCCTGGTCCTGCTCCCACATCAGCCGGAGCACCTCGACGTACTCCAGGGTGCGCGCCACCCGCCGCTCCATGGGCAGGCCGACGGCCCGGAACTCCTCCTCGGACCAGCCCTGGGCGAGACCGGCGTCGAGCCGCCCGTCCGACACCCGGTCGAGCTGGATGAGTTGCTTGGCCAGCACCGCGGGCGCGAAGAACGGCGCGTTCAGCACGGATACGCCCAGCCGTATCCGCTCGGTGCGGCCGGCCAGGTAGCCGAGCGTGATCAGCGGCTCCGCCACCCCGTGGTGGAAGGCCGGCTGGAAGTCGGAGGACCACTCGGCGTCGTTGCTCCGCATCGGGAAGAGCAGACGGGTGAAGGTCCACAGGGACCGGTAACCGAGCGCCTCGGCCTGCCGGGCGACCCGCACCTGGGCGGCCGGTGTCGCCCAGGCTCCGGACAGGGGCACTCCCACGCCGAGGGCACGGGCGGCTGCCTCGGACATCGCGCTCACCCCTCGCCGGTGGTCGGGAACATCGCCCGGCGCGCCTCGAGGGGCACCTGCTCGGCGAACCGGTAGGTGTCGTACAGCTCCCGGAAGACCTTGATCTTCCCGTCCACGACCCGGAACAGGCCGTGGTAGACGTTGGTGTACTCCTGCCCGCCGGGCTGCACGATCCGGCCCGTGTACTCCACCAGTGCCCACTCGGGGTCGGCGAACGGCCGGGTGGTGCTCACCGGCAGCTCGATCGACAGGGCCGCGCCCACGACCCCCCGGTACAGGCCGCGCAGCGCGTCGGCCCCCTCCAGCCGGGTCGGGCTGCCGGGCGGGGCGAACGGCATCTCCATCACGACGTCGTCGGCCAGGCAGGCGAACGCGGCGTCGAGCCGCCCGCCGCCGATCTGGTCCAGGAAGTAAACCCCCACCGACTGCGCGTCGCGCGGCGGGGCGAGCTGACCCTGCGTCATAGTCGACTCCTTGTTCGGTTGATCGATCGAGGGTGACTCCGCGACGGATGCGATGTCAACAAGAGAGTCATTTTCGATCAAGGAAATGTGACTTATCACTTGACAGAGAGTCAACCCGCTTGGTTACCTGACGTCGCGGAGCGCAGCGAGCGCCGGCAGGACCAGGAAGGGAGACCCCCATGAACCCCAACGGTGATGTGCGCGTCGAGGGGGTGGCGCTCCCCAGTGAAGGAGTCGACCTGCGCGGCGACCTCTACCGGCCGGCGTCACAGCCCGCCGGGGAGAACTCTCCCGCGGTCCTCGTCGTCGGCTCGTGGCTCACGGTCAAGGAGCAAATGGCGGGCCGCTACGCCGCCGGCCTCGCCCAGCGGGGCCTGACCGCCCTCGCCTTCGACTTCCGCGGCTACGGCGAGTCCAAGGGCGACCCGCGGAACTTCGAATCGCCGGAGCGCAAGATCGCCGACATCACCAGCGCCGTCGAGTACCTCAAGACCCGCCCCGACGTGGACGCCTCCCGAATCGGCGCACTCGGCATCTGCGCCGGCGCCGGATACGTCGCGGTCGCCGGATCACGCAGCTCGCAGATCCGCTCCGTCGCCATGGTGGCCCCCTGGCTCCACGACCGGACCCTGGTCCAGGACATCTACGGCGGCCCCGAGGGCATCCGCGAGCGGATGACCCTGGGCGAGACGGCCCGGGCGAAGTACGAGTCGACCGGCGAGGTCGACTACATCGCCGCGGCCAGCGACACCGACGAGCGGGCCGCCATGTACGGGCCGTTCGACTACTACCTGAACACCGCCCGGGGAGCCGTCCCGCAGTGGGACAACCGCTTCGCCGTCATGAGCTGGCCCCAATGGCTGACGTTCGACCCCATCGCGGTCGCCCCCCGGTGCACGGCCCCCACCTTCATGCTGCACAGCCCGGACGCCGCCGTCCCCGACGGCGCCCGCCGCTTCCACGAGGCCCTGACGGCCCCCAAGGAGCTGCGATGGACGACGGGCAGCCAATTCGACTTCTACGACCAGGAAACGACGGTGACCCCGGCACTGGACTCGGTGCGGGACCACTTCGAAAGGACACTGTGAGCAGGCCGCCCGCCGCCGACGCTCCCCCAAAGACACAGGCGGCGGACGTCCGGCCCACCCTGAGCCCCAACGCCACCGTCCTCGTCGCCTGCCTGGCGTTCTTCGTGATCACGCTGGACACCACGGTGGTCAACGTCGCCCTGCCGAGCATCGGCGCGCAGTGGGACGGCCAGGTCTCGGCACTGCAGTGGGTGGTGACGGCGTACACCCTGCTCTTCGCCGCACTGCTGCTGTCGGCAGGCGCGATCTCGGACCGCATCGGTGCCAGCCGCGCCTTCACCATCGGCCTGTCCGTCTTCACCCTCATGTCCGCCCTGTGCGGACTCGCGCCCGGCCTCGACGTGCTCATCGTCGCGCGAGCCCTCCAAGGAGCCGGCGCAGCGGTGATGATGCCGGCCTCCCTCGCCCTGGTCCGCCAGGCCTACGACGACCCGTCCCTGCGGGCCCGCGGGATCGCCTGGTGGACAGCGGGCGGCGGGGTGGCCGTGGCCGCGGGCCCGGTCGTCGGCGGAGCCCTGACGACCGGACTCGGCTGGCGTTGGATCTTCTTCATCAACATCCCCGTCGGCATCGTCGCCCTCATCGGCATGCTCCGCGCACCGCGCTCCCCGCGCGGACGGGCCCCGATGGACCCGGCAGGCCAGATCACAGCCGTCCTGGCCCTCGCGGCCCTGGTCTTCGCGGTGATCAACGCGGGCTCCGACGGCTGGACGCACCCAGCCACCCTCGCCGGATTCGCGGTGGCGATCGCCGCCGCGACCGCGTTCCTGACCGCCGAGTCCCGCCAGAGCAATCCGGCGGTACCACTGTCCATGTTCCGCAACCCCGCGGTGGCCGTGTGCACCAGCGCCGGCCTGGCCCTCAACCTGGGCTACTACGGGCTGGTCTTCGTCTTCACGATCTTCTTCCAGGAACACCGCGGCGCCTCGGCCCTGATGGCAGGCCTGATGTTCATCCCGATGACGGCCTTCACCACCCTGGTCAACCTACTGGCCGGCAAGCTCACCAACCGCCACGGCCCCCGCTTCCCACTGGTCACCGGCCAGCTCATCCAGACACTGGGCATCCTCGGACTGCTCTTCGTCACCGAGGACACCCCGACCCCCCTCCTGCTCGTCCTGCTGGTGCCACTGGGCATCGGCGGCGGCCTGGCCGTCCCGCCCCTGACGACGGCGATGCTGGAATCGGTCCCGCACGAGCGAGCGGGCCTGGCCTCCGGCGTCCTCAGCGCGGCCCGCCAGTTCGGCGGAGCCATCGGCGTGGCCCTGCTGGGTGCTCTGATCGCCGACTCGGCCCACTTCATGACGGGCATGCGCATCAGTCTCGCCATCGGGGCCGCGGTCCTGGTGGTCACGACACTGGGAGTGGTCCGCTTCCTGCCCGCCGGCCACCAGCACGCCGACGCACCGGACCCGGCACCGGAACAGGCGACCCGCGTCTGCGCCCACCCCGACGGACCACGGACCCGCTGACGCACCAGACCCCTAGGAACACACAGCCGACCCACTCAAGGAGAACCCCATGGATTTCATGATCCACCTTGACGGTTCCCGCGTCTACGCACTCCCGCCCGAGGAACGCGACGAAGTCATCAAACGAGAGCACGCCCACGCCCACGAACTCATCGCCACCGGCGTGCTCAAGCACATCTGGCGGCTGCCCGGCCAGCGCGGCAACGTCGGCATCTGGTCAGCCGCCGACGCGGACGCCCTCGAGCAGGTGCTGGCCTCCCTGCCCATCCGCCCCCACGCGGACATCAAGGTCACCCCGCTGGCCACCCACCCCCTCACCCTGGAGGCGGCGGACAGCACCACCTGACCTCGCCCCCGGACCACGACGGCGCCCCTCGCCCCCCGGACGGACGCGGGCGCCGTCGTCGACCGCGCCCGCAGACGAGCCCCGCACCCCAACCTGGAAGAAAAAAGCGGGAGGAAACGAGCAGAAGGCAGCGGCGCGCTTCGAAGGGACGGGACGCCGGCCATCATGCCCGCGCGTCGAACGAGCCACGCGTGCTCGAATCCCGCCCCGCCCCGAGGCAACTGCTGACACGACTCGAACAAATGCCCCCGGGAAAGGCGACGTCCTGTACGCGTTACCGTGCCCGACACCGCCGGTACAGGGAGGCCCCGCCACACCCCGCAGCCCGGTGGCGCCCGGCGCATGGGCGCTTGCGGGCCCGCGCACTTCCGCGACGACGACCACACCCGGCAGGCCGCGCTACCGCCCGCGGTAGCCGCCCCCTCCCAAGCCCCGACGCGGCGCGACACCACGGCGGCATGGCCGACGGCGGTGCAGGCGGGGTGGACGTCGGGCACCGTCGCCAAGTTCCACAACTCCAACGGCAGCCTGCGCTGGACCAACACGGCCAAGGACACCGGCACCGCGTCGTGGACCCCGGTCTACCAGATCCGACCGTGCTGAGCGCGTGAATGCGTCAGCACCGGCTGACCCTGGCCGGACAAACATCGAAACCAGATAAAGGACCGGAAAGCCACCCCGGCTCCCCGGCCCCGGGTGAATGGCAGCCAGACCCAGCGACGCCGACGCTTCCTGCCGAACAGCCAGCGGCCCGGCCCCCCCGTCGAAGGACCGGGCCCGACGCGTGCGGCCTGGTCAGCGGGCGCTGCGATCGATGAGAGGGCCGCGCCTCCAGCGGATCCCGTCACCAGCGGCATGAAGACCCCGTCCAACAGCGACGCCCGCCGGCCGTCCAGCAGCGACAGCACAAGACGCGGCAGGCTGCCGAGCAGAAACATCTGGCGGCGATCCAGGCCCTTCTCCAGCACCAGAAGGCCCTGGTCAAGCCAGCGGTCGAATTCATCCACCACGAGGCCGGCGCCTATTCCAGCGCCGCCCGCGAGGGCCGTCCGGAATTCGCCATGGGGGTGCCCGTGTACGTGCGCGGAAAACCGCATGCGGTCATCTGCCCCGTGGCCAGCCGCCTCCCCGCGCTGCGCCGCCGCCTGGCCTCTCTGGTCTTCTTCGCTGCCTCCAAGCGCGAGCACAGCCGCGTCGCGCCCCAGGCCAGAGCATCGAAGTCCTCCCGCTGAGCCTGCCGAGGCTTCCCCGCCGGCGGTCCTCCCACAGCGGGACCAGGGCGGCTTCACCATCCGGCAGGCCGTGAACCGGATGCTCGCTCTTGACCGGATGCAGGCGCTCTCAGCTTCACCCACCCGGCCCGGACAAACCCTGGATCTCAGCACTTGGTCAGCCGCTCGTGTCCGGGCAGGGCGAAGTTGGTGACCCGGCCCCCGGCCACCACAGCAACCAGAACTGCGGCGGCACCGCCGCGTGATCGGCTCCAGCCCGGCCGGGGCCACCGTGTAGCGCATTGAAATCGTTGACGCGCACCGGCGGTGCAGTACATCGTCGATCGTGTCCACGGAAGTAGCCGGCAGCGGAAGCACGGACGCTGTCCCCCAAGCCGGACCAGATGGCCAGTGCCTGTTGTAACCGTGATGTTCCGTGCTTGGGGTGGCAGGGGCTTCGTGCCCGTGCAGTCGATACACCATCTCGTCAGGGCAGCGGTGCAGGCGAGCCTGGCGCCAAGCGGCGTCGTAGGACAAGGGCGCTGCGCTGTGCCGTTGGATACGCCAGGCCCGCCAGCTGGCCAGCCGCGCGAACAGCACTCCCACAGAACCAGTTTCATGGGTATGCCCTCTTCGCCGCGCCCCCGGTCTCGGGCACTTCGGGTCGCGTGATGCCAGGAGGCAGGCTGCCGCCATTGAGGGCTTTCAGTGCGTCGTGCAGGACGAGCATGGCCTGCTGCTGCATGCCGGCGTCCCTGAAGCCCCGGCCGACCTGTTCCCACTGCTGTAGCACCGGGAACCACCAGCGGTCACAGGAGCTGATCAGGCGAGCCAAGCGCTGGAGTTCGGCGACATGCCCGCCGCTCAGCGCGTCGGCTGCCTGACGCTCGAGCCGGTCGACGACGATGAGGCCGGGGCGGTCGTAGAGATCCTCCTTCAAAAAACGCAGGCGGCGTACGCGGTACTCGTCCGCTGTCCGCTGGGCCAGCGTCTCGCGGGCTGCGGGGGACAGGCGCAGGGCTGCGCGGGCGACCAAGGCTCCCCCAAGATGCGGGGAAGAGTGACCGCAGGTCAGATGGATCTCACGAGAGGAGCCCAGACGATGCCCGCGCCGAGGAAATACCCGTTGGAGTTGCGCGAGCGTGCGGTGCGGATGTACCGAACTGCCGAGCCGAAGCCCGTGATCCCTCGCATGGCCGAGGATCTCGACGTGCATCACGAAGCCCCGCGCAACTGGATCCCGCAGGCCGAGGCCGATGCCGGCGAGCGTAATGACCTGCTCACCACCGAGGAGAAGGCAGAGCTCGCCCAGCTGCGACGTGAGGTGCGCGATCTGCGCCGGGCGAACGAAATCCTGCGGACGGCCTCGGCTTTTTTCGCCGCCCAGCTCAACCCGACCCGGCCCAGGTGACCGCGCTCCTCGACGAACATCCGCACCTGGAAGTCGAGCCTGCCCTGCGGGAACTGCACATCCCACCCTCCACCTACTACCGCCGGCGCCAAGCAGAGAAGGAGCCCAGCGAACGAATCCGTCAGGACACCGAGCTGACCGGGCAGATCCGGCAGATCCACCAGGACTCCGGCGCCATCTACGGATCAACCAGAATCCATGCCGTCCTGAAACGCGAGGGCGTCCACGTCGGCCGCAAGCGGTCGAGCGGCTCATACGCCAAGCAGGCCTGACCAGGATCAGCCCCCGCAGGGGCAACGGCTCCACCCGCCGGGACCCGGACGCCGAACTATCCCCCGACCTGATACAACGCGACTTCACGGCGCACACGCCGAACCGATTGCATCCAGAAGCGCCTCGGCTACCTCAGCCCCATCGAGTTCGAAGCAAAGCACTACGCCACCCAGGCAGCGACCGAATCAGCGAACCTGACACCACGCCAACCCGTCCTGACCAGCTAGTCAATACCTCCCGCGCAGCAGGAGAACCTCAGCCGATCGGGCCCGCGGCAGCGAACGTGTCCTGCACCGCTGCCACTGCGGCCAGCCGCTCATGCTCCGGCAATGAAGCGTACGCGGACGCGATGCGCTCGCCGAGGACCCGCGCCAGCTTCTCAGGCCCCGCCGGCTTCGGCAGCGGTCGTACCGGATCCGCCACCAGACCCGCCCCCGGCTTCGGCGTCAGCACCGACTTGGCGACCGTCTGCGCCACCGTGGACGCCAGCCGGACCACCACCGCTTCGAGCCCGTGCATTCCCCGACCTCCCCGTAGTCCGCGGACGGCATCGTAGGCGGATAGCCGGCCACCGCAGGGTGAGATGCCCAAGAAAAGCCGGATGACCCTGCCAACCGAGTGGCCTGGCAAATCCTTCGCGCTACGCCCATTCCATGCCCAGCTCCCGCAGCGCGGCCTGCTGCTCCACTGTGAGCTTGTCGCGCCTCGTTTTGGTGTTCGAGACCCATACGCCCAGCTTGACGACCACCGGCTCGTCCTGGCCGTCGACCGTGATTTCCTCGCTGTGGCCGCGCGGTACCGGCCGCTGGGCGCCTTCCCGTTCGGCCCACTGCGTGAGGGCCGCCAGGCCACGCTGGAATGCCTTCTGTGCCTTGCTCGGGCCCCGCGCCGCACGCCCGGCCGCAGGGGCGGGAGGCGGCGCCTGCAACGGCTTGATGCCGAGCCTGGTCAGCCGTTCCTGCTGCTCGGTGGACAGCTGCGCCCAGGTAGCGGCATTCCTCTGCCGCTGGAGCCACTTGCCTAGGTCGTCGCCGTCCATGAGGACGCCGGGCTGGATGTCGGGCAGCACGCCGCCGGCCTCATCAGCGGCGAGGTCGGTGAGGATGCGGTAGTGGCGCTGCCAGTTGAGCGGCCACGGGCAGTTCCAGTCCTCATCGACCGCGGCCAGCTGCTTCGCGCGTTGTTCCGCCCGTTTCGGGTCTTTGCCCAGGCCGTCCTTGCGGCGGAGGTTGGCCATGTGCTGGCCGATGGGCATCATCGTCTCGCCCTCGCCCCACACCGCGTCCTGTCGCGGCGCGAGGTGTCCGGTGGCCCGCCGGTAGGACCGGAGCATGGCGAGCCTGTTCTCCCACGCCTCTTCGCCCGGTTCCCAGACCATCCCGGCTTCCGGGGCGTCGAGCAGGGTCTTGCGCCGTTCCTCCAGCTCACCCGCCCGCAGCGCCTTCCGCTGCTGATGAACCCATCGGCCAAGCGGAAAATCCTTCGTGACCCCGACCTCGACCTCCACGTCATAGGGCACGGCGTAGACGCCGGTGATCCCGTTCTCCTGCCGCCAGCGCAGCAAGGCCTGGTAGCCCTCGAGCCAGACCAGGGACTCGGGCCGGTAGACCCGGGTGCGCAGGAACGCCGCGATGGTCGCGGCGTCCCGGGGAGAGGAGAAGTGCAGCAGCGCGGACTCGGCAGCGGCGTCGGCGCCGCCCTGCTCCTGGTCCTCGCCATCAGCCCCGATGATCCGCCCGTCTTCGTCCCGCCGGACGTGGACTTTGCGCTTGCCGCTGGTGAGCGCGCGGGAGGCCAGCTGCTCAACGAGTCGTTCATCATGGCTGCGCAGGCCTTGGAGGACCGCTACGAGGGGGCGGAAGCTGGCGCTGGCGACCATGTCGGTGGGGTCCTCGTCCGGCTCCAGGAACACCGGCACGATGATCCTGGCCACCTTCGTGCTGCCGTCCCTGTTGAGCCGCAGCGCGCGGCCGATGTTCTGCACGATCTCCACCTGGGAGCCGCGGGTGTCGGCGAAGCAGATGGCCTCCACCCCCCGTTCGCCGGTGATGTCGACGCCTTCCCCGAGCACGCGTACGGAGGCGAGGAACGCCCGGTGCACGCGCCGGTTGCTGGCGTCAATGCCGCCTGCGAACTGGCGCAGGACCTCGCGTCGTTCGGAGACGAGGTGGTCGCCGCACAGCCACGCCGACCAGACCCGGTCCGGCGGGACGTGGCGGCCGGCCTCCAGCTCGTAGAACTCCGCGCCGATCGACGACTTCGGCAACCGGTCCGCAGCCGCCAGGTCATTGTCCGAGGCATCGTTCATGTACAGCTCGGCAGCAGTCCCGGGCAGCTTCTCCGCGAACGCCGCGGCTTCCTCGACCTTCTGGTGGAACGTCATGACCGTACGCAGATTCCATGCGGCGGCGTGCTCCAGGAGGGCGGTCTGCAGCAGGGCCAGGCGCCGGCCGCGCCGTGCCTCTTCGGACTCGCTGAGGACGGGGGAGGGGTCGCGGATCTCCAGGACGTCGATCTCGAAACCGGCGAGGATCTCGCGCTCGATCGCCTCCGAGAGACCGAGCTCGGCAAGCCACGCGCCGTACGTGCCCTCCGGGTCGTCGGCCATGGTCGCGATCTCCGCCTCCTGGCCGTCCCCGCCCTTTCGCGGAGCGGGGGCGGCGAGGATGCGCGGGGTCGCGGTGAGGTAGAGCCGGAAGCCGGCGGGGATCCGCTGGTTGTCGTGGATCGCCGCCCACGGCCGCCCGAGATCACCGGCGGTCCCGTGCGCCTCATCCACGATCGCGAGGTCGAAGCCCGCCATCTGCTGCCCGTACAGCCGCTCCCCGCCCGCCAGAGCGGCCTCCAGCGGCCCGCGGACCTTCCGCTGACCCGTCAGGTCCTCCGGGTCCTCGCGGTCCACGAGGGAGGCGTACGTGGCGAACACGACCACGGGCCCGTGCCCGGCCCACAGTGCGAGCTGGATCGGGTTGGTGGTGGTGCGCACGCCCAGCTCGTTGAGGACCGGGTCGTTCTCCAGCGAGCACACTCCGACCATCGGCGCGCGATGACCGACTGCCCGCCATGCCTGGGCGGTCTGGACAAGCAGGTCCAGGGTCGGCACGGTCACGAGGATCCGACCGCCCGGGAAGCATTCAAGCGCGCTCGCGGCAGCGGTGATCGTCTTGCCCGATCCGGTCGCGGACACCAGCGTGCCCCGTGCTCCCTCAGCAGGCACAGAAGATCTTGCAAAGAATTTGACCCATTCACGAATGCTCGTTTTCTGGGTCACCTGATGTTCCCGGAGGCTGATCACAGAATCCATCCTTTTCTTTTTCCGGGTGAGATCAGGTTCTTCCACCACAGGCCCGAAGAGGCCGCGGGCCCGTCGGGGCCAGGGGCGGGGAGGAGATACCTGTCTGTCCCGCCGCGCGCGGGCAGCTCGTCCTCGAAGGCGCAGGCGGCTACGGCTTTGAAGCCGTCGCGCCACAGCGCCTCGAGCATGGCCGTGACGGCCTGCACCACCTCGGCCGACGCTCCCGCGCACGCCTCGCACTCCAGCACGGTGGGCCATTGAAGGAAGTCGAAGGGATGAGCACGTCGGCCCGTGGCGTAGTCGTTGGGCTCGCCGTACACGCGCACCGGCCCGACGGTCAGCCCCGGACCGTCGTCCTCGAGGCCGAGGGCGTCTCGAAGCCGGGCCACGATCCGCGAGGCGGCCACCGCGTCCACGTAGATCGAGGCGTCGCCGTAAGCGAAGTCCGGGTCAAGAGGCGAAGGTCCGCGATCATTTGCCACGCGCACTCCCTGGGGGTGCCTGCAGCGTGAGGGCGAGGGATCGCTGGAGCAGCCGCCTGGCCGGCTCGTGGTCGCAGTACTCGGCGATCTGCAGGGGAGTCTCTCCGTCGATGGCCGGCAGGCGCGGGTCGGCGTCGTACGCCAGCAGGATCGCCGTGGTGGCTGTGTGCAGGGGGTGTCCCGTCTGGAGGTGGCTGTCCCCTTCCACGTCGATCGCGTGCAGCAGCGTGAGCTCGAAGCACACCTCGTTCGGATCGGCCCCGGCGTCCAGGAGCATGGAGAGCGTCTCGTAGCCACTCATCTCCACGGCCTCATGCGCCGATGTCCACGACTTTGCGCTCGGCCCCAGCGCGTCGGAATTCATAGTGCCCTTCCCCTCCCCACCCGCCCCGCTACTTCCATCGATTCTATCCAGTGCCACTCAGGAAGTAGCCCAGTTTTCCCAAAGCTACATGATGCATCACTTCGGGACGCCAAGCAGAAGTCGGGGTGCAGGCTGACCGGTGGCGGGTAGCAGACGCTCATGAGTCCGTTCAGGTGGCGGGGCCGGTACCCGCTCCCGGCCCAAGCAGTGAAAATCCTTCGATTCGGACGCTGGTTCCACGGAGGATTCGCGTTGCTGTGGTGCCTGCTGCTGATCGACGCGATCACGGGTGACGAGGGCACGGCGACGGTTGTCAGGGCGGCCGCGTGCGCAGTCATGTTCTCCCTGTTCTTCCTCGGGACACTGTGGACGCTCCGCCGCCACCGACAAGAAGAGACGATGCGACCCCGGCAGTAACGCCCGAAATCCCCCAGGCAAGCTGGGTCACGTCAGCCGTGACCCAGCTTGCCGGGGGCAGCCCAGAGCCATGGCAGATCCTTCCTCTCCGTTACCCGAGGGGCCAGACCGAGACCCTTGCCCCCAGGCCCCAACCAGATGATGCGCCACCAGGACACGATCCGAGCCGAAAGCGAAAACCTCTCCCCGATCACCGTTCGGGATCCGGGGCAAGACTTGCTGACGAGCATTCACGGGGGTAACCGGACGGCATGCAGAGGCGGGAGTGGTTGATCGAGTGGCGGTCTCGGCGGTGGATGCGCTGGACGGCTGTTGTAGCGGTGTGGTTTGCGGCCTACGGGGCGGTCGCGGTGGTGTGGCGCGCCGTTACCGGAAGGACGTGGCTCGACGCGTCCGTCTTCGCTGTCCTCGTGGCCGCAGGCAACCTCCTGGCCCAGTGGGTGGCGAGCCGGGCCAGGAGGAGAGCGGCATCACGCGGTGGCTGAGTCAGCCGAGCCCCACGCCCCCTTGCTGCTCGGGCCGAAGGCCCGCCGGCGGCTGGAGCGCAGCGGAAGCCACCTCTCGGGGCCTGTAGGCCCCGCAGCTCCGGGAGCGCAGCGGACGGAGCGTCATCCGCCTTGCGCAGCAAGGCGGATGAGCTGCTCGCGGAGCGAGCAGCAACGCGCCCCGCGGAGCGGGGCGCGCAACACCCCCGCGCAGCGGGGGTGTTCGCTTGCCCATCGCGCAGCGATGGGGTACCCGCTCCGCGGG